>NZ_MQUR01000008.1 GCF_001953875.1 Streptomyces amritsarensis
GAACCGGCACCAGCCGGTTCCGCGCCCCTTTTTGACCGCGTCAGGAGGCTGCCGGCGGCGTCGGCCCGCCGGGGGCGTCCTTGGCGTCCTTGTGCGCGATCTTCCCGAGGGCGTCCTTCGCCTTGCCCGTCCCGCTCGTGATCTGGCCGCTGTACTTGCCCTTGGTCTTGGAGTCCACGGCCTTCGCGACCTTGTCCAGACCCTCGCTGATCCTGCCCTCGTGCTGGTGCGCGAGATCGCCGACCTTGTCCTTCGCGGGAGCGAGCTTGGCCTTCAGATTGTCCAGCAGGCCCATGGGTCACCTTCCGTTGGCGTTCGCTATGTACGGGCGCCCTCGCCGGCCTCGCTGTCCGCGGCCACCTCCGCCGACTGCTGCTTCGGAATCTCCACGGCTTCCACCGGCTCGCTCTCCGCTACAGCAGGCTCGGCCTCCTCGGCCGCGCCGGACTCCGCCGCAGGAGCCGCGGCCGCGACCTCCTCGGTCACGGCCTCGTCCTTACGACGAAAAAACCGATCAAAAACGCCCATGTCTACTCCCGTAACGTTACTCGTGTGAGTGAAGTTCCGCGGTGACCGAACCGGTCTGCGCCGGGCGGGCGCACGGCGCACGCACGGCCGGAACCTCGCCAGGGCAACGACCCCGCCCCCACCCCGTCACGTAGCTCGATCGGGTACATGCCCGGGCGTTTGCGAGACTGGGGCAGTGAGGAAAGCAGCCCCCGCCCCGCGGGTCATCGCCGTCGTCGGTCCCACCGCGGCAGGAAAGTCCGATCTGGGCGTAGCCCTGGCCCGCCGGTTCGACGGCGAAGTCGTCAACGCCGACTCCATGCAGCTGTACCGGGGGATGGACATCGGCACCGCCAAGCTGACGGCCGAGGAGCGCGGCGGCGTCCCGCACCACCTCCTCGACATCTGGGACGTCACCGACACGGCCAACGTCGCCGAGTACCAGCGGTTGGCCCGCCTGGAGATCGACCGACTGCTCGCCGAGGGCCGCACCCCCGTGCTCGTCGGCGGATCCGGCCTCTACGTCCGGGGCGCCCTGGACGTCATGGAGTTCCCCGGCACCGACCCCGAGGTCCGCGCCCGGCTGGAGGAGGAGGTCGCGTTGCGCGGCCCCGGCGCTCTGCACGCCCGCCTCGCCGCCGCCGACCCGGAGGCCGCCCGGGCCATCCTGCCCAGCAACGGCCGGCGCATCGTCCGGGCGCTGGAGGTCATCGAGATCACCGGCAAGCCGTTCACCGCGAACCTGCCCGGCCACGAGTCCGTCTACGACACCGTCCAGATCGGCGTCGACGTGGCCCGGCCCGAGCTCGACGAGCGGATCGCCCTGCGCGTCGACCGGATGTGGGAGGACGGGCTGGTGGACGAGGTCCGCGCGCTGGAGGCCCGCGGGCTGCGCGACGGCATCACCGCCTCCCGGGCGCTGGGCTACCAGCAGGTGCTGGCCGCGCTGGCCGGCGAGTGCACCGAGGACGAGGCCCGGGCCGAGACCGTCCGGGCGACCAAGCGGTTCGCCCGCCGCCAGGACTCCTGGTTCCGCCGGGATCCGCGCGTCCACTGGCTCAGCGGGGCCGCCGCCGACCGGGCGGAACTCCCCGGACTTGCCGAGTCGTTGGTCGAACGAGCGGTTACAGCCTGATCACGTGATGGCATCGGGACGCCCCGGGCGCCTGTAGCGGGGCTGAGGGCGTGCCATCATCAAACTCCAGCAGGTGCGATCACCTGCGATGCATGGCGGCGTACTGAGTCCGAGTGGGGAGGGCGCGTGGCGATGGAGGCCGGCCCTCGAGACACCGGGCGGGACGACACCCGGCGGGAAGCGGACCCGATGCTTCTCGGCGGAGCGGACGGGACCGCGGGCCTCGGGCTGCCCGCCGACCCCGCGCGGCTGACCCCCGACGGCCCGGACGCCCCGGACACCGCCGAGGCCGAGGCGGCCGCCGGACCCGCGTTCGAGGTCGAACTGCGACCGCAGCGGCGCCTGCGCGTCTGGCAGATCGCCCCCATCGTGATGCTCGCCGCCGCCGGCTCGCTGATGTTCGCCTTCCCGCTCGCCTTCGAGTTCGGCGACGGCGGAGCCGTGGTCGCCATGCTCGGCTTCCTCATCAGCTGCTGCGCCGGAGGCTGGGGGATGATGGCCGCCCGACGGGTCGGCTACACGTGGCCCGGCCTCCCGGCCAGGGGGAGCGGCCGCCGCCCGGACTGGCGCATGGCCGCGCTGTACGCCGTGGTCGCACTGGTCGTCGTAGGTCTCGCCGTCTACCGGGTCGCCCGGCTCCGCTGACGGCCCCCGGTGCCCGTGACGGCCTCCGGCTCCGCCGACTGCCCCCGGTGCCTGTGACGGCGCCCGGAAAACGTGAGACCCCCGGAACCCGCCACGCTCCTGACGCCCGGGTGACCGACCCGGGCGGCCGGTGATCGCCGCAGGGCCGCCCGGCGCCTCTGAGCTGGGCCTCGGTACCATGGGCGGGTGACGCAGACCACTCTCCCCTTCCTCAAGGGCCACGGCACCGAGAACGACTTCGTGATCGTCCCGGACCCGGACAACGCAGTCGAGCTGCCCGCGTCCGCCGTCGCGAAGCTCTGCGACCGGCGCGCCGGCATCGGCGGCGACGGGGTCCTCCACGTCGTCCGGTCCGCCGCGCACCCCGAGGCGGCGCACCTGGCCGACGAGGCGGAGTGGTTCATGGACTACCGCAACAGCGACGGCTCCGTCGCCGAGATGTGCGGCAACGGCGTGCGCGTCTTCGCCCGCTACCTCCAGTACGCCGGCCACGTCGAGCCCGGGGACCTCGCCGTCGCCACGCGCGGCGGCGTCAAGCGCGTGCACCTCGACAAGGGGGGCGACGTCACCGTCTCCATGGGCCGTGCCGCGCTCCCCGAGGGCGAGGTCACCGTCAGCGTCGGACCGCGCAGCTGGCCCGCCCGCAACGTGAACATGGGGAACCCGCACGCGGTCGCGTTCGTCGAAAGCCTCGACGACGCCGGGAACCTCCTCACCGCCCCGCTGTCCAGCCCGGCGTCCGCCTACCCGACGGGTGTCAACGTCGAGTTCGTCGTCGACCGCGGCCCCCGGCACGTCGCCATGCGCGTCCACGAGCGCGGCTCCGGCGAGACCCGCTCCTGCGGCACCGGCGCCTGCGCCGTCGCCGTGGCCGCCATCCGCCGCGACGGCGCCGACCCCGCCGCCACCGGCGAACCGGCCACGTACACCGTCGACCTGCCCGGCGGAACGCTCGTCATCACCGAACACCCCGACGGGCAGATCGACATGACCGGACCGGCCGTCATCGTCGCCGCCGGTGAGTTCGACGCGGCCTGGCTCACCGAAACGGCCTTCTGCTGAAGCTTCCCTCTAATGGGTGATCCGTTTCACGCTGTGCGAGAGGTGGACTGCGCCACGTGGTGGGGTCGGTAACATCAGGCACCGGCCCTGAGGGCTCACCCCATGCCCGCCACCGCCGGTCGAAGCCGCCGGAGGTGCCCATGAGTGCAGAGGCCACGAACCCCGAAGCACACCCCGAAGCGCGCTCTGAGCTCCGCAGACGGGGCCGGAGCAGGCTCGATCTGCGCCGGCTCGGGCGCGCTGCGCTGCTCGGGCCGACGTCCCGGGACCGGCTCCCGGACGCGATCGGCCACGTCGCAGAGGCCCACCGCGCCCACCATCCCGACGCCGATATGTCCATTCTGCGGCGCGCGTATCTCCTCGCGGAGAGCTCCCACCGCGGCCAGATGCGAAAAAGTGGTGAGCCGTACATCACACATCCGCTCGCCGTTACGCTGATCCTGGCCGAACTGGGCGCCGAAACCACCACCTTGACGGCCTCTCTGCTCCACGACACCGTCGAGGACACCGACGTGACCCTCGATCAGGTCCGCGCCGAGTTCGGCGACGAGGTCTGCTTCATCGTCGACGGCGTCACGAAGGTCGAGAAGATCGACTACGGTGCCGCCGCCGAGCCGGAGACCTTCCGCAAGATGCTCGTCGCCACCGGCAACGACGTCCGCGTCATGTCGATCAAACTCGCCGACCGGCTGCACAACATGCGCACCCTGGGCGTGATGCGCCCCGAGAAACAGGCCCGCATCGCCAAGGTCACGCGCGACGTCCTGATCCCCCTGGCCGAACGGCTCGGCGTACAGGCCCTCAAGACCGAACTGGAAGACCTCGTCTTCGCGATCCTGCACCCCGAGGAGTACGAGAGCACCCGCGCCCTCATCGCCGCCCACGCGGGCGAACGCGACCCGCTGCCCGGCATCGCCGACTCCGTACGGACCGTCCTGCGCGAGGCCGGCATCGCCGCCGAAGTGCAGGTCCGGCCGCGGCACTTCGTCTCCGTCCACCGGATCTCCCGCACGCGCGGCGAACTACGCGGCTCCGACTTCGGCCGCATCCTCATCCTCGTCGGCGAGAACGCCGACTGCTACGCCGTCCTGGGCGAGCTGCACACCTGCTTCACCCCGGTCGTCTCGGAGTTCAAGGACTTCGTCGCCACCCCGAAGTTCAACCTCTACCAGTCCCTCCACACCGCCGTGGCCACGCCCGAGGGGTACGTGGCCGAGGTCATCGTGCGCACCCGGCAGATGCACCGCGTCGCCGAGGCCGGCGTGGTCGCGCTCGGCAACCCGTACGCCACCGCGACACCGGACGCCGCCGCCGACCCGGACGAGGAGCGGGTGGACCCCACCCGCCCGGGTTGGCTGTCCAGGCTGCTCGATTGGCAGCAGTCGGCTCCCGACCCCGACACCTTCTGGACCGTGCTGCGCGCCGAGCTGGCGCAGGACCGGGAGATCACCGTGTTCCGGGCCGACGGCGGCACCCTGGGCCTCCCGGCCGGGGCCAGTTGCATCGACGCCGCCTACGCGCAGCACGGCGAGGCGGCCCACGGCTGTATCGGCGCCCGCGTGAACGGGCGCCTCGCCTCCCTGTCCTCGCCGCTGTCCGACGGGGACACCGTCCAGCTCCTGCTCGCGCAGGACGCCTCCTCCGGACCCTCCGCCGAGTGGCTGGACCACGCCCGGACACCCGCCGCCCGCATCGCCATCAGCAGCTGGCTCGAATCCCATCCCGACCGCGCCATGGCCCCCACGACGGCCGCGCGGGCTCCGCTGTCGGTCGTCGGAGCCCGGGGCGGCGGGGCCAACGCCGTGGCCGACCTGCCCGACGCCACCGTCCGGCTGGCCGGCTGCTGCACCCCGGTCCCGCCGGACGCCGTCGCCGGCTTCCTGGTCCGCGGCGGTGCCGTCACCGTGCACCGCGTCCAGTGCGCGGCCGTGGCGCAGATGCGCGCCGTGGGCCGCACCTCCGTCGCAGTGCACTGGCGGGCCACGGCGGACTGCCGGGTCACCCTGCTCGCTGAATCGTTCGGCCGCCCGCATCTGCTGGCCGACCTGACCGAGGCCATCGCCCGCGAGGGCGTCGAGGTGGTCTCCGCGACCGTCGAACCCCCGGTCGAGGGGCGGGTCCGGCACACCTACACCCTCCAGCTGCCCGACGCGGCCGGGCTGCCCGCGCTGATGCGCGCCATGCGGGACGTGCCGGGCGTCTACGACGTCAGCCGGGCGTAGCGGCGGCGTCCCGCCGACCCCGCCGGTCGCCGACCATGCCTGTTCCGCCGACCCCGCCGACCCCGCCGAGCAAGTCTGTCCCACCGGCCCCGCCGGCCACGCGGGTGGCGCCGACCATGCAGGACCCGCGGTGGCGCCGGGCTCGCGGGCCGCGCGGGGGCCGCTCGTCCGCCGCACGGACACCAGGCCGCCTGGTCCGGAGCGGCGCCGGATGGTCCCGTTCGGGTGGATCCGTCGCGCGCCGTGCGCGGCCTGGCGGCGCGCGCTGGTAAGCGGTGGTGGATGCAGCTTTCCTCCCCCCGCCTGCGCGCCGCCCTGCTCGCCGCGGCCTCCCTCACCCTCGTCGCCGCGGTCCTGCCCCCGCCGAAGCCCCTGGGCATCGGCGACCGGCTCTTCCCCGAGCTCGGCAACCCCGGCTACGACGTGCTCGCGTACGACCTGTCCTTCACGTACAAGGACAACCTGACCCCGCTCGACGCCGTCACCGTCATCGACGCCCGGGCGCTGGAGCCGCTGGAGCGCGTCAACCTGGACTTCACCCACGGAAAGGTGGCGTCCGCCGAGGTCAACGGGGAGCCCGCGCGGTTCGAGAGCGTGGGGGAGGACCTCGTACTGACCCCGCCGCGCGCGGTGGCGGAAGGGGGCGCGCTGCGCATCACGATCCGGCACACCAGCGACCCCCGCGGCCGCGGGGACGGCGGCTGGGTGCCCACCGAGGACGGGCTGGCCATGGCCAACCAGGCGGACGCCGCCCACCGCGTGTTCCCCTGCAACGACCACCCCGCCGACAAGGCCCTCTTCACCTTCCGGATCACCGCCCCCGCCGCCCTCACCGCCGTCGCCAACGGCCTCCAGGCGGCACCTGCCCGGCGCTCGGGGCCCTCCACGACATGGACGTACCGGACCCGGCACCCGATGGCCACCGAGCTGGCCCAGGTATCCGTGGGCCGCTCCGCCGTCGTGCACGGGACCGGACCGCACGGGCTGCCGCTGCGCGACGTGGTGCCCGCCGAGGACCGGCAGCGGCTCGACCCCTGGCTGAAGAAGACCGCCGGCCACATCGCGTGGATGGAGGAGCGCGTCGGCCGCTACCCCTTCGAGAACTACGGAGTGCTGATCGCGCGGGCGACGACCGGCTTCGAGCTGGAGACGCAGACCCTCTCGCTCTTCGAGAGCAGCCTGTTCTCCAGCGAGGGCTACCCCGAGTGGTACGTCGAGGCGGTGATGGTCCACGAGCTCGCCCACCAGTGGTTCGGCGACAGCGTCAGCCCGCGCACCTGGTCCGACCTGTGGCTCAACGAGGGACACGCCACCTGGTACGAGGCCCTGTACGCCGACGGGCTCGGCAAGTACTCCCTGGAGCGGCGCATGCGCGAGGCGTACCAGCGCTCCGACCAGTGGCGGGCGGCGGGCGGTCCGCCGGCCGCCCCGAAGGCGGCCGCGCCGGGCGAGAAGATCGGGCTGTTCCGGCCGGTGGTCTACGACGGCGCCGCGCTGATCCTGTACGCGCTGCGGCAGGAGATCGGCGCCCAGGCCTTCGAGCGGATCGAACGGCGCTGGGTCACGCAGTACCGGGACGGCATCGCGGGCACGGCCGACTTCGTCCGCCTGGCCTCGCAGGAAGCGGGCCGCGACCTGGGACCCTTCCTGGAGCCGTGGCTGTACGGGGCGAAGACCCCGCCGATGCCGGGGCACCCGGAGTGGAGCGCCCCGGCGGCCGACCGGACCGCGCCGGGCAAGGCGGCACCCGGCAAGGCGGCCCCCGGCAAGGCGGCCCCGGGCGGGACGGCGGCGCCGGGCAGCGCCGGGCCCGGCGGGAAAAGCGTGTGACCGCCGAGGAACGGGCATGTCACCATCGACGGGTCCGTTCGGGGAATCCCCGGGCGGTGTGACACGTTGGACGTGACAGCTACCGTGTCCCCGCCAGGCGTGACACTGCTATTCGAATCGACGTAAGGATCCAATGACCTCCTCTTCTTCCCCTTCCCAGGACGCGCGGGACGCATCTGACGTGCGTGACTCGCAGAGCTTCACCGAGAGCCTTCGGGCCGATGCCCTGATGGAAGAGGACGTCGCCTGGAGCCACGAGATCGACGGAGACCGGGACGGCGACCAGTTCGACCGCTCCGAGCGCGCGGCCCTGCGCCGCGTGGCCGGCCTCTCCACCGAGCTCGAAGACGTCACCGAGGTCGAGTACCGACAGCTCCGCCTGGAGCGCGTCGTACTCGTCGGTGTCTGGACCTCCGGCACGGTGCAGGACGCGGAGAACTCCCTCGCGGAGCTCGCCGCCCTCGCCGAGACGGCGGGTGCTCTCGTACTGGACGGCGTGATCCAGCGCCGCGACAAGCCCGACCCGGCCACCTTCATCGGTTCCGGCAAGGCCCGCGAGCTGCGTGACATCGTCATGGAGAGCGGCGCCGACACCGTCGTCTGCGACGGTGAGCTCAGCCCCGGCCAGCTCATCGCCCTCGAAGACGTCGTCAAGGTCAAGGTGGTCGACCGGACCGCCCTGATCCTCGACATCTTCGCCCAGCACGCCAAGTCCCGAGAGGGCAAGGCGCAGGTCGCGCTCGCGCAGATGCAGTACATGCTGCCGCGACTGCGCGGCTGGGGTCAGTCGCTGTCCCGGCAGATGGGCGGCGGCGGCGGTGGCGGCATGGCCACCCGAGGCCCCGGTGAGACCAAGATCGAGACCGACCGGCGACGGATCCGCGAGAAGATGGCGAAGATGCGCCGGGAGATCGCGGAGATGAAGACCGGCCGCGACATCAAGCGGCAGGAACGGCGCCGCAACAAGGTGCCCTCGGTCGCCATCGCCGGCTACACCAACGCAGGCAAGTCCTCGCTGCTCAACCGCCTCACGGGCGCGGGCGTGCTGGTGGAGAACGCACTGTTCGCCACCCTCGACCCGACCGTGCGCCGGGCCGAGACGCCGAGCGGCCGGGTCTACACCCTGGCCGACACCGTCGGATTCGTCCGGCACCTGCCCCACCACCTCGTCGAGGCGTTCCGCTCCACGATGGAGGAGGTCGGCGACTCCGACCTGATCCTGCACATCGTCGACGGTTCGCACCCGGCACCGGAGGAGCAGCTGGCGGCGGTGCGCGAGGTGATCCGCGAGGTCGGCGCGGTGAACGTGCCCGAGGTCGTCGTGATCAACAAGGCCGACGCCGCGGACCCGCTCGTCCTGCAGCGGCTGCTGCGGATCGAGCGGCACTCCATCGCCGTCTCGGCGCGGACCGGCATGGGTATCGAGGAACTCCTCGCGCTCATCGACGCCGAACTGCCGCGGCCCGAGGTCGAGGTGGAGGCCCTGGTGCCGTACACCCGCGGCTCGCTGGTCGCCAAGGCACACGCCGAGGGTGAGGTGATCTCCGAGGAGCACACCCCGGAGGGCACCCTGCTCAAGGCGCGCGTCCACCAGGAACTGGCGGCGGACCTGGCACCGTACGCGCTGGCGAAGCAGTAGTCGGGCCGGTGTCGGCCGACCGCCGGTGACGGCACGGCGGCCCCCGCGGCCACGGCGGCCATGGCCGCCGTGACGGTTTGACGGGTGAGGGCCCCCTGCGGTGTGCAGGGGGCCCTCGGTCGTTCGCTCCCGCTTCAGGGCCGGGGCCCCGGAGCGCGGGCTACTTGAACTTGGCGCTGACCGCGTCGAAGATGCCCTTCGCCTCCGGTCCCAGCCGCGGTCCGGCGAGCCAGCCGGCCTTGGCCGGGCCGATCGAGGTGTTCGACACCAGCGCGGGCTTGCCGTTGGAGCCCAGCGCGACCCAGCCGCCGCCGGAGGCGCCCCCGGTCATGGTGCAGCCGATGCGGTACATCACCGGCTCGTTCGCCTTCAGGGTCAGCCGTCCCGGCCGGTCCGTGCACTGGAAGGCCTTCTGGCCGTCGAACGGGGCCGCCGCCGGGTAACCCGTCGCCGTGAGGCTCGCGACCTTCGGCACGGCGGGCGCGGCGAACTCCACCGGAAGCGCCGAGCCGACCGTCTCCTCCAGGGACTTGCCGCTGCCCTTCTCCGGCGTCACGTGCAGCACCGCG
Organism: Streptomyces amritsarensis; assembly: GCF_001953875.1. Lineage (GTDB taxonomy): Bacteria > Actinomycetota > Actinomycetes > Streptomycetales > Streptomycetaceae > Streptomyces > Streptomyces amritsarensis. The sequence goes on from NZ_MQUR01000008.1 coordinate 9,610, forward strand.
AAGTCGTACGGGGCACCCGCGCCGCCGGTGGGACCGCCGGTCGCGATCCACTGGTCGGAGGTCTGGGCCCAGTCGCTCCACCACACGCCGTACGGAGCCACCTGCTCGCGCGGCGCGCCCTTGAGCTGCGCCGACGGCTTGCCCGCGTTGTTGTAGGAGGGGACGAAGGCGATGTTGCGGTACCAGCCGCCCGCCTTGCCCGCGTGCACGCAGTGACCCGCGGTCCAGACCAGGTTCGACTTGCCGGGGTGCGCGGGGTCCTTGACCACGGTGGCCGAGCAGACCATCGAACCCTCGGGGCCGTCGAAGAAGACCTTGCCCGACTCCGGAATGCTCCCGTGGTAGGGCGCGTTGGCCGGCTTCGCCGCCACCGGCGCCGGGGTCGGGTCGGTGACGCCCTGGTCCTTGCCCGCGTCCGGGTCGACCGCCGGGCGCTGCGGCTGCTCGGCGTCGCGCATGCGGTCCGGGTCCCACAGGTCCTCGATGATCGGGTTGATGTAGTCGCCCGCCTCGCGGAGCCAGTCCTCCTGCTTCCAGTTCTTCCACTCACCCCCCTTCCACTTCTCCACGTCGATGCCGCGTTCCTTGAGCTTCTCCTTGAGCTGGTCCGGGATCTTGATCCCGTCCGTGTTCGGCAGGCTCGCCGCCACGGTCGGCTTGGCGTCGCCGCCGGCCTCCCCGTCGCCGGGGCCGCAGGCGGCGGCGGTCAGCACGAGGGCGGCCGCGCACAGCGTCGCGGTGACCGGTCGGTTCGGTCGCATGTCGTTCGTCCCCCTGGAGGTTCGAGGCGTGGAGTGGAGCCCCCCACTATGCCGCTGCCGCCTTGGACGACGCAGCCCGGGTCAGCGGTTCCTTTTGCTCACTTCTTGACAAGGATCATGGGCCCACCCGTGATCCGCCGCCGTCACCGTCGTTGGTACGTACGGGGGATGGGGGGAGCGTTGGTGTTCGAAGGGCAATCCGTCAGTGCAGTCAGTGCGGGAGGAGCGACGTTCGTGGGTTTCACGGAGCCGGCCGGGGCGCCGGCCGCGACGCAGCCCCCACCGCAGGCGAAGCCCCAAGTACCGCCGCAGGGCAGCCGCACAGCAGGCCATGACGGCATCCTGCGCAGGCAGGCGCAGCGGGAGTCCGCCGCCCGGACCTACGCCCGCTCCCTGCCCATCGTCCCGGTGCGGGCCCGCGGGCTGACCATCGAGGGCGCCGACGGCCGCCGTTACCTCGACTGCCTCTCCGGTGCCGGCACCCTCGCGCTCGGACACAACCACCCGGTGGTGCTGGAAGCCGTCCGCGGCGTCCTGGACTCGGGTGCCCCGCTCCACGTGCTGGACCTCGCGACACCGGTCAAGGACGCCTTCACCACGGAGCTGTTCGCCAACCTGCCACCGGCGCTGGCCGCCGACGCGCGGATCCAGTTCTGCGGGCCCGCCGGCACGGACGCCGTGGAAGCCGCCCTCAAACTGGTCCGCACCGCGACGGGTCGCTCCGGCCTGCTCGCCTTCACCGGGGCCTACCACGGCATGACCGCCGGCGCCCTGGACGCCTCGGGGGGTGCTTCCGAGGTCCGGGTGACCCGGCTTCCCTACCCCCAGGACTTCCGCTGCCCGTTCGGCGTCGGGGGCGCCGAGGGTGCCGAACTCGCCGCCCGCTGGACGGAGAACCTCCTCGACGACCCCAAGGGCGGAGTCCCCCTGCCCGCAGGCCTGATCGTCGAACCGGTCCAGGGCGAGGGCGGGGTCAACCCCGCCCCGGACGGCTGGCTGCGGCGCATGCGCGAGATCACCGCGTCCAGAGGGATCCCCCTCATCGCCGACGAGGTCCAGACGGGAGTCGGCCGGACCGGAGCCTTCTGGGGCGTCGACCACGCCGGGGTGGTCCCCGACGTGATGGTCCTGTCCAAGGCGATCGGCGGCAGCCTGCCCCTCGCCGTGATCGTGTACCGGTCCGGCCTGGACGTGTGGACGCCCGGAGCCCACGCCGGCACCTTCCGAGGCAACCAGCTCGCCATGGCCGCCGGTACCGCCACGCTCGCCTTCGTCCGCGAGAACCGGCTCGCGGAACGCGCCGCCGTCCTCGGCGATCGGATGCTGGCCGCCCTGCGCGGCCTGGCCTCCGGCCACCCCTGCATCGGGGACGTGCGGGGCCGCGGCCTCATGATCGGCCTCGAACTCGTCGACCCCGACACCGGGGCCGCCGCGTCGGCCCTCGCCGCGGCCGTCCGCCAAGGGTGCCTGGAACGCGGTCTCATCGTCGAACTCGGCGGCCGCCACGGCGCCGTGGTCCGCCTGCTCCCACCGCTGACCCTGACCGACGAGCAGGCCTCGGCAGTCCTCGACCGCCTGGCCGACGCCATCGCGGCCGCCGCCCGCCGGACCCGCTGACCCGCACCCCGAGGACACGCGATGCCAGACCCGCACCAGTCCACCCCGACGACCCCCGTCACCCCGACCGCACCCCTGCGACCCACCTCCCTTCCGGACACGCCTGCTTCCGCCACATCCCTGCCCGCAACCGCCGATGAAGGGGCGGCCCACCCGCAGCCACTGCCCGACCCGGCCCGCACGGCGCCGCCGCGCCCAGAGCCCGAACCGGCCGCCCCGCTACGGCCGTCGCCGGTGCCGGAGCCCGCACCCCCGACGGCCGTCGGCCCCGCACCGGAACCTGCCCCGTCACAGCGGCCCCCCACGCCCGCACCCGCCACCGGCGCGCCGGCCCCGAGCGCGCCGACCTCGCCTGCCGGCTCCACCCCCCGCAGCGCGGAGCAACCGCAGGCCGCCGACCCGGCGCCGGGCGAGGCCGATCGGCAAGCCTCCCCGGCCGATTCGCAGCACTGCCCCCCGACCGAACCACAGGCCTTCCCGACCGAACCTGCCCCCGGGCGCCACTTCGCCGCCGGCGCCCACCCCGACGGGAGCACCGCCGGGCACCCGCTGCCCCCGCAGGCCACCTCAGGCGGCACGTCCCCGCAGCCCGCCGCAGCCGCCATCGGGGCGACCGCCACCGTGCCCCGACAGAAAGACGGCACGCCCGGAGCCCGCACCGGCCTGCCTGGCTTCATCCGACCGCAGCCGACCGCCGGACCCGACCCGCTGGACCACCCCGACCCGGCCGTCGCCGCCGAGGCCGCGGCGGTCGAGAACCTGCTCCGATGCTGGGTCCGTGAAACCGGACTCCACCGCCCCGACGGCCCCACCGGCAGCCCCCTGCGCATCCCCCTTCCCGCATCCGGCACCGCCGTGCTGGTCGCTGTCCGCCACTGGTCCCACGCCGGCTGGCACCGCTTCGGCCCGGCCCGCCTCGAAGGCACCCCCGCCACCGCGCCGTGCCTGGACGCCGTCACCCTCGCCGCGCTCATCGCCCGCGAGGGCGCGAGCGACGGCCGCGGCAGCGCCGACCTCGTCGGCCGGGTCGCCGACTCGGTACGCCGTACCACCGAGTTCATCGCCGACCGGCGTGAGCGCCCCACCGCCCCGGCCCCCGCCTGCGCGGACCGCTTCCTCACCGCCGAACAGTCACTCCTCCTCGGCCACCCCCTCCAGCCCGACCCGAAGAGCCGCGAAGGACTCTCAGAGACCGAGGCCCGCCGCTACTCACCCGAACTCCACGGCTCCTTCCCCCTGCACTGGTTCGCGGTCGCCCCCTCCGTGCTCGCCACCGAATCAGCCTGGACCGAGCGCGGCCGCCCCGTCTCCGCCCACCAACTCCTCGGCCGGCTCGCCCCCCGACTTCCCCTGCCCAACGGCACCACCCCCCTTCCCCTGCACCCCTGGCAGGCCCGCGACCTCCTCCAGCGGCCCTCCGTCACAGCCCTGCGCGAGGCGGGACTCCTGCACGACCTGGGCCCACACGGCGAGGCCTGGTACCCGACCTCCTCCGTCCGCACCGTCCACCGGCCAGACGCCCCCGCGATGCTCAAGCTCTCCCTGGGCCTGCGCATCACCAACTCCCGCCGTGAGAACCTCCGCAAGGAACTCCACCGAGGCGTCGAGGTCCACCGACTGCTCCGCACCGGCCTCACCGAGGAGTGGCAGGCGGCCCACCCCGGCTTCGACATCGTCCGCGACCCTGCCTGGGTGGCCGTGGACGCCCCGGACGGCACCCCCGTCCCCGGCCTCGACGCCCTGCTCCGTCACAACCCCTTCCGCTCGGGCGACGACGCCGTCTGCATCGCCGCGCTCACCTCTCCCCGCCCGTGGCCCGGCCGGACCACCATGAGCTCCCGCCTCGCCGAGATCGTCTCCGGCATCGCCTCCGCCACCGGCCACACCACCTCGGCCGTCGCCACCGAGTGGTTCCTGCGCTACCTCGACCACGTCGTCCTGCCGGTCCTCGCCTTCGACGCCCTCGCGGGCATCGCCCTCGAAGCGCACCAGCAGAACACCCTGGTCCTCCTCGACCCGGTCGGGTGGCCGACAGGCGGCCGATACCGCGACAACCAGGGCTACTACTTCCGCGAATCCCGCCGCGCCGAACTGGAGCGACGGCTCCCCGGAATCGGCGGCCGCAGCGACACCTTCGTCTCCGACGCCGTCACCGACGAACGCTTCGCCTACTACCTCGGCATCAACAACGTGTTCGGCCTGATCGGCGCCTTCGGGTCGCAACGCCTCGCCGACGAACGCGTCCTCCTCGCTGCCTTCCGCCGCTTCCTGGCCAAGGCCGCGGGCCTCGGCCCGCTCCCCACCCGGCTGCTCGACTCGCCCACCCTGCGCTGCAAGGCGAACCTGCTCACCCGCCTGGGCGGCCTCGACGAGCTCGTCGGCCCCGTCGACACCCAGTCCGTCTACGTCACCATCACCAACCCCCTTCACGATTGACGCGTCGGCGCCCGACGCGGAGGAGAGCCCCCGATGCGCCTCACGGACACCGCCGCCGATTACGCCGGAAGCGGTCTGGACGCCCCTGACGCCGTATACGCCCTCGGCGCCGTCCGGCACACCGCCACACCCCGCCTCAACGCCGACGTGCTGCCCCTGCTCGCCGAGGCCGACCTGCTGGATTCACCGGCCACCTGGGGCAGCGCGACCACCCGGGCCGGAGCCTTCCGCCTCGAACCCGTACGGCCGGGCCGAGACCTGGAACTCCTCACCGGCTGGATGAACGACCCCGAGGTGGCCGCCTACTGGGAGCTCGCCGGCCCCGCCGCCGTCACCGCGGCCCACCTGCGGTCCCAGCTCGACGGCGACGGCCGCAGCATCCCCTGCCTCGGCCTCCTCGACGGCACACCGATGAGCTACTGGGAGATCTACCGGGCCGACCTCGACCCGCTCTCCCGCCACTATCCGGCGCGCCCCCACGACACGGGTATCCACCTGCTCATCGGAGACGGCACGAACCGCGGCCGCGGGCTGGGCACGGCCCTGCTCCGCGCCGTCGCCGACCTCGTCCTCGGCAACCGCCCCCGCTGCACACGCGTCATCGCGGAACCGGACATCCGCAACACCCCCTCCGTATCGGCCTTCCTCAACTCAGGCTTCCGCTGCCAGGCGGAAATCGACCTCCCCGAGAAGCGCGCCGCCCTGATGGTCCGGGAGCGGGCGCTGCGCAATCTCCTGTGATCGCCGCCCCGCACGTCCCGACCGCCGTCGTCGCTCGCACCTCTCCCTTCGAAAACTCTGCGTCGCGCAGCAAAGTTCCCGATCTTCGAGGAGTATCGTGCCGAACTTCCCAGCAGCCCCCGACCCGGCGGAGCCGGTCCTGCCGCCGTCGCCCCAGCACCCCTGCACGCCGCCCGAACTCACGCTCCCGACCTGGGATACCGCCGCGCGCCGGCTCCTCGCCAAGATGCTCGCCGAATTCGCCTACGAGGAGATCATCCGCCCCGTCCCCGCCCCGGCCGCCGCCGGCGACGCCTGGACCCTGACCCTCGACGACGGCAGCAGCCTCGGCTTCCGGGCCCGCCGCCGCTCGTACGGCAGCTGGCATGTCACACCGGACACCATCACCCTCACACCGCCCGCTCCCGCACCGCCCGCCCCGGCCTCCTTCGGGGACCCGTACGCCTTCCTCGTCCGCGCCCGCAGCCTCCTCGGGCTCGACGGAGCCACCCTCGGGCACCTCGTCCGCGAGCTCAGCGCCACCCTCGCCGCCGACGCGCGGATCGACCACACCGCCCTCACCGCGGACGTCCTCGCCGATCTCGACTACGCGGCCCTCGAAGGCCACCAGACCGGCCACCCCTGGCTCGTCCTCAACAAGGGCCGCATCGGACTGTCCTCCTCCGACACGGCAGCCTGGGCCCCCGAGGCCCGCAACCGCCAGCGCCTGCCCTGGCTCGCCGCCCACACCTCGCTCGCCGTATACCGCGGCACCGCCGGCCTGGAGGACCCCGCCCGCCTCTACTCCGCCGAGCTCGACCCCGTCACCCGAGCGGCCTTCGACCAGACCCTCCGCGACCGCGGCCTCGACCCGCTGCGCTACCTCTACTTCCCCGTGCACCCCTGGCAGTGGGACGAGGTCGTCGTCCCCCTCTTCGCCCCGGCACTCGCCTCCGGCGACCTCGTCCCCCTCCCCGCCGACCCGGACGTCCGCCTGCCCCAGCAGTCGATCCGCACCTTCCTCAACCTCAGCCGTCCCGACCGCCACAGCGTCAAGCTCCCGCTCTCCGTCTTCAACACCATGGTCTGGCGCGGACTGCCCTCCGACCTCGCCCTCGCGGCCCCCGCCGTCACCGCCTGGATCCACTCCCTCCGCGACGCGGACCCCTTCCTGCGGGACGAATGCCAGGTGATCCTGCTCGGCGAGGTCGCCTCCGTCACCGTGCGCCACCCCGTGTACGACCGGCTCCCCGAGGTCCCGTACCAGTACAAGGAGCTCCTCGGCGCGATCTGGCGTGAGCCCCTCACCGGCCTCCTCGCGGCGGGGGAGCGCGCCCGTACGCTCGCCGCGCTGCTCCACACAGACCCCCGCGGCCGGTCCTTCACCGCCGAGCTCGTCGCCCGCTCCGGCCTGACCCCCACCGCCTGGCTGACGCGGCTCTTCGCCGCGGTCCTGCCCCCGCTGCTCCACTTCCTCTACCGCTATGGCACCGTCTTCTCCCCGCACGGCGAGAACGCCGTCGTGATCTTCGACGAACACGACGTCCCGGTCCGGCTGGCGATCAAGGACTTCGTCGACGACGTCAACATCAGCGACGAGCCGCTGCCCGAGCTGGCCTGCGTACCCGACGAGGTCCGGGCCGTCCTGCTCACCGAGCCCGCTGACTTCCTGCCGCAGTTCATCCATTCAGGCCTGTTCATCGGAGTCTTCCGCTACCTGGCGGCCCTGTGCGAGGACCGCCTCGGCGTCCCCGAGGGCGATTTCTGGTCGCTCGCACGGGCCGAGATCTTGCGGCACCAGGCCCGCTTCCCCGAGCTCAAGGACCGTTACGAGCTCTTCGACCTGCTCGGCGAACGCATCGCGAGGCTGTGTCTGAACAGGAACCGGTTGTACGAGGACGGCTACCGCGACCGCCCCGACCGCCCGCACGCCGTGCAGTACGGCACCGTGCCCAACCCCCTCCACCGGCCATGAATCCCCGTCGGTGTGCACCCCCTGTCAGCGAGGCCCCGTAGGGTTGGCAGTGCTATGACGAAGCCCTCCCTCCCCGACCTGCTGCACGCCGCCGTCTCCGCCGTCGGCGGCACGGAGCGCCCCGGCCAGGTGGCCATGGCCGAAGCCGTCGCCGAAGCGATCGACGACAACTCCCACCGGCTCATCCAGGCGGGTACCGGCACCGGAAAGTCCCTCGGCTACCTGGTGCCGGCCCTCGCCCACGGCGAGCGCGTGGTCGTGGCCACCGCAACCCTCGCCCTCCAGCGGCAGCTCGTCGAGCGTGACCTGCCCCGGACGGTGGACGCACTGCATCCGCAGCTGCGCCGCCGCCCGCAGTTCGCCATGCTCAAGGGCCGGTCCAACTACCTGTGCCTGCACCGCCTGCACGAGGGTGCTCCGCAGGACGAGGAGGACGGCCTCTTCGACCAGTTCGAGGCGGCCGCACCCACCAGCAAGCTCGGCCAGGACCTGCTGCGCCTGCGCGACTGGGCCGACGAGACGGAGACCGGCGACCGCGACGACCTGACCCCGGGCGTGTCGGACAAGGCCTGGTCGCAGATCTCGGTCTCCTCCCGCGAGTGCCTGGGCGCGACGAAATGCGCGTACGGAGCCGAGTGCTTCGCCGAGGCCGCCCGCGAGCGGGCCAAGCTCGCGGACGTGGTCGTCACCAACCACGCGCTCCTCGCCATCGATGCCATCGAGGGCGCGCCGGTGCTGCCGCAGCACGAGGTGCTGATCGTGGACGAGGCTCACGAGCTGGTCTCCAGGGTGACCGGGGTCGCCACCGGCGAACTTACTCCGGGCCAGGTCAACCGGGCCGTGAAGCGCTCCGCCAAACTGGTCGACGAGAAGATCGCGGACGCCCTGCAGACCGCCTCCGAGTCCTTCGAACGCGTCATGGAGCTGGCGCTCCCGGGCCGCCTGGAGCAGACTCCCGAGGACCTCGGCTACGCCCTGATGTCCCTGCGGGACGCCGCGCGCAATGTGATCTCGGCGATCGGTGCCACCCGCGACAAGTCCGTCCACGACGAGGACGCGGTCCGCAAGCAGGCTCTGGCGGCGGTGGAGAGCATCCACGCGGTGGCGGAGCGGATCACGAACGGCTCCGAGTACGACGTCGTCTGGTACGAGCGCCACGACCGTTTCGGTGCGACCCTCCGCGTCGCCCCGCTGTCGGTGTCCGGTCTGCTGCGCGAGAAGCTCTTCGAGGACCGTTCGGTCGTCCTGACCTCCGCCACCTTGAAGATCGGCGGGGACTTCAACGGCGTCGCCGCGTCCCTGGGCCTCTCCCCGGAAGGCGTCGAGGGCGACGACGTGCCGCTGTGGAAGGGCCTGGACGTCGGCTCGCCCTTCGACTACCCGAAGCAGGGCATCCTCTACGTCGCCAAGCACCTGGCCACGCCCGGCCGTGAAGGCACCCGCGGCGACATGATGGACGAGCTCGCCGAGCTGATCGAGGCGGCGGGCGGTCGCACCCTCGGGCTGTTCTCCTCCATGCGCGGCGCCAAGGCGGCCGCCGAGGAGCTGCGCGGCCGGCTCGACAACCCGATCCTGCTCCAGGGCGAGGAGACGCTCGGCGAGCTGATCAAGAACTTCGCGGCCGATCCGAAGACCTGCCTGTTCGGGACACTGTCGCTGTGGCAGGGCGTGGACGTGCCCGGCCCCAGCTGCCAGCTGGTGGTCATGGACCGGATCCCCTTCCCACGCCCCGACGACCCGCTGATGAGCGCCCGCCAGAAGTCGGTCGAGGAACACGGCGGCAACGGCTTCATGGCCGTCGCCGCCACGCACGCCGCCCTGCTGATGGCCCAGGGCGCGGGCCGGCTCGTCCGGGCCTCGGGTGACCGTGGTGTCGTCGCCGTTCTGGACCCCCGCCTGGCCACGGCCCGGTACGGGAGCTTCCTGCGGGCCACGCTGCCGGACTTCTGGTACACGACGGACCGCAACCAGGTCCGCCGCTCGCTCGCCGCGATCGACGCGACGGCCCGAGCCGACGGCAGATAAGCAACAGAGAAGACACAACAACCCCCGGGACCGGCGCAGTGGGTCCCGGGGGCTGGCTAGGGAGCGGCGGGGTCAGACCCGGCGCAGGACCGCGACGACCTTGCCGAGGATGGTCGCCTCGTCGCCGGGGATCGGCTGGTAGGCGGCGTTGTGCGGGAGGAGCCAGACGTGGCCGTCCTCGCGCTTGAAGCGCTTGACGGTGGCCTCGCCGTCCAGCATCGCGGCGACGATGTCGCCGTTCTCCGCGACGGGCTGACGGCGGACCGTGACCCAGTCGCCGTCGCAAATGGCGGCCTCGATCATCGAGTCGCCGACGACCTTGAGGACGAAGAGCTCACCGTCGCCGACGAGCTGGCGGGGCAGCGGGAACACGTCCTCGACCGACTCCTCGGCGAGGATCGGGCCGCCGGCCGCGATCCGGCCGACGAGGGGAACGTAGGAGGCGGCGGGCTTGCCGGTGGTGTCCGTGGGCTGCGAGCTGGGCTGGTCCGAGCCGCGCACCTCGTAGGCCCGGGGCCGGTGCGGGTCGCGACGCAGGAAGCCCTTGCGCTCCAGCGCCATCAGCTGGTGTGCCACCGACGACGTGCTGGACAGGCCGACCGCCTGGCCGATCTCCCGCATCGACGGCGGGTAACCCCTGCGCTGCACGGAGTCGCGAATGACCTCGATGACCCTCCGCTGCCGGTCCGTGAGCCCGGAGCTGTCCGCGCGGATGCCTGGAGGTCGACCTGGCAGCGAGCGTGCGGGGCGCACTGCGGCGTCCGCGTCCGGGTTCAGGTTTGCGTCGTTCATGGCATGCACCGGCTCGAGTCGGTTCTGGGAGCGGTTCTGGGCAGTGATGGCGGCACTGTCTGCGGTGGTGGTCACGTCGGCCCCTCTCGAAATGTTCTCCCTAGCTGGACAACGGTAGTTGCTTTCGAAAGGTTGCGCCAAACACACGTTCGAGTGAAAAATCGCAGATCGCCCTGCCTGGGTAGAACGCGGGGTGTATAGGCGATCGGATGGGCGAACGCGGGTTCGGCTCGGCCTCCGCTGCTTACGGTACCCTTCCCGGTCGGGTAGCCGCCGTTCGGCCCTGCGCCCAGTCTGGCACCGGCAGCCCTCGTATCCGGCTATCGGACGCCGCGACACGCAGAGGTATCCAAATCCACCGCAACCCAAGATCTAGTGGTTGGATGAGCGCGGCCTCCCAGAAGTTGTGGTCCATGGGTCCTCTGTGGCTCCCGGGATCGCATATGCTGGTGGCTGCTCCGCGAGCCCCCGACAGAGTCCGTCTCCGTCGTCGAGGGCCTCCGTGGGGTGATTCAGTCGTGCCGAGAAGGAGGGTGAGGGAACCATGCACTGCCCCTTCTGCAGGCACCCCGACAGCCGCGTCGTCGACAGCCGCACCACGGACGACGGCACGTCGATCCGCCGGCGCCGTCAGTGCCCCGACTGCTCCCGTCGCTTCACGACGGTGGAGACGGCCTCGCTGATGGTGATCAAGCGCAGCGGGGTGACCGAACCCTTCAGTCGTACCAAGGTCATCTCGGGCGTGCGCAAGGCGTGCCAGGGGCGGCCGGTCACCGAGGACGCCCTCGCCAAGCTCGGCCAGCGGGTCGAGGAGGCGGTGCGCGCCACCGGGAGCGCCGAGCTGACCACCCACGACGTGGGTCTGGCCATACTCGGCCCGTTGCAGGAGCTCGACCTGGTCGCGTACCTGCGGTTCGCGTCCGTCTACAAAGCGTTCGACACCCTCGAAGACTTCGAGACCGCCATCGCGGAACTGCGCGAGCCGCGGCCTCACCCCGAAGAGTGCGAGCACGGCGGGACCGCCCCGGTCCCCGTGCCCGCCTCCGCCGCCGACTGACCGGGCTGCCCGCGATCCGGTGCTCGCGCACCGGATCGCGGCCGGTCGGCCGTGCGAAGAGACGTAGATACACAGACACAGCACTGTGCCGCGGAATATCGCTGGCACTTTAGGGCGTTTTTGCCCGCATATGGGAGGCAGCGGCATGACAGAGACGGCGAGCAGCTCGGCACGTGGTTCCCGCGCCAAGGGGACCAAGGCTGCCAAGGGCGGCCTGCGTATCGAGCGCATCCACACCACCCCCGGCGTGCACCCTTACGACGAGGTGAACTGGGAGCGCCGTGACGTCGTCATGACCAACTGGCGCGACGGCTCGGTCAACTTCGAGCAGCGCGGAGTCGAGTTCCCCGACTTCTGGTCGGTGAACGCGGTCAACATCGTCACCAGCAAGTACTTCCGCGGCGCGGTCGGTACCCCGCAGCGCGAGACCGGTCTGAAGCAGCTGATCGACCGGATCGTGAAGACGTACACGAAGGCCGGCGAGGACCACGACTACTTCTCGTCGCCGGCCGACGTGGAGATCTTCGAGCACGAGCTGACCTACGCCCTCCTGCACCAGATCTTCAGCTTCAACTCCCCGGTGTGGTTCAACGTCGGCACGCCCCAGCCGCAGCAGGTCTCCGCCTGCTTCATCCTGTCCGTCGACGACTCCATGGAGTCGATCCTCGACTGGTACAAGGAAGAGGGCATGATCTTCAAGGGCGGCTCCGGCGCCGGCCTGAACCTCTCCCGCATCCGCTCCTCCAAGGAACTCCTCTCCTCCGGCGGCAACGCCTCCGGCCCGGTCTCCTTCATGCGCGGCGCTGACGCGTCCGCCGGAACGATCAAGTCGGGCGGTGCCACCCGCCGTGCGGCCAAGATGGTCGTCCTGGACGTGGACCACCCCGACGTCGAGGCCTTCATCGAGACCAAGGTGAAGGAGGAGGAGAAGATCCGCGCCCTGCGCGACGCGGGCTTCGACATGGACCTGGGCGGCGACGACATCACGTCCGTCCAGTACCAGAATGCCAACAACTCCGTCCGCGTGAACGACGAGTTCATGACGGCCGTCGAGAACGGCACCGAGTTCGGCCTGCGGGCCCGTATGACCGGCGAGGTCATCGAGAAGGTCGACGCCAAGGCGCTCTTCCGCAAGCTCGCCGAGGCCGCATGGGCCTGCGCCGACCCGGGCATCCAGTACGACGGCGTGATCAACAACTGGCACACCTGCCCCGAGTCCGGCCGCATCACCGCGTCCAACCCCTGCAGCGAGTACATGCACCTGGACAACACGTCCTGCAACCTCGCCTCGCTCAACCTGATGAAGTTCCTCAACGACGACGGCAAGGGCAACCAGTCCTTCGACGCCGAGCGCTTCGCCAAGGTCGTCGAGCTCGTCATCACCGCCATGGACATCTCCATCTGCTTCGCGGACTTCCCGACGCAGAAGATCGGCGAGAACACCCGCGCCTTCCGCCAGCTGGGCATCGGCTACGCCAACCTCGGCGCCCTGCTGATGGCCACCGGCCACGCCTACGACTCGGACGGCGGCCGCACCCTCGCCGCCTCCATCACCTCGCTGATGACCGGTACCGCGTACCGGCGCTCCGCCGAGCTGGCCGCCATCGTCGGCCCGTACGACGGCTACGCCCGCAACGCCGAGGCGCACAAGCGCGTCATGAAGCAGCACGCCGACGCCAACGCCGTCGCGCCGCGCACCGAGGACCTGGACAACTCGATCTGGGCCGCGGCCACCGAGGCCTGGCAGGACGTCCTGCGCCTCGGCGAGAAGAACGGCTTCCGCAACTCCCAGGCCTCCGTCCTCGCGCCGACCGGCACCATCGGTCTCGCGATGTCCTGCGACACCACCGGTGTCGAGCCGGACCTGGCCCTGGTCAAGTTCAAGAAGCTCGTCGGCGGCGGCTCGATGCAGATCGTCAACGGCACCGTCCCGCAGGCCCTGCGCCGCATGGGCTACCAGGAGGAGCAGATCGAGGCGATCGTCGCCCACATCGCCGAGCAGGGCAATGTCGTCGACGCCCCGGGCCTGAAGACCGAGCACTACGAGGTCTTCGACTGCGCGATGGGCGAGCGCTCCATCTCCCCGATGGGCCACGTCCGCATGATGGCCGCGATCCAGCCCTGGATCTCCGGCGCGATCTCGAAGACGGTCAACATGCCGGAGTCGGCGACCGTCGAGGAGATCGAGGAGATCTACTTCGAGGCGTGGAAGCTCGGCGTCAAGGCGCTCGCGATCTACCGCGACAACTGCAAGGTCGGCCAGCCCCTCTCCGCCAAGAAGAAGGAAGAGGAGAAGGAGGAGGTCACCGCCAAGACGGAGGAGACCATCCGCGCCGCCGTCGAGAAGGTCATCGAGTACCGCCCCGTCCGCAAGCGCCTCCCGAAGGGCCGCCCGGGCATCACCACCTCCTTCACGGTGGGCGGCGCCGAGGGCTACATGACCGCGAACTCCTACCCGGACGACGGTCTGGGCGAGGTCTTCCTGAAGATGTCCAAGCAGGGCTCGACCCTCGCGGGCATGATGGACGCCTTCTCGATCGCCGTCTCGGTCGGCCTCCAGTACGGCGTGCCGCTGGAGACCTACGTCTCGAAGTTCACGAACATGCGCTTCGAGCCGGCCGGTATGACGGACGACCCGGACGTGCGGATGGCGCAGTCGATCGTCGACTACATCTTCCGCCGCCTGGCGCTGGACTTCCTGCCCTTCGAGACCCGCTCGGCCCTCGGCATCCACACCGCCGAGGAGCGTCAGCGCCACCTGGAGACCGGCTCCTACGAGCCGCTCGAGGAGGAGCTCGACACCGAGTCCCTCGCCCAGTCGGCCCCGCTCGCCGCGGTGTCGGCGGCCCCGAAGCCGGCCCCGGTCGCCGTCCCGGCCCCGGAGCGCAAGGCTGCCCACAGCAGCGCCGAACTGGTCGAGATGCAGCTCGGTGTCTCCGCGGACGCCCCGCTCTGCTTCTCCTGCGGTACGAAGATGCAGCGCGCCGGATCCTGCTACATCTGCGAGGGCTGCGGCTCCACCAGCGGCTGCAGCTGACCGTGAGCCCTCAGCGGGCGTGAACGAGCTGTTCGGACGGGGTGTCGGCGTTACGCCGACACCCCGTCGTGCGTGGCCGAACGGACCCGGTTCTCAGCCGCGCCACCGTGGAACGCGTCCGTCAGGCGCGATCCGGGTGTGGACCTGGCGCATCAGGTGGGTGTCCGCCCCGTGCTCGACCGGGAGTTCGGTCTTCGGCCGCCTGATCGGGATGCGGAGGAACTGGTGGGGATGTACCTCACCGAGGACTGACCGGGGCCGCGCCTGGCCCGTACGATGGCGCAGTGCTGGTCAAGTGGATTCGCTGCACGGTGACGGACCGACGCGGGTTCGAGCGGGGGCAGCGAAAATGGGCGGGGCTGCCGGGCGAGCCGGGATTCCGGGGGCAGGGCGGCGGCTGGAGCAGAGGCCGGCAGGGGGTGGCGCATGTCTTCGCGTTCTGGGAGAGCCGGTCCTTCTACGACTCCTTCATGGCGCGTTCGCACGACAGACTGGCGGCCGCTCAGCACGGCACCTACACCGATCTGCGGGTCACCCTCTTCGACCACCGCTTCGACGTGAAGACCGGCTTCGAGCCGCGCTTCACCGACGCCGACGTCGTCCGGGTGGCGCACACCCGTGTCAGGGAGGGCCGGGTCGACCACTTCGCCCTCATGCAGGAGAAGGTGTGGAATCCGGCCATGGCGGGCTCGCCCGGGATGATCAGGGGCCTCTTCGGCGAGGCTCCCGGCCGGGAGTTCCTGGTGCTCTCCATGTGGCACGCCGCCGCCGAGCACGGCAAGTACCGGCAGGAGCGGGTCGAGCGGCTGTCCCTGCGCGCCCAGATCCAGGCGGACGTCGAGGCCCTCACCGGTGACGTCGTCGACCTCGAACCCTCCTGGACGGTGTGACCGTATGACAAGCGTGCGGCCGACCGGCGTGCCCGGTCGGCCGGGCAGGCCATGGCCGAATAGGGTCATGGGATGGTTCGACCACGGCGCATCGTCCTTGTCCGACACGGGGAATCGGAGGGGAACGCCGACGACACGGTGTACGAGAGGGAACCCGACCACGCCCTGCGGCTGACCCCGTACGGCCGCGAGCAGGCCGCGGCGTCCGGCGTGCGGCTCCGGGAGATCTTCGGCAACGAGACCATCAGCGCGTATGTCTCCCCCTACCGGCGGACCCTCCAGACCTTCCGGGAGCTCAGGCTCGACCCCACGCGGGTCCGGATGCGCGAGGAGCCGCGGCTGCGCGAGCAGGACTGGGGCAACTGGCAGGACCGGGAGGACGTGAAGCTCCAGAAGGCGTACCGGGACGCGTACGGGCACTTCTTCTACCGCTTCGCGCAAGGGGAATCGGGGGCCGACGTCTACGACCGGGTCGGATCCTTCCTGGAAAGCCTCTACCGCAGCTTCGAAGCCCCCGACCACCCCCAGAACGTGCTGCTGGTGACGCACGGGCTGACCATGCGGCTGTTCTGCATGCGCTGGTTCCACTGGTCGGTGGCCGAATTCGAGTCCCTGTCCAATCCGGGGAACGGCGATTTCCGGATGCTCCTGCTGGGCCCCGACGGCCGGTACCGGTTGGACCGCCCGTTTGAGCGGTGGACCACACCGGAGCCTTACGACCTGGACGGCTAGAGTGGCCCGCGATGACGCCTGACTCCACTCCCGAACGGCGCTACGCACGCGCCATGGCCAGCCTCCGCGGGCTGGCGCTGGGTGACGCCCTGGGCTCCCAGTACTTCGTCCCCGTGAACTACCCGCTGCTCAAGCGGCGCGAGCTGCCGTCCGGCACCGAGACGTGGCAGTGGACCGACGACACCGAGATGGCCTGCTCGGTGGTGGCCGTGCTGGCCGGGCACGGGCGGATCGACCAGGACGCACTCGCGAGCTCCTTCGCCCACCACCACGACTTCGACCGGGGCTACGGGCCCGCGGTGAACCGGATGCTGCGTCTGGTGCGGGAGGGCGGGGACTGGCGCACGCTGGCCGCCGAACTGTTCAACGGGCAGGGCTCGTGGGGAAACGGCGCCGCCATGCGGATCGCGCCGCTGGGCGCCTGGTACGCCGACGACCCGGAGCAGGCCACCCACCAGGCGGAGATCTCCGCCTACACGACCCACCAGCACCGCGAAGCCGTGTGCGGGGCGATGGCCGTCGCCGCGGCGGCCGCACTGGCCGCCGGTACGGACGCCCCGCCGAAGGCGGCCGATCTGCTGGACGGGGTGATTGCCCTCGTGCCGCGCAGTGCGGTCGGCGCCGGGCTGCGGCGCGCCCGGGACATGCTGGACTACGGCGACGCGACCACCGTCGCCGCCGTGCTGGGCTGCGGGCGGCGTACGAGCGCCCACGACACCGTGCCGTTCGCCCTGTGGTCGGCGGCGCGGGCGCTGGACGACTACGAGCGGGCGTTCTGGACCACCGCGCAGGTGGGTGGGGACGTCGACACGACCTGCGCGATCGTCGGCGGCGTACTCGGCGCGCGCGGCGACGCGGTGCTGCCGACCGAGTGGCTGGCGCGCACCGAAGCGCTGCCGGCGTGGCTGCCGGAGACGGCGTAGCCTCCACTCCCGGTGCGCGCCCGAAGTGCCGTCCGTGCAGGGCAGGTGAGCCGCTGCCGATTGTCACGGTCCTGCCACAGCGGGCTTTTGATCCTGTTCAAAACTTGGTGTCGTCGCCCTACTCTGTCCTCATCGCCGCCCCAACCTGATCGCCGGGGCGGCCGACAGGGGAGGGAACCCGATGTCAGAGAACACCGGCGGGGCGCACGAAGCCCGGCCCGAGGCGGCGGCCGACGCGGAGCCGGCGGCAGCGGATTCACCCGGAGGTCCGGCTGCGGCCGGGAGCCGGCCCGCCACCGCGGCCGGGCCCCAGACGGGTGCCCACACCGGCGGGCCCACCTCGCAGCAGCAGTACGCGCACCAGCACCAGCAACCGCGTCCGTGGGGACCGCCGCCGCCGAAGTCGCCCGCGAAGCCCTCCTGGGCGACAGTGGTGCGCCCCGCCGAGGCCGCTCCCGTCCGGACCGCCACCCTCGTCGCCGTCCTCGGGTCCGCGCTCGCCGCCGCGCTCCTCCTGGCCGACGGCATGGGCCCCGGCCTGCTCCTCGCGGTGGTGCCCGCCGTCGTCGCCGCGTACGTCGCCGCCCGCGCGGCCGGCCGTACGGCCCGGCCCTGGACGCTGGCCTGGGTGATCGGCTGCCTCGCGCTCCTCGCGATACCCGCCCTGCGCGACTCCGCCTGGCCGTCCACGCTCGCGATCCTGTCCGCCCTGCTGCTGGGTGCGCTCGCCCTCCACGGCAGCCGTACCTGGCCCGGGGTCTTCCTCAGCCCGCTCGGCTTCATCGACTCCACCGTGTCCGGCACCGCCTGGATCTTCAAGGGGCTGCGCTCGCGCGGCGGGGTCGGCAAGGACCGCTGGCTGCCCGTCGCCAAGGCGGCCGCCGTGGCGGTGGCCCTGCTCCTGCTCTTCGGTGCGCTGTTCGCCTCCGCGGACGCGGCCTTCGCCGATCTCCTCGGCGGACTGACACCCGACGTGTCGGTGGAGGACGGGCCGATCCGGTTGATGCTCTTCGTCCTCGGCGCGGTGATCGCCATCGCAGCGGCCCGCACTGCAGCCGCCCCGCTGCGCTGGGACCGGATCCGGACGACCCCCGGCACGCCGCGCTCCCGGGTCGAATGGGCGCTTCCGCTCATCGTGCTCAACCTGCTCTTCGCCGGTTTCAACGCCGTCCAACTGGCCGTCCTGTTCGGCGGCTACAGCAAGGTCCTGGAAAGCACCGGCCTCAGCTACGCCGAGTACGCCCGCCAGGGGTTCTGGCAACTGCTCTGGGCCACCCTGCTCACCCTCGCGGTGATAGCGCTCGCCCTGCGCTGGGCCCCGCGCTCCGGGGCGGGCGACCGACGCTTCGTCCGGATCGTCCTCGGAGCCCTGTGCGCGCTGACGCTCGTCGTCGTCGCGGCCGCGCTGCGCCGCATGGACCTCTACGTGGACGCGTACGGGCTGACCAGGCTGCGGGTCTCGGTGGCCGCGATGGAGCTGTGGCTCGGGCTGGTCATCGTACTGATCATGGCGGCCGGGGTGTTCGGCGCGCGCTGGCTGCCGCGGGCGGTCGCGGGCAGCTCCGCCGCGGCGGTCCTGGCCTTCGGCCTGCTGTCGCCGGACGGGATGGTCGCCGAGCGGAACGTCGCCCGCTTCGAGAAGGACGGGAAGATCGACCTGGCCTACTTCCAGTCCTTGTCGGCGGACGCGGTCCCCGCCCTGGACCGGCTGCCCGAGCCCCAGAGGTCCTGCGCCCTGCACGGGATCAACGACGACATGTCCGGGGCCGGCGACGTCCCCTGGTACGCGGTGAGCATGGGCGAGTACCGGGCCCGGCAGATCCTGCGCGAACGCCCGGTGACGGCGTCGTACGAGGCCTGCTCGCGCCTGGGCGCCTTCGGCAGCCGCATCGAGTACTAGATGATCGATTCCAAGGGTCGGTGATCGTACGAGGTGAGCGAGCGGAGGGTGTCGTGTCCGGTGTGGTCGTTGTGCCGGATCACAGACCTTGGACACCCTCGTTGTCGTCTCTGCAGGCGCCCCTCGAAAGGACCGTGGCATGTCCAGCGACCGTCTCATGCGCATCCACAGCGCAGAGTTTCAAGCCATGGCCGAGAGGGTCCTGCGGGTCACCGAGCTCACCTCCCGCCTGAACGCCCTGCCTTTCGAAGACGAAGGGGGCAAGGCGGAGCTGTTCGGACAGATCCTCGGCAAGCCACTGCCGCCGAGAGTCACGATCTATCCACCCTTCTACACGGACCACGGCCTGAACCTCGACCTCGCCGATCGCGTCTTCATCAACCAGAACTGCACGTTCCTGGACTACGCCGGCATCCGGCTCGGCGAGCGCGTGATGATCGGACCGAAGGTCACGTTCATCACCAGCGGCCACCCGGTTGATCCCGAGGAGCGGCGGCTGTACCTCACCGGCGCTCCCATCGACGTCGCGGAGAACGTGTGGATCGGTGCCGGTGCCACGATCCTGCCCGGCGTCAGTATCGGCCGTGATGCCGTGGTCGCCGCCGGTGCGGTTGTGGCCGATGACGTTCCGCCGGCAAGCCTGGTGACCGGTGGTAAGGCAGCCGTGCGCCGGCAGTGGTGACGACCCCGTCGCAGGCCGCACCCCCGTCTACCGGGCACTGCGGGGCACCGACCGGTCGGGCCGGGCCCGGGACACCGTCTCCCGGCCCCGGCCCCGGCCCCCGTCGCGGGAGCCGGTCAGGCGGCCGGACCGGCCTTCGCGGCGGCGCCGGCCAGGGCCTCCAGGTCGCTCTTGCGCACGCGGATCACCAGTACGGCGGTGGCCAGGGCGAGGCCGGCCATCGCCACTGCGGCCATGAACGAGGTGGAGATCCCCTGGGCGAGGACGAGGTCCCCCCAGGGGTCGGGCAGCCGGCCGGTCTCCTGGAAGGCGGCCGCGGTCTGGGGATCCGCCTGGGCCAGGAAGGCCGGGACCTGCTGGGTGGCCTCCTCGCGGCTGGCCGTGCCGAAGACGGTGACGAGGATGGACAGGCCGAGCGAGCCGCCGACCTGCTGGCGCCCCGGCCTCCTTCGGGGCCACCCCCGAGACGGCGGTCAGGGTCAGCGTCACGAAGTTCAGACCCATGCCGAAGCCGAACAGCAGCATCGGCCCGAGTACGCCGGAGAGGTAGGAGCTGTCGGTCCGCAGGAGGGCCAGCCACGCCAGCCCGGTGCCGGTGAGCGCGGACCCGGTGACCATGAAGGGCTTGGGGCCGAAGCGCGGCAGGAAGCGCTGCGAGAGGCCGGCGGCCGTGACGATGGCGACCGTGACAGGCAGGAAGCCCAGGCCCGACTGGATCGGCGAGAAGCCCAGTACGTTCTGCACGAACTGGACGATGAAGAAGAACATGCCGAACATCGCCGCGGCGAGGCCGAGCATGATCACGTAGGTTCCGGTGCGGTTGCGGTCGGCGAACATCCGCAGCGGGATGATCGGCTCGCGGGCCTGCGACTCGATGCCGACGAAGAGCGCCAGCAGGACCAGGGCGGCGGCGAACGACCCGAGGGTGAGCGGGTCGCGCCAGCCCTCCTCCGAGGCGCGGATGAAGCCGTAGACGAGCGAGGCCATGCCGCCGGTGGAGGTGAGGGCTCCGGCGATGTCGAACCGGCCGGGGTGGCGTGCGGACTCGCTGATGTAGAGCGGGGTGAGCACGGCGATCAGAACGCCGATCGGCACGTTGACGAAGAGCACCCACCGCCAGTCGAGCCACTCGGTCAGCATGCCGCCCGCCAGCAGGCCGATCGCGCCGCCGCCCGCGGAGACGGCGGCGAACACCCCGAACGCCCGGTTGCGCTCGGGGCCTTCGGCGAACGTCGTCGTGATCAGGGCGAGCGAGGTCGGGGAGGCTATCGCCCCGCCGACCCCCTGGAGGGCCCGGGCGGCCAGCAGCTGCCACGGTTCCTGGGCGAAACCGCCGAGGAGCGAGGCCAGCGTGAAGAGCAGGATTCCGGCCAGGAACACCCGGCGCCGGCCGAGGATGTCGCCGGCCCGGCCGCCGAGCAGCAGCAGTCCGCCGAAGGTGAGGGTGTAGGCGCTGAGCACCCAGGAGAGGTCGGTGGTGCTGAAGTCGAGGGCGGTCTGGATGTGCGGGAGCGCGATGTTCACGATGGTCGCGTCGAGGACGACCATGAGCTGGCAGGCGGCGATGACGGCGAGCGCCACGCCGGGGCGTCCCTCCCGGCGCGCCGCCCCCGGTATCCGGGGCGCGGCGAGGTGAGAGCTTGTCACTGAGGATCCCCCCAAAGTGAAATAGTGAACGTAGTCGTTCACTATGGGATCCACGGTAGGAGCGGACCTTAGTGAACGCAAGCGTTCACTAAGGCTGAAAAAGTATGCATGGTCGGCGTCTCGGGCCGGTCGGAGGTGGGGAGATGATGGGTTCGCGCTGGTCACCGGCGCCGCCGGGGCGCAGGCGGGGCCCCGAACTCGAACGGGCGATTCTCGACGCGGCGTTGGAGCAGCTGAGTACGGTCGGCTGGAACGCGCTGACCATGGAGGGGGTCGCGACCGGGGCGCAGACCGGGAAGGCCGCGCTCTATCGGCGCTGGCCCTCGAAGGCGGACCTCGTGGCCGACGCGCTGCGCAGCGGTCTGCCGGAGATCGGTGAGATTCCCGACTCCGGCTCGATCCGCGAGGACCTCCTCCTGCTCTGTGGGCGCACGAGGGGCGTGATGTACTCGCGTGCCGGGCAGGCCCTCTGGTCGGTGCTTCACGAATGCGATCACATGACCGGGGAGCGGTTCCGTGGGGTCATCTGGTCCGGGCTTCAAGAGCCTGCCCAGCGCCTGATCAGGGAGCTTGTCCTGCGTGGAATCGAGCGGGGGGACGTGAGACCGGACGCGACTGGTCCGTTTGTCGTGGATGTCATTCCGGCGATGCTGATGTACCGCGCCAAGGTGTGCGGAAGCGAATGGGGGGATGCCGACATCGCCGAGTTGATCGACGAGGTGATGGTGCCGCTGCTCAGGGTGTGAGACGGGGAGGGGCGGCGGCGGCCGGGGCGGCGCGCGGCACGTGGCCGATCGCATGCCGGTCGGAACCGGGCGGGGGTGTGCACTGGGCTCGGGGCGGCGTAACCTTGCTGGCGCCATGCCGTACGAAGCACCCACCCACACCGTCGAGCGCTCCCTCCGTGCAACCACCGGCGCCAAGGTCATCGCCGGGGTAGACGAAGTCGGACGAGGGGCCTGGGCCGGTCCCGTCACCGTGTGTGCGGCGATCACGGGCCTGCGCCGCCCCCCTGCCGGACTCACCGACTCCAAACTGCTCACCCCCAAGCGGCGCGACGCCCTGCTCGACGTCCTGGAGGGCTGGGTGACCGCGTACGCGCTCGGGCACTCCACGCCCGAGGAGATCGACGAACTGGGCATGACGGCCGCCCTGCGGCTCGCGGCCGAGCGCGCGCTGGAAGCCCTGCCGGTGCGGCCCGACGCGGTGATACTCGACGGCAAGCACGACTATCTCGGCCCGCCCTGGCGGGTTCGTACGGTGATCAAGGGCGACCAGTCCTGCGTCGCCGTCGCCGCGGCTTCGGTCATCGCCAAGGTCCGACGCGACCGCATGATGGCCGAACTCGGCGAACAGGGCGCCGGAATCGAGGACTTCGCTTTCGCCGCCAACGCCGGATACCCCTCGCCCGTGCACCGGGCGGCCCTTGAGGAGCGGGGACCCACCCCCTACCACCGGCTCTCGTGGTCGTATCTCGACGCGCTGCCCCGATGGCGCCACCTGAAGAAGGTGCGCCGCAGCGAGGAGTCGATGGAGCTGGAAAACGGAGGCCAACTCGGCTTCGATTTCTGATCGCACCCATGTGCCACCGGCCGGTACGTTTCGTACCGGTGTTTGATAGATGTCAACTCACGCCTCTCACCCCCGCCATCGAGGAGCCTCAGATTCACGAGAGTGCCCAGGGTCCCCGCGTCACGCCGGCCGCGAGCCGCACCGCGCAGACCCCCCGCCCCGTACCTGGTCCGCGTCCCGCCGCAGTCCCGCGGCCCGGTCGCCCCGGTCCCGCCCGGCCCGCACCCCCCGCGCAGCGCGCGGCGCAGGCCACTGCCGGACCCGTTCCCGCAGCCCCTGCTCCCACCGCACCGTCCGTCTCCGCGGCGGTGCCGCAGATCCAGCTGATCCCGGCGTCCGCCGAGGGTGCGCTGGACGCGGCCGAAGAGGCCGTGGACCTGCTGCTCGACACCGGGCGCGCGCCCGGCGACATCCTGGTGCTCACCACCGGCGACCCGCACCCGTGGGCCGCCCACGAGCTCTCCTTCGGCGAGGCCGCGTACTGGGCCCTGCACGACGCCGGGGACGACGTCTTCTACGCGGACGCGTCGCAGGTCGAGCGCGCCGCCGGGCGCCCCGTCGTGGTCTTCGCGGTCAACGGCGGTCCGGTCGGCACCGTCGCGGACTCCCTGCCGGTCGCGCTCACCCGGGCGGGTGCGCTGCTGATCGTGTGCGGAGACCCGCAGCAGATCAACTCCGTTCTGGGTGCGGGCGTCTGACGCCCTGTACCCCGGCACGGGCGAGGGGCGGGGCGGGCGCTGAGCCGGCCCCGCTGCAGCCCGGGCCGACCGGGCCGGGACCGGGGCGGAGCCTCGAGCCGCGGCCCGAGTCGACGTCCGCGCGGGCACCCGAGGCCTGATCCGCCGTACGCCCCGTTGCGGGTGTACGGCCATGAGGCCTGACCGGGAACGGGCTCCGTGCCGTAACCGAGAGGTGAACGGGGCCGGGCGCCGGGTGCGGGCCTCAGCGGGCGGCGGTCCGGCGCAGGGCCTCGACCGCGCCGCCGCCGGTGTGCAGGGCGAGCGGAGCGAACTCGGCCACCGCGTCGCCGAGCCGCTGCGGCCGCGAGTCGGAGCTGGGCCGCCGGCCGCCACGGCCTTCGCCCAGCACCTGCCAGCCGTCGCGGGTCAGCGTGATGTACGCGCCGCAGCGCAGTCCGTGCAGGGTGCAGGCGTCCCGCAGCCCCCACATCCACGCCCCGTCCTCCGGGGTCCACCGCTCGTCGCCCTCGCGGCAGTAGAGCAGGACGGCCGTCCGTACCGGGGTCCGCCGCCGCAGGTCGTGCGGGAGGACGCGGCGCAGCCGGGACAGCAGGGCGTTGCGGTACTCCCAGCCGTCGGCCGACGCGGAGCGCTGCACGAAGGAGGCGCTCGCCACGAGCTGTTCCTCCGGGCCGAGGACGGCGATCACCGCGGTCGAGGGCACCGGACTGTGCCGCGAGTGCAGCCCGCTGACGACCTCGCGCGGATTGCGCAGCAGGGGAATGCCCGCCGACATCCATTCGGACGGTTCCAGCAGCCTGCCGTGCCGGCTGCCGCCGCCGGTGGCCGTTGCCAGAGACGAGGTCGAAGGCGGCGTGAATCCGAAGGTCACGTTCCTCCCTTCGGGTACACGCCCGCGGACGGGCACGGCTGGAGTCGGGGCGCGCCGCAGCGCGGCCCAGGAGGGTGCCGAGGAGCCGAGCGGGAGCACTCCAATTCTCGCGTGGCTTCCGAGCATGCGGCAACGAGCAATTGACGACGCCGACCGGAATTCGCCGGTATGCCGTTCATATCCTTGCCCCGCCACGCCGAGAATGACGCATCGGGTCACCCCTGGAGCGCCAGCACCAGCGGGAACACCTCCTTTGCGCCTGCCCGCCGCAGGAGCCGGGCAGCCACCGCGAGTGTCCATCCGCTCTCCGCGCGGTCGTCCACGAGGAGCACCGGGCCGGAGGTCTGCGCCAGAGCCGCCGCCAGCTCCTGCGGGACGGCCAGGGCCTGGTGGAGACCGCGGACCCGCTGGGCGCTGTTGGAGGACGCCAGCCCGAACTCCGGGACCTGATCGGTGTAGGCGATCGTGCCGAGCAGCGGCATCCGGCCGACTTCGGCGATCCGCGCGGCCAGCGAACCGACCAGCTGGGGACGGCCGCGCGAGGGCAGCGCGACCACACCCACCGGACGTGCCGGTGCGTCAGGGGCGCCGGAGGCCCAACCGCCGGGACCCCGCGCCCAGTCGGCGAGCACCGCGACGACGGCCTGCGCAACGTCGTCCGGAACCGGCTGGTCGGGAGCCTGCGGTGCGAGCATCGGGCGCAGCCGGTTGCCCCAGCCGATGTCGGACAGCCGACCCAGGGCCCGACCCGTCGAGGCCTGTTCCCCGGCGGGGATGCGCCCCTTGAGGTCGACGCCGACCGCGGCGAGCCCGGTCGGCCACATCTTGCGCGGCTCCAACTCCACACCTGGGCGGCCCAGCTCGCCGCGCGCGGTGTCCAGCGCGGTGGTGGAGACCTCGGCCGCGAACCGGGCCCCGGCACAGTTGTCGCAGCGGCCGCAGGGCGCGGCCTCCTCGTCGTCGAGCTGCCGGCGCAGGAACTCCATCCGGCATCCCGTGGTCGCCGCGTAGTCGCGCATGGCCTGCTGCTCGGCGGCCCGCTGCCGGGCCACCCAGGCGTAGCGCTCGGCGTCGTAGGCCCACGGCTCACCCGTCGAGGTCCAGCCGCCCTTGACGCGGTGCACGGCGCCGTCGACGTCGAGGACCTTGAGCATGGTCTCCAGCCGGGTGCGGCGCAGGTCGACCAGCGGCTCCAGGGCGGGCAGCGACATCGGTCGCCCCGCATGGGCCAGCACGTCGAGGGTGCGGCGCACCTGCTCCTCCGGCGGGAAGGCGACCGACGCGAAGTACTGCCAGATCGCCTCGTCCTCCCGGCCGGGCAGCAGCAGGACCTCAGCGTGCTCCACGCCGCGGCCCGCGCGGCCGACCTGCTGGTAGTAGGCGATCGGTGAGGAGGGCGAGCCCAGGTGCACGACGAAGCCCAGGTCGGGCTTGTCGAAGCCCATCCCGAGGGCGGAGGTGGCCACCAGCGCCTTGACCCGGTTCGCCTGCAGGTCGTCCTCGGCCTGCTGGCGGTCCGCGTTCTCCGTCTTGCCGGTGTACGAGGCCACGGTGTGCCCGCGGTGGCGCAGGTACGCGGTGACCTCCTCGGCCGCGGCCACCGTCAGCGTGTAGATGATTCCGGAGCCGGGCAGTTCGCCGAGGTGGTCCGCGAGCCAGGCCAGCCGGTGCGCCGCGTCGGGCAGGGTCAGGACCGCCAGGCTGAGACTCTCGCGGTCCAGCGGGCCGCGCAGCACCAGGGCGTCCGTGCCGGCTCCGGTGCCCAGCTGTTCGGCGACGTCGGCGGTCACGCGGGCGTTGGCCGTGGCGGTCGTGGCGAGAACCGGGACGCCCGGCGGGAGGTCGGCCAGCATGGTGCGCAGCCGGCGGTAGTCGGGGCGGAAGTCGTGCCCCCAGTCGGAGATGCAGTGCGCCTCGTCCACCACGAGCAGGCCGGTGGCCGCCGAGAGCTTGGGCAGCACCTGGTCGCGGAAGTCCGGGTTGTTGAGCCGCTCCGGGCTCACCAGCAGGACGTCGACCTCGCCGGCGGCGACCTCGGCCTGGATCCCCTCCCACTCCTCGGGGTTGGCGGAGTTGATGGTGCGGGCGCGGATCCCCGCCCGGGCCGCGGCCTCGACCTGATTGCGCATCAGCGCGAGGAGGGGCGAGACGATCACGGTCGGGCCGGCGCCGGCCGCCCGCAGCAGCGAGGTCGCGACGAAGTACACGGCGGACTTGCCCCAGCCGGTGCGCTGGACCACGAGCGCCCGCCGCTTGTGCGCGACGAGGGCCTCGATCGCGAGCCACTGGTCCTCGCGCAGCCGGGCGGTGCCCGTGGGGTCCCCCACGAGACGGGCGAGTACGGAGTCGGCCGAGGACCTCAGGTCTGCGTTCATGCCCCCATGCAACCCGATGCCTCCGACATCGCGCCAATGCTGCCCGAACCGTTGTGGAAGTTGAAGCTTCAACACTTATCCACAGGGCTTTCGGGATCGGATCGTGCACGGGACCTTCGTGGCATGACGAACAGCAGCGAATCCCGTCGCCCGTCCGACCGGTCCTTCATCAGCCCGGCCGGAACCGCCAACGAACCCCAGATCACCCTGCGCAGCCCGGCCGAACTGGCCGATGCGCTGCCCTACATGCTCGGCTTCCATCCGTCCGACTCCCTCGTCATGGTCGCCGTCCACGGTGAGGGCGGACGCTTCGGGGGCCGGCTCCGCGTCGGCATCCCCACCGCTCCCGCCGAATGGGAGGACACCGCCCGCCAGGTCGCGGACTGCCTCATCCGGGGCAGCGAACGACGTGGCGTCAAGCCCGACGGCATCGTCGTCTACCTCTGCCAGGAGCCGCGCGGGGAGGAGAGCGGCCGGGCCGTGATGACCCGGCTGAGGCCGTTCGCCCAGCGGATCCGGCTGGCCTGCGGCGCGTTGGACGTGCCGGTGCTGGAGGCCCTGTGCCTGTCGGCGGGCCGCTTCTGGTCCTACGTCTGCCCCGACGAGCGGTGCTGCCCCGCCGAGGGCAGCCCACTGGCCCCGGTCGGCACCTCCGTGATGGCCGCGGCCGCGACCTTCGCCGGGCTCCAGATCCGGGGCTCCCTCGAAGAGATCGAAGGCAGGCTTGCGCCGCTGCGCGGGCCGGTGGCGCAGGAGGCCGAGCAGGCCCTGGACCGGGCGGCCGCCGCCCTGATGCCGAGGATGCTCCACGGCACCACCCGGCAAGAGGTGGGCGCCGAGACCATCACGCTCGCGCAGGTCCTGATGCGGCGCATGACCCTGGCACCGCCCGTCGAGAGCGGCGTCCAGGGCGACGACTGGGACGACGCGCTGCTCGGCCACGACGAGGCCGCCTCACTGATCCTCGGCCTCCAGGACCGCGAGGTACGGGACGTGGCGGCCGAGTGGATGGAGGGCGAGGAGGCGGCGCCAGCCCTTCGCCTGTGGCGGGCACTGGCCCGCCGCTGCGTCGGCGCCTACGGCGAGCACGCCGCGGCCCCCCTCACCCTGGCCGGCTGGGTCTCCTGGTCCACCGGAGACGAGCCGACTGCCCGGATCGCCCTCGGCATGGCCCTGCGGGCCGACGCCGAATACCGCTTCGCCCAGCTGCTCCACCACGCCTGCAACGAGGGAATCGACCCCGAGGGCCTGCGGCAGTGCCTCAGGCAGGAGCGGCGCCGCAGGGAACCTCGGCGCAGCCGGGCCGCCTCCACCGCCGCCTCCACCCGGCCGCCCGGCCGACGGGGGCGCACGGCGCCGCGCCGCGGATCGCGCCGCACCGCGGGGAGCGGGCAGTGAGCGCGCGCCGGCCGTCGTACGGCCGCGCCGTGCGGCTCCTCCGCGGCGCCTCGACCCCCGCCCGGCGGAGCGCGCTGCCTCCCCGCCGCGCCCGGCCGGAGCCGCGGCCCGTGACCCGGGCGGGGGCGGGGCCGTTCAGCTGGGGGGAGGTGCCGCCCCGGCGGCGTCGCCGCCCAGCTGAACCCACCGGAGCGCAGACAAGGCGACACATGTCTCACCCCGCACCTCCCCGCCCGACCGGCGTGCCCGCCGCCCGCAGGCCCGAGCTGCCGCCCGTGCACGACGCCGTCATCTGCGTCGCCGCGCCCTGTCTGGTCATCTCACCGGGGGACGGCCAGCTGACCGGGCGGGGGATCGACGGGATCTACCGCTCCGGACGCCGGCTGCTCTCCCGGTGCGTGCTGCGCGTCGGCGGCCGGGAACCGGTCGCCGTCCAGGGACGCAGCCTGGGTGCCGACCGGGCGGCCTTCACCGCCACCGTGCGCACCGGCGCCGAACCAGGGCCCGACCCGGACATCGGGGTCGAACGCGTCCGCCACGCCGACGGCACCGAGCGGATCACCCTCCGCAGCTTCACGGGCCGGCCGATGCGCATCCCCGTCGAGGTACTGCTCGGCACCGACCTGGCGGAACTGGCCGCAGTGGCCGCGGGCCGGGCCGGCCCGGAGCTGCCGGCGGGCGTGCACGCGGCCGGCCTGCGCTGGAGCACCGGCGCGGCACAAGCAGTCACTGCGGCGGAGCCCGCGCCCGACGACGCCGTGGCCTCGGCCGGGCTACTGCGCTGGCAGCTCGCACTGGGCCCCGGCGAAACGCGCACCATCGAGCTGCGGACCACACACGACCGGGTGGCACGGGCTCCCGCCGGACAGGTGGCGAACCCGCTGGCCGGCGCCCGGGCCGAAGGGGACGACCCGAGGGTCGAGGCGTGGTTCCGCACCAGCGTCGAGGATCTGGGCGCGCTGCTCTCGCGAGACCCGGAGGAGCCGGGTGACGCCTTCGCGGCGGCCGGGGTGCCCTGGCGGCTGGGCCTGGCACCGGCGGAGTCGCTCTGGGCCGCCCGCATGGCCCTGCCGCTGGGGACCGGGCTCGCCGCCGCCACACTGCGCATCCTCGCCCGGACACAGGCCGAGGGGCGCGGGCCCGGAGCCGGGAAGATCCCGGGCCCGCTGCGCGGAGCCGGCCCGCAGCTGCCGCCCGCGTGCACCGGGACCGAGGCGACCCTCGCCTTCCCGGCCGTACTCGCCGAAGCACGCCTGTGGGGCATGCCGGAGGAGGAGGTCGCCCGGCTGCTCCCGGCCGCCGAACGGTGTCTCGACTGGCTGCGCGGCGCCCTCGGGAAGGACGGCTTCCTGGCCGATCCCGAGCCCGGACCGCGGCGCTGCGAGACCCAGGCCCACGCCCACCGGGCCGCCGTGCTCGGCGCGGACCTCCTCGCCGGATGCGGACGACCCGGAGCGCAGGAGTGGGAGGAGCGGGCGGCCGCGCTGCGGGAGCGGTTCCGGGACAGGTTCTGGATCGACGGCCCGGACGGCGGCCGTCCGGCTTCGGCCCTGCATCCCGACGGGCGGCCCCTGCCACGGCTGACCGGAGCCGCCGCCCATCTGCTCGACACCGGGCTGCTCGGCGGCGGCCGGCCGGCCCCCGGCCTCCTCGACCGGATCCGCACCGAGCAGCTGGCCCGGCTGTTCGGAGCCCCCGCCATGGACTGCGGGTGGGGGCTGCGGAGCATGGCCCTCAAAGAACCGGGACACAACCCGTTCGGCCACCGGTCGGGCGCGGTACGGGCGTACGAGAGCGCCGTGGCCGTGTCCGGCCTGGCCGCGGCGGGCTTCGCGAAGGAGGCGGCGGGCCTGCTCAGAGGCCTCCTGGACGCGGCGGAAGCCTTCGGGTACCGGCTGCCGGAGATGTTCGCCGCCGAGCAGCGGACCGCCGGCAGCGTCCCCATCCCGCACCCGGCGGCCTGCCGCCCCGCCGCCGTGGCGGCGGCCACGGGGGTCCATGTCCTGACCGCTCTCGCCGGGATCCGCCCCGACGCTCCCGCGGGCACCGTTGCCCTCGTCCCCCTTCCCGGGGCTCCCCTCGGCGCCATCCGGCTCGAGGGCCTGCGGGTGGCCGGCGAACCCTTCGCCGTCCGCGTCAGCCGGCTCGGCCTCGGCATGGTGGAGGAGGCCGCGGATGCGCTCCAACTGGGAGGCTGAGACGGTCGGCGGCGCGCGCCTGGCACGAGCTGTGACGGCGCGACTCGGGCGTACAGGCGCCGCACTTCGCGAGCCGCGCCCGCCGGGCGTACGCGCCGCCCTGGGGACCCTTGTCTTCAAGGTCACCAAAGCGCTGTTTATCGTCAGGCAGACGACTATGATCGCGGCATGTCGCCCTACGACCCGTCGGCCTATCCGCCCTTCGCAGTCACCGTCGACCTGGTCGTGCTCACCGTGCGGCGCCACGCGCTCTGTGCGCTGGTCGTCCGGCGCGGCGAGCAGCCGTTCCAGGGGCGCTGGGCGCTGCCCGGCGGATTCGTGCGGGGGGAAGAGGACCTGGCCGCGGCCGCCGCCAGAGAGCTGTCCGAGGAAACCGGGCTGTGTGCGCACGACCCCGCCGTACCCGGCGCGGGCAACGGGGCACACCTCGAACAGCTGGCCACCTACGGCGACCCGAAGCGGGACCCGCGGATGCGGGTCGTCAGCGTGGCGCATCTGGTGCTGGCTCCGGACCTCCCCGCGCCCCGGGCCGGGGGTGACGCCAACAGTGCGCGCTGGGCCCCCGTCGACGAGCTGCTGGCCGTCGGCGACGACGGCTCCGCCGGGCTTGCCTTCGACCACGCGCAGATCCTCGCCGACGGCGTCGAGCGGGCCCGCTCGAAGATCGAGTACTCCTCGCTGGCCACCGCCTTCTGCCCGCCCGAGTTCACCGTCGGCGAGCTGCGCCGGGTGTACGAAGCCGTATGGGGAGTGGCACTGGACCCGCGCAACTTCCACCGCAAGGTCACCGGTACCCCCGGGTTCCTGGTGCCCGCCGGCGGAACCACGACCCGTCAGGGCGGCCGCCCGGCCCAGCTGTTCCGCGCGGGAGGGGCGACGCTGCTCAATCCGCCGATGCTGCGCCCGGAGGTCTGACGCCGCGGCACACGCGTCGCGGGTGCTGCACCCACCGGAGTCCGAACCCGGCTCGCAGGCCGAACC
The DNA here is from genome assembly GCF_001953875.1 of Streptomyces amritsarensis. Classification (GTDB taxonomy): domain Bacteria; phylum Actinomycetota; class Actinomycetes; order Streptomycetales; family Streptomycetaceae; genus Streptomyces; species Streptomyces amritsarensis. Next base: position 40,900 of record NZ_MQUR01000008.1, read on the forward strand.
GGGCTTCCGGATGGGAGCGAGCCCGGTCGAACAATCGGCATCCCATCGGACCGGTTGCGCCGAAAATCGGACATATCGCGTTATCTTGCTTGCGGTACCCACGCTGCCGCAAAGCGGTCTCACACCCCGCGAGGGAAGCGATGCTCCAGGCCATCGGACTCACCAGCAAACCACGCTCCGACGCCCCGCCCCTTGTGGACGACCTCACTCTCGAGGCCCGCCCGGGGCATGTGACCGCCCTGCTCGGCGAGCCGGGTTCGGGCAAGACGACCGCACTGCGGCTCATGCTCGAACTCGAACCGGGCCGCGGGGTGACCTACTTCCGCGGCCGGCCGCTGCACCGGATCCCGCACCCCGGCCGTGAGGTCGGAGTGGTGCTCGGAGACGTCCCCGGCAACCCGGCACGGACCGTCCGCAACCAGCTGCGGATGCTGTGCGCCGCCGCAGGGGTGCCGGCCTCCCGGGCCGACACCATGCTCGAGGTCGTCGGCATCGCCGGCCTGCGGGACCAGCGCCTCGGCTCCCTGTCGCTCGGCATGGAACGCAGGGTCGCCCTGGCCTCGGCACTGCTCGGCGATCCCTGCACCCTCCTCCTCGACGAGCCCGCCGCAGGGCTCTCCCCCCGCGAACGCAGCTGGCTGTACGGGCTGCTGCGCGGCCACGCCTCCCAGGGGGGAGCCGTGCTCTTCACCACCGCCGACGCCAAGGAGGCGGCCCGGAGCGCCGACCGGGTCGTCAGCATCGAGGCGGGCCGCCTCGTCGCCGACCAGGAGGCCGCGGAGTTCGCGCGGACCCGGCTGAGGCCGCGGGTCGCCGTGCGCACCCCGCACGCCGCCCGGCTGGCCGACGTACTGGGACGGGAAGCCCGCGCGGCACAGCGGGCGGTGGAGATCGTCGAGGAGAGCGGCAGCCGGCTGTCGGTGTACGGCAGCAACTGCGCCGAGGTCGGCGAGGCGGCGTTCCGCCACGGCGTACTGGTCCACCAGCTCGCCGACGAGACCGGTGACGGCGGCGCCTCGACGGCGCCGGTCCCGCACGCCCGCGCGGCGGCCGCCACCCCGGCCGCCGCCGGCACCGCACCGGAGCCCGCCGAGGGCGGCGGCACCCTCCGGCGCGCCCGCTCCCAGCCGCCGGTATCGGCCGTGCGGCGCGTGGGCGGGCCCCTGCGGCCACTGCGCTACGAGCTGCTCCGCGTCTTCGGCACCGCCACCCCCGTTCTCACCGCCGCCCTCGTCGTCGTGGTCTCCGTCCTCACCGCTCTCGTGCTCGCCCGGGCCGGCCAGACCCCGCAGAGCCGGCTGCTCGCCGCCTGGCCCGGGCTGCTGCCGCTGCCGCCCGCCGCCCTGGGTGCGGGACTGCTCGGCGCGCTGGCCTTCGGTGAGGAGTACCGCTACCCCGCCCTCGCCGCCGACCGCGGCACCGTGCCCCGCCGGCTGGGGCTGCTCACCGCGAAACTCGCAGTCTGCGCCGCGCTCGCCCTCCTGCTGGGTGCCCTGGTCGTGACGGCCGACGCCGCGGCCCTGGCGCTCGTCTTCGACAGCGGACCCCTGCGCATCCCGGCGGAATGGCTGTCCCCGGCGGCGAGTTGGGCCGGGCTGCTGATCGGCTGCGCCTGGGCCGGGGTCCTGGCCTCCGGCGTCTTCCGGTCCGCCACCGCGGGACTGGCGGCGGTGCTCGCCGTGCCCGTGGGCGTGGTTCCGCTGGTGGGCAAGGCGCTGGAAGGATCGTCCGCGTACCCGGTGACCGGGCTGGGCCCCAGGCTGCGCGGCCTGTCCTGGGTGCAGTGGCCGCCCGAGGCGGACCGGCTGCTGGTGGGGGCCCTACGGGTGATGACCCAACCCGTGGCCACGGCACTGGTGTTGTCGCTGATGGTCCTGTTGTGCGCCTATGGGTTCACCGGACTGCGCAGCAGGGTCCGTTGGTGACCGTTCCGTTGCCGGAGCGGTCACGGACGGGACCGTTGCAGTCCATGTCGCGTCAAGCGGACCGCAACTCCTCGCAATAGGCCCGGTTCTTTACGATAAGTCGTCAATTGCGTAGGTGGCACCGATCACCCTTTCGTGTGCTTTTCACCAAAGACCTCAAGGGTCATGGAGGCACGACCGACAAAGGATTCGTGAGTACCCTTGCGCACACCATGATGACCGCCGCCCGCCATGCCGAATCCGGCCTCGCCGGCGCGGGCGAACTCGACCGCTACCCCTACGCGGAGGCCCCCGGGCCCGACCGTGTCGGAGCACCCCACTGGGACGGCCCCGACGTCGAGTTGAGCCGCGTGGGTCGCCGCGCGGCAGGCAGCCGCGGCCGCGGACTGCACGGCCAACTCGTCCAGCAGCTCGGCCAGATGATCGTCTCCGGCGACCTCGGCGCGGACCGCCCCCTGGTCCCCGAGGAGATCGGCCAGCGCTTCGAGGTCTCCCGCACGGTCGTCCGCGAATCGCTGCGGGTCCTCGAGGCCAAGGGCCTCGTCAGCGCCCGGCCCAACGTCGGCACGCGGGTCCGCCCCGTCGCCGACTGGAACCTCCTCGATCCCGACATCATCGAGTGGCGGGCCTTCGGGCCCCAGCGCGACGACCAGCGCCGCGAGCTCGGCGAGCTCCGCTGGACGATCGAGCCGCTCGCCGCCCGCCTCGCCGCCGGCCACGGCCGCCCGGACATCCAGCAGCGCCTGGCCGACATGGTCGAGATCATGGGCCACGCCCTCGGCCAGGGTGACTCGATCACCTTCGCGCGCGCGGACAACGAGTTCCACGCACTGCTCATCCAGGTCGCCGGGAACCGCATGCTGGAGCACCTCTCCGGCATCGTCTCCGCCGCCCTCCAGGTCTCCGGCAGCCCGATGACCTCCTGCGACCGCCCGAGCGAGACCTGCGTCGCGCACCATGCACGGATGGTCGAGGCCCTCGCGGCGGGCGACGCGACGGGCGCCGAGAACGCGATGCGCCAGCTCCTGACGGTTCATCCGGAGGTCGAGCGCGTGGTTCCCGCCCCGCGCGAGCACTGACGGGCGGGCGCGCGGGGGTGTACGACGCGTCGCCGGGCCCGGCCGGGCCCGGCGACACCGGCGCGCGGACCGCGTCCTTCTTCCGGAGCTCTCCGCGGCCGCCGCGGCCCTCCTGCGGCCGGGGGTGTGACCGTATGGCCGGCATCCGTACATACGGGGTGTGACTCGGGCCACGAAGATTGGGCGTAACGCTCCGCGAGGTCGCGCGATGACTTAAGAGGTGATGGCCGACGGAGGGAAGACAGCAGCCCTTGGGGGTGCTGTGCAGCTCCCCGGCCCCTGCCCGCGCCGCCGGCCCATCCCCGGTCGGTGGTCGTCGGCTCCGGTCCAGCACCACCAGGCCCGGGGTCGGAAGCCGTTCCCATCGTTCCGAGAGGTTGTTCGTGTCGGCCAGCACATCCCGTACGCTCCCGCCGGAGATCGCCGATTCCGAGTCTGTGATGGCGCTCATCGAGCGGGGCAAGGCCGAGGGGCAGATCGCCGGCGATGACGTGCGTCGGGCCTTCGAGGCTGACCAGATTCCTGCGACCCAGTGGAAGAATGTTCTGCGCAGCCTCAACCAGATCCTCGAGGAAGAGGGTGTGACGCTGATGGTCAGTGCCGCGGAGTCGCCCAAGCGCACCACCCGCAAGAGCGTCGCAGCGAAGAGCCCGGCCAAGCGGACGGCCACCGAACCCGTCAGGAAGACGACGGCCGGGACGACGGCGGCGCAGCCTGCGGCGCCCGCGGTCCCTGCGGCCGAGACGGTGGACCCGCAGGCACCGGACGCCCTCGCCGAGGAGTCGGCCGCGGAGCCCGTCGCCAAGAAGGCGGCGGCGAAGAAGACGGCCGCGAAGAAGGCCGCGCCCGCCAGGAAGACGGCCGCGAAGAAGACCGCGGCCAAGAAGACCGCGGCCAAGAAGGACGCGGACGACGCCGGCGAGGACGAGAACCCGGACGAGGGGCCCGACGCGGTCAAGGCCGAGGGCGACGAAGAGGACGAGGGCGGGGAGAACAAGGGCTTCGTCATCTCGGACGATGAGGACGACGCTCCGGCCCAGCAGGTCGTGGTCGCGGGCGCCACCGCCGACCCGGTCAAGGACTACCTCAAGCAGATCGGCAAGGTCCCCCTCCTCAACGCGGAGCAGGAGGTCGAGCTCGCCAAGCGGATCGAGGCCGGTCTGTTCGCCGAGGACAAGCTGGCGAACTCCGACAAGCTGGCACCCAAGCTCAAGCGCGAGCTGGAGATCATCGCCGAGGACGGCCGCCGCGCCAAGAACCACCTGCTGGAGGCCAACCTCCGCCTCGTGGTCTCCCTCGCCAAGCGCTACACCGGCCGCGGCATGCTGTTCCTGGACCTGATCCAGGAGGGCAACCTGGGTCTCATCCGCGCGGTCGAGAAGTTCGACTACACCAAGGGCTACAAGTTCTCCACCTACGCGACGTGGTGGATCCGGCAGGCCATCACGCGCGCCATGGCCGACCAGGCCCGCACCATCCGCATCCCCGTGCACATGGTCGAGGTCATCAACAAGCTCGCCCGCGTGCAGCGCCAGATGCTCCAGGACCTGGGCCGCGAGCCCACCCCGGAGGAGCTGGCCAAGGAACTCGACATGACCCCCGAGAAGGTCATCGAGGTCCAGAAGTACGGCCGCGAGCCGATCTCCCTGCACACGCCCCTCGGCGAGGACGGCGACAGCGAGTTCGGCGACCTCATCGAGGACTCCGAGGCCGTCGTCCCCGCCGACGCCGTGAGCTTCACCCTCCTGCAGGAGCAGCTGCACTCCGTGCTCGACACCCTGAGCGAGCGCGAGGCCGGCGTGGTCTCCATGCGCTTCGGCCTCACGGACGGGCAGCCCAAGACCCTCGACGAGATCGGCAAGGTCTACGGGGTCACGCGTGAGCGCATCCGCCAGATCGAGTCCAAGACGATGTCGAAGCTGCGCCACCCGTCCCGCTCCCAGGTGCTGCGCGACTACCTGGACTAGCAGGCGGGCGGCCTGGGCGGTGAAGGTGCCCAGGCCCGGGCGGTGCGGGCGCAGACGGTGGCCGCGCGGGTGCGCTCGGCCACCGGGCATCCCACTCTGGGTGGAGTCATGCACACTCGGAGTCAGGAGGCCTCATGCGTCGTCCCTTTGCCCGTGTCCTGGCGGGCGCGCTGACCCTGGCGGCAGGAGCGGCCGCGGCGCCGCTCGCCCAGATGCCTCAGGCGGCCGCGGACAGCGTGGTGATCGGCGGGAGGCCGGTGAAGGTGGCCGACAGCCCCTGGGTCGTGGCCCTGGCCAGCCGTGACCGGTTCGGAGGTACGCGGGACGGGCAGTTCTGCGGGGGTGTCGTCGTCGCTCCGACCAGGGTGGTCACCGCGGCGCACTGCCTGGGCCGACAGGTGCTCGGCGGACCCGTGGAGTCCGTCTCCGATTTCCGGGTGATCGCCGGCCGTACGGAGTTCCGGGCGGCCGACGGCCGGGAGATCGCGGTGCGTGGCGCGCGGGTGAACCCCGACTACGACCCGCAGAGCAACGCGGGAGACCTCGCCGTGCTGGAGCTGGCGGAGGCCGTCCCGGCCCACCACGTGCTCCCCATGGCGGAGGCGGGCCACCCCGCGTACGGGGCGGGCACCGAGGCGGACGTGTACGGCTGGGGGGACACGAGCGGCTTCGGTGACTACGCGTACGCCCTGCGGGCCGCGCGCGTGACGGTGCTGGCGGACGAGGTCTGCGGGCGCGCCTACCCCGGCGACGCGGACGGACAGTACCGGGCCGACTCCATGGTGTGCGCGGGGGACGGCGGGGGCGGCAAGGACGCCTGCCAGGGCGACAGCGGCGGGCCGCTGGTGGCGCAGGGCCGGCTCATCGGGCTGGTCTCGTGGGGCCGCGGCTGCGGGCGCGCCGACAGTCCCGGTGTGTACACGCGCATCGCCCCCCTGGCCGGCTTCGTGACGGCCCCGGAGAGGGCCGTACAGCCGAGCGGGGTCCAGGAAGCCGCATGGGGACCCCGGAGGAGCTCCGCGGCGCGCGCAGGGACCGTGCAGGGGCATCGTGCGGACCAGCAGGGGTCGGGCGGGGGCCTGGCCGGCCGGCCCGAGGCGCCCGCGCAGCTCCCGTAGCGCCGTCCTCACCGAGAGTGGGCGGCCGCGGATGTGAGGACGGGCGGCACCCCTGGGTCTCAGAGGTGCCGCCCGTCGACCGGCCTGGCCGGTCCTGGCTCGTCGGATGCGAGGTTCGGCCTGTGTGTCAGCGGTCCTCGGGTTCGGCGTGGGCAGCCGGAGCGGACGTGAGCCGCTCGGTCTCATCCTGTATTTCCGCGGCGATCTTCTTGAGTTCCGGCTCGAACTTGCGACCGTGGTGGGCGCAGAAGAGCAGTTCACCGCCGCTCAGCAGGACGACACGCAGATATGCCTGGGCGCCGCAACGGTCGCATCGGTCAGCGGCCGTCAGCGGGGTCGCGGGTGTCAGAACAGTAGTCACGTCGCCTCTTCTCTAGCTCGACGAGCTGTCGTACCAGGGTCAACATCCAACCAGGCCGAAAACGTTCCCGCTCGCGGCTTTTCCTCGAAACTTCCTTCCGAAGCTGGCCGGCTGTTGCCGGTTGGCGGCGAAGGAGCCGTATTGCGTTGCTTTACGGTTTCGCGTTGTCAGTCGTGCGCTTCTTGCAGTTCCATCCTCCCCGGCGTGAGTGCCAGGTTGTTCATGAGGACGTGCCCGAACCCTAAATGGTTCATGCGTGGAAGGGAACGTGATGTTTCCTTCACCCGCCCGGGGGATCGAACATCCGTGCGGATCTGGACTAGGCTGAGGAAAGCGCGAGGGTGGCGTTGCATCGGCTCTACCTGGCCTCGGTACCCTTCGACGGGCACCCGAGCCACCCCTGCGCCCGACAGGGCCAGAAAAGAAATTCAGCGAGGAGCGAACTGCGTGACCGCCGACACGTCCGTGCCTTCCAGCGCGCTGCTGTCCGGAGCAGACCGGGACGGTTCCAACTACACCGCGCGGCACCTGCTCGTCCTCGAAGGGCTGGAGGCCGTCCGCAAGCGTCCCGGCATGTATATCGGCTCGACCGACAGCCGGGGCCTCATGCACTGCCTGTGGGAGATCATCGACAATTCCGTCGACGAGGCCCTGGGCGGCTACTGCGACCACATCGAGGTGATCCTCCACGAGGACTCCTCCGTCGAGGTCAGGGACAACGGCCGCGGCATCCCCGTGGACGTCGAGCCCAAGACAGGGCTGTCCGGCGTGGAGGTCGTCATGACCAAGCTCCACGCGGGCGGAAAGTTCGGCGGCGGCTCGTACGCGGCCTCCGGCGGCCTGCACGGCGTCGGCGCCTCCGTGGTCAACGCCCTCTCCGCCCGCCTGGACGTGGAGGTCGACCGGGGCAGCTCCACGCACGCCATCAGCTTCCGCCGCGGCGTCCCCGGCATGTTCACCGAGCAGGGCCCCGACAGCCCCTTCGACCCGGCGAACGGCCTGCGCAAGGTCAAGCGCATCGCCAAGGGCAAGACCGGCACCCGGATCCGCTACTGGTCCGATCGCCAGATCTTCCTCAAGGACGCCCGCCTCAACCTGGAGACGCTCTACCAGCGCGCCCGCCAGACGGCCTTCCTGGTCCCCGGCCTGACCCTGGTCGTCCGGGACGAGCGGGCCATCGACGGGGCCGGCAAGACCGAGGAGACCTTCCGCTTCGACGGCGGCATCAGCGAGTTCTGCGAGTACCTCGCCCAGGACAAGGCCGCCTGCGACGTGCTGCGGCTGACCGGGTCGGGCACCTTCAAGGAGACCGTCCCCGTCCTCGACGACCGCGGCCACATGACCCCCACCGAGGTCACCCGCGAGCTCGGCGTGGACATCGCCCTGCGCTGGGGCACGGGCTACGAGACCAACGTCAAGTCCTTCGTCAACATCATCGCCACCCCCAAGGGCGGCACCCACGTCACCGGCTTCGAACGCTCCGTGACCAAGACCGTCAACGAGGTGCTGCGCTCGGCGAAGCTGCTGCGCGTCGCCGAGGACGACGTGGTCAAGGACGACGCGATGGAGGGCATGACGGCCGTCGTCACCGTCCGTCTCGCCGAACCCCAGTTCGAGGGGCAGACGAAGGAGGTCCTCGGCACCTCGGCCGCCACCCGGGTCGTCGCCGCCGTGGTCGCCAAGGAGCTCAAGGCCTTCCTGACCTCCACCAAGCGCGACGACAAGCAGCAGGCCCGCGCCGTGATGGAGAAGATCGTCGCGGCCGCCCGGACCCGGATCGCGGCCCGCCAGCACAAGGAGGCGCAGCGCCGCAAGACCGCGCTGGAGACCTCCTCCCTGCCCGCCAAGCTGGCCGACTGCCGCAGCGACGACGTGGACCGCAGCGAGCTCTTCATCGTCGAGGGCGACTCCGCCCTCGGTACGGCGAAGCTCGCCCGGAACTCCGAATTCCAGGCACTCCTGCCGATCCGCGGCAAGATCCTCAACGTCCAGAAGTCCTCCGTCTCGGACATGCTCAAGAACGCCGAGTGCGGGGCGATCATCCAGGTCATAGGGGCCGGGTCCGGCCGGACCTTCGACATCGACGCGGCCCGCTACGGCAAGATCGTGCTGCTCGTCGACGCCGATGTGGACGGCGCGCACATCCGCTGCCTGCTGCTCACGCTCTTCCAGCGGTACATGCGGCCGATGGTCGAGGCCGGCCGGGTCTTCGCAGCCGTCCCGCCGCTGCACCGGATCGAGCTGGTCCAGCCGAAGAAGGGCCAGGACAAGTACGTCTACACGTACTCGGACAACGAGCTGCGCCAGACCCTTCTGGAGTACCAGCGCAAGAACATCCGGTACAAGGACTCGATCCAGCGCTACAAGGGTCTCGGCGAGATGGACGCGGACCAGCTGGCGGAGACCACCATGGACCCCCGCTTCCGTACGCTGCGGAGGATCAACATCGGCGACCTGGACTCCGCCGAGCAGGTCTTCGACCTGCTCATGGGCAACGAGGTGGCCCCGCGCAAGGAGTTCATCACAAGCTCCGCGGCGACGCTGGACCGCTCGCGCATCGACGCCTGAGCGGAAGACACCGGTGGTTGGCGGCGTCCGAAAAACGGGCGCCGCCACGGCACACCGCCGCCCGTGGCTCCATCACCTGTTGGAGTGAAGAGCACCGGTACACCAGTCCGGAAACCGTCCATTCCGCACATCCTTGTGGGCACGCTGCCAATGCCGCAGCGGACAAGGAGAGTTCGGTGGACAAGCACGAAGGTCGTGATGCCGGAACGATCCGGTTGGACGACCCCTGGTACGACGCGCTGGCCGTCGGCTGGGGCGAGGGCGCGGAACCGTCACCGCCGAGGCCGGCCCCGACCGGCCGCCCGGCGCCCGGCGCATCCGACATCTACCTGGAAGTGCAGCGCAGCGCCGCCTTCCAGGAGGTCCGCAGCCGCTATCGCCGGTTCGTCGTCCCCGCGACCGCAGGGTTCCTCCTCTGGTACGTCGCCTACGTGGTCGCCGCCACGGCGGCGCCCGGTCTGATGGCCCGGCCCGTCCTGGGCGCGGTCAACGTGGCCATGCTGGCGGGGCTCGGCCAGTTCCTCAGCACCTTCCTGCTCACCTGGGCCTACGCCCGGCATGCGCGGCTGCGCCGGGACCGGGCCGCCCTGGACCTGCGCTGGACCGTCTTCGAGCAGGAGCGCGGCCAGGAGCGGAACCGGGCAAGGAGGGCAGGCCGGTGACCACCGAACACCAGCCGCTGGCGCTGATGCTGTTCAGCCTCTTCATCGCGGTGACCCTGGGCATCACCACCTGGGTCAGCCGCAACCGGCACGGTTCGGCCGAGGAGTTCTACGCCGGCGGGCGGCTCTTCTCCCCGATGGAGAACGGTTTCGCCATCGCGGGCGACTACATGTCCGCCGCCTCCTTCCTCGGCATCTCCGGTCTGATCGCCCTCTTCGGCTACGACGGCCTGCTCTACTCCGTGGGATTCCTCGTCGCCTGGCTGGTGGTGCTGTTCCTCGTCGCCGAACTGGTCCGCAACTGCGGGCGCTTCACCCTCGCCGACGTCGTCGCCGCCCGCATGAGCGAGCGTCCTGTGCGCATCGCCGCGGGCACCTCCTCGGTCGTGGTCTCCGTGCTCTACCTCGTCGCGCAGATGGTCGGGGCGGGCAGCCTGGTCGGGCTGCTGCTGGGGAACTCGAGCGCCGCGGCACGGACCCTCACCGTGATCGGGGTGGGCGCCCTGATGGTGGTGTACGTCTCCTTCGGCGGCATGCGGGCCACCACCTGGATCCAGATCGTCAAGGCCGTGCTGCTGATGGGCGGGGCGGTCACGCTGACCGTGCTCGTACTGCTGCGCTTCCACGGTGATTTCGACCGGCTGCTCACCAGTGCCGCCGAACGCAGCGGGCACGGACTGGCGTTCCTGAGTCCGGGACTGAAGTACGGCGGGGACTGGACCGCCCGCTTCGACTTCATCAGCCTCGGCCTCGCGCTGGTGCTGGGGACCGCCGGGCTGCCGCACATCCTGTCGCGCTTCTACACCGTGCCCACCGCCCGAGCGGCCCGCCGCTCCGTGGTGTGGGCCATCGGACTGATCGGCAGCTTCTACCTGATGACCATTGTCCTCGGCTTCGGTGCGGCGGCCCTGGTCGGACCGGACGAGGTCAGGGCCTCCAACGCCTCGGGGAACACGGCCGTCCCGCTGCTCGCGGCCTTCCTCGGCGGGGGCGCCGAAACCACCGGTGGCGCGGTGCTGTTCGCCTTCGTCGCCGCCATCGCCTTCGCCACCATCCTGGCCGTGGTGGCCGGAATCACCCTCGCCTCGTCGGCCTCCGTCGCCCACGACCTGTACGCCTCGCTCAAGCGCAGGCACGCCAGGCAGCGCAGCGAGGTCTCCGTCGCCCGGGCCGCCGCCGTGGGCATCGGGGCGGTGGCCATCGCCCTCGGGCTGCTCGCCCAGAACCTCAACGTGGCGTTCCTGGTGGGGCTGGCCTTCGCGGTGGCGGCCTCGGCCAACCTTCCGGTGCTGATGTACTCGCTCTTCTGGCGCGGTTTCACCACGAGCGGAGCCGTCTGGTCGGTGTACGGAGGCCTGGTCCCGGCGGTGCTGCTCGTGCTGGTCTCACCGGTGGTGTCGGGCAGCCCGGAGTCGCTGTTCCCAGGCGTGGACTTCCAGTTGTTCCCGCTGCAGAACCCGGGCATCGTCTCGATCCCGTTGGGCTTCCTGGCCGGCTGGCTGGGCACGGTCATCTCGGGCGAGGAACCGGACGAGGCGAAGCACGCGGAGACGGAGGTCCGCTCGCTGACCGGGGCCGGAGCGGTCTGAGGAGAACGACAGGACCGAGGGGCGGGACCGGAGAGGGCGGGACCGGAGGGGGCCGCAGGCGTCAGAGCGGCCCCTCCGACGGAAGCCAGGCGTAGCGGTGCTCCGGGCGGCCGGTCTCGCCGTAGCGCAGGGCCAGGGAGACGCGGCCGGAGCGTTCGAGGAGCTTCAGGTAACGCTGGGCGGTCTGGCGGCTGATGCCCGCACGGTCGGCGATGTGCTGGGTGGACAGGGGGCCTTCGGCGGAGCGCAGGACCCGGCGGACCAGCTCCGCCGTGGTGGGGGAGTGGCCCTTGGGGAGCTCGTTCACGCAAGCCGCTCCGGCGAGGGCGCCGAAGATCCGGTCCACCTCGGCCTGCTCGGCCTCACCGCCCGTGTCCAGGGCGCGGCGCAGCGAACCATACGCCTCCAGCCGGGTGCGCAGCCCGGCGAAGGTGAACGGTTTGACCAGGTACTGGAGGGCTCCGAGGCGCATGGCGGCCTGCACGGTGGCGAGGTCGCGGGCAGCGGTGACCATGATCACATCGGTTCCGTCGCCGCGCTGGCGCAGGCGGCGGACCAGGTCCAGGCCGCTGCCGTCGGGGAGGTAGTGGTCCAGGAGGACCAGGTCCACCGGGTGGGCGGAGAGGAAGTCCAGGGCCTTACCGGCCGAATGGGCCTGCGCGATCACCTGGAAACCGGGAACCTTCGCCACGTACGCCGCGTTGATCCGGGCAACACGCATGTCGTCGTCGACGACCAATACGTGGATCGGGGTCTCGTTCATCGCAGGGCCTCCGGAAGTACGACGGAGAATTCCGCCCCTCCGTCCGCTGCTTCACCGGCCCGAGCGCTGCCGCCCTGCCGCTCCGCGAGGCGGCGTACGAGGGCGAGGCCCAGCCCGCGCTCGCGGTGGGCCCGGGGCTGCTTGGTCGACCAGCCCTCCGTAAAGATCTCCTCGCGTCGCGCGGCGGGGACCCCGGGGCCGCTGTCGCGCACCCGCAGCACGGCGGTACGGCCCTCCGCCCGCAGCTCCACCTCGACCAGGGGCGCCGCTCCGCCGGCGGCGGCGTCCAGGGCGTTGTCCACCAGATTGCCGACGATCGTGACGAGCCCGCCCGGGTCGACCAGGCGGTCGGGGAGGAGGGTGGCGGCGGCCAGCCGCATGGGAATGCCGCGCTCGGCGGCGACGGTGGCCTTGCCCACGAGGAGGGCGGCCAGCAGCGGGTCGTGGACCTTCTCGGTGACCTGTTCGGCGGTCGTGCGGTGCACACCGACGACTTCCGTCACGAATTCCACCGCCTCCTCGTGCAGGCCCAGCTCCAGCAGGCCGAGGAGGGTGTGGAGGCGGTTGGCGTGTTCGTGGTCCTGGGCGCGCAGGGCTTCGATGAGACCACGGGTGGAGTCGAGTTCGCGGCTGAGGTGTTCCAGTTCGGTGCGGTCGCGGAGGGTGGCGACGGCGCCCCCGTCCGCGGTGGGCATGCGGTTGGCGACCAGGACCCTCGGGCCCTGGACGGTGAGCAGGTCCCGGCCCGTCACCCGGCCGGACAGTACGTCGGCGGTCCGGCCGGCGCCGAGGACGTCGTCCAGCGGTCGACCGCCGAAGGTGCCGGTGGTGTCCGGGGTGAGGCCCAGCAGGCGGGCGGCCTCGTCGTTGACCAGCCGGACCCGCCCGTCAGGGGCGAGCGCGATCACGCCTTCGCGGATGGAGTGCAGCATGGCCTCTCGCTCGGCGAGCAGGCCGGCTATGTCGGAGAAGGCCAGGTCACGGGTCTGGCGATGGATCCTGCGGGAGAGGAGATAGGCGGCGAGGGCGCCCGCGGCCAGGGCGCCGCCGGCGTAGGCGAGCAGGCCCGGTATGGCCCCGAGGAGGCGGTCGCGCACGCTGTCGTAGGCGATGCCGACCGAGACCGCCCCGACGATCTCGCCGTCGGCGGCGAGGAGCGGGACCTTGCCGCGGGCGGAGCGCCCCAGGGTGCCGTCGTCGATCTCCATGACCTCGCGGCCGGCCAGGGCGTCGCCCGGGTCGGTGGAGACGGGCAGTCCGATCCGGTCGGGGCTCGGGTGCGAGCGGCGGATGCCGTCCAGGTCGAGGACGACGACGTACTCGGCGCCCGTCGCCCGGCGGATCCGCTCGGCCGAGGCCTGCACCGGGCTGTCCGCGGACGGCCCGGAGTCCAGGAGCTCCGCGGCGATCGCGGGATCGGCTGCGGCGCTCTGCGCGATGGCCAGGGCTCGGCGCATGGCCTGATCGTCGAGCTGGGCGCTGAGGGGCGCGAGGAACAGCCCCGTGGCCAGGAGGACGACCCCGGCCGCGATGGCCAGCTGGGTGACCAGGATCTGCGAGACCGCCCGTCTGGGCAGCCCGAGGCGCCGAGCGCGCGTGAGGGGGATCCGCATGGGCAGCAACGGTAGGTCGGCCCCGGCACGAGCGGAACCTGTGCGCCCCGCTTGTCGGGTACCCCACTCCCGCCATGTCCGGGCCGTGTTCCACATATGACTGGGGGTGACGGCAACGGCGCTGCGGACGGACCGTTTCACCAGGCCCATCGCCGCGCCCGGGGCGATGCGCCTGGCGGGCGGGGAGGGTGCGGCCCCTCTTGGCGTCGCCCGAGGCGGTCGCGCAGGGATGCGGCGGCCCGCTGCGCCGCCCGGACAGGATCTACGGCATCGGCTGGGGCGGGCGCGGGCCGTGGTACTGGCCGCTCGGCCGCATCCGCAGCGGGCGCTCCTGGTACTCCTCCAGCGCGTGGGCGATCCAGCCGGCCGCACGGGCCACCGCGAAGACCGTCTCCCCGGCCTCGGCGGGCATGCCGCAGGAGACGGTCAGGACCGCCAACGCCAGGTCCACGTTGGCGTGCAGCCCGCCCTGACGGGCCGTCACCGCGGCCACCTCGCGGGCCGCCGCCAGAGCGGGGGCCGCTTGCTCCAGCCCTTCCAGCCGCGCGAACAGCGCCCCCGCCCGCGGATCCTCGCCCTGGTAGAGGCGGTGGCCCAGGCCCGGGACCCGGCGCCCCGCACGCAGGTACTCGGCGACCACCGGGGCGGCGCCGCCCTGCTCCAACACCTCCACCAGCATCCGGTGCGCGAGCCGCCCCGCCGCGCCGTGCAGCGGTCCTTCGAGCGCACCGAGCCCCGCCGACACGGCCGCGTACGGATGGGCCCGCGCCGACGCCGCCACCCGTACGGCCAGTGTGGAGGCGGCCAGGTCGTGGTCGACCAGCAGGGCGAGGGCCAGGTCCAGTACGGCGAGCGCGTCCGGGTCCGGCTCCCGCGGCGTCAGCCGGGACCACAGCTGCCGGGCGATCCGCCCGTCGCCGGCCCACCCGGTGCCCACCGCGGGCAGGGCGCCGACCAGCGTCGGGATCAGGCAGCGGGCGGAGCCGAGCACGGCTTCCTCGGACAGGTCGAAGCGCAGCGGATCCGCCACCGCGGCGGCGGCGACCGCCACCCGCAGCCGGTCGATCGGGCCGCTGTGCGCCGGCAGAGCGTCCACCGCCCGGCGGGCCGCCTCCAGCACCTGCGCGGGAGCGGTGAACCGGGCCCCGCGGGTGAGGGTCCCCGTCCAGAGCCACTCGGCGACCTCCTCGTAGCGGTACCGCGAGGCCAGGGCCACGGCGTCGACGCCCCGGAAGAAGAACCGGTCGGGTTCGATGAGGGTGAGCGCCGTGCGGACGGAGGGCTCACCGGCGGCGGGAGCCGCCGCCTCACGCCTGCTGCGCCGGGCCAGCGCCTCCACCTCGACCGGGTCGAAGGTGCTGCCCCGCCCTGCGGGATCGCGGCGGCTGGCGAGCTGGCCCCGGCTGACATAGGCGTACACCGTCGCCGGCTTCACGCCGAGTGCCCGCGCCGCCTCCCGCGTGCTGAGCCTGTGCCGTCCGCCGTCCGTCTGGTCACTCATGCCGAACACCCTACAGATGGATGCCAAGGTTGATTCAATCAATATTGACAGCGATTGAATCCATCGTGGATGGTCGCTGCATGAACACCACCGACAGCACCACCGAAGCACCGCGGGGCCTCGCGGGAGTCGTGGTCACCGAAACCGCGCTGGGCGACGTACGGGGCCGCGAGGGCTTCTACCACTACCGCCAGTACTCGGCCGTGGAGCTCGCCGCCGGCCGCAGCTTCGAGGACGTGTGGCACCTGATGTTCCGCGGCGCGCTCCCGGCGGACCCCGCCGAGCGGGCCGCCTTCGCCGCCGAGACCGCCGCGCTGCGCCGACTCCCCGCGGAGGTGCGGGCGGTCCTGCCGGACCTGGCCCGCGCCACCAGGCTCTCCGGCCCCCTCGCCGGCCTGCGCACCGCGCTCTCGCTGCTCGGCGCCTCGGCCGGCTTCCGTCCGGTGTACGACCTCACCCCCGAACGCCGGGCCTCGGACGCGCTGGCGGCCTGCGCCGCGGTGCCGACCCTGCTGACCGCCCTGCACCGGCTGGGCCAGGGCCTGGAGCCGGTCGAGCCGCGCGAGGACCTTCCGTACGCGGCCAACTACCTCTACATGCTGACCGGCGAGGAACCCGATCACGCCCGGGCCCGGGCGGTCGAGCGGTACCTGATATCCACCGTCGACCACGGCTTCAACGCCTCGACGTTCACCGCCCGGGTGATCGCCTCCACCGGCGCCGACGTCGCCGCCTGCCTGACCGGGGCCATCGGCGCACTCTCCGGGCCGCTGCACGGCGGCGCCCCCAGCCGCGCCCTGGACACCCTCGACGCGATCGGCACCGTGGACCGGATCGGGCCGTGGATCCGCGAACGCGTCCTCGCCGGCGACCGGATCATGGGCTTCGGACATCCCGTCTACCGCACCGAGGACCCCCGCTCCCGCATGCTGCGCGAGATCGCCCTCGGCTTCGGCGGCCCCCTCGTGGACTTCGCGGTGGAGGTCGAACGGCAGGTCGAGGAGATCCTCGCCGAACTCAAGCCCGGCCGGGAACTGCACACCAACGTGGAGTTCTACGCGGGCGTGGTCATGGAGCTGTGCGGGCTGCCGCGCGAGATGTTCACCCCGACCTTCTGCGCGGCACGGGTCGTCGGGTGGAGCGCGAACATCCTGGAACAGGCCACCGATTCCAAGATCATCCGACCGGCTGCCCGGTACACCGGACCCACCCCGCCACAGCCGGTGCCGCTGCTGCACTGACCGGGCCTGGCTACGATCGACCGGGTGAACAGCAGGCAGCCCATTCCCGTCGTCGTCCTCGCCGGATTCCTCGGATCCGGGAAGACCACCGTGCTGAACCACCTCCTCGCCAGCCGCGGGGGCACCCGCATCGGCGTCGTCGTCAACGACTTCGGCTCCATCGAGATCGACGCGATGTCGGTGGCAGGGCAGGTCGGGGACTCCATGGTCTCCCTCGGCGGAGGCTGCCTGTGCTGCGCCGTCGACGGCAGCGAGCTGGACGCGTACCTGGAGAAGCTCTCCGCGCCCGCCCACAGGATCGACGTGATCGTCATCGAGGCGAGCGGCCTGGCCGAGCCCCAGGAGATGATCCGCATGCTGGTGGCCAACGAGAACCCCGCCGTCCGGTACGGCGGCATGGTGGAGGTCGTGGACGCCGCGGAATTCGACGCCACCCGGGCCCGCCACCCCGAGACCGACCGCCATCTCGCCGTCGCGGACCTGGTGGTCCTCAACAAGACCGACCGGGTCGACGCGGGCGAACGGGCCAGGATCGAGAAGGAACTCGCCGCGCTCTGCGCACCGGGCACCCCGGTCGTCGGCGCCGACCACGGCCGTATCGACCCGGAACTGCTCTTCGACCGCCGGCCCTGGACCGAGACCCGGGGGCAGCTGTCCTTCGAGGACCTGCTCGCCGAGGCCGGCGGCCACGACCGGTGCACCCACGCGCACGCCGCCTACGAGAGCACGGAGTTCAGCTCGGAGCAGGCCCTCTCCCCGCGCCGGTTCATGGACTTCCTCGACCGGCGCCCGGCCGGCCTCTACCGGATCAAGGGCTTCGTCTGGTTCGGGGTCCCCGGACACGAGGAGCGCTACGAGATCCAGGCGGTCGGCCGGTTCCTCCGCTTCGACCCGCAGCCCTGGAGGCGGGGCGAGCCGCGACTGACGCAGCTGGTCCTGATCGGCTCGGGCACCGATGGCGAGGGCCTGCTGAGGGAGTTGGAGGCCTGCCGTGAAGAGGCCCCGCAGGACGCGAATCCCGAGAGCATGTGGGGCGTGCTGCGCTACGTGGACCGGCCCGCGGAGGACGGGGGCGACGCCCGCGAGCCGGACACCTCCGAGGCGCCCCCGACGGATTGATCGCGCAGCGCCGAGCGGCCCCTACCTGCCGTCGGAGAAGGCGTGGACGCCCCACCAGCCGGAGGCATCGTGGTACAGGCCCCCGCCGACCTCGGTGAACTCCGCACTGACCTGGCCCTTGTAGTGGCCTGGGCTGTGGCGCCACATCGACTGGAACTTCTCGGCGGCTTCCTGCGCGGTCATCGAGGCGTCGCTCCACCACACGATGTTCTCGCCCGTCCAGGTGCGCGAGCCGGTGTTCAGGTAGGCGCGCTCCTCGTCGGAGGAGTGGCCGAATCCGTTCTTCCTCATGTGCTCGGCCCACCTGCGCGCGAAGTCGCTGAGGTCCTGCTTGAGGACGAGGGGAGGCCTGCCGACGGTGGCCCGTTCGCCGTTCAGCAGCTGCAGGGACAGCGTCTGGGCCGTCTGCACGTCATTCGTGGAGGTGCGCGCGCCGGGCACCTTCGGGTCCGGCCCCACAGGACCGCTGCCCGAAGGACCGCGGGTCGGCTGCGCGGGCCGGTCGTTCTTCGCGGACGGCCGGGACGAGGGCTCGGCCGAGGCCGAGGCCGCGGCATGCGAGGGGGCGGCCGTCGCACTCGGACTCGGCGTCGCCTCGGGCCCGGCGCTCCCTTCCGTCGCACCCGGCCCGACGGCGGGTGAGGCCGGGCCGGTCGGCGGGCCGCCCGCGGAGCCCGGGCCGTCCGCGGTGTGCGCGCCCCCGGCACCGGGGGACGAGGACGAAGCGGTCGCCGAGGTGCGCGCGGGAGCCTCGCCGGATACGAGGATGTACGCACTCCCGGCTCCGGTCAGCAGGACCACGGTCGCGACCACTGCCGGCACGGACACCGTCCTGCGGGTACGGCGGCGGCCACCGGCCACCCGGCCGGCGTGGCGCGGCCCGGAAGGCCGGCCCGGCCCCGCCCTGTCCACGTCCTGCCCGTACCTGTCGTCGCGCAACTGCATCGCATCTCCTCCGAGGTGTGACGGCCCGTCCGGCCTGACACAGGAGGAGACCTGGGGGAGCGGCGGCGATAACGCTTTCTTCGTGTGATCCGCGTGATCTGTGTGGTCCGCGTAAGCCGGCCCGATCCGCGCCTACCCGGCGGCGGCCGCCCGGTCGGAGCCGTCCGCGTACGCCGCCTCGCCGGTGAGGCATGCGTGACACAGGCAGCGGTCCGGATGCGCACTCCCCGGCGCCGTCGCGGCGCGGTACCGGCGGGCGTACTCCTCCAGCGTCGCGGCGGCGTCCACCGCGTAGTCCGCCGTGGTGAAGCCGTGCGCGTACCGATGCTCGCGCAGCCGTTCCAGGACGCGCGGCGTATGGACGAGCTTCGGCCGGAAGCCGTACAGGTGGCGCGTCGCCGTATCGATGACGATCCACCGGCCGGTGTGCCGTTCCCGCCCCGCCGCCGTGACCCGGTGGCCCCCCGGACCCCAGTACACCTTCGCCACGTACACCTTCGCCCCGCCCTTGAAGAACTTCGTCCCAGGACGCAGTTCCTGGCCGCCGACTCCGCAACGACGCCAGGCCACGACGTTCGCGGCGACCACCCAGACCGGCTCCGGCGACCGGACGCCGGACTCGTCCACCTGCTCCACCTATCTCCCCCTAAGCGACCTCGACGCCGTACTCCCGCAGGAGGTCCTCCAGACCGCCGCGGTAGCCCTTGCCGCCGATCACGAAGTCCCAGTCGCCGTTCGGCCTGCGCCGGAACGAGCCGAGGACCAGCGCGGTTTCGCCCGCCCGGCCGTCGGAGACCTCCAGCTGCCCGGCCTCCGCGCCCGCCGCGTCCAGGAGCCGGATCCGGGCGTCGGTGAAACCGGCCAGGTCGCCATGCGGATCGGCTTCCGGGTCCACGGCGGCCACGAGCACCAGCCGGTCGGCCTCGCGCGGCAGGGAGTCGAAGGAGACCTCCAGCGCCGCCTTGTCCGGCGCCGCGTGCGCCCGGGCCCGTACCGCGCCGTCCGGGGTGCGCGGGTTGTTGAAGAACACGAAGTGGTCCTCGCTGAGCACCCGGTTGCCCGCGCAGACCAGGGCGCACACGTCCAGCGCGACCCGGCCCGACCAGGTCATGCCGAGCACGTTGTGGTCGTCCGGCGGCGCGGGTTGCGCAGCGCGCTGCGCGGGGACCGGGCCCGCCGGGCCGCCGCCGAGGCGGCCGCGCAGCCCGTACTGGTGCAGGAGCTCCACCAGCTTCTCCCCGGGAACCAACTCCAGCGGCTTGCCGTTGGAGAAGGTGTACGACGTCGGCCCGAAGGACGAGGTGGTGACCAGCACCCCCTTGTTCGCGCCCTTGTCCTGGACCGTGCCGTACAGGTCCCGTACCGCGGTGGGCGGCACGGTGTTGCGGTAGCGCTTGACCTGGACCACGATCCGGCCGCCGGTGATCGGGGAAGGGTCGTTCGCCTCGATGTCGACGCCGCCGTCGCCGGACCGCTGCGTGGTCACCGCCTCCATGCCCATCGCCCGGAAGAGCTCCGCCACCAGGTTCTCGAAGGCGATCGGGTCCATGGCGAAGAGGTCCGGCTCGTCCTCCTCGCCGCCCGTGTGCCCGCCGTGGCTGACGACTCCGCCGCCGACCTCGTCGGGCCTGCGCCCGGCGCGTACGGCCGTCAGCTGGTCGGGCCGCGCCGACAGCTGCCCGCGCAACCCCTCCACCAGGCAGTCGACCGCGCTGACCTGCTCCAGCCGAAGCCCCGCGAAGGCGGAGCGGGCCGCCGCCACGGAAGCGAGCACGATCTGCGCCTCCTGCCCCGTCACCGGATCGTGGTCGTCCACGAAGCCGTTGACCACGACGGACTCGAGCGCGCCGAACTCGTCCGCGGCGTACAGCTCGCGCGCCACCAGCAGCAGGCACTGGGCCAGCAGGTCCCGGTACAGCGCGCGCCGCTGTGTGGCGGGGCGAGCCGTCTCCTTGTCCTGGTCCGTACTCGGCATGTACCGCACCGACTTGGCCTCGGGAACCACCTGGAATCCCGGCAGCTGCCAGTCCAGCACCAGCTCGCGCGCGCCCGGATCATAGGCGGCGGCCAGCTGCCTGGGCAGTGCCTCGGGCCAGGCGGTGGAGGCGTAGAGGGCGGCCGAGAAGTACTCCACGGCGGCATCGGCGTCACCCGCGCGCAGCGCCCTGGCCAGCTCGGCGAGACCGTTGTTGTGCTCCCGGATCCCGGCGAGCTGCTGCGCCGCCCACTGGTCGTACTGCTGCCGGTACGCCGCCAGTTGCTGCTGCCGCTGCATCTCGGCGGCATGCGCCGCCTGCCAGGCCTGGGTGTAGCGGGCGTGGGCCTCGCGCTCCGCCTGCGCCCGGCGGTTCGGGCCGAGGGCCCAGCCGCTGCTCTGCTGCTGGAACTGCTCAAGGCGCGGCATGGGCAGCGGATGGGCGAGATTCCCCGGGGCGAAGGGCTCCAGCTGCTCCGGCCTGACCAGTGCGGCGGTACGGAACGCCGGTGCCCGGCAGCCCGCGGCCAGCAGCCCCTGGAGCGCGGAGACCTCCGCCTCGATGCGCTCCGTACGCCGTCGTGCCTCGGCCTCGCGATGCTGCCGGTAGGCGGCCTGCTGCTCGCGCTGCCCCCGGGCCGCCTCGCGTTCGTACGCGCGTTGTCGGCGTTCCGCCTCGCGGTGCTGGATCTGCTGCGTCTGCTGCATGCGGCGCTGGGCCTCGGCCCAGTCCCCGATCAATCCGCCCGACCGACGACTCATCAGCTCTGTGTTCTCCCGCCCCACCCGACAGTGCCAAGAGGGAAAACACTAGTCGCCATTCGGGTGGTACGTCCCCCGGACGTACCACCCGAATGGTCTGGAACCCCTACAGTGCGGGTCCCGCCAGCGTCGCCACGGCCGCCGGCAGGGCCGCACCCGAGCCGTCCCGGCGCGGGTCCGGGGCCGGCAGGGCGGCAGGAGCGCCGTTCGCCGCCGCCGCGCGGGCGGGGGCGCCGCCGGCCCAGGCCAGCACCAGCAGGTCCTCGCCCTTCAGGAACCGCTGGCAGCGCACGCCGCCGGTGGCCCGGCCCTTGCGCGGGTACTGGTCGAACGGGGTCAGCTTCCCGGACAGCACCGAGTCGTCCAGGGTCCCGTGCGAGCCGGCCACCGTGAACACCACCGCGTCCCGGCCCGGGTCGACGGCCGAGAAGTGGATCACCTTGGCGTTCTCGGAGAGCTTGATCCCCGCCATGCCGCCCGCCGGACGGCCCTGCGGGCGCACCTGGGACGCCGGGTAGCGCAGCAGCTGGGCGTCGTCGGTGATGAAGACCAGGTCCTCCTCGCCCGTGCGCAGCTCGACCGCGCCGACGATCCGGTCGCCGTCCTTGAGGGTGATGACCTCCAGCTCGTCCTTGTTCGCCGGGTAGTCCGGGACGACTCGCTTGACCACGCCCTGCTCGGTGCCGAGCGCCAGCCCCTGGGAGGACTCGTCCAGCGAGGTCAGGCAGACCACCTTCTCGTCCGCCTCCAGCCCGGAGAGGAACTCCGAGACCGGCGCGCCGCCCGCGAGGTTCGGCGCTGCGTGCGTGTCCGGCAGCTGCGGCAGGTCGATCACCGACAGCCGCAGCAGCCGGCCAGCGGAGGTGACCACGCCGACGTCGGCCCGCGCGGTCGCCGCGACCTGCGAGACGATCAGGTCGTGCTTGGCCCGGGCGCCGCCCTCGTCCTGCGGCAGCGGCTCGCCGTTCGCCGTACGGGCCAGCAGGCCCGTCGAGGACAGCAGCACCCGGCACGGGTCGTCCGCGACCTCCAGCGGAACGGCGGCCACCGCGGTGCCCGCCGACTCCAGCAGGACCGTGCGGCGCTCGGTGCCGAACTTCTTGGCGACGGCGGCCAGTTCCGCGGAGACCAGCTTGCGCAGCTCGTTGTCGGACTCCAGGATCCCGGTGAGCTCGTCGATCTCGCCCGTCAGCCGGTCGCGCTCCGACTCCAGCTCCAGGCGGTCGAACTTGGTGAGCCGGCGCAGCGGGGTGTCCAGGATGTACTGGGTCTGGGTCTCGCTGAGCGAGAACCGCTCGATGAGCCGGGCCTTGGCCTGGGCGGAGTTCTCGCTGTCGCGGATCAGCCGGATGACCTCGTCGATGTCGACGAGGGCCACGAGCAGGCCCTCGACGAGGTGCAGCCGGTCCCGGCGCTTGGTGCGGCGGAACTCGCTGCGCCGCCGGACGACCTCGAAGCGGTGGTCGAGGTAGACCTCCAGCAGTTCCTTGAGGCCGAGGGTGAGCGGCTGGCCGTCCACCAGCGCCACGTTGTTGATGCCGAAGGACTCCTCCATCGGCGTCAGCTTGTACAGCTGCTCCAGCACGGCCTCCGGGTGGAAGCCGTTCTTGATCTCGATGACCAGGCGCAGGCCGTGGGCGCGGTCGGTGAGGTCCTTGACGTCGGCGATGCCCTGGAGCTTCTTCGAGCCGACCAGGTCCTTGATCTTCGCGATGACCTTCTCGGGGCCGACCGTGAAGGGAAGTTCGGTGACGACCAGGCCCTTGCGGCGGGCCGTCACGTTCTCCACGGCCACCGTCGCGCGGATCTTGAAGGAGCCGCGGCCGTTCTCGTAGGCGTCCTTGATGCCCGAGAGGCCGACGATCCGGCCGCCCGTGGGCAGGTCGGGACCCGGGACGAAGCGCATCAGCGCCTCCAGGTCCGCGTGCGGGTGGCGGATCAGGTGGCGGGCGGCGGCGATGACCTCGCCGAGGTTGTGCGGGGGCATGTTGGTCGCCATGCCGACCGCGATCCCGGACGCGCCGTTGACCAGCAGGTTCGGGTAGGCGGCGGGGAGCGCGACCGGCTCCTTCTCCTGGCCGTCGTAGTTGGCGGTGAAGTCGACGGTGTCCTCGTCGATCGACTCCGTCATCAGTGACGTGGCGTCGGCCATCCGGCACTCGGTGTAGCGCATCGCGGCCGGCGGGTCGTCGTTGCCGAGCGAACCGAAGTTGCCGTGGCCGTCCACCAGCGGCAGCCGCATCGAGAAGGGCTGCGCCATGCGCACCAGGGCGTCGTAGATCGAGGCGTCGCCGTGGGGGTGGAGCTTGCCCATCACCTCGCCGACGACGCGGGCGCACTTGACGTACCCGCGGTCGGGACGCAGCCCCATCTCGTTCATCTGGTACACGATGCGGCGGTGCACCGGCTTCATGCCGTCCCGCGCGTCGGGCAGGGCACGGGAGTAGATCACCGAGTACGCGTACTCGAGGAAGGAGCCCTGCATTTCGTCGACGACGTCGATGTCGAGGATCTTCTCCTCGAAATCCTCCGGCGGCGGGGTCTTCGTGCTGCGGCGGGCCATCGCTGCGCGGCTCCTTAACCAAGAATGGGATGTGCTGGGTGTCTGGCTGGTCTGGCGGGGTCAGGCGGGGTCCTGCCGGAGTCCGGCGGGGGTACGACGCCGACCATTGTGGCCCGAGGGGCCGACAACGCCGACTCCGACCCAGGTCTGGCCCGGGAACTTATCCGGTGGCCGACGCGCTTGCATACAGTGGCAGGTCTGACGGAAATCTCTGCATCGCGATCGAAGGGACCACATGCCCATGGGTCACACGGCCACAGCCCAGGCCGGCTCCGGCGGCCTGACAGCGACCGAGCACCGGCTGGCCAACGGCCTGCGCGTGGTGTTGTCCGAGGACCACCTGACCCCGGTCGCCGCGGTCTGCCTCTGGTACGACGTCGGCTCGCGCCACGAAGTCAAGGGGCGTACCGGCCTGGCTCACCTCTTCGAGCACCTGATGTTCCAGGGTTCGGCGAGCGTACCGGGCAACGGCCACTTCGAGCTGGTCCAGGGCGCCGGCGGCTCCCTCAACGGGACCACCAGCTTCGAGCGCACCAACTACTTCGAGACGATGCCGACCCACCAGCTCGAGCTCGCGCTCTGGCTGGAGGCGGACCGGATGGGCTCGCTGCTGGCCGCCCTGGACGACGAGTCGATGGAGAACCAGCGCGACGTCGTCAAGAACGAGCGCCGCCAGCGCTACGACAACGTCCCCTACGGCACCGCCTTCGAGCGGCTGACCGCCCTGGCGTACCCCGAGGGCCACCCGTACCACCACACCCCGATCGGCTCCATGGCCGACCTGGACGCCGCGTCCCTCGAGGACGCGCGCGCCTTCTTCCGTACGTACTACGCGCCCAACAACGCGGTGCTGTCGGTCGTCGGGGACATCGACCCGGAGAAGACGCTCGCCTGGATCGAGAAGTACTTCGGCACCATCCCCTCCCACGACGGCAAGCAGCCGCCCCGCGACGGCTCGCTGCCCGACATCATCGGGGAGCAGCTGCGCGAGGAGATCGTCGAGGAGGTCCCGGCCCGCGCGCTGATGGCCGCCTACCGGCTGCCGCACGACGGCACCCGCGAGTGCGACGCCGCCGACGTGGCCCTGACCATCCTGGGCGGCGGCGAGTCCTCCCTGCTGCACAACCGTCTCGTACGCCGCGACCAGACGGCCGTCGCCGCCGGCTTCGGCATGCTGCGCCTGGCCGGGGCGCCGTCGCTGGGCTGGCTGGACGTCAAGACCTCCAGCGGTGTCGAGATCCCCGCCATCGAGGCGGCCGTCGACGAGGAGCTCGCGCGGTTCGCCGCCGAGGGCCCGACCGCCGAGGAGATGGAGCGCGCCCAGGCGCAGCTGGAGCGCGAGTGGCTGGACCGGCTGAGCACGGTGGCCGGCCGCGCCGACGAACTGTGCCGCTACGCGGTGCTGTTCGGCGACCCGCAGCTGGCCCTCACGGCCGTCCGGCGCGTCCTCGACGTCACCGCCGAGGAGGTGCAGGCCGTGGCCGCGGCCCGCCTGCGCCCGGACAACCGGGCGGTGCTCGTCTACGAGCCGCTCGCGGCGGACGGCGCCCAGGGCGAAGAGGGCGAAGAGAACGCCGACAGCGACGAGAACGAGGGGGCGGAGCAGTGAGCGACACCGCAGCCGTCACGATGACCTTCCACCCGCGCCCCGAGGCGGGCGAGCCGCAGCCGTGGGCCTTCCCGGCCCCCGAGCGCGCGACGCTGTCCAACGGGCTGACCCTGCTGCGCTGCCACCGCCCGGGCCAGCAGGTCGTCGCGGTGGAGATCAACCTCACCGCGCCCCTCGACGCCGAGCCCGAGGGCCTGGACGGCGTGGCGACCATCATGGCGCGCGCCCTGTCGGAGGGCACCGACAAGCACACCGCCGAGGAGTTCGCGGCCGAGCTGGAGCGCTGCGGGGCCACCCTCGACGCGCACGCCGACCACCCCGGCCTGCGGGTCTCCCTGGAGGTCCCGGCCTCCCGGCTGGCCAAGGCGCTGGGCCTGCTCGCCGAGGCGCTGCGCGCCCCCGCGTTCGCCGACGCCGAGGTCGACCGGCTGGTGCGCAACCGACTCGACGAGATCCCCCACGAGCTGGCCAACCCGCAGCGCCGCGCCGCCAAGCAGCTCTCCAAGGAGCTCTTCCCGGCCTCGCTGCGGATGTCCCGGCCGCGCCAGGGCACCGAGGAGACGGTCGCGCGGATCGACTCCGCCGCCGTACGCGCCTTCTACGAGGCGCACGTACGCCCCGCCACCGCCACCGCGGTGGTCGTCGGCGACCTGACCGGCATCGACCTGGACGCGGTGCTCGCGGACACCCTGGGCGCCTGGACCGGCGACACCGCCGAGGCCCGCCCCGTGCCGCCGGTGACCGCCGACGACACCGGCCGCGTGGTCATCGTCGACCGGCCCGGCGCGGTCCAGACGCAGCTGCTGATCGGGCGCATCGGGCCGGACCGCCACGACCGCGTCTGGGCGGCCCAGGTGCTCGGCACGTACTGCCTGGGCGGCACCCTCACCTCCCGCCTGGACAAGGTGCTGCGCGAGGAGAAGGGGTACACCTACGGCGTGCGCGCCTTCGGCCAGGTGCTGCGCTCCACCGCCGACGGCAAGGGCGCCTCCATGCTCGCCATCAGCGGCTCGGTGGACACCCCCAACACGGGGCCGGCGCTGGAGGACCTCTGGAAGGTGCTGCGCACCCTCGCGGAGGGCGGTCTGACCGACGCCGAGCGCGATGTGGCCGTGCAGAACCTCGTGGGCGTGGCCCCGCTGAAGTTCGAGACCGCCGCCTCGGTCGCCGGGACCCTGGCCGACCAGGTCGAGCAGGAGCTGCCGGACGACTACCAGGCGCAGCTGTACGCGCAGTTGGCCGAGACCGGCACGGTGGAGGCGACGGCGGCGGTCGTGAAGGCCTTCCCGGCGGACCGGCTGGTCACGATCCTGGTGGGCGACGCCGCGCTGATCGAGGAGCCGGTGCGGGCCCTCGGGATCGGCGAGGTCACGGTCGTCAGCAACTGACCCCGCGGGCGCCCGGATGACGGGCAACTGACGCACTGCGCAAGGGGCTCCGACGGATTTCCGTCGGAGCCCCTTTTGTCCGTTTGGTGATGAGGTTGCTTGTATGTGATGTGGCGTACGCAACAAAAAGGCGCGTCTGTTTGGCGATTGACTGATGATCCGCCTAGCGTCGGGCGTGCTGTCCGTCAGTTGTGCCCGCCGCACCCGCGGCACCGGGCAGCGATCGCCGAGTCCCCGTCAGGCGCGAGCCTGGGGAGCCGGGGACCCACATCAGTCCCTGGGGTGAATCGGACCCCCTCGCAAGAGGAGGCCCGTAGGAGACCTTCCTGCTCCGAACCCGTCAGCTAACCCGGTAGGCGAGAAGGAAGGAAAGGATCAAACCCTTCATGGCGTTTGGCAGTCGTCCCGCTGGTACCGGCAAGCACCGTGGTTCCAGCCGCCTGAGCAAGAAGACCGCCGGCTACGCCGGCATCGCCGCGATCGCCACCACGGGTGTGGTCGGCTCCCTCGCCGCCCCGGCCTTCGCCGCCGACAACCACGGCAGCTCCGCCCCGGAGAACGGGCTGGGCGCCGTCGTCGTCGCCGAGGACCTCGCGGGCGACATCGCGGACCAGGCCGAGTCCCAGCAGCGCGCCGCCGAGCACGCCGCCGCCAAGGCGCAGGCCGAGGCCGACGCCAAGCAGAAGGCCGCCGAGGCCAAGCGCCTCGCCGAGGCCAAGGCGAAGGCCGAGCGCGAGGCCGCCGAGCGCGCCGCCCGTGAGGAGGAGCGCAAGCGCCTCAACACCTTTGTCTCCCCGCTGGACGGCTCGTACGTCAGCACGCAGTACAAGGCGGGCGGCGGCATGTGGTCTTCCGGCAGCCACACCGGCATCGACTTCCACGCCGCCTCCGGCACTTCGGTCCACGCGGTGGGCTTCGGTACCGTCGTCGAGGCCGGCTGGGGCGGTGCGTACGGCAACAACGTCGTCATCAAGCACAACGACGGCACCTTCACGCAGTACGGCCACCTGTCCTCGCTGAACGTCTCCGTCGGCCAGCAGGTCACCCCGGGCCAGCAGATCGGCCTGTCGGGCTCCACCGGCAACTCCAGTGGCCCGCACCTGCACTTCGAGGCCCGCACCGGCTCGCAGTACGGCTCGGACATCGACCCGATCGCCTACCTGCGCTCGCACGGCGTCAGCCTCTGACCCTCCGCGCCGCCCGTAGGGCACAGCGCGCAGCGCACACCTCCGCG
Source organism: Streptomyces amritsarensis (assembly GCF_001953875.1). Lineage (GTDB taxonomy): Bacteria > Actinomycetota > Actinomycetes > Streptomycetales > Streptomycetaceae > Streptomyces > Streptomyces amritsarensis. Next base: position 68,882 of record NZ_MQUR01000008.1, read on the forward strand.
AAGACCCCGCCTCCCGAGCCGGGGTCTTCGTGTTTTTCGCACTCCGGCGCAATGTTTCGGATTTCCGTCGGCTCTCGAAATTATGCTGTGCTGCAATAGAGTCGAAGCGTGCGCGCGTGGGTGCGCACGGGGGCTGGCGGTCGGAAATAGGCGGAGGTTCGGTCTTGCGTATTCCTGCGCACGCGGTATGCACGGCAATTCGCGACGACATCGTCTCCGGGGTGTTCGAGCCGGGCGGTCGGCTGACCGAGGAGGTGCTGGCCCGCCGGTACGGGGTCTCGCGCGTCCCGGTCCGCGAGGCCCTGCGGACGCTGGAGTCCGAGGGCTTCGTGACCACGCGGCGGCACGCGGGGGCCTGTGTGGCCGAGCCGACCGCCCAGGAGGCGGCGGATCTGCTGGAGCTGCGGGTTCTGCTGGAGCCGCTGGCGGCGGCCAGGGCCGCCCGGCGCCGCACCGACGCGCACCTCAAGGTGCTGCGGGGGCTGGTCAGGCTGGGTCAGGAGCGGGCCAGGCGGGGTCAGGGCGAGGATCTGCGGTCGCTGGGCGGCTGGTTCCACGAGACGCTCGCGCAGGCCTCGGGCAGCCCCGGGCTGATCGCCCTGCTCACTCAGATGCGGCACAAGGTGGCGTGGATGTTCGTGGTGGAGGCGCCGGCGCGGCCCGTGGAGTCCTGGGCGGAACACGGCGCGATCGTGGACGCGGTGGCCCGCGGGGACGCCGAGCGGGCGCGGACCCTGGCCGCGGTCCACGCCGATCGCGCGGCCGCCGCGCACCGGCTCCGGCAGCGGCCGGCGGTGAGCACTTCGCAACCTGCCGTAAACATGTCGAGCGGCCGGCATTAACAGGAGCCGTATACAAAGGACGGGATCGCGCGAATTCGGTTCGCGGGGTAATTCTCTGCGCCGAATTCCGGCAGGGCGGCTGGAATGCCGCACGGCGGGGCGGTGCCGGTCTTATTTTTCCGTCGAGGCGAATTTCCCCGAGGTGCAGGTCCCCTCGGGCTCCGGGTTCCCGCGCAGGGGTGCGGGAACGGCGAAGCCGCGGTCCCCGCCGGGGGGCCGCGGCTTCGCCGTTCGCGTCGCGCGGGGTGAACCCGAAGGGTCAGACGGTCTCGGGGAGCTCTTCGAGGCCCTCGGCGACCAGCTTCGCGAGGCGGTCCAGCGCGGCCTCCGCACCCTCGGCGTCGGAGGCGAGGACGATCTCCTCGCCGCCCTGGGCGCCCAGGCCCAGCACCGCCAGCATGGAGGCGGCGTTGACGGGGTCGCCGCCGGACTTCGCGATGGTCACCGGGACGCCGGAAGCGGTCGTCGCACGGACGAAGATCGAGGCGGGACGAGCGTGCAGGCCCTCGGCCCAACCGACGTTGACGCGGCGCTCTGCCATGGTGATGCCCTTCAGGTTCTTATGGTTGTCTAGACCAGTCTCTCACGGCACCCCGAATGCTCCGACCGACCTTCGGCCTGAATTCCGCCGCTCGCCGACGTTCCCCAGCTTGCACCGCTTTGTCCGGCTTGCCTACTGCGCCGCGCGAGCGCTGTCCGGCCCGGTCCGGCCGTAAGGTATGCGCATGACCATAGAGTCGGACCCGTCCTACCCGGCCCACTGGGAGGCCGACGTCGTCCTCCGCGACGGCGGCACCGCCCGGATCAGGCCCATCACCACCGAGGACGCCGGCCGGCTCGTCAGCTTCTACGAGCAGGTCTCGGACGAGTCGAAGTACTACCGCTTCTTCGCGCCCTACCCCCGCCTCTCCGACCGCGACGTGCACCGCTTCACGCACCACGACTACGTGGACCGGGTGGGCCTCGCCGCCACCGTCGGCGAGGAGTTCATCGGCACCGTCCGCTACGACCGCATCGGCCCCGACGGCCGGCCCGCCTCCGCCCCCGCCGACGAGGCCGAGGTCGCCTTCCTCGTCCAGGACGCCCACCAGGGCCGGGGGGTCGCCTCCGCGCTCCTCGAACACATCGGCGCGGTGGCCCGCGAACGGGGCATCCGCAGGTTCGCCGCCGAGGTGCTGCCCGCCAACACCAAGATGATCAAGGTGTTCACGGACGTCGGCTACGAGCAGAAGCGCAGCTTCGAGGACGGCTCCGTGCACCTCACCCTCGACCTCGAACCCACCGCCGAGTCCCTCGCGGTGCAGCGCGCCCGGGAACAGCGCGCCGAGGCCCGCTCCGTGCAGCGCCTGCTGGCCCCCGGCTCGGTCGCCGTCGTCGGAGTCAGCCGTTCCGGCGCCGGCGTGGGCGCGGCCGCCCTGCGCAACCTGCGCGACAGCGGCTTCCACGGCCACCTCTACGCCGTCAACGAGGCCGTCACGCGCGACCTCCTCGACGGCGTGCGCGCCTACCGCTCCGTCGAGGCCATCGGCGCCCCCGTCGACCTCGCGGTGATCGCCGTTCCGGCCGACCGGGTCCCGGACGCGGTGGCCGCCTGCGGCGAGCACGGCGTGCAGGGGCTCGTCGTCCTCTCCGCCGGATACGGGGACAGCGGCCCGGCCGGGCTGGCCCGCCAGCGCGAGCTGCTGCGGCAGGTGCGCTCGTACGGGATGCGCCTCATCGGACCCAACGCCTACGGGGTGATCAACACCGCCCCGGAGGTGGAGCTCAACGCCTCGCTGACCCCCGCCCCGATGCCGGTGCGCGGCCGGACCGGCCTGTTCACGCAGTCCGGGGCGATCGGGATCGCCCTGCTCTCGGCGCTGCTCCGGCGAGGCGAAGGCCTGTCCTCCTTCGTCTCCGCCGGCAACCGGGCCGACGTCTCCGGCAACGACATCCTCCAGTACTGGTACGAGGACGAGGCCACCGATGTCGCCCTGATGTACCTCGAAACCCTCGGCAACCCCCGGAAGTTCACCCGCCTCGCCCGCCGGACGGCGGCCGTCAAGCCCGTGGTCGTCGCCAAGGGCGGCCGGCACACCCCCGCCGGGCACGTCGTCCCCGATACCCGGCTGTCGGAGGACACTGTCTCCGCCCTGCTGCGGCAGGCCGGCGTCATCCGGGTCGACACGGTGACCGAGCTGGTCGACGTCGGCCTGCTGCTGGCCTCACAGCCGCTGCCCGCCGGACCCCGGATCGCCATCCTCGGCAACTCCGAGTCCCTCGGCGTCCTCACCTACGACGCCTGCCTGACCCGGGGCCTGCGTCCGCTGCCGCCCCTGGACCTGACGACCGCCGCCTCCCCGGCGGACTTCCGCACCGCCCTCGCCGCAGCCCTCGCCTCCGACGACTGCGACGCGGTCGTCGTCACCGCCATCCCGTGGGTCAGCGAGCACGCCCTCGCCGACGACCTGGCCGACGCCCTTCGCGAGGCCGTCGCCGAGACCCCCGGCAAGCCGGTCGCGGTCGTCCACGTGGAACTGGCCGAACTGGTGCAGGCCCTGTCCGCGACCCGCGGACCCGCCGCCGAGACGCCGGACCGCCCCGCGGCGGACAGCCCCTGGACCCCGGCCGCCCACGCGGCCGCCGCCACCGCCGCCCCGGTCCGGATCCCCAGCTACCCCGCCGCCGAACGCGCCGTGAAGGCCGTCGCCGAGGCCGTGCGCTACGGCCAGTGGCGGCGGGCCCTCGCCGACGCCGGGCAGGTCCCCGAATACGAGGACATCGACGAGGCCGGCGCCGCCACCCAGCTCGCCGGGCTCCTCGCCGACGTCGACGGCGAAGCCGTACTGACCCTCGGCGACTGGGACGCCCGCGAGCTCCTCGCGCGCTACGGGATCCGGGTCCTGCCCACCCTGCCCGCGCCCAGCGCGGATGCCGCCGTCCGGGCCGCGGAGGTCCTCGGATACCCGGTCGCCCTCAAGACCACCGCCTCGCACCTGCGCCACCGCGCGGACCTGGGCGGCGTACGGCTCGACCTCACGAACGAGGCCGAGCTGCGGCGCTCGTACGAGGAGCTCACCGACGCGCTGGGCAAGCCGGCCGAGCTCCAGCCCGTGGTCCAGGCCATGGTGCCGCGGGGCGTCGACACCGTCGTCCGGTCCGTGATCGACCCGGCCGCCGGCGCCGTCCTCTCCTTCGGCCTCGCCGGCGTCGCCTCCGAGCTGCTCGGCGACACCGCCCACCGGCTGGTCCCGGCCACCGACCGGGACGCCGCCGCACTGGTCCGGTCCATCCGGGCGGCGCCCCTCCTCTTCGGCTGGCGCGGCAGCGACCCGGTCGACACCCCCGCCCTGGAGGAGGTGCTCCTGCGGCTGTCCCGGCTCGTGGACGACCATCCCGAGGTGATCGGCGTCTCCCTGGAACCGGTCGTCGTCGCCGTCGAGGGGATCTCCGTGCTCAGCGCCACGGTCCGGATCGCCCATCCGCCCGCCCGCGGCGATCTCGGGCCGCGGACCCTCCCCAGTTACTGAGCGGGTACGGCGCGGTAGGACGGCACCCGATGGGCCTTACCATTGACCCCATGGCGAAATCCGGTACGACGACCCAGGGGCTGCGCACGGCGATCGAGCGCAGCGGCTACTACCCGGCCCTCGTGGCCGAGGCGGTGGAGGCCGCGGTGGGCGGCGAGCCGATCTCGTCGTACCTGGTCCACCAGGAGACGACCTTCGACTCCAACGAGGTGCGCCGCCACGTCACCGTGCTGGTCCTGACCGGCAACCGCTTCATCGTCAGCCACACCGACGAGCAGGCAGCCGACGCCGGGTCCCCGTCCCCGTACGCGACGACCTCCACCGAGTCGGTCAAGCTCTCCAGCATCTCCTCCGTGGTGCTCAGCCGCGTCGTCGCCAACCCGGAGTCCTACACCCCCGGCACCCTGCCCCGCGAGGTCGTCCTGACCATCGGCTGGGGCGCGGTCTCGCGGATCGACCTGGAGCCGGCCGCCTGCGGCGACCCCAACTGCGACTCCGACCACGGCTACACCGGCAACTCCACCGCCGACGACCTCAGCCTGCGGGTCAGCGAGGCCGGAGACGGACCGGAGGCCGTGCGCCAGACGCTGCTCTTCGCGCAGGCACTGAGCGAGGCGACCGCAGCCACGTCCTCCACCTCCGCCCGCTGATGGTGTACTCCGCACCGCAGGACTGGACCGAGCCGGAGCTGCTGGACCTGGCCGGCGCCCCCGTCCCGGAGTACGGCGCCGGGTCGCTCGCCGACCTGCTGCCGACGCTCGTGGCCGGACAGGGCGTCCCCGGCTACACCGCCGCCATCGCCGAGCTGACCCCCGCCGACCGCAACTGCGTCTTCCTCGTCGACGGCATGGGCTGGGAGCAGATCAAGGCCCACGCGGACGAGGCCCCCTACCTGGCCTCCCTCCTCGGCAGCTCGCGCGGCGGCACCGGACGCCCGATCACCGCGGGATTCCCGGCGACCACCGCGACCTCGCTGGCCTCCGTCGGCACCGGCCTGCCGCCGGCCCGCCACGGACTGCCCGGCTACACCGTGCGCAACCCGGCCACCGGCGAGCTGATGAACCAGCTCCGCTGGCACCCGTGGACGCCGCCGAAGCCGTGGCAGCCGTACCCGACGGTCTTCCAGGAGGCCGACAAGGCCGGTGTGGCGACCGCGCAGGTGTCCTCGCCCGCCTTCCAGACCACCCCCCTCACCAAGGTCGCCCTCAGCGGCGGCACGTTCCTCGGCCGGATGACCGGCGAGGAGCGGATGGACCTGGCCGCCGAACGCCTCGCGGCCGGTGACCGCTCGCTCGTGTACACCTACTACAGCGAGCTCGACGGGGCCGGCCACCGCCACGGCGTGGACTCGGACGCCTGGCGCGGCCAGCTGATGTACGTGGACCGGCTCGTCCAGCGGCTCGCCGAGCAGCTCCCGCCGCGTACCGCGCTGTACGTGACCGCCGACCACGGGATGATCGACGTCCCCTTCGACGAGGACGCGCGGATCGACTTCGACGAGGACTGGGAGCTGGGCGCCGGCGTCGCCCTGCTCGGCGGCGAGGGCCGGGCCCGGCACGTGTACGCGGTGCCGGGGGCGGAAGCCGACGTGCTGACCGTGTGGCGCGAGGTGCTCGGCGACCGCTTCTGGGTGGCGAGCCGCGAAGAGGCCCTGGAGCTGGGCTGGTTCGGCCCGGCGGGGGAGTGCGACGAGCGTGTCCTCGGCCGGATCGGCGACGTGGTCGCGGCGGCCCAGGCCGATGTCGCGATCACCGCGTCGCGCAACGAGCCGAACGAGTCCGCGCTCGCCGGAATGCACGGCTCGATGACCGCGGCCGAACAGCTCGTCCCGCTGCTCGAGATCCGCACCTGACCACTCCTGGTCCCGCCCGCCCCGGCAACCGAGCCGCCCACGACCCGAAAGGCCCCTACTTCCCATGCCCGAGCTGGTGTTCTTCTCCGGAACGATGGACTGCGGAAAGAGCACTCTGGCGCTCCAGATCACGCACAACCGCTCGGCCCGCGGTCTGCAGGGCGTGATCTTCACCCGCCAGGACCGCGCCGGCGAGGGCAAGCTGTCCTCCCGCCTCGGCCTGGTCACGGAAGCGGTCGAGGTCGCCGACGCCATGGACCTCTACGCCTACCTCGTGGGCGAGCTCTCGCAGGGCGGCCGGGCGGACTACGTGATCGTCGACGAGGCCCAGTTCCTCGCCCCGGAGCAGATCGACCAGCTGGCCCGGATCGTCGACGACCTCGACATGGACGTCTTCGCCTTCGGCATCACGACGGACTTCCGCACGAAGCTCTTCCCCGGCTCGCAGCGCCTGATCGAGCTCGCCGACCGGATAGAGCAGCTCCAGGTCGAGGCCCTGTGCTGGTGCGGCGCCCGGGCCACGCACAACGCCCGTACGGTCGGCGGCGTGATGGTCGTCGAGGGCGAGCAGGTCGTCGTCGGCGACGTGAACCGCCCGTCGGAGGAGATCGGCTACGAGGTCCTCTGCCGCCGCCACCACCGCCGCCACATGACCAGCGCCGCAGCCCACGCGGCCGCCCTCTCCCCGGACGTCCTCCCGGTCAACCGCCCCTGACCGGCCCACCGGGACCGTGACCCGGCGCACGGGCCCGAAAGCGGCGACGGGCCCGCACTATCGGATGCGGGCGGCGGTCAGCAGGGACAGGACGGAGGTGCCTTCGTGGACCCGCAGGGTGGCGGTGCTCGTGGCAGCGAGCACATCTTCCAAGCGGGGGCGGTAGAGAGGGTGCAGCCGTTCCAGGGCATCCCCGACCTCCGCCCACTCGGCGGCACTGGCTTCCGGGGTCGGGTGCGGATCTCCTGAGAGTGCCGTCGCGAGGAACAGTCCTGCGAGGATGCCCCGGCTCGGATGCTGGTAGACCCCTACCAGGCCGTTCACCTCGACGAGGACTCCGGTCTCCTCGTAGGTCTCGCGCACGGCGGCTTCGTGGAAGGACTCCTGAGGGTCGACCAGCCCTCCGGGGAGTTCCCACCGTTCGGGGGAGCGCCGGCGGGTGACGAGGACGTGTCCCGCGTCGTTGAAGGCGACACACGTCGCGCCCAGTACGTACGAGGACCGCGGCGGGGGTTCCGCCTGCGCGGTGCCGGTCACCGTGCGCCCGCACCGCGGCCGTTGCGGAACACCAGGAGGTATCTCCAGAACAGCAGTCGGCGGATGTCACTGCGTGGAAGCCGCGTCGACGCGTACTCCCTGATCTGCGCGAGAGACACACGGGGTGCAGCGACGGGTGCCTCCGGGAGCCGGCGGGGGGCGTTCCTGCGGACTGCCGGCCGTTGCTCCCAGGCGAACACCGCAAGGCGGTACGCGGCGTTCACGGGGACTGCCAGAGCGCTCACGACGTGGTCCGGCAACGTCGTTTCCCGGTAGCAGCCGAGGATCACCAGGACGCCGTCGGCGGTCAGCGCCTCACGCAGCCTCTCCACCGTCTCGAGGGGCACGTGGTGGATGCTGGCCAGGCAGGAGATGTAGTCGTACGTGTTCGGCGGCAGCGTCATACGGGTGATGTCCGCCTGCTCGAAGCGGATTTCCGCGGGGAGTCCGAGTGCGCCGGCCTCCTCCCGCGCGGCGGCGATGACGTCGCCGTCCGCGTCGACGGCGTCCACCGCCATTCCCCGGAGAGCGAGCTTCTGGGCGAACTTCCCGTTGCCACAGCCGATGTCCAGGGCCCTTCGGCCGGCTGCGGGCAGTTCGCGCAGTAAGAGGTCGTGATAGTGGTCATTGTGATTGAACGGCACGGCGCCATGATGGCACGGCCGGATCCGCGGAGCGCGGTACCCCCGGGCCGGCCCGGCCGCGCGAGCCGGGGGGCGGCCGGCGGGACAGCATGACGGCGGCGACGGCCAGCCAACCGGCCCCCAGCAGCTGTCCCGCGAGGACGTCCACGCTGAAGTGCGCACCGAGGAGGACCCGGCTCCACGTGACGGCTTCGGCGCCCAGCGCGGCCGCCACGAGGAGCGTCGTCGACAGGAGACGGGGCAGGTGGCCGCCGGCGTAGAGGGCGGCCAGCAGGAAGCCGGTCGTCACTCCGACCGCATGGCCGCTGGGGAAGCTGAACCCGTCGGCGTGCGCGGAGACGCAGGCGAGGTCGGGGCGCTGCCGGCCGGCCCATGTCTTGATCAGGTTGCAGCTCACGGCGGCTGCGTACGGAACGGCCACGAGGACGGCGGCGGCAGTGAAGTCCCGTCGGACGAGTGCCAAGCATGCGGATCCCGCGGCAAGGAGGGTGACCGGCCAGGGGTTGCCCCAGGTCGTCAGCGTCTCCAGGAGCCGGACGCGGGACGCTCCGCGCTGCGTCCAGGAACAGAGCGTCCCGCTCACTCGTACGTCCTGGTGGAGGACGACGAGGACGAGCAGCAGGCCGGCATGGGCCGCGGCCCACCCGCCGAGCCACGGCCAGGGCCGGACCCCGTGCACGCGGTGGGGCCGCTTCATGTGGCCGAGGTGGCCTTCGCGACGTGCTCCATGAGCTCGCGAGGGCTGTGGATCGTCCGCAGGGTGCTGTCGTCCAGCTGGCAGCCGAACGCGTCCTCGACATGACTGATGATCTCGACCTGGTTGAGGGAGTCGATCTCCAGGTCGGCGAAGGTGACGTCCAGATCGTCGTTCGATACCGCGTTCCCGGTGATTTCCACCATCAGGGGCGCCAGGACGGCGATGAACTCCTGTTCGGTCATGTGTGTCTTCCTTCCGTGAGGTGTGCTCGCTGGTCCTGTCCTGCCGCACGGCGCCCGTAGCGGGCACGCCAGTGCATGCGGGTGCTGGTCAGGACCCAGACGGCGAGGGAGAAGGCGGCGAGTACCGCCATGTCCGAGAGAGCGCTCGTGGGGCTGGGACTGGTGAGGGAGTGGCGCAGGCTGTCAGAGGCGTACACGGCGGGATTGGCGTGGCCGATCCAGGTCAGCGCGTCGGGGAGCAGCTCCGGTGGGACGGCCACCGGTCCCGCGGCCATCATGAGGAGAGTGGTGGCAAGGCTGAGGGAGGACGCCTGCTCGATGGTCGCGGACCTGCTGCCGATGAAGGCTCCCAGTCCCGCCGAGGGGAGAAGCGCGAGAACCAGGGCCACGGGGGCGAGGGGCGAGAAGGACAGCGGAACGTCGAGCAGGGCGGAGCCGAGGAGCAGGGTGACGGCGACGGCGGGCAGCGACAGCAGCGAGAACGCGCCGAGGGTCGCCAGGATCAGTGCCTCACGCCGTACCGGCAGAGCGGCGTAGTACTCGAACGCGCCGTTGCCGCGCATGAACGCGAAGTTGCTGGCGATCTTGTTTTGTGTCTCGAACAGGATCGCCATCGTGACGCTGCCGGTCAGGACGTACTCGGTGGCGCCGTGGCCGGAGTTCCGGGCGAAGAGGCCCAGGGCGGCGATGCTGACGAGCGGGGCGAGCATGCCCGTGAGCACCATCTGGGGCCAGGACCAGCGCCAGTTGGTGAGCTGGATGTGGAACAGGTCCCAGACCTGCGAGGCGAGGCCGAGGCCGAGCTTCTCGTCACGCGTAGCTGACATAGACGTCTTCCAGGGTCGCGGTGTGCATGGTGAACTCGGGGAACTGGGCGAGGTTCACGTCCTTGGTCAGGTGCGGCAGGTCCGCGGCGTCGACCAGGGCCACGACCCTCCCCCGGTGCTGGGACTGCACGTGTACGTAGTCGGGCAGCAATCCGAGCGGCTGCGTGTCGTCCAGCGTGATCGACAGGTGGACCTGGGAGCGGAGCGAGGCCTTCAACTCTGCGGGCGCGCCCAGCGCGACCAGTCGACCGGCTTTGAGGATGCCGACCCGCTCGATCACCTGTTCCGCCTCGATGGCGTTGTGGGTGATGAGGATGATCGTGCGGCCGTCCCGCTGGTTGAGGTCCCTCAGCAGCTGCCACACCTGGCGGCGCCGTGAGGGGTCCAGTTCGTTGGTCGGTTCGTCCAGGATCAGCACGGGGGGTGAGGCGGTCAGGGTCACCGCGATCTGGAGCAGTCTGCGTTCTCCACCGGACAGCTGCCGGGCGACCTTGCCGGCCAGGTGACCGAGGCCCAGCAGCTCCAGAACGGCGTCGCGTTCCCGCTTGGCGGTGGCCCTGGACGCCATACCTCGCAGGTGCGCGCTGAAATAGACGGCTTCCCTGACGGTGAGGCTGTTGAGTGCGAAGGCGGTCTGGGGCATGTAGCCGACGTTGACCGTGGTGAAGCGCGGGTGCGTGAACACGTCGCGCCCCAGGAGCCGCACCGTCCCGCCGTCCGGCCGCACCAGGCCGATCATCTGCTTGACCAGGCTCGTCTTCCCCGCCCCGTTGCTGCCCAGCAGCCCGAAGAACTCTCCCTGCCTGATACGGAAGGAGATGTCGGCATTGGCCGGCTCCGGGGTGCCGGCGTAGTGCTTGTACAGCCCCTCGACCTCGTACGCGTAGGGTGCGTCTTCCGGCATGTTCAGATTCCTTGCGCTATGCGGGACCAGATCGCGCGGACCACGGACGCGGCCCCCGTGATGTCGCCGGGAGGCCCCGGCAGGGCCGCTGCCCGCCCGAAGCAGCGGTAGAAGCCGTTCATGGCCGGGTCGCTGGGAAAGTGCCCGTGGGACGCGGAGGCCACGCTCGTCCGCGCTGCTGCCGCTTCGCCGTACTGGAACTCGATGTGCTGGCCGCATGCCACGGTCATGCGGCCCACGCGGGGACTGCTCACCGGGATACCCCACCGGGCGCGATCGGCTGGAGTCAGTACGTCGACGGACGGGTCGAGCGTGCGCAGGGCATCCTGGAGCCGCTGTTCGACATCGGCCCCCAGGGGCGTGTCGGCGTACAGATAGGCGCAGTTGCTGTCGCCCTGGAAGACCATCCGGTCGGCGAGGCCCAGGTCGGTGAGTACGCGGTTGGGGCTGAGGTGCGTCTCGACGTAGTCGATGCCGTGGTCCGAGAAGAACAGGAACTCCCCCTGCTCGCCCACGGCCTCGGCGATCCGCTGCACGCAGGCGTCGATCCGCGCGTAGGTGTCCAGGATCTGCTGCCACGCGTGGCTCTGCTCGCCGACCGTGCCCCGGACCGCGTGCCAGTACAGGAACTCCTGCGCGTGGTCGGCCTGGTTGAAGCGGACGAACAGGACGTCGGGGTCGTGCTCCTCGAGGACGTCGAGAGCAGTCCGTTCCACCCATTCGGCCCGCGGTGATTCGTGGAAGTCGTGCTGGGGACTGGCGGTGTACTCGACGTGCAGGGACGCGGCTCCGTCACCGGCACGGCGTCGCGGTGCCGCATCGAGGCCCCCGAACCCCATGGTCAGTACGGCGGTCCCCAGCTTCATCCGTATCCGGTTCCGTTCGAGCCGGGTCCAGGAGACCGCGACGGAGAGGGAACCCGAGGACACCGGGATGTCCAGGCGCACGGGTGGGGAACCGTCGGTGACGACCACGGCCGCGTCGCCGTCACCGATCGTCAGGGCGCCGGTCCGCTGAGCGAGTCGCAGGTACAGGGTCGGCTCGTGCCCGAGACAGGAGAGCGTCACCCGACCGTCGGCGGCCGCGTCCCCGGCGGGCGGGAGCGGTACGACGAGGTCACGGGCCGGCGCGTACAGGCAGTAGCAGCCGGGAATCGCCACCCGGGCGGTGCGGGAGAAGGTCTGTGGGAAGTGGATCGCGGCGGCGGACGCCCCCTGCCGCGCGAACCAGTCGAGCAGGCTCGGCGCGGTCAGCGAGGTCCGTTCGTACGGGTGGAAGGCGGACAGCGGATCGTCGGCGCGCCGCCGGATCTCCGCGACGCTCTCCCGCTCCCAGAAGCGGTTCCCCACGATGCCGTGACCGTTCGGGTGGGTGCCGGTGAGGAACGAGGCGTGCGAGGGCGCCGTCGAAGAGGGGTAGATGCTGCGCAGCTCGTGAACGGGGGTGCCCGGCACGGCGGGCAGTACCTTGCGCAGATCGAAGAAGTCGTGATCGCGGATGATTCCGGGCAAGCCGCCGTCGATGCAGATGACGACCAGCCGCCGCCGCTGCCGGCCGCTCATGCGCCCGGCTCCGCCGTCGTCACGGGCGCCTCGTCGTCGAGCGGCTGTGGCGAGACGGTCACGTTGTGCTGGTGAAGCAGCCATGCCCCGCCGGGATCGCCGGGACGGTACTGCCAGTGCGTGATCCCCGCATGGGACACGAGCAGTTCCACCCGGCCGGCGCCGCCGGAAAGCAGCTCGTTGACGGCGTCGAAGAAGCCGCTGTGCGTGACCAGGACGATGCGTTGGTGCTCCGTGGCCCGGTGGCACAGCTCGCTCATGCAGGTGGCCACCCGTGTCGTGAACGCGTGCCACGATTCCCCACCCGGCGGCGGCGGACACAGCCGGTCCTCCCGCGGGTTCGGCAGCTGCCTCCCGTCCCCGAACGACGCCCAGACGATTTCGTTGAGGCGAGGATCCTCCCGCACCACCAGGCCGGCGTGGTGCGCCACGACGTCCGCGGTCTGCCGCGCGCGGGGCAGCGTGCTGGTCCGTATCTCGGTGGGGCGCCGCTCGGCCAGCCAGTGGGCCGCGGCCTCCGCCTGACGGCGTCCCAGGGCGGTCAGGAACGGGTGGTGCGGATCGTGCTTCCTCCGACGATCCTCGGCGTGGCGCAGCAGGAAGAGATGCATGTCACTCCAGTGAGGCGGGGACACGGGTGTGCCAGTCCCACGCCGTACGGACGATGTGGTGGAGGTCGCGTTCCGCGCTCCAGCCGAAGCGGCGCAGGGCCAGGCCGGGATCCGCCCAGGACAGGCCCGGGTCCCCGGGCCTGCGCGGGGCGACGACGACCTCGGGGTTCTTGCCGGAGACGTCGGACAGCACATCGATCAGCTCGCGTACGCTGACGGGGTGCCCTCGGCCGAGGTTCACCGGGCCGCACCGGTCTTCGCCGTCCAGGCGCTCCAGGGCCTGGAGGTGCGCCCGGGCGAGGTCCTCCACGTGGATGTAGTCCCGCAGCGCCGTCCCGTCGGGCGTCGGATAGTCGTCCCCGAAGATGCGCAGGGTGAGCGAGGGGGGCAGGCCCAGCGTCGCCCGTACGGCCACGGGAAGGAGCTGGGTCGCCCCGGGGCCGGCGTGCTCTCCCAGGGAGGCGTCGTCGGCGGCTCCCGCCGCATTGAAGTACCGCAGGTTGGCGTATCGCATTCCGGTGGCCTGCGCGTACGAGGCGATCATGCGCTCGCACAGGTACTTCGTCTCTCCGTAGGGGCTCTCGGGACGCGCGGGCGCGCTCTCGTCCACGGGGCAGATCTGCGGAGTGCCGTACACGGCGCACGATGACGAGAAGACGAATCGCCGCACCCCCGTGCGGGCGCACACGGCGAGCAGGTTCTGCGTTCCCGTCACGTTCACGTCGAAGTACGTGCTGATGTCGCGGAGCGATTCCTCCGAGGACTTGAGGGCCGCGAAGTGGATCACGGCGTCGGGGCGGAACCCTTCGAAGACCGCACCCATGGCGGAGAGGTCGCGGATGTCCACCACGTGCAGGCGGCACGCGCCGACCGCCTCACGGCGGCCGGTGGTGAGGTTGTCGACGACCACGACCTCGTGGCCGGCGTTCAGAAGGCGTCGCACGGTGAAGGAGCCGACATATCCCGCACCTCCGGTGACGAGTACTTTCATCGCACATCACCTCCGCTGAGTCCGGGGACGTCGGGTCGGCGCAGTTCTCTTCCGCTCACGAAGGCCTCGGCAGCCTCCACACCGGCCTGCGTCCCCCGGTAGGAGGCCAGCGTCCGTACGGCCGTCAGGGAGCGCGGGTGGGGAGCATCGTGCACCTCGTAGGGATAGGCGGCCAGAGCCCGGCACTTGGCTTCGACGTGCCCGGTCACCTCGTAGAACACGTTCGGGGTGAACGGAGCCACCAGACCGGTCTGCTGTTCCGTCGAGGACAGGACCTCGAAGTGCAGGACCTGCCGTACGGGGCCGGCGCCGAGGAGCCGCGTGCCGTATCCGACGGCCTGGGCGACGCTGCGGTGGTCCGCGTGGATGTCGCCCGGGTGGTGGGTGAACACCACCTCGGCCTTCGCCTCGTCCAGGGAACGGCGGACCGCGTCGACGACCTGGCGCTGGGGCAGGTCCGCAAGGAGACGGCCGTCGGCGGCCAGGCCACCGAACGTGACCCGAGCGACCCCGAGCTCCTTCGCCGCCGCCAGGCACCGTGCCCGCGCCTGCTCGATCGTCACGCCCGAATGCCGCAGCGAGACACCCTCGGCGAGGATGTGGATGTGTACGTCCGCGCCCTGCCGGCTCAAGGCCGATGCCGTGGCACCGGCACCGAGAACCTCGTCGTCCGGGTGGGCGGCGATGATGAGAACCTTCACACGTGCTCCGGAACCGGGCGTTCGGTGTCCGCGGCGGGGGGTGCCGGTGCGGGCTCCCCGGGCGGACGGATCAGCGCGCCCATGGCGTAGAGCCGCCGCACGAGCACGTCGGGACGCCCCCCGCGGACTTCGGCCAGCCGGCGCGGATCGCCGGCTTCGAGCGCCGTGCGGACGAGCGCGTAGGTGTCGCCGTCCAGTTCCATGATGTGCGAGGTGCGCGGTACGAAGACGAACCCGCCGTCGCTTTCCTCACGCACCCGGACGTCGTCCCACACCACCTCGTCGAGGAGTGCTGCCGGGCCGAGCCGGTCCAGAGCCAGGAGGTCGAGGCGGTGGACGAGGTACTCGACGCGTCGTTCCGCGCGGTGGCCCCCGCGGACGGACTGCCTCCCGGCGACTCCCATCGCCTCCGCCGCCTCGCGGTCGTTCACGAGCCCTTGCATCGCTTGCCGCAGGTCTTCGTCGTCGATCACCAGCAGGCCGTGGCGCTCGTCCTCCACGAACTCCGGGATGCCGCCCTGGGCGGAGGCGATGACGGGGCGGCCGGCGGCCATGGCCTCCTTCAGCGCGAGCGGGCCGGTCTCGGGCACCGTGCTGGCGAGGACCATCGCGTCGCCGGCGACGACGACGGGCGCGACCTCGTCCAGGTGGCCGAGGAAGCGGACCCGGTCGGCGACGCCCCGCTCGGCGGCCTGGCGGCGCAGGTCCTCCTCCAGCGGCCCGTCCCCCGCGATCACCAGCAGCGGCGGCGTGGCCCCCGGGGGCAGTTCG
Source organism: Streptomyces amritsarensis (assembly GCF_001953875.1). Taxonomy (GTDB): domain Bacteria; phylum Actinomycetota; class Actinomycetes; order Streptomycetales; family Streptomycetaceae; genus Streptomyces; species Streptomyces amritsarensis. Next base: position 84,287 of record NZ_MQUR01000008.1, read on the forward strand.
ATGTCGGCGAAGGCGTCGACGACCCGGTCGATGCCCTTCTCCCACGAGAGGCGGGCCAGCACGACATGGACGAACTGTTCCGGCGCGGCCCCCAATTCCCGGCGGGCGACGGTGCGGTCCACAGCGTCCAGAGCCTCGAGCAGAGATCCCGTGACGCCGCTGGTCAGCACTTCGACCTGGTCGTCCTTCAGGACGCCCGCCGTGATCAGCGGCTCGAACTGGCGCTGCCGTTGTTCGCGCGACGTGGCGAACACCAGGTCCACGCCGCTGAACAGGTCGCGCACGTCGTCGGTCGTGCCCAGGGGGAATGCCGAGTGGCGGAAGAGGCACACGGCCGCATCGGCCGGGTCCTGCGACCGGGCCCGGTGCACGGCTGCCGCGTCCGCGCGGCCCGAGACGCACACGATGCCGGGGTGGTGGCGCCGCAGCACGCCGCGCACCGCGTCGGCCGCGGCGTCACTCGCGAAAGGAGGCACGCTCGCGGTCGCCAGCCCCTCGGCACGGCACCGCTGCAGCATGGCCCCGCCCTCCTCCGCGAGGACGGTGACCGTGTGGCCGGCCCGCGCCAGCCCGTCCGCCATGTCGCGCATGTAGCGGTGCTTGCCGCCCCACACCTGGTCGGAGACAGTAAGGACGATATCCATTAGTTCCGAACACCCCTCCCGAAGATTCCCGGGCACGAGCCGGGGATGGTCCACAGAGCACTGAACGCGCGCAGAGCCGCCAGGCGGGCCTCACCCACGCCGCCGAGCACGGCGTAGGACATGCCGCTGGCCCGGGCCTCGCGCAGGCACTCTTCGATCAGCGCGACCGACAGGGCCAGATCGTGCCCGCGCGCCTCGGGCACGAGCGCGATCGTCGAGAGCATTCCCAGCCGCGCGGTGTCGTAGGCGAGGAAGCCGAGCAGACGGTCCTTGGGCGCGAGGGCCTTGTCCCGGTCGACGACGATCACGGACGAGATCGGGTCCCTGGAGAAGGACCGTTGGATCTCGCTCGCCCAGCCGCCGCCGAAGGTCTCCCGGAGCCAGTCGACGAGGAGCAGCGCCTCGCTCGCTTCCGGGCGGCGCACCCAGAGGTCCCTGCCGTTGACCGTCAGGGACGTCGGCGTGTCACTGGGCGTCCACGTCCGGAGGTCGATGAAGAGATCCGCCCATTCCAGGCTCTTGTCGTCGCGGCTCACGGCGCTCTTGTGCCCGGTGGGGTCGGGAACCCACCAGGACGCCTGGCGCAGCGCCGGAGGAAAGCCGTCCGCGTGTTCGTCGACGGTCACCAGCGCGTAGGCGTACCCGAGCCACTCCAGGCGCTCCAGTGCCACATGGACGAGGAGCCAGTACACCTGGGCACGCAGTGCGGCGGTGACGGCGGCCGACACCTCGCAGGGCCCCACCGTGCCCGGTCCCCGTGTGTTGATGCCGCAGCGGCCCAGGACCGCCCCGTCCCCGTGCAGTTCGACGAAGGTCTCGGCGCGGGGACCCGCAGCCGGCTTGAACCACGGGACGTACGGGGCCGCGTGCGGCGGCGAGGACGGCGGACCCCCCGGTTCGAGCGCGGGCCCGGACGGCGGGACGTCGTACAGACGAATCAGTGCTTCCGTCTGTTTCACGAGCTACCTCACCTCCGCGCCTTCGAAGATCTGCCGGTCCAGCAGCGAGGTGAGCGGAGGGGTGTCGGGCGCATCGTCGGAAGCGAAGTCCCAGAAGATCTCACGCAGCCTGTCCTCGGTGAATTCCTCCTGCTCCTGGACGAGTTGCTGCTGCCCCTGCGACCAGATCTCCTGCACGGAGGCGTCCTTGGTGTTCCCCAGAGGGGCGGCGCTGTAGAGGCGGCTCATGGTCACGTCCCCGGTGGCGGAGATCGCGATGCTGCTGTCCCGCACGAGATACGGGAACATCACCACGTCCTGGAAGGGCTGCAGCCGCTCGCCCGGCACCAGATAGGGCGCGTTGAGGTTCAGGTCGAAATCGGTCGCCGGCACGTCCCGCTTGAACTCGATGACCTTGCGGTGGACGGCCATGGTCTCCTCCTCGGTCAGGAGCAGCCGGTTCCGGCCTCCGCGGCCGTGCGCCCGGACCAGGATGAGGTCCTGGCGGCGGAAGTCATGGGCCCGCAAGTAGTGGGCCAGGTCGAACACGTTGAACTGATTGGTCTTCATCACCGTGGTCAGCACCTTGAAACTGCGAACGCGATCGCGCAGGTAGATCGAGTTCTCCACGACGGTATCGAACACGTCCATGAGCCTCACGGCGGCGAACGTCTCCCGCGTACCGTCCATGCTGACGCGCACCGACGAGATGCCGCTGTCGACGATGCGGTCGAGCTGTTCCCGTGTGTGTGCCGCCGCGTTCGTGATCAGAGTGACCGTCGAATGGCGCAGCTTCGGTACGACGTCCAGCAACTGCCAGAAGCCCTTGCGGATGGTCGGTTCCCCGCCGGTGAGGGTGATCTCGAAAGTGCCCATCCGGTCCAGCTGGAGCATGATGTCCTGCAGTTGCTCGATGGACAGCATCTTGCGGCGGATGTGGACCGGGATCTCCCCGGTGTTCGTACGGCAGTGGATGCACCGCAGATCGCATGCGTAGGTGACATCCAGGCTGGCGCGTACAGGTGCGGTGTAGCCGGGCATCAGTCGGCCCCCTCTTCTTGGAAGATGCGCTGCCGTATGTCGTCCAGGTCCCGCGCCCCCCACCACGCGAGGGTCAGCCGGATCCCTTCCTCGAGGTCCACGGCACCCGGCCTGGGGCCGATCTGCCGGTTCTGCAGGGCGGTGCTCGCCCGGAACTCGGCGATCTCGTTCGGGCGGGACGCCTTCCGCACCACCTCGGCGTCCGGGAACGACTTCCGCAGGACGTGCACGACGTCGTTCACGGAGAAGGACCGGCCGGAGCCGAGGTTGACGACCGGCGGGAGCGGTCGGCCGGCCAGCGCGATGAGCTTGTCCACGACGTCCGCGATGTACGTGAAGTCGCGGCGCTGCTCGCCGTCGCCCTCGACGGGGATCTCTTCCCTGGTCAGAAGGTTGGCGCAGAGCCGCGGAATCAGGGCGTCGGGGCGTTCGCCCGGGCCGTAGACGTTGAAGAACCGGACGACGCCCACCTCCGGCCCGCCCGGGGCGCGCTGGTGTGCTCCGGCCAGCATCTCCAGCCCGACCTTGCTCGCCGCGTAAGGGGAACGGGGTGAGAGGGGGCTGCTCTCGGGGGTCGGCAGCTCGTCGGCCTCGCCGTACACCTCGCAGGTGCTTCCCACGACCACCCGGGGAACACCGGCATCGGCGCACAGGGCCAGCAGATGGCGCCCGGAGTCGACGTTGTCCAGGTATTCGAGCGGCTGCTTGAAAGAGCGCGGGACGCTCTTGTGCGATGCCAGGTGATAGACGAGGCGCACGTCCGCGAGGTCCCGCTCGGACAGGGCCAGGACGGGCTTCTCCACGAACTTGCCCGTGCCCTCCGGCGGGATCATCGGCGGTACGCGCAGGTCGTCCAGAACCGTTACCTCTTCGCCGGACGCCACCAGTGCACGGGCCAGGTGGCCTCCGATGAATCCGGCGCCGCCGGTGACGAGTATTCGGTCTCTCGAAGGGCTTTTTCGCATGCCAACACCTCTGTATCCCCCGTTGGTGGGTCAACTAGTGAATGGGCTTGCTGGGAAAAGGCAATGGGGTCGCAGCTGAGAGGCGAGAAAGGCCCGCCGGACCCGTGATCGACATCGTCACCCTAAGCCGGGAAATTGGCCACCAGAGGTGTGGTCTGCTTCACGTTTGAATGCGGGCCGCATCCGATACTTGCGTGAGATCCCAGGTGGCGGGCCGTTGGGTATCCGGTCATACCGGATGTCGGGATGCAAAAAAGAACGCGCGTTCTGGCGGAAAGCTGTCGTTGAATGGCTCACTGTTTGCGTTGGGTCGATGGCCGAGAGCCTCGTGTGTGTGTCACGACCACGTTTTCCCGGGAGGGCTTGATTGACGTCGCGGGACGGAGTCTCGTAGCGTTTCTCACGAGGGCCGGATCGTCGATTCTTCCGCCCGGCCCGAGTCGAGGTGCCGGGCAGCTCGGCTTGCGCATCGTGTCCGAGGCCGCCGCGGGTTCATTTGCCCGCCGTGATTTCTTTCCGCAGTCCCCGTCGGCTGTTTCGCCGTGCCGGAAGCCGGTGCCGTGCCGACGCCACCGAAGAGGGTGAGACCACGTGAAAGACCATGAGAAATATCTGTTCGACCTCAATGGATACCTGGTTGTCAGGAACGCGCTGACGCCGGACGAGGTCGTGCAGCTCAACGAGGCGGTGGACCGTCGGAGCGTCAGTGAGAAGCTTGAGTCGACGCCGTACTTCCACACCGGGTTTCCCGACGTGATGCTCGGGAACAGTGATCCCGGCAACGGACCGGTGGACCTCGCCGATGGCAGTCTGCTCGACTGGGGGCCGGAGTTCCGGCGGCTGATCGACCTGCCGCGGATCCTTCCGTACCTGGAAGAACTGCTGAAGCCGGAGGTCAGGTTCGACCACGCCTACGGGGTGTTCAGCCGTGCGGGCGCGGCCAGCGGGGTGGGGATGCACCTGCACCACGGAGGCGCACCGCACGATCCTTCACAGTCATACTCCTACCGTGACGGCGAGATCTACAACGGACTGCTGGCGGTGTCCTACGCACTCACACCGGCCGCTGCGGGAGGCGGCGGTTTCTGCCTCGTCCCGGGTAGCCACAAGTCGAACTTCCCCCTGCCGCAGGAGGTCCGGGAGGCGGGATCGTCCTGGCCGGTCCAGCACGTTCCCCTGGAAGCCGGCGATGCCGTGATCTTCTCGGAGGCCACGACGCACGGCACGCTGCCCTGGAGCGGCACGACCGAACGTCGGGTGCTCCTCTACAAGTACTGCCCGAGCTTCATGCAGTGGGAGAGGTCCTCTCCGGGGGCCGCCGTGGACGCGCGGTTCACGCCGGAGCAGCGCAGCCTCATGATCAGCCCTTTCGCGAGTGCCGGACGGCGCTCGGCGAAGGGATAGCCGACGCACCTGCTCCTCGGATCGAGCGACAAGAAGGAAGGCGTGATGGAGGACAACACCTGGACCCCGCCGATCTCACCCGGGAAGAAGGCGCTCCCGGAGGAGGTCGGGCTCTGGCTCGAGGCCAGGGCGTGCCCGACGGTCGCCACCGTCGAACCCGACGGCCGTCCGCAGCTGTCCGTCGTATGGGCGCACTGCACCGCGCAGGACGTCCTGTTCGCGACGGTCAGAGGCCGTCGGAAGTACGACAACATCGTGCGCAATCCCCATGTGACCGTGCTCATTTCGCCGCCGGACGATCAGGACCACTACGTGGAGATCCGCGGCACGGCGCAGATCGAGGGCGACGGCCGGGAACTGATCGACCTCCTGCACGAGCGGCACCGCGGTACCCGGCCGTACCCCTGGGACGGTCCCGACGACGAGCGTGTGGTCGTCCGGGTGGTGCCCGACCGGATCCTCGTCTTCCACGGGTGACCGCCGCCGGTCACCTCGGGCGGGGGCGGGCGCCGATGCCCTGGGGGTCGGGGGTGTGGGCACGGGTGCGGCGGGCGGGGTCGGGGTACTCGCGCCCCACGGCCTCCCGCAGCAGGGTCAGTTCGCTGCGGACGGCCGGCAGGGGGCCCGGCGGCAGGGTGGTGAGGAGGCCCTCCAGCAGGGCGCGGAGCCGGCGGCAGACCTGGACGGACGAGGTGCCGTACTCGCGGATCTCGGTCACGGCCAGCTGCAGGTAGTCCTCCCAGTCCCGGCCCTGCACCACCAGCCGCGGCGTGCCGTCCCGGTCGGCCAGCACATAGCGGTTGCGCAGGTCCGTGCGGCCGACCGCGTGGAGGAACGCCTCGATCCGGTGGAGGACCTGGACCGCGGTGGTCGGGTCGTTCACGGCGGGGGAGAGCGCCCGGACGGCGATGTCCACGAGGACCCGCAGCGCGAACGCCGGGTCCTGCTCGATGGTCCGCTCGGAGCCGAAGGCGATCAGTCCGGTCACCCGCCGGGCTGCGGGGGCCGGGCTTCCGCCGTGGACCTCGACCACGACGGCGCCCGGCGGCACGTAGTCGCCGACGAGGCGGGTGACCACGAGGAGGCAGTCGTGGCGCGCCGCAAGACCCGTCAGCCGCTCCGGGTGGAACGCCTGGATCACGCCCCCGTGTTCGGACCGTACGTAGGCGACCGGGCCGCCGGCCGGAGGTACGGGGTCGCCCGCGCGCGGCGCGGCGCCGAGGACCGCGGCCTCCCCGCGCACCAGGACCGCCTCGCCCATCCGCCCGACCAGGCCGGCGATGGCCACGGGCCGGAGGTTGTGGGTGAACCGGTTGAGGTAGACGAGCAGCAGCAACAGGCTGACGGACACCGCCGATCCGGCCATGGTGACCCCGAGGTCGGGCACGGAGTCGGACTCGATGCTGCGCAGCAGCGCGAAGGAGAAGGAGAAGGTCCCGGTGAAGGTGGCCAGCACGGCCTTCTGCAGCCGGTCGCGGTACCACAGGCGCATGTAGCGCGGGGACAGGGTGCCCGTCGCCTGCTGGACGACGAGCACGCCGATCGTGACGACGAATCCGAGCAGCGCGATCATCGCGCCGACGATGGCGGTGAGCACGCCGCTGGCCGTCGAGGCGGAGTACCGCCAGCCGGCCGGAAGCCACTCCGTGGCGTCCACGGAGACGGCCCATTCCGCCAGCAGTACGCCGAGGACCAGACCGAGCAGCGGCACGATCCAGAGGCTGGCCTTCGTGTACTGCAGCAGCCGGAAGCGGGAGGCCCAGGACATCAGGGGCCGGAGCAGGGGTCCGGTGGCCCGGCGGGCGCCTGCGTAGGTCTGTGCGGCACGGGTGACCTCCGACCTACGGCGCGCGGCACGGGACAGAACAGAAATGAATGGAACGGGATGGGAGGGGCGGCTTTCAGCCCCACGGTAAGGCCGCCTCCCGCGCTCCGCATGCCGCAGGTGGCGGGGCGCTGGCGGACGCGGTCACCGCGGACGCGGGACGGGACCGAGCAGGACGAGGAGGTCGTCCGCCGCCGGGGAGACGGTCCCGCCCTCGGTGACCGGGCGGAGCCTGCCGTCGGCGCGCACCACGAACAGCGTCTCGGAGTCCGCCGGGACGGGCCGGGAGGCCGGCTGCACCAGGTAGCGGGCGCCCTGCCGGTACCGCTCGGCCAGGACGTGCCTGACCAGCCGGGCGCCGAAGAGGACGTCGCCGCCCGTGTAGGGGGCGACGACGCCGTGGCCCTCGTGGGCGGGCCCGACCCGGTAGACGGGGCCCTCGACGTTGCCCTCCACCACGACCGAGGCCAGGGCGTTGAAGTCGTCGTCGTCCGTGCACAGGAAGACGGTGGTGACGCCCTCCAGCCGGGCGCGCGGGTTGGTGGCCGTGGCCAGCAGCTCTCCCTGGGCCAGTTCGAGCCCGGCCTGCCTGATCCGCTCCCGTTCGTCCTCGTCGCCGGCCCACATGAGGACCTCCAGTCCGGCCGACCGCAGCGCCTTGCCCATGTCGACGACCCAGCGGTCGCCGCCGACCAGCAGGGGGCGTGAGCGCGACGGGCGGACGACCCCGAGCCGGCGGGCCATGGGGGCGGCGGTCAGCGCGTAGAGCAGGACGGTTCCCACGATCACCAGGAAGGTGACCGGAAGGATCTTGGCGGCGCCGGGCAGGCCCTGGTCGGACAGGTCGGAGGCGAAGGCGGAGGCCGTGGAGGCCGCGACGATCCCGCGCGGGGCCATCCAGCCGATGAACCCCCGTTCCCCGAGGCTCAGCCCCGCCTTCCGGGTGGAGACGAAGGCGATCAGCGGTCGTACGACCAGGACCAACAGCGCGATGAGGAGGAGCGAGGGGAGCAGGACGGGCGTCAGGGACGCCGGGGTCACGGTCGACGAGATCGAGACGAACAGCAGGCCGATGATCAGCTGGACCAGCGTCTCGAAGAAGGGCCGGCGGGCGGGCATGTCGAATCCGGGGAGGTTGGCGACCGCCAGCCCGGTCACGGTCGCGGCGATCAGCCCGGTGTCGTCGCGGACGACGTCGCACCCCGCCGACACGATGATCACCACGGCCAGCTGGGCGATCGTGCCGAGCGTCTCCCCGAGCCGCAGGACGCGCAGCGTCAGCCACAGCAGCGCCACGCCCGCCGCGCCGCCGGCCAGGCCGACGCCCATGCTGATCGCGAACTGGCCCAGCTGGCGGCCGCGCCCGATGTCGGAGTCCGCGTTGGAGACGGCGTGGAAGACGAGCGCGCCGAGGATCCCGCCGATGGGGTCGATCAGCGTCCCCTCCCAGACGAGGATCCGCCGCAGCTTGTCGGTGGGCCGCACGTATTCCAGGAGCGGCCCCACGACCGTGGGGCCCGACACCACGAGGATCACGCCCACCATGGCGGCGCTGGCCGGCGCCATGCCGAACAGGGCGGGGGCGACGGCGCCGACGGCCAGGAAGGTGACGAGGACGCCGGCCACCAGCAGCCTGCCGACCGTCCCCCGGGTGAGGCCGGTGAGCCGGCGCAGGTCGAGCCCGAGCCCGGCGTCGTAGAGGATCACCGCCACCGACAGCGAGACCAGGGCGGAGAACTCCGACCCGAGCAGGTCGTTCGGGTGGATGACGTCGGTCAGCGCCCCCGCGACGAAACCGGCCGGCAGCAGCAGGAGCAGCGCGGGTACGCGCAGCTTCCCGGCGAGGATCTGGGAGCAGGCGGCCAGCGCCACCGTCAGGGCGATGCCGAGGAGGATCTGGTCCTCGGTCACCGCGGCGTACCCCCGCGGCCGCCCGGCCCCGGCGGGCGGCCCTCAGCCCCCATCGGCGCTCTTCCCCGGTTCGGTACCGCCGCGCCGCAGGTCGGCGTCGGTGAGCGACTCCAGTTCGCCGTGCGTGTCCAGCCAGTACAGCAGCACGACGGCCGGGGCGACGATCACCAGCGCGACCAGCGTCACGAACGCCAGCCACGTCAGGGTGGAGGGGGCGCCCGCGGCGTCGGCGACGGTCAGCGAGGTGGGGATGAGATAGGGCCGCTGGGCCATGCCCCAGGCCAGGACGGCCGCCGCGACGACCCCCACCGCCGTGACGCGCACCCAGGTCCCCGGCGGGCGCAGCAGCAGCCACGCCGTGGCGAACGTGGCCGCCGCGGCCGACAGCACGAAGAGCAGCCCCATGCCGTGGGTGAGGCCGTACCAGACGTGGGGGGCGTCCGTACGGGTGACGAACAGCGCGACCACGGCCAGTACGGCGACCGCGGCGAGCGCGGCCAGCGCCCGACCCCGGAAGTGGTCCACGAGGTCGGGGGCGCCGAAGCGGCGGGCGTCACCGGAGAGGAACACGGCGCCGAGGAAGGCCGTGGTCGCGACGGCCAGCAGCCCGAACATCAGAGAGGTGGGGTTGGACCAGGCCCTGGCCGAGGCCTCGGTGCCGAGCGCGACCCGGCCGGAGGCGATCCCGCCGACGGCCGCGCCGAGGAAGAAGGGCGTCACCAGCGAGGACACGGCGAACACGGTCCCGAACAGCCGCCTCCCGGCGAGCCGCCGCGAGGCCTTGCGGAAGGCGAAGCCGGCGCCGCGCAGGACCATGCCGACGGCGGCCAGGGCGAGCGGCACCCACATCGCGGAGAACACCGTCTGGAAGAAGACCGGGAACCCCGTCCACATGATGACGAAGATGAAGATCAGCCAGACGTTGTTGACCTCCCACACCGGCGCCATGGCGTGGTCGATGAGCCACCGCGGCCGCTTGCCCCGCTCCGCCCCGCCCGCGGTCAGGTCCCAGAAGCCGGCCCCGTAGTCCGTGCCGCCGGCGCAGGTGTACGCGGTGACGGCGAGCAGCAGCACGAAGGCGATGACGTCGGCGGTCACGGACGGCCCTCCCCGGAACCCGACGAGCCCGACGAGCCCGACGAGCCCGACGAGCCGGACGGGACGGACGCGGCGGACGAGCGCGGCCCGTACGGCGTGTCCGCCTCCGGTGCCTCGACCGGACTGCCCGCCCCCTGCTGCGCGTCGGCGAGCCGCCATCGGGTGCGCATCTTGAGGAGGACGGCCAGGAAGGCGCCGAAGACGAACACGTACACCACGATCACCAGCCCGAACATGATCCACAAGGTCGTGGAGCGCGTCGCGGTGACCGCCTCGGCGACCCGCATGTTCTGGTAGACGATCCACGGCTGGCGCCCCACCTCGGTGGTGACCCAGCCGCATTCCACGGCCACCACGGACGCGACGCCCGCGCAGGCCGCACTGCGCCAGAACCACTTGGACGCCGGCAGCCTGCGGTGCCGCAGCCAGACCACGGCGTACCAGAGGGCGAGCAGCGCCAGCACGGACCCGATGACGACCATGAGGTCGAAGGCCCAGTGGGCGATGGTCGCCTGGGTGGCGTTCGGCCGGTCGCTCGCCGGGACGGAGGACAGCCCCATCACCTCGGTGTCCGGGCTGAAGCCGGCCAGGATGGAGTCGAGCTGGGGGATCTTGATGCCGCCCGTGACGGTTCCGTCCGGGTGCAGACGGCCGAACAGGTACTCGGGCATGTGGGTGTCGGTCTTCCAGACGATCTCCATGGCGGCGAACTTCACCGGCTGCTCGTGGAAGACCTTCCGGGCGATGGAGTCGCCCAGGAAGAACTGGACCGGGGTGGCGACGGCGGCGACGGTGAAGGGGACGGTGAAACCGAGCCGGTGGTAGTGGTCGCGGCGGCCGCGCAGCCAGCCCACGGCGTAGACCCCGGCCACCACGTACCCCGCGGTCAGCAGCATCGCGACGACGAAGTGCCAGTACTGCGGCCCGAACATCGGGGTGAAGAGGGCCTTCCAGACGTTGACGTCGACCGGGTTCCCGGCGGAGTCGAGGCTGAAGCCGCGCGGGGTGTTCATCCACGAGTTGGCTGCGAGGATGCCGAACGTCCCCATCAGCGCGGCGGCCGGCAGCGGCAGCCCGAGCAGGAAGTGGGTACGGGGTTTCAGCCGGCGCCAGCCGTACAGGTAGACGGCGATGAGTACCGCTTCGAGGAAGAACGCCCACGCCTCGACACCGAAGCCGATGCCGAACACGTCGCCCCACTTGCCCATGAGGCCCGGCCAGAGCAGCCCGAACTCGAAGGACAGGACGGTGCCGGTGACGACGCCGACGGCGAACTGCACCGCCATCACGGCCGACCAGCGCCGTGCCAGCAGCAGGGCGGTGGGGTCGTTGCGGCGGATCCCCCGGTAGTGCATCAGCAGGGTGATGAACGGCAGGGCCACGCCCATCGGCACCAGGATGATGTGCGAGGCCAGGGTGAAGGCCATGAGCTGGCGGGCCGGAAGCAGCTGCGCCGGGGCGTCCGCCGCCAGCAGGAGAACCGTCGTGTGCATGCATGCCTTCGCTGCTAGGAACGACCGGAGGGGGATCAGCCGCCGGTGGCGAACCCGGGGAAGAGGGTCATCCCGCCGTCGACGTAGAGGGTGGTCCCCACCACGTAGTCCATGAGGTCGCAGGCGAGCAGGACGACCGCGTGGGCGATGTCGTCCGGGTCGCCGATCCGGTCGTACGGGATCAGCTTCAGCAGGTCCTCGCGGGCCTGCTCGGTCTCCCACGCGCCGCGGTTGATCGGCGTCCTGATCGCCCCGGGGGCGACCGCGTTGACCCGGATCTTCTGCGGTGCGAGCTCCTGGGCCAGGGTCTCCATCATCATCTGCACGCCGCCCTTGGAGGAGGCGTAGTTGACATGGCCCGCCCACGGGATGAGCTGGTGCACCGAGCTCATGCAGATGATCTTCCCGGCCGCCCGGGACACCTCGGGTACGACGCCGCGCCGCACGAACTCCTTCGTCGCCTCCCGGGCGCACAGGAACTGCCCCGTCAGGTTGACGTCCATGACCTTCTGCCACTGGGCGAGGGTCATCTCGGTGAACGGGGCGTCGCGTTGCAGCCCGGCGTTGGCGACCAGGATGTCGATCGTCCCGAACTCCCGCACCATCCGGTCCACCATGGCGACGACCTGGTCCTCCTGGGACACGTCCGCCTCGTACGCCGCCGCGCGCACCCCGAAGGAGGTGATCTCCCGGACGACCGCCTCCGCGGACTCCTGGTCGGTCACGTAGTTGACGACCACGTCGGCGCCGGCCCTGCCGAGCCCGATGGCGGTCGCCTTGCCGATGCCGGAGTTGGCGCCGGTGACCAGGGCCTTCTGGCCCTTCAGCAGCTGAGCCGGAACCACAACCCCTGGTGCGCCCACGGTGGAATCCACGTTGTGCTGCCTCCTCGACGAGCGGGCCCGGCGCGCCCCGGCCGCAATGGGCCGGACCGACCGCCCACGTAATCACCGGCCGCGGCGGGGGACCCGCCGGGCGGGCCCCGGTTGCGCCGTTCGGCCGACGATCTTCCTCCGGTCGGCGCAGGTCGGCGCAGGTCGCGCAGGTCGGCGCAGACCCGGCCAGGGTGATCAGTTCAGCCGGGCCAGGAGGTGGTCGCCGACCCGCAGGGCGTTGGCGATCGCGGTCAGCGACGGGTTGACCGCGCCGATGCTCGGGAAGAAGCTCGTGTCGACCACGTACAGGTTGTCGAGGTCGTGGGCCTTGCAGTTGACGTCCAGGGCCGAGGTGGCCGGGTCCGTGCCGAAGCGGACGGTTCCCGCCTGGTGGGCGGTCGCCCCGATCGGCATGCCCTTGTGCAGGTAGATGCTGTGCGGCAGCAGGTGGTGATCGTGCATGCCCAGGTGTCCGAGCATGCTCTGGAGCTTGTGCCGCAGCCGCTTCAGCCCCTCGGTGTTGTTCTTCTCGTCGAGCGCGAGGTGGATGGCGCCGTCACCGTCCAGGGTGACCCGGTTGCCGGGCGACGGAAGGTCCTCGCCGCACAGCCAGAAGTCGACCGCGTGGTGCGCCAGCACCTCGAAGGGCATGTCCGGGGTGACCGCTCCGGCCCAGCGCGGCGCCTCCCCGTGGATCTGCTCGGCGTCCGACTTGCCCAGCATCTGGATGCCGCCCAGCGGGAAGTCCCAGTCGTCCGCGCCCAGATACCAGTCGTGCAGCGCGAGGGTTTTCTGGAACTGCGTGGGGTTGGGCTCCTTCGACACCGCCATCAGCGCCAGGTTGTTGTGCCGCATGTAGTGGCGGCCCACCACGTCGGAGCTGTTGGCCAGCCCGCGCGGGTGACGGTCGTTCGCCGAGGCCAGCAGCAGGGCGGCGGAGTTGACCGCACCGCAGGAGACGACCACGACGTCCGCGTGGAAGCGGGTCTCGGAGCCGTCGGCGAGCCTGACGGCGGCGGCCGTGACGGTGCGCCCTGCCGCGTCGGTCTCCAGCCGGACCACGCGGGCGCCGGTGACCAGCTCCACGCCCGGGTGTTCGAGGGCGGGCTCCACGCAGACCACCTGGGCGTCGGACTTTCCCCGCACCAGGCAGGGGAAGCCGTCCACCCGGTTGCAGCGGATGCACACGCTGGAGGGAACGGCCTTGCCGTCCGCGTCCTGGACGAGGTCGACCCCGATGGGCAGGTGGAAGGGGTGCAGCCCCCTCTTCTCCAGGTCGTCGCTCAACTGCTGGATGCGCGGCTCGTGTTCGACCGGCGGGTAGGCGTACTGCGCGCTCACCGGCCCCTCGCCGGGGTCCTCCCCGTGCCGCCCGTGCACCCGGTAGAGGTGCTCGGCCTGCGTGTAGTACGGCTCCAGGTCCTCGTACCGCAGCGGCCAGGCGGGGGAGATGCCGCCGTGGTGCCGGATCTCGCCGAAGTCCTCGGGCCGCAGCCGGAAGAGGGCGGCCCCGTAGAACTTCGTGTTCCCGCCGACGTAGTAGTTGACCTCGGGCGGGAACGCGTTGCCGTGCTTGTCGAACCAGAACTCCGGCGCCCGGTACTTGCCCTTGACGAACACGGCCGTGGACTCCCAGTTGTCGCGCTCCCGTGGCAGCCAGCCGCCGCGTTCGAGGAGGAGCACGCGCTTGCCGGAGGGCGCCAGCCGGTGGGCGAGGGTACCGCCCCCGGCGCCGGTGCCGATGATGATGACGTCGTAGTGGGAGGAGTCGCCCACGTCGACCACCGTCCTTGGGCTCGTGGCCCCGCCCGACGGGCCGGGACCTGTCCCTCCGCGCAGCGGAGGCCGGACATTCCCACCCATTCGAAGCTAACGGCCCCGCCACCGGACGGCGACCCGGCCGGGCGGGCCCACGCGCGCCGTCACAGGACGGCGATCGGGTTCACGGGGGATCCCGTCGCGCCCGGCAGGCGCAGCGGGGCGACCACGCACAGGAAGCTCCAGCGGCCGGCCCGCGCGCACGCCCCGGCCAGGTCCTCGAGCTGGAGGTAGTCCATCAGGTGCACCCCCATCGCCTGTACCGCCAGGACGTGCACGGGGAAGGCGACGCCGGCCACCGCGCTGGGGGCGGTGTCGTTGTTGCCGTCGCCGCCGAGGACGGCGACCTCCCGCTCGGCCAGGAACGCCAGCGCCCGCGGGTGCAGGCCGGCCCTGGACCGGGCGGCGTCCCACGCTCCGAGCTCCCTGCGGCGCCGCCGGTGCCCCACCCGGACCAGCAGCAGGTCCCCGGGGCCGACCCGGACCCCCTGGGCGGCCTCGGCGGCCGTCAGGTCGTCCGCCGTCACATGGTCCCCCGGCTCCACCCAGGGCACGCCCCGCAGCCGCGGCACGTCCAGCAGCACGCCCCGCCCGACGATGCCCTCGCCGACGAGGTCCACCGAGAGCGAGCGGACCTCGGGGGCCGTCGCGTCGCCGGCCGGGACCCCGTCGTAGAGCTCGCCGTCGTACAGCACGTGGTTCAGCGCGTCGAGGTGGCTGTCCGCGTCCCCGTGGACGTTCATGGCGAACCGGTCGAGGGCGAAGTGGAGCCCGTCGGCCCCGGCCTCCCCGGGGGCGGGACCGGTCATCCGGTGTTTCGCCGGCTCGGGGTTGTCCGGGCCGGGCCGGGTCTCGATCGGCGCGGCCAGGGACACCGTGCGGCCGAGCCGGACCCCGGCCGCGGCCGCCGCGACGCGGGCGGGCGTCAGGTGGCGCAGCGCCCCGCGCCGGCCGCCGTCCGGGCCGGACCGGGCCGCCCGGCGCAGCCGCTCGTACAGCGTCCGGAAGTCCTGCGCGCCCATGGGCCGCGGCGCGGGCGGTACGGGGGGCCCGGTCATAGGATCCCGCCCGGGTCCGCGCCTGCCCAGGGGCGCAGGCCCCAGCGGAGCGCATGGCCGGCCCCCGGTTCCAGGACGGTGAGGCCGCTGCCGGTGCGGAAGGCGTCCGCCGGACAGGACATGGGCTCCACGGCGACCCCGCGCCGGCGCCGCCCGGGCTCTCCCAGCGTGTCGCCCGTGTAGATCTGCACGTAGCGGGTGCCCTCGCCGAGCCACAGGTCGGTGCCGCGCCGCCCCGACGGGTGCGCCAGCCGGACCACGGCCCGCCCGTCCGCGCCGCGTTCGAGCCCGGTGAAGGCGGTGTCCAGCGCCTGCGCCCCGATGGGCCGGGCGGAGCGGAAGTCGTATTCCGTGCCCTCGACGGGCACCTCGCCCGTCGGCAGGCCCTCGTCGTCGGTGGTCAGCCGGAGGCGGGCGGGTACGGTCAGCAGCGCCGTGTCGACGCGACCGGTGCCGACCGTCAGGTACGGGTGCTGCCCCACCCCGTACGGGGCACTCGCACCGCCCGCGTTGACGGCGCGGACCAGGACCTCCAGCCCTTCGTCGCCCAGCCGGTACTCGGCGGACACCTCCAGCAGGAAGGGGTATCCGGGCTGCGGGTGGAGGGTGGTGCCCACCCGTACCGCGTCGCCGGAGTGGGCCAGCAGCCGCCACGGGGTCCAGCGCAGCAGTCCGTGGATCGCGTTGTGCCTCTCCGGCTCGCTCAGCGGCAGTTGCAGATCCGCGCCGTCGAAGCGGTAGCGGCCGCCGCCCACCCGGTTGGGCCAGGGCACGAGGACCTGCCCGCGCCCCGAGGTGACCGCCTCGTCGGCGGCGAAGCCGTCCAGCAGGGGCACGCCGTCCGCCTCGTAGTGGCGCAGGGCGCCGCCGAGTTCGACCACGACGGCGCTCTGCCCGCCGTGGCGCAGCTCCCACTGCTCGCCGGTCGGGCCTGCGGACCGGGGCGCCTGCGCGGACATGGAAGCCTCCTCGGACAGCGGGGAAGGGGCGCTCAGTCCGCCAGACCGGGCGCCGTGCACAGCGCCCAGACGATCAGAGCGTCGACCGCCAGCAGCACCAGGGCCCAGAACGGCGTGTACGGGAGCCACATGAAGCTCGCGACCATGCTGAGGCCCGCGAGCGCCAGGCCGACGACCCGGGCCCACAGAGCGCCCCGGACCACGGCCGGTCCGGCGCAGAAGACCACGACTCCCAGGACCAGGTGGATCCAGCCCCAGCCCGTGAGGTCGAACGCGTAGGCGTAGTGCGGGGTGGGGATGAAGACGTCGTCCCTGGCGATCGCGGAGATCCCCGAGAACACCATCATCAGTCCGCCGAAGACCATCAGGAACCCGGCGAAGTACAGCCAAACGTTGCGGGCGCCGAAACCGCCCCTGCCCGCGGCCGGCGAGGCACCCCTGGGGCGGGCTCCGCCCACATGACCGGTCATGACACGCTCCTTACTTCGCGCCGGCCGCGGGAGCCGCGACCGCCTTGCCCACCGGGGGCACCGCCGGGCCGGGCGGCAGCAGCTCGGTGACCACGAAGGCGACCACCGACGCGAGGATGATCACGGGGATCATGGCGCCGCTGCCGAGCAGCAGCACGACGAGTACCACGCTGCTCACCGGAAGCCTCAGCGCGCAGGTGGCCGCGGCCGCCATGCCGGCCGCGAGGCCCGGAACGAGGCCCAGGCCCGGCAGCGGCGCGCACAGCACGCCCGCGGCCGCGCCCAGGAACAGGGCCGGGAAGATCGGACCGCCGCGCAGGCTGCCCAGGCAGAGCGCGTACGCCGCGCCCTTGCACAGCAGGACCGCGATCAGCGCTCCGATGCCCCAGGCCTGCGGATCGGAGGCCAGGCTGCCCATCACGGCCTGGCCCGACGAGGCGACGTCGACGGGGGAGTTGCCGGTGACGAGCGCGTACAGCGCGCCGAAGGCACCGGCCGCCACGGCGCAGACGGCCGTGTGGGCCACGGGCCGTCTGGCCACGTACACGCAGGCGTAGCGTCCGCCGGCCAGCACGAAGTGCATGAAGACGCCCATGACCGCCGCCAGGAGCAGCGACCACAGCACGTCGGGGGCGTCGAGGCGGGGGAAGGGCGCGGCCAGGTCCAGCGTCAGGCTGCCCGTTTCCAGGCCCGTCCAGCGGCCGAAGCCGGTGAACACGAGCTCGCCGACCCCGCTGGACAGCAGGGCCGGCAGCATGATCGCGAACAGCTGGGGTCCGCCCACTCCGGCCACTTCCATCAGCAGCACGGCGCCGATCAGCGGATTGCCGAAGATCGCGGAGATGGCCGCGGCCGCACCGGCCGCGCCCAGGATGGCCGTGCTCTGCGGGGTCGCGGGGGCCTGGGCCAGGTCCCGGAACAGCAGCGCGAGCCCCCCGCCCAGAGCGATCAGCGGGGCTTCCGGGCCGAGGGTCGCACCCAGGGGCAGGCTGAACACCGCGGCGAGGACGACGCCCGGCAGCGCGGCCGACGTCGCCCCTCCGGCGTGCAGCCCCGAGGCGGGGATGTGCCCGCCGGCGCCGGGCAGGCGGGTCACCACCCACCCGACCAGGACACCGGCCACCAGCAGCGTCGGCAGCGGCCACCACCACGGCGGGCCGCTCCAGCCGAGCGCCTCCGGGAGGTCGGCCCACACCAGGTGCTCCAGCTGGTGGAGCGCGACGAGGAACCAGAACGCCGCGAGGGAGACGGGGATGCCGATGAGCGCGCACAGCACGAGGAGTTTCAGGTAGCCCGGCGTGCGCAGCATGTCCCGCAGCCGGTCGCCCTCCGGGGGCGGTTCGGCGGGTGCCGATGCCGATGCCGGTGCCGGGGTGCGCGGATCCGTCATGGGGTCATCCCTTCCCGTCCCCGGTGACCGTCCGGTCTCTCAGCCGGCGAGGAGTCTGCTCTTCTGCTGGGCGAACTCCTCCTCGGTGAGCAGCCCTTGGGCCTTCAGCTCGCCCAGCTTCTGCAGCTGGTCGAGCTTGCTGCTCATGTCGTCGCCGGCGGGCGGGGGCGGGGCCGCGGGGGCGGGCTGCGGAGGCGGCGGCGCGGCGGCCTGTTGCTGTTCGTACGCTTGCTGCTGCCAGCGGCCCGCCTGCCGCCGCGAGACGCGGTTGGACACCGCTGTGGCGGTTCCGGCCACGACGGCGGTACGGGCTACGCCGCGAAGAAGTCCGGGCATGGAGCGTCATCTCCCAGGTTGCCAAGGGGCGGACGGCCGCACCGCGCGTCCGGTCCGCGGGTCGTCATGTGCCGGAGGCCGCAGGCCGGGCCGCTGCCCGCCGCCTGCCGACCTCGGCTCGGGCTCACGCCTCCATCGCGTCGAGCGAGGCCAGCAGCGCCTGGACGGGAATCCGGCCGCCGGCCACCAGCTGCGCGCCGCCGCGGCGCAGGGCGCGGGCGAACGGCGCCGCCCAGACGTTCTCGTACACCAGGATCCCGGCGGAGTTGCCGGCCTCCAGGGCGGCGCCGGCCTCGTCGATGTCATCCTGGCCGAGCAGGCCCGAGGCCGCGCCCTCGAAGACGGTCAGGTCCATCTCGCCGCCGCCGACGTCCTTCAGCTCCAGGGCGACGACCGAACCATCGGCATCCTTGCGGACGAAGACCAGGTCGAGGATGCGAATGATGCCGCGATCCACGAGGTCGACGAGCAGGGGCAGGCCCTCGCCGGTCATCTTGTTGCCGGGGAACTCGACGACCAGGTAGTCGACCGGCCCCATCGTTTCGATGTCTTCGCTCATCTCGTCGCTCATCACCACTCCTCACGTGCGATGCGGTGGGGGTGACCGCGCCGTGAGCCGCCACACTGCGGTGGGGCAGCCCACCAGCTCATTGCAGCACCCCCACGACGCCTTCGCACCTTTGGCCGACGGCCGCGGCGGGCGCCTGCGCGCCGCTTCGTGAACGGCGTATGGCAGTCGTGTGTCGGGCCGCGGCGCTCCCTTCACCCCGGCCCGGCAAGGGGTCTACGGTCGTACCCGAAGCGCCACCACGACCGTGTGCCCGAGTGGCCCAGGGGCCGGACTGCAAATCCGGTGACGCGGGTTCGAATCCCGCCACGGTCTCCATGACTCTTCGGCGCCCGCCGGCAGAGTCCCGCCCGCCGAGTCCCGCCGCGGCTCCGCTCAGGGCCGCGAACGGACGAGGGCGAACACCGCGCCCTCCGGGTCGGCGACCGTGGCCTGCCGCCCGCGCATGCCCTCCCGGGGAGGGTCGATGACGCGCCCGCCGAGCTCCTCGACCCGCCTCGCCGCCGCGTCGGTGTCGTCCACCTCGAAGTAGGCCAGCCAGTGCGGTCCCCGGTCGTGCGGCAGCGAACGGCCCACGCCGTGCACGGCGGCGACGGGCCGGCCCGCAAGGTTCAGGGTGAGGTGGTCGAAGTCGTCCGAGGCGGTGACGACGGTCTGCGCCTCGTGGCCGAAAACGTGCTCGTAGAACTTGCCGACCGCCGAGGTGTCCTGGGTGATCAGCTCGTGCCAGACCGGGGTGCCCGGACCGCCGTGCGGCCGGGCGCCCCGGCGGGCCTGCGCCTGCCACAGCCCGAAGACCGCGCCCAGCGGGTCGGAGCAGATCGCCACCCGCCCCGCGATGCCGGCGTCCAGCGGGCCCACCGCCACCGTGCCGCCGCACGCGCGGACGGACTCGGCGGTCGCGTCCGCGTCGTCCGTGGCCAGATACGTCGTCCACGCCATCGGCAGGTGTCCGTCCGGCGGCATCTCGCCGATCCCGGCCACCTCCTGGCCGTCCAGCACGGCACGGACGTAGGGCCCGAGCTGTTCGGGCCCGGGTACGTACTCCCAGCCGAACAGGTCGGCGTAGAAGTCCTCGGTGCTCCCGAGGCCGTGCACCATGAGACTCACCCAGCACGGGGTGCCGGGGGTGCGCCGGGTCGCTTCCGCTGCCTCGGTCATGTCAGCCGTCTCCTCCGTCGTGCCGTCACCGGTGCCTGATGGTTCCACCCCGGCGGACGCGGCGCGCCCCGACCGCGCCGCATTCCGGTGGCCCGGAGCGGAGTTGACCGGAAGCGGGTGCCCCACCGATGACGGCCCTGTTACGCGGGTGCCGGGCGGGGAGGAAGATGGCCGCCATGACTGCGAAAACTGCGATCCTTTCCGCCGCCGAACTGAGGGACGAGCTGACGGGCGCCACCCCGCCGGTCCTGCTGGACGTCCGGTGGCAGCTGGGCGGCCCCGACCAGCGGCCCGCGTACGAGGCCGGGCACCTGCCGGGCGCCGCCTACGTCGACCTCGACAGCGAACTGGCAGGTCCGGCCGGGTCGGGCGGGCGCCACCCGCTGCCGGACCCGGAGGCCTTCGGCGCGGCCATGCGCAGGGCCGGGGTCCCGGCGGACGCCCCCGTGGTCGTGTACGACGGCGGACAGGGCTGGGCGGCGGCCCGCGCGTGGTGGCTGCTGCGCTGGACGGGTCACCCGAACGTGCGAGTCCTGGACGGCGGCCTGGCCGCGTGGACGGCAGCGGGAGGCGAACTCACGGCCGAACGAGTGATTCCGGTTGAGGGTGATTTCAAGCCAACCCCCGGGGCGCTCGGGCTGCTCGACGCCGACGCGGCGGCGCTGCGGGCGCGCGAAGGCGTCCTCCTCGACGCCCGGGCGGGGGAGAGGTACCGGGGCGAGGTCGAGCCCATCGACCCGGTGGGCGGCCACATCCCCGGCGCGCTGTCGGCCCCGACCACCGAGAACGTCGGCCCCGACGGCCGCTTCCTGCCGGCGGACACGCTGCGGGCCCGGTTCGAGGCGCTCGGCGCGTCGGAGGGGACCCCGGTGGGCGTGTACTGCGGCTCGGGGGTCTCGGGAGCCCATGAGGTGCTCGCCCTGGAGGTGGCCGGTATCGAGTCCGACCTCTACGCGGGCAGTTGGTCCCACTGGTGCACGGACCCGGCCCGCCCGGTGGCCACGGGCCCGGACCCCCAATAGCCACGGGCCCGGACCCCCAATAGCCACGGGCCCGGACCCCCGGTAGCCACGGGCCGGACCTCCGGTGGCCGCGGCGTCGGGACCGGCGCCCTCGCCGGTCCCGACGTGACGCCCGTCCCGCCGCCCCTGGCCGGGGGTGGCTGCTACTCCTGCTTCTTGCGGCGGGTGCCGAAGACGATCTCGTCCCAGCTCGGCACCGCCGCACGGCGCCCGGGACGGACCCCGTCGGCCTCGGCCTGCCGGTCGGTGGTGCCCGTCAGCCGGTCGCGGTGGCCCGCCACCGTGCGGGGCATCAGGACATCGGCGTACGCGGCGCCCGCACCCGCCGACGCGGCGGGCGCCGGCGGCTCCTCCGCCTCGGCTTCCGTGTCCGTCGGCTCGGTGCGCTCCGGGACGACCATGTCGCCGCGGAAGCTGGGCACCGCCTCCAGCAGGCTGGTCAGCGTGTCCCGTTCCTCCTCCGGCTCCGGTACCGGCGCCGGCCGGGGTTCGACCCGCTCCAGCTGCCGGTCCAGGGCCCGGTCCAGCGGCCGGTCGCGCGGCAGGCGCGCGATCCTCGGCACGAAGGGGAAGCTCGGCTCCGGGGTCGCCGGCAGGTCCTCGGACTCGCCGATGAGCGAGCGGGCCTCGTCGTCCACGGCCACGACCAGCCGGCGCGGCGGGTCGTAGGTCCAGCTCGCCGAGTGCGGCTCGCCCGCGACCCGGTACACCAGGAGGACCTCCCAGGTGCCGTCGTCGCGGCGCCAGGAGTCCCACTGGACGGAGTCCTTCTCGGCCCCGCGCAGGGTCAGACGTTCCTGCACGGCCTCGCCGAGCTGCGGCCCGGTGTTCTCGCCGGGGCGGCGCACCGGGGTCTTGCGGGCGCGCTCGGCCATGAAGGCGCGCTCGGCGAGCACGGGACCCTCGAAGCGGCGGACGCGGTCGACGGGGATGCCGGCGAGCTGGGCGACCTCCTCCGCGGAGGCGCCGGCTCGTATGCGGGCCTGGATGTCGCGGGGCCGGAGGTGGCTCTCGACCTCGATCTCGATCTGGTTCAGGCGCGCACGGTCGTTGCGTACGGCAGCCCGAAGCCGCTCATCGATCGGAAGCGTGTACTCCGTACTGTCCGCAGCCTTGAGCACCAGTCGTGTGCCGTCATTGGAGACGGCCACGACACGCAGTTCGGGCATGGGGACCTCCCGGGTGGTGCCTGCCGACGTCACGTGCGTCGCTGCTTCCGCTAGTCGAGTGTGGCCTGCCCGGGTGCAGCCTGCCACAACCTTGCCGAGTTAAACCGGCGTGTCGGGCATGCGCCCTTGATCGCCGTTATGGCACGGTTACCTGTTGGGCACGCACAGTGACCGGGTGGTTACTGTGCGCAGCAGGATCCGTGCAATGCCGCGGCATCACCGGTCTTCGAGTGCCGCATTCCGTCAGCCGGCCCCCTCTCCCGGATCCGGACATCCGAAAGGAAGGACAGACCCAGGGCTCGCCACAGTACTCCATTCGGGCCACCTGGGTGGACCGCCGCGCCGCCGAAGTTTCCCCGGACGGCGGGAGTCGGCCTGCCCGCTGTCGGGTCCCACCTGCGGCCGGCGCCCGAACGCGGGTGTCCTGCTTCACAGAATCGCCCGAAACGGAACTATCCCCTTCGCTCAGCTGTCGGTAATGGCTGAAAGAGGAGAAGCACGAGAGGTCGAGCACACAGGGGATGGCGATGGGTCAGAAGACCACGCGTGACGTCGGGACCGAACGGGACGAGAAGAAGCTCGACCTGAGCGCGGCCCAGGTCGCCGGATCCTCCCTCGCCACCGTCGCGGCCGCCCTGCTCGCCTCGGAGATGGGCGTCTACGGGACCATCCTCGGCGCCGGCGTGGTCAGCGTCGTCGCCACCGCCGGCGGACCCGTCGTCCAGCACCTCTTCCGGCGCACCGGCGACCGGTTGCGCGACAGCGTGCGGCCGAGGGCCCGTCAGGCGCCGCCGCCCCGCGGGGAACGGGCGGCCGCGGCCACCGCACCGGCGCAGGAGTTCGGCGAGCCGACCCTGCACGGCACCCGGATGCGCGGGTGGAAGCGCACCCTGGCGGCCTCCGGCGCGGCCTTCGCCATCACCGTCGGAGGACTCGGCACCTACGAGGCGGTGGCGGGCACCTCCGTCAGCAGCGGCGGCGGCACGCTCTTCTCCGGCGGGACCCGCACGGCGGGCGAGAAGCGGCCCGCGCCGTCCGAACGCGCTCCGGCCGGCGGGGAGAAGGAGCGGCGCGGCGGCGCCGACCCCCCGGGCCCGGGCGGCTCCCCGGGCCCGTCCCGTCCGGACGGTGGCCGAAGCCCGAGCCCGGACCCCGGTCCTTCGCGCTCCGGGGAGCCGGCACCCGGCCCGTCGGAACAGACGCACGGGCCGACGCCGACGCCCGCACCGCCGACGCCCGCGCCGCCGACCCTCGCGCCGCCGACGCCGGGCGCCGGCGGCGGCGCCACCGCGCCGGCACGGCCGAGCGCCTCCTGACCCGGCGGTGTCTACGCCCCCAGGACGCGCCGCAGGTAGTCGTTGCCGAAGACCCGGTCGGGGTCGAGGCGGTCGCGCAGCGCGGTGAACTCGCCGAAGCGCGGGTAGATCCGGGAGAAGTACTCCGCGTCCCGGGTGTGCACCTTGCCCCAGTGCGGGCGGCCGCCGTGCGCGGTGAAGATGCGCTCGGCCGCGGTGAAGTAGGCCTGGTACGGGGTGCCCTTGTACATGTGCACGGCGATGTAGGCGGTGTCGCGCCCGGAGGCCGTGGACAGCGCGATGTCGTCCGCCGGAGCGGTCCGCACCTCCACCGGGAAGCTGATCCGCAGCCGGGAGCGGTCGACCATCGCCCGCAGCTCCCGCAGCGCCTCGACCACGGCCTCGCGCGGCAGGGCGTACTCCATCTCCACGAACCGCACCCGGCGCGGGCTGGTGAACACCTTGTACGGGATGTCCGTGTAGGTGCGCGCCGACAGGGCGCGGCTGGCCACGCGGGCTATGGAGGGGATGGTCGCCGGGGCGGCGCGGCCCAGCGTGTTGACGGCTTGGAAGAGGCCGTTGGAGAGCAGCTCGTCCTCGACCCAGGCGCTCACCGGTCCGGGCGGGGCGGCGGGGCCCTGGCTGCGGTTGTTGCGCTTGGTGTTGCAGTTCCCCGTGTGCGGGAACCAGTAGAACTCGAAGTGCTCGTTCTCGGCGAAGTGCTCCTCGAACTCGGCCGTCACCCGGTCGAAGCCCATGGGCTCCTCACGGGCGGTCAGGAAGAAGAGGGGCTCCACGGCGAAGGTGATGGCGGTGACGATGCCGAGGGCACCGATACCGACCCGGGCCGCCGCGAAGACCTCCGGATTCTCCTTCTCGGAACAGGTGAGCAGCTCGCCGTCGGCGGCGACCAGGTCCAGGGCGCGGATCTGGGCGGCGATGGAGGCCGAGTCGCGGCCGGTGCCGTGGGTGCCGGTGCTGACGGCGCCGGAGACCGTCTGCTCCATGATGTCGCCCATGTTGGTGAGCGAGAGGCCCTCGGCGGCCAGGGCCCGGTTCAGGTCCTTCAGGGCCGTGCCCGCCGCGACCGTGACGGTGCCCGCGGCGCGGTCGATCGACCGGATCCCCGCCAGGGCCTGCGGCCGGACGAGGACCCCGTCGGTCGCGGCGGCCGCGGTGAAGGAGTGGCCGGTGCCGACCGCCTTCACCCGCAGCCCGTCCGCGGCGGCCCGGCGGACCGCCTCCTGGAGCTCCCCGACCGATGCCGGGGTCACCACGCGGGTGGGCGTGGCGGTGACGTTGCCCGCCCAGTTACGCCACGCGGTCGCCGTGCTGCCGTTCCGTGCTGTCGCCGTCCCCATCGGTTGCTGGCTCCTCCCCTTGCGCCGGCCTCGTCAGCCGGCGGTATCCCGCGAACGCAACCGCCGCCGCGGCCACCCCCGCCGAGAGGGAGACGACGTACCCGGTCCGCGCGCCGGCCGCGTCGACGACCCAGCCGGTCACGGAGGACCCGAGCGCGATACCGACCGCGAGGCCGGTGCTGATCCAGGTCATGCCCTCGGTCAGCTTCGCGTGTGGTACGTGCGCCTCGATCAGGGCCATCGTGGTGATCATCGTGGGAGCGATGGCGAGGCCCGAGACGAAGAGCGCCACGGCCAGAAACGGAAGGTTCCCGGCCAGTAGGAGGGGGATCATACTCACGGCCATCGCACTGATGCCCACGATCCAGCGAGGTTCGGCCTTGCCCTTGAAGTGCAGCAGGCCGAAGACGATCCCCGCCAGGCAGGAGCCGAAGGCCCACACCGCGAGGAAGACGCCGCCGAGGGACTTGCTGCCGTGCTCCTCGGCGAAGGCGAGGGTGGCGACGTCCACGGAGCCGAAGATCGCGCCCGTCGCGACGAAGGTGGCCACGAGTACCTGCAGGCCGGGGGAGCGCAGCGCCGACGAGAGGTCCGAGTGCTCGTGGCGCGGATGCGGCTTCGGCTCGGTCGCGGTCAGGGCCGTCAGCCACCACACGCCGGTCACGAGGAAGACGACGGCGACCACCGGTCCGGCCTCGGGGAACCAGCCCGCGGAGAGCGTCGCGGCGAGCGGCGGGCCGACGATGAAGCAGAGCTCGTCGACGATCGACTCGAACGAGTAGGCCGTGTGCAGCTGGGGGGTGTCGCGGAGCAGGGCCGTCCAGCGGGCCCGGACCATCGAGCCGACGCTGGGTACGCACCCGGCGACGACGGCGAAGACGAAGAGCGTCCAGCTCGGCCA
Organism: Streptomyces amritsarensis; assembly: GCF_001953875.1. Classification (GTDB taxonomy): domain Bacteria; phylum Actinomycetota; class Actinomycetes; order Streptomycetales; family Streptomycetaceae; genus Streptomyces; species Streptomyces amritsarensis. The sequence goes on from NZ_MQUR01000008.1 coordinate 109,989, forward strand.
GCCCCGGGCGGCCGCGACCAGCAGGCCGGTCACCGAAGCGGCGGCGACCAGGGTCGCGGGGCGGAGCACCCGGCGCTGTCCGTGCTGGTCGACCAGCCGGGAGACCTGCGGGCCCACGGCGGCGGCGGACAGGGCGATGGTGGCGGTGATCCCGCCCGCGAGAGCGTAGCTGCCGCCCAGCTCGGTGATCATCGTGAGGACACCGATGCCCACCATGGACAGCGGCATCCGGCCTATGAGGCCGGCGGCTGTGAACCCCTTGGTGCCGGGGGTCGCGAATATCGCGCGGTAGGGACTGGGCAAGGTGCCCTCCGTAAGGGACTGGATTGGCTCACACAGATTACGTCTGCCGGGGAAGCGCCCGCACGGGGAAAGCGCCGGGCAAGAACTTAGGGTGACCTTACCTGTCATCCGATGTGTGGGACGGTGCCGGGTCCGTTACCGGGCGGGGAGGCCGAGTGGCAGGATTCGAGGCATGTCAGACCAGTTCCGTGCCCCCGGCGCCGGCTCCCCCGCCCCGTACGACGCACTCCTGCTGCTCTCCTTCGGAGGCCCCGAAGGACCCGACGACGTCGTGCCGTTCCTGGAGAACGTCACGCGCGGGCGCGGCATCCCGCGCGAGCGGCTCAAGGAGGTCGGCCGGCACTACTTCGGCTTCGGCGGGGTCAGCCCGATCAACGCGCAGAACCGCGAGCTGCTCGACGCGCTGCGCAAGGACTTCGCCGAACACGGCCTGGACCTGCCCGTCTACTGGGGCAACCGCAACTGGGCCCCGTACCTGGACGACGTGATGCGCGAGATGGCCGCCGACGGCCGCCGCCGGATCGCGGTGCTCGCCACCAGCGCGTACGCCTCCTACTCGGGCTGCCGGCAGTACCGCGAGAACCTCGCCGACGCCCTGGCCGCGCTGGAGCGGGACGGCGTGGAGCCGCCGCACGTCGACAAGCTGCGGCACTACTTCAACCACCCCGGCTTCGTGGAGCCCATGATCGACGGCGTGGTGGCCTCGCTCGAGGCCCTGCCCGAGGAGGTGCGCGCCGGAGCGCACCTCGCCTTCACCACGCACTCCATCCCGACGGCCGCCGCGGACACCTCCGGTCCCGCCCCGGACCACACCGAGGGCGGTGAGGGCGGCGCGTACGTCAAGCAGCACCTCGACGTCGCCCGGGTGATCGCCGACGAGGTCGCGGTGCGGACCGGCGTCGCCCACCCCTGGCAGCTCGTCTACCAGTCCCGCAGCGGCGCCCCGCACATCCCGTGGCTGGAGCCGGACATCTGCGACCACCTGGAGTCCCTGCACGCCGAGGGCGCCCCGGCCGTGGTCATGGTCCCCATCGGCTTCGTCTCCGACCACATGGAAGTCCTGTACGACCTGGACACCGAGGCCACCGCCAAGGCCGCCGAGCTGGGCCTGCCCGTCGCGCGCTCCGCGACCGTCGGCGCCGACCCGCGCTTCGCCGGGGCCGTGCGGGAGCTCCTCCTGGAGCGGGCCGCCAAGGAGCGCGGCGAGCCGGCCGAGGAGTGCTGGGTGGGCACGCTGGGACAGAGCCACGACCTGTGCGCGGTGGGCTGCTGCCCGGCGCGGGCCCCGCGGCCGGCCGCCGCGGGCGCGGACAGCCCGTACGCCCGGGAGCGAGGAGCGCGAGCGTGATCTCCGAAGAGCTGAAGGCCGAACTGCTGGAGGTCGGCCTGGAGGCCGCCCGGCAGGCCGGCGCCCTGCTGCGCGACGGCCGGCCCGCCGATCTGGCGGTGGCGGCCACGAAGACCAGCCCGATCGACGTGGTCACCGAGATGGACATCGCGGCGGAGAAGCTGATCACCGGCATCCTCGCCGAGCGGCGGCCCGAGGACGGGCTGCTGGGCGAGGAGGGCGCGGACACCCCCGGGACGAGCGGGGTGCGGTGGGTCGTCGACCCGCTGGACGGCACCGTGAACTACCTCTACGGCCTCCCCAGCTGGGGCGTGTCCATCGCCGCCGAGTACGGGGGCGAGACCGTGGTCGGCGTCGTGGCGGCGCCGATGCGCGGGGAGGTCTACCACGCGGTGCTCGGCGCGGGCGCCTGGCTGGGCACCTCACGCCTCGCCTGCCGTCCGGCGGCCCCGCTGGACCAGGCGCTGGTCGGGACCGGCTTCGCCTACATCCAGACCCGGCGGGCGCACCAGGCCGACGTGGCGCAGCGGATCATCCCGCTGGTGCGGGACATCCGGCGGGGCGGCTCGGCGGCCCTGGACCTGTGCGACGTCGCCGCGGGGCGCCTGGACGGCTACTACGAGCGCGGCCTGAACCCCTGGGACCTCGCCGCCGGCGACCTGATCGCCCGGGAGGCCGGGGCCGTGACCGGCGGCCGCCCCGGGGAGCCGGCCTCGGGCGAGCTCGCGCTGGCCGCCTCCCCGGCCGTGTTCGCCTCGCTCCAGCCGCTGCTGGAAGAGGCCGGGGCCTGGCACGACTGAGCGGGGCGGCGGACACACGTAGACCCCGGCCGCCCGAAGGGGCGGCCGGGGTCCACGTCGTCCTCGAGCCGGCGCTCGGCGGCCGGTCAGCGGCCGGTCAGCAGGCGGGCACGGCGGCCGTGACCGGGACGCCGTGCTCGGCGGCCAAGCGCTGGAGGTCTTCCAGCTCCGCCAGTTCCACTTCCGCGAGGAAGTCGTCGCCCGTCTCGCGGGCGTGCCTGAGATCCGACTGCGTGGCCCTGATGCGCTGCAGGAGACCCGCGGTGAATGCGTCCATGATGGGTTCGCCCCCTCTTCGTGGGTCGGCGGCGGCACGTGGCGATACCGCCGTCAGGGAGTGGATGGGGTGTGCTCACGTCCTCCCCGGCACCCTGGGCACAGAAACCTCTCAAGGCGAGGGAATCCTCACTTCCGCCCCGCGGGCCCCCTCCCTGACCCGTCTTACAGCCGGTTTACGGCTGAAACGGGCAGGATGTACGACGCAATACACGTGTGCCCTTCTGGGCTCGGAGGAAGGAAACGACGTGCGCGTACTCGTCGTCGAGGACGAGCAGCTGCTCGCCGATGCGGTGGCCACCGGCCTGCGCCGGGAGGCCATGGCCGTGGACGTCGTGTACGACGGCGCCGCCGCCCTGGAGCGGGTCGGCGTGAACGACTACGACGTGGTCGTGCTCGACCGGGACCTCCCGCTCGTGCACGGTGACGACGTGTGCCGGAAGATCGTCGAGCTCGGCATGCCCACCCGTGTGCTGATGCTGACGGCCTCCGGTGACGTGAGCGACCGTGTGGAGGGCCTGGAGCTCGGCGCGGACGACTACCTCCCCAAGCCCTTCGCCTTCACCGAGCTGACCGCCCGCGTGCGGGCGCTCGGCCGGCGCACCACCGTCGCGCTGCCGCCCGTACTGGAGCGGGCCGGGATCAGGCTGGACCCGAACCGGCGCGAGGTGTTCCGCGAGGGCCGGGAGGTGCAGCTGGCCCCGAAGGAGTTCGCGGTGCTGGAGGTCCTCATGCGCAGCGAGGGGACCGTGGTCTCCGCCGAGCAGCTGCTGGAGAAGGCCTGGGACGAGAACACCGACCCGTTCACCAACGTGGTGCGCGTGACGGTGATGACCCTGCGCCGCAAGTTGGGGGAGCCGCCCGTCATCGTGACGGTGCCCGGCTCCGGATATCGGATCTGACCACGTGGCGACCACCCCGGCGCCACCGACGGCGCCTCCGAAACCGACCTGGGACCCCGGCCAGCCCGAGGGTCCCTTCCCGTGGCTGAGGCCGACCATCCGGATACGCCTCACCCTGCTCTACGGCGGGATGTTCCTGATCGCGGGCATCCTGCTGCTGTCGATCATCTACCTGCTGGCGGCCCAGGCCCTGCGGCAGGGCAACGCCATGACGTTCCAGATCGTCGGCGGACAGAACGTCCAGGTCGCCAGCACCGCCTGTCCCGGCGTGGGCATCGGCCAGTCCTACGACCAGTTCAACGCGGCGATCAGCAAGTGCGCCCTCGAACAGCGCAGGCACGCCCTGGACGACCTGCTGAGCCGCTCGCTGATGGCCCTCCTGGGCCTGAGCATCATCGCCTTCGCCTTCGGCTACGCGATGGCCGGCCGGGTGCTCTCGCCGCTGGGCAAGATCACCCGTACCGCCCGCCGGGTGGTCGGCTCCGACCTGACCCGGCGGATCGAGCTGGACGGCCCGGACGACGAGCTCAAGGAGCTCGCCGACACCTTCGACGAGATGCTCGACCGGCTGGAGCGCGCCTTCACGGCCCAGCAGCGGTTCGTCGCCAATGCCTCGCACGAGCTGCGGACGCCGCTGGCGATCAACCGGACCCTGCTGGAGGTGCACCTGTCCGATCCGGGCGCCCCGGTGGAGCTCCAGCAGCTCGGCAAGACCCTGCTCGCCACCAACGAGCGCAGCGAGCAGCTGGTGGAGGGCCTGCTGCTGCTGGCCCGCAGCGAGAACCAGATCGTCGAGCGCAAGCCCGTGGACCTGGCGGAGGTCGCCTCGCGCGCCGTCGACCAGGTGCGGGGCGAGGCCGAGGCCAAGAACGTCGTGATCCGCGGCGAGCGCGAGCCGGCCGTCGTGCAGGGCAACGGCGTCCTGCTGGAGCGGATCGCGCTGAACCTGGTGCAGAACGCCGTCCGGTACAACGTGCCGGAGGACGGCTGGGTGGAGGTCACCACCGAGGCCCAGCACGGCCAGGCGGTGCTTCTGGTGTCGAACACGGGTCCCGTGGTTCCCGCGTACGAGGTGGACAACCTCTTCGAGCCGTTCAGGCGGCTGCGTACGGAGCGCACGGGCAGTGACAAGGGCGTCGGACTGGGCCTGTCGATCGCGCGCTCCGTGGCGCGCGCACACGGCGGCAGGATCCAGGCGATGCCACGGGAGGGCGGTGGCCTCGTGATGCGTGTCACTCTGCCCTTGTGACGCCCCCCACTCCGTGTTCGCTTTTGGCTGAATACTTGGCCTCTGAATCCATTCGCCCCTGTGTGATCGATCACAGTCGGCGGTGGCGGGCCATGTGCGTTCGGTGACTCGGGGGCGGCCGGAACGCCCGGGAAGTCCGGGTTTCCGGCCCCCCGAATGGCGGGAAATACACGGGGTGGCGTTTGTGCAAGACGGCGCCCGGACCGTGTACGGTCCCGGTCGTCATCCCAGCCGATCGCCCCTTCAGGCGGGCGGCTGGGTGTCGATTGAGTAACAGACCTTGATGTGAGGCAAAATCTCCGCCTCAGGTCGGGCACAAGTCCGGCCTCTCGTGCGTTACGTGCGCTGAGACACCGCTAACACCCAGAGGGGGAGAGCGAACAATGGCAACGGACTACGACACCCCGCGCAAGACCGACGACGACGTCGACAACGACAGCATCGAAGAGCTGAAGGCTCGACGCAACGAGAAGTCGTCCTCGTCCGTCGACATGGACGAATTCGACTCGGCCGAGAGCCTGGAGCTTCCCGGCGCGGACCTCTCCAACGAGGAGCTGGCCGTTCGAGTCCTGCCCAAGCAGGCCGACGAGTTCACCTGCATGAGCTGCTTCCTGGTGCACCACCGCAGCCAGCTGGCGCGTGAGAAGAACGGTCAGCCGATCTGTCGCGACTGCGACTGAGAGGCGTCGGCCGTGGCTGGCTCGACACCCTTTCGGAGGCGCCCCTTCCGAAAGCAGGGTGATCCGGCGGAGGCGCAGGTGGTGACCACGGACCCGGAGACGGGTCCCGAAGCCCCCGGCGGCTCCGCCAGTGCGGCACTCGCCGTTCCCTCCGACACCGCTCCGGCGGCGTCGGGCGCGGAGCCCGGCGAGAGGTCTTGGCGCGCTGCCGGGAGCGGTCGGCTGCAAGCCGTCAAGAACGGTGTGCGCAAGGGCGGCGAAGGCGTGCGCGGCGCCGCCCTCTACGTCACCGACAGGATCATCGAGAACGCACCGCGCGTTCCGGTCCGGGACCTCGCGACGCTGCGGGCGCAGTTCCCCGGCCTCGGCCCCGACCAGCTCGCCGACAAGCTGATCGCGGGCGCCAGCGCCGCTTCGGCGACCGTCGGCGCCAGCATCGGCGCGGCCGCCATGCTGCCCGTGCCGCCCGCGATGCCCGCCGAACTCGCGGCGGAGATCACCGGCGTCGCGGCCATCGAGCTGAAGCTCGTCGCGGAACTCCACGAGGTCTACGGCCAGCGGCCGCACGGCAACCTCAAGGAGCGCACCTTCGCCTACCTGACCGCGTGGACGCAGGAGCGCGGCGTCGACCTCACCAAACCCACGACGCTGAACGCCGCCCTCGGCGGGCAGATGAAGCGCGAACTGCGCCAGCAGATCATGAAGCGGATGATCCGCAGCCTGCCGAACCTCATGCCGTTCATGGTGGGCGCGGCGGTCGGTGCGGTGATGAACCGCCGCGACACCCGCAAACTCGCCGAGAAGGTCCGTGGGGACCTGCGCAGGCAGGCGGTGGCCTGGGAGGCCCTGCGCGCCCTGCCGCCCCTGGAACGGCCCGTGGAGCCCCTTCCCGAGGCCACCAGAGCCGCCCTGGAGGGACGCGGCTCGGCTCCGCTGGACTGACGCCGCCCCACCGGGCGGACGCCGGGCTAGCCGCGCGCCGCGCGCAGGGCCGAGACCAGGGCCTGCGGCTCGCGGGTGGAGAGGTAGACGTACGGGGTCGGGTCGGCGGGGTCGGTGACCTCGATGCGGACCGCCGTCGGCACGTAGCTGCGCATCAGCATGAAGGCCCGGGGGTCCGCCTTGTACGTGCGCCAGGCGCGCGCCTCCTCGGCGTCGAGGATCTCCGGCTCGCCCAGTGCCGACACCGGGATCCGCGCGTCGCCCGCGGCCAGCGCGCCGTTCACCACGCGCACGCGCGCGGAGCCGTACGAGCTCACCACCAGCCCGGCCAGCGCGGTGCCGCCGACGAGGCCGGCCAGCAGCGGCAGCGTCCCCAGGGGCAGCAGCATCAGCGCGCCCGCGAGGCCGGTCAAGACGGCGATGCCCCACCAGGAGCGGGGGGCGGTCAGGCGTTCGTCGTGGTGCGCGGTGGAGAGCTGCATGTGCTCAAGCCTGCCACGAGGCGACCGGCGGGTAGCCGCGCGGGTAAGGTCTGCGGCTGTGAGTGGACGAAACACAGCGTTGACGCCCCCGGCCGATGCCGCCGCACCGGTCCGGCATCCCGACGCGCCGGCACCCGGCGAGCTCCTCGGTGCCCACTACGAGCACTGTTTCGGCTGCGGCGGTGGACAGCCGCACGGACTCCACCTGGAGGCCCGGGCCGGCGAGGGCGTGCGCGTCACCGCCGAGTTCACCGTCAAGCCCGCCCACCAGGGCGCGCCCGGGCTCGCCCACGGCGGCGTGCTCGCCACCGCACTCGACGAGACGCTGGGCTCGCTGAACTGGCTGCTGCGGGTCATCGCCGTGACCGGACGGCTGGAGACGGACTTCGTGCGGCCGGTGCCGGTGGGCACCCTGCTGCACCTGGACGCCGAGGTCACCGCCGTCGCCGGCCGCAAGATCTACTGCACGGCGGTGGGCCGGATAGGCGGGCCGGAGGGCGAGGTCGCGGTCCGCGCCGACGCGCTCTTCATCGAAGTGAAGGTCGACCACTTCATCGACAACGGACGGCCCGAGGAGATCCAGGCGGCCATGGCCGACCCGGACCAGGTCAGGCGCGCACGCGCCTTTGAGGTGAACCCCTGATGTCCCTGAACAACAACGGATCCCGCCATGACGTGGACGTGCTGATCCGCCGCGTCGACCCGGAGGTTCCCGTCCCGGCGTACGGGCACCCCGGTGACGCCGGCTGCGACCTGGTCACCACCGAGGCCGCCGTACTGGAGCCCGGCGAGCGCGCGGTGCTGCCCACCGGGGTCGCGATCGCCCTGCCCGACGGGTACGCGGCCTTCGTGCACCCGCGTTCGGGTCTGGCCGCACGCTGCGGGCTCGCGCTCGTGAATGCCCCGGGGACGGTGGATGCCGGGTACCGTGGAGAGATCAAGGTGATCGTGGTCAATCTCGACCCTCGCGAGAGCGTCCGGTTCGAGCGTTTCGACCGCATTGCCCAGCTGGTTGTCCAGCGGGTCGAGAAGGTGCGCTTCCACGAGGTGGCGGAACTTCCCGGCTCGGCCCGGGCCGAGGGGGGCTTCGGCTCCACCGGCGGTCATGCGGCCGTGGCCGGATCCGGGGCTGGTCAGCAGGGTGGGAATGGCTACGCTTCGGTCGTAACCGACCGGGAAGGACAGTGACGTGTTCGGACGTCGCAAGAAGAACGACTCCGCCAAGGACGGCGGCGCGGCCGAGCAGGTCGTAGACGGCGTCGCCGCCGCTGAGCAGGACGACGCGGTCGAGTCGGACGGCGCTGCCGCGCCGCGCCGCATCAACCTGCCCCCCGCCCCGCGGCCGGACGGCCCCTGGGACGTGTCCGAGGTGCTCGGGAACCCGGCCGACGGCCGGGTCGACCTGGGCGGCATCTTCGTGCCCGGTGTCGACGGCATGGAACTGCGCGTCGAGGTCGCCGGGGACGCCATCGTGGCCGCCACCGTGGTGCTCGGCGACAGCGCCGTGCAGCTGCAGGCCTTCGCCGCGCCCAAGAAGGAGGGCATCTGGGGCGAGGTCCGCGACGAGATCGCCGCGGGCATCACCCAGCAGGGCGGCATCATCGACGAGGTCCAGGGCGCGCTGGGCTGGGAGCTGCGCGCGCAGGTTCCCGTCCCGCTGCCGGACGGGCAGACCGGCGCCCAGCTGGTCCGCTTCGTCGGCGTCGACGGCCCGCGCTGGTTCCTGCGGGGCGTCATCTCCGGCCAGGGCGCGGTGCGCCCCGAGTCGGCGGGCGTGCTGGAGCAGATCTTCCGGGACACCGTCGTCGTCCGCGGCGACGGCCCGATGGCCCCGCGCGACCCGATCGTCCTGAAGCTGCCGAACGACGCCCAGATGGTGCCGGACGGCGTGCAGACGGAGGAGCAGGAAGGCTCCCGCTTCGGCGGCGGCATGGGCCAGCTCGAGCGCGGCCCGGAGATCACCGAGGTCCGCTGACCCGCAGACCCCGGACGCCCCCGCGCACAGGGGGACGTGTCGTGTTTCCGGCCGGTGGGCCCTGCACCTACGGGGTGGGGCCCACCGGCTTTCGCGTACCGCGCCGGGGCCCCGCCGACGGCGTCAGAGATCCGTCAGGGATCGGCCACGGGGGCGGGATCGGTGCGTGCTCGGCCCGGACGTCCCCGAGAATGAGCCCATGGGACGCGGCAAGCTCAGGATCTATCTCGGCGCGGCACCCGGCGTGGGCAAGACCTACGCGATGCTCTCCGAGGGGCACCGCAGGACCGAGCGGGGCGCGGACTGCGTCGTCGGCTTCGTCGAGCACCACGGGCGGCCGCGCACGGAGGTCATGCTCCACGGCCTCGAACAGGTGGAGCGCAGGACCCTGACCTACCGCGGCGCCACCTTCACCGAGATGGACGTCGACGCACTCCTCGCCCGCCGGCCCGCCGTAGCGCTCGTGGACGAGCTCGCGCACACCAACGTCCCCGGCTCGCGCAACGCCAAGCGCTGGCAGGACGTGGAGGAGCTGCTGCGGGCCGGCATCGACGTCGTGTCCACCGTCAACATCCAGCACCTGGAGTCCCTCGGGGACGTGGTCGAGGCGATCACCGGGGTGCGGCAGCGGGAGACCGTGCCCGACGAGGTCGTCCGCCGGGCCGACCAGGTCGAGCTCGTCGACATGTCCCCTCAGGCCCTGCGCCGGCGCATGGCGCACGGGAACATCTACACGCCCGAGAAGGTCGACGCGGCCCTCTCCAACTACTTCCGGCCGGGCAACCTCACCGCCCTGCGCGAGCTCGCACTGCTGTGGGTGGCCGACCGGGCGGACGAGTACCTCCAGCAGTACCGGGGCGAACACGGCATCCGCACGACCTGGCAGGCCCGGGAGCGGATCGTCGTCGGCCTCACCGGCGGGCCCGAGGGGCGCACCCTCATCCGGCGCGCCTCGCGGATGGCCGCCAAGGGCTCGGGCAGTGAGATCCTCGCCGTCTACATCGCCCGCAGCGACGGCCTGACCGCCGCCTCGCCGAAGGAGCTCGCGGTCCAGCGGACGCTGGTCGAAGACCTCGGAGGAACGTTTCACCACGTCATCGGCGACAACATCCCCGACGCCCTGCTCGCCTTCGCGCGCGGGGTCAACGCCACCCAGATCGTGCTCGGCTCCAGCCGCCGGCGCTCCTGGCAGTACGTCTTCGGCCCCGGCGTCGGCGCCGGCGTGGCCCGCGACTCGGGACCCGACCTCGACGTCCACATCGTCACGCACGAGGAGGCCGCCAAGGGGCGCGGCCTGCCCGTCGCCCGCTCGGCGGCCCGGCTCGGCCGCAACCGCATCCTGGCCGGCTGGGTGGTGGGAACGGTCCTCCCGGTGCTGCTGTGCCTGCTGCTGACGCACATCGAGGCCGACCTCGGGCTCGCCAACGACATGCTGCTGTTCCTGGCGCTGACGGTGGCCGCCGCGCTGCTGGGCGGGCTCTGGCCGGCCCTGGCCTCCGCCGCCCTCGGCTCGCTGCTGTTGAACTACTTCTTCGCACCACCGCTGCACCGCCTCACGGTGTCCGACCCCCGCAACATCGTCGCCATCACGGTCTTCTTCGGCGTGGCCGTCTCGGTGGCCTCGGTGGTGGACCTGGCCGCCCGCCGCACCCACCAGGCCGCCCGGCTGCGCGCCGAGTCCGAGATCCTCTCCTTCCTCGCCGGGAGCGTGCTGCGGGGCGAGACCACGCTGGACGCGCTGCTGGAGCGGGTGCGCGAGACCTTCGCCATGGAGTCGGTGGCCCTGCTGGAGCGGGCCGACGACCTGGAGCCCTGGAAACCGGCCGGCAGCGTCGGCCCCGCCCCGGCCGCCCGGCCCGAGGACGCCGATGTGGACATGCCCATAGGCGACCACATGGCGCTGGCCCTGTCCGGGCGGGTCCTGCCCGCCGAGGACCGCCGGGTGCTCGGCGCCTTCGCCGCCCAGGCGGCCGTGGTCCTGGACCGCCAGCGGCTGGTCGGCGAGGCCGAGGAGGCCCGCCGGCAGGCCGAGGGCAACCGGATCCGGACCGCACTGCTGGCCGCCGTCAGCCATGACCTGCGTACACCGCTCGCCTCCATCAAGGCCTCCGTGACCTCACTGCGCTCCGACGACGTGGAATGGTCCGAGGAGGACCGCGCCGAGCTCCTGGAGGGCATCGAGGACGGCGCCGACCGCCTCGACCACCTCGTGGGCAACCTGCTGGACATGTCACGGCTGCAGACCGGGACCGTCACCCCGCTGATCCGGGAGATCGACCTCGACGAGGTGGTCCCGATGGCGCTGGGCGGCGTACCGGAGGACAGCGTGCTGCTGGACGTGCCCGAGGCGCTGCCGATGGTGGCGGTGGATCCAGGGCTGCTGGAGCGGGCCGTGGCCAACGTCGTGGAGAACGCCGTCAAGTACAGCCCGCCCGGCGAACCGGTCCTGGTGGCGGCCAGCTGCCTCGACGACCGGGTCGAGGTGCGGGTCGTCGACCGCGGGCCGGGGGTCCCCGACGAGGCCAAGGACCGGATCTTCGCCCCCTTCCAGCGGTACGGTGACGCCCCGCGCGGCGCCGGAGTGGGCCTCGGCCTGGCCGTCGCCCGCGGCTTCGCCGAATCCATGAACGGCACGCTCGCCGCCGAGGACACCCCCGGCGGCGGGCTGACCATGGTGCTCACCCTGCGAGCGGTGCCCCGCGGCCCGGAACCGGCGCACGGCACGGTGGACGCCGGACACGGCGGCGGACGCGGGCCGGGAGAGACACACGGACACTCCGGGGCCGACGCCCCCGGACACGCGGGGGCAGACGTCCCCGGACACGCCGGGGCCGACGCCCCCGGATACGCCGGGGCGGACGCCCCCGCGGCAACGGGAGCCCGCGGCGCGGACCGCGCCAGGACGGGCCGCCCACTGGAAACCGGTCACGACCGTGACCGCAGGACGCGACAGAAGGCAGGACCTCAATGACCCGGGTGCTCGTGGTGGACGACGAGCCGCAGATCGTCCGAGCCCTCGTGATCAATCTGAAGGCACGCAAGTACGAGGTCGACGCCGCCGCCGACGGCGCGAGCGCACTGGAGCTCGCGGCGGCCCGCCACCCCGACGTGGTCGTCCTCGACCTCGGCCTGCCGGACATGGACGGCGTGGAGGTGATCAAGGGGCTGCGGGGCTGGACCCGCGTGCCGATCCTGGTCCTCTCCGCCCGGCACAGCTCCGACGAGAAGGTCGAGGCCCTGGACGCGGGCGCCGACGACTACGTCACCAAGCCCTTCGGCATGGACGAGCTGCTGGCCAGGCTGCGCGCCGCCGTCCGCCGGGCCGAGCCGTCCGCCGGGTCCGGCGAGGACGAGGTGGTCGTGGCCACCGAGAACTTCACGGTGGACCTGGCCGCCAAGAAAGCGGTGCGCGAGGGGCGAGACGTACGGCTGACCCCCACCGAGTGGCACCTGCTGGAGGTACTGGTCCGCAACGGCGGCAAGCTGGTCAGCCAGAAGCAGCTGCTCCAGGAGGTCTGGGGGCCCTCGTACGGCACCGAGACGAACTACCTGCGGGTCTACATGGCCCAGTTGCGGCGCAAGCTGGAGGCGGACCCCTCGCATCCGCGGCACTTCATCACCGAACCGGGCATGGGATACCGCTTCGAGAGGTAGTGGGCGCGCCGGTAGGCTTTCCTGTATGAGTGCTGAACCGCGTCCCGAGAAGCCCGCGAAGCCGGCCAGGCCGGCGGGCCGGTTCCGCCGGATGATCGAGCGGCTGTCGTCCTCGCAGGAGGAGCTGCATTCCGCGGAGCTGCAGGAGGACGCAGAAGCCGCAGGGTGTACGCGCATCTGCGACTGCGACGACCGCCAGATAGTCAAGGTGACCGGCACCCTCCGCACGGTCACCTTGCGGCCGCGGGCCGGCGTCCCCGCCCTGGAGGCCGAGCTCTTCGACGGCTCCGGCGCACTGGACGTGGTCTGGCTCGGGCGTCGCTCGATCGTGGGAATCGAGCCCGGGCGACGCATGATCGCCTCCGGGCGCATCTCCCTGAGTCACGGCCGTCGGGTGCTGTTCAACCCGAAGTACGAACTCCGACCGCTCGGACAGGAGCAGTAACCGGCGATGTCACTCGACAAACCGACCAACCCGGAGCCCGGCGCCGAGCCGTCCGAGGACCAGAAGGCCGTGACGCAGGCGGCGCTGTTCGACGCGTTCGGAGGTGTCCGGGGCACCATCGAGACGATGCTCCCCGGGCTGCTCTTCGTGATGATCTACACGGTCAACAAGGACGTGAAGATGTCCGCCATCGCGGCGGGCGCGGTCGCCGTGCTGCTGGTGATCGTGCGGCTGCTGCGCAAGGACACCGTCAAGCACGCCTTCAGCGGGGTGTTCGGGGTGGGCGTCGGTGTGGCCTTCGCCCTGTTCACGGGCAGCGCGAAGGGCTTCTACCTGCCGGGCATGATCTACGGAGTCTGCCTGGGCCTGGCCTTCACGATCTCGGCACTGGTGGGCTTCCCGCTGCTGGGCGTGATCCTCGGACCGGTCTTCAAGGAGAACCTGTCCTGGCGCACCCGCAACCCGGGGCGCAAGAAGGCGTACACCAAGGCCAGCCTGGCCTGGGGGCTGATCTTCCTCGCCAAGTACGCGATCCTCTTCCCGCTGTACTGGTGGGGCGACGCGACGCAGCTGGGCTGGGTGCTGATCGCGCTGAAGCTCCCACCGATGGTGCTCGCGGTGTACTTCACGTGGGTCTTCCTGGCGAAGGCGCCGCCGCCGATCGACGTGATCGCGGAGTGGGAGGCCAAGGAGGCCGCCGAGGAGGCCCGCAAGGCGCCGTCCCACCGGAAGGCCTGACCGGCGGACAACACACGCAGGGGACGGACCCGGCCATGTGGCCTGGGCCCGTCCCCTCCGGCTGTTCCGGGGGTGTCCCGGTGTCCCGGTGCCCCGGCTCGGCGCCTGCGGCCACTGCCGGGGCGCCGCCCCACCGCGCACCACTGCCCCCCAGCCCGGTCCCCGGCTTCGCGCGGCGCTTCCCCTGCCCGGGCCGGGGAAGCCCGAAGGGGGCGCACCCGGCAGGGTGCGCCCCCTTCGTCCGTCGAGCGTGCCCGCAGGGCCGGGGCTAGCGGCGGGCCTGGAGGAGGTCCTCCAGCTGCTCCTCACGGGCCTGGGCGGCCACGAAGAGCAGCTCGTCGCCGGGCTCCAGGGTCTCCTCGCCGTGCGGCGTCAGCACCCGGTTGCCCCGGATGATCGTGACCAGCGAGGTGTCCTCGGGCCAGCTGATCTCGCTGATCTGCGTACCCGCGACCGAGGAGTCGGCCGGCAGGGTCAGCTCGACCAGGTTCGCGTCGCCGTGGCTGAAGCGCAGCAGCCGTACCAGGTCGCCGACGCTCACGGCCTCCTCGACCAGGGCCGACATCAGGCGCGGCGTGGAGACCGCGACGTCCACGCCCCACGACTCGTTGAAGAGCCACTCGTTCTTCGGGTTGTTGACGCGGGCCACCACCCGCGGCACCCCGTACTCGGTCTTCGCGAGCAGCGAGACGACGAGGTTGACCTTGTCGTCGCCGGTCGCCGCGATGACCACGTTGCAGCGCTGCAGCGCCGCCTCGTCCAGCGAGGTGATCTCGCAGGCGTCGGCCAGCAGCCACTCGGCCTGCGGCACCCGCTCCACCGAGATGGCGGTCGGCGCCTTGTCGACGAGGAGCACCTCGTGGCCGTTCTCCAGCAGTTCGCCCGCGATGGAGCGGCCCACCGCGCCCGCCCCGGCGATAGCGACCCTCATGCGTGTGCCTCCTCAGGCCCCTCGGCGAAAGCCGCCTCGACCTTGTCGATCTCGTCCGTGCGCATCATCACGTGGACGAGGTCGCCCTCCTGCAACACCGTCTGCGACGTCGGCAGCATCGCCTCGCCCAGCCGCGTGAGGAACGCGACACGGACGCCGGTCTCGTCCTGGATCTTGCTGACCTTGTGGCCGATCCAGGCGGGGGAGGTGTGCACCTCGGCGAGCTGCACCCCGCCGCTCGGGTCCCGCCACAGCGGCTCGGCGCCCGACGGCAGCAGCCGGCGCAGCATCTGGTCGGCGGTCCACCGCACGGTGGCGACGGTGGGGATGCCCAGGCGCTGGTAGACCTCGGCGCGCTTGGGGTCGTAGATGCGCGCGGCGACGTTCTCCACACCGAACATCTCACGGGCCACCCGGGCGGCGATGATGTTGGAATTGTCACCACTGCTGACGGCCGCGAACGCGCCCGCGTCCTCGATTCCCGCCTCCCGCAGGGTGTCCTGGTCGAAGCCGACCCCGGTGACGCGGCGGCCGCCGAAACCGGCGCCGAGCCGGCGGAATGCGGTGGGGTCCTGGTCGACGACTGCGACCGTATGACCCTGCTGTTCCAGGGTTTGCGCGAGGGCGGAGCCCACTCTTCCGCAACCCATGATGACGATGTGCACGGCCGTCCTTCCGGCTGTCAGCGACTCGCTGGTTCCCAGCCTCATTGCATGCTCTGGTTTAACAGGGTCTCAGACCACGGCCCAAGCTACACACGGGCGGTCATGGGTGTGGCCTCTTGGGGCTTGTCGGGACGCATCCGAGCGCCTCCGAGCGCATCGGGGCCCTGCCGGAGGCCCGTCGGAGATCCACCAGGGGCCCGCCGGAGATCCACCGGGCTCTTTTCGTGGTGCGGTCGTGGTGCGGTCGGGGAGGAAATGCAACGGGATTGCGGTATGAGGGGGTGGGGGGTTCGTCAGTCTGATTTCGAACGCTTACGATCCTCTGCGTGTCCAAACTGACCGACGTGCCCAAACGGATCCTGATCGGCCGGGCGCTACGCAGCGACCGCCTCGGGGAAACCCTGCTTCCCAAGCGGATCGCCCTTCCAGTCTTCGCGTCCGACCCTCTCTCGTCCGTGGCCTACGCGCCGGGCGAGGTCCTGCTGGTCCTGTCGATCGCGGGCGTCTCCGCGTACCAGTACAGCCCCTGGATCGCCCTCGCGGTCGTGGTGCTGATGTTCACCGTCGTCGCCTCCTACCGGCAGAACGTCCACGCCTACCCCAGCGGTGGCGGCGACTACGAGGTGGCCAACACCAACCTCGGCCCCCGGGCCGGCCTGACCGTGGCGAGCGCCCTGCTCGTCGACTACGTCCTGACCGTCGCCGTGTCGATTTCCTCCGGAGTGGAGAATCTCGGCTCCGCCGTGCATTTCGTCATCGAGCACAAGGTGCTCTCGGCGATCGTCATGATCCTTCTGCTGACGCTGATGAACCTGCGCGGCGTGAAGGAGTCCGGCAAGCTCTTCGCGATCCCGACGTACGTCTTCGTCGCCGCCGTCTTCGTCATGATCGGCTGGGGTGCCTGGAAGGGCATCGTCCTCGGCGAGACCATGTCGGCGCCGACAGCCGACTTCGAGATCGAACCCGAGCAGGCGGGCCTGGCCGGCTTCGCCATGGTCTTCCTGCTGCTGCGCGCCTTCTCCTCGGGCTGTGCCGCACTGACCGGCGTCGAGGCGATCAGCAACGGCGTCCCCGCCTTCCGCAAGCCCAAGAGCAAGAACGCCGCGACCACCCTCGCCTTCATGGGCGGCCTGGCCGTCACCATGTTCTGCGGGATCATCGGCCTGGCCATGGCAACCGACGTGCGGATGGCCGAGAACCCCGCCGTGGACCTGCTGCACAACGGCGTCCCCGTCGGCCCCGAGTACGTCCAGGACCCGGTGATCTCCCAGGTCGGCGAGGCCGTCTTCGGCAACGGCAGCATCCTCTTCGTCCTGCTGGCCACGGCCACCGCGCTGGTGCTGTTCCTGGCCGCGAACACCGCGTACAACGGCTTCCCGCTGCTCGGCTCGATCCTCGCCCAGGACCGCTACCTGCCGCGCCAGCTGCACACGCGCGGCGACCGGCTCGCCTTCTCCAACGGCATCGTGCTCCTCGCCGGCGCCGCCATACTGCTCGTCTGGATCTACGACGCGGACTCGACGAAGCTGATCCAGCTCTACATCGTCGGCGTCTTCGTGTCCTTCACGCTGAGCCAGATCGGCATGGTCCGGCACTGGAACCGGCACCTGAAGACGGAGCGCGACGCCGCCGCCCGCCGGCGCATGCACCGCTCCCGGGCGATCAACACCTTCGGCGCCTTCTTCACCGGCATGGTCCTGGTCGTCGTCCTGGCCACCAAGTTCACGCACGGCGCCTGGGTCGCCCTGCTCGGCATGGTGATCTTCTACGGCACGATGACCGCGATCCGGAAGCACTACGACCGGGTCTCCGCCGAGATCGCCGCCGCGGAGGGCCCCAGCGTCGACAGCGTGCGCCCCTCCCGCGTCCACTCGATCGTCCTGGTCTCCAAGGTGCACAAGCCCACGCTGCGCGCCCTGGCCTTCGCCAAGCTCACCCGATCGGACACCCTGGAAGCGGTCAGCATCAGCGTCGACCACGCCGAGACCAAGGCCCTGCGCGAGGAGTGGGACCGGCGCGGCATCAACGTCCCGCTCAAGATCCTCGACTCGCCCTACCGCGAGATCACCCGCCCGGTCGTCGAGTACGTCAAGGGCCTACGCAGCGAGAACCCGCGCGACGCGGTCAGCGTGTACATCCCCGAGTACGTCGTCGGCCGCTGGTGGGAGCACCTGCTGCACAACCAGAGCGCCCTGCGCCTCAAGGGCCGGCTGCTCTTCACCCCCGGTGTGATGGTCACCTCGGTGCCCTACCAGCTCGAATCCTCGGAGCTCGCCAAGCGGCGGGCGAAGAAGCGCCAGGAGTGGAACGCCCCGGGCTCGGTCCGCCGCGGTCCGGTGGACACGCCCCGGCCGCCGAAGGCGCCGACCGACAAGGGCTGAACGGGTTGGTGAACGGCCGGACGAGATCCACGTAAACTGGTGGGTCGGTCGTCCGGCCGTTTCACTTTTTTGTCTTTCTTAGCCTTGGAGCCTCCCCGCCATGACCGAGCAGAACGAGAAGCAGTCACTGGTCGGGGAGGAGTACGAGGTCGAGGTCGGCCCCGTCGCGCACGGCGGCCACTGCATCGCCCGGACCGCCGAGGGACGCGTCCTGTTCGTCCGCCACACCCTGCCCGGCGAGAAGGTCGTCGCGAAGGTCACCGAGGGCGACGCCGACTCCCGCTTCCTGCGCGCCGACGCGATCACCGTGCTCGACGCCTCCAAGGACCGCGTCGAGGCCCCCTGCCCGTACGCCGGCCCCGGCAAGTGCGGCGGCTGCGACTGGCAGCACGCCAAGCCGGGCGCGCAGCGCCGGCTCAAGGGCGAGGTCGTCGCCGAGCAGCTGAAGCGGCTCGCCGGGCTCACCGCGGAGGAGGCCGGCTGGGACGGCACCGTGATGCCGGCCGAGGGCGACAAGCTGCCGGCCGGGCAGGTGCCCCAGTGGCGCACGCGCGTGCAGTACGCCGTCGACGCCGACGGCACCGTCGGCCTGCGCAAGCACCGCTCGCACGAGATCGAGCCGATCGACCACTGCATGATCGCGGCGCCGGGCGTCAGCGAGCTCGGCATCGAGAAGCAGGACTGGCCCCAGATGGCCACGGTCGAGGCGATCGCCGCCTCCGGCTCGGGCGACCGGCAGGTCGTCCTGACCCCCCGCCCCGGCGGCCGCCTCCCGCTCGTCGAACTCGACAAGCCGGTCTCGGTCCTGCGCGTGGAGGAGAAGGACGGCGGCGTCCACCGCGTCCACGGCCGCCCCTTCGTCCGCGAGCGCGCGGACGGCCGTACCTACCGCGTGGGCATGGGCGGCTTCTGGCAGGTCCACCCGCAGGCCGCGGACACCCTGATCAAGGCCGTCATGCAGGGCCTGATGCCGCGCAAGGGCGAGATGGCCCTCGACCTGTACTGCGGCGTCGGCATCTTCGCGGGAGCCCTCGCCGAGCGCCTCGGCGAGACCGGCGCGGTGCTCGGCATCGAGTCGACGAAGCGCGCGGTGGAGGACGCCCGGCACAACCTGGCGGACTTCCCCCGGGTCCGCATCGAACAGGGCAAGGTCGAAACGGTCCTCCCGAAGACCGGCATCACGGAGTGCGACCTGGTCGTCCTGGACCCCCCGCGCGCGGGCGCGGGCAAGCAGACGGTCCGCCACGTGGCCGGCCTCTCGGCCCGCCGCATCGCCTACGTGGCCTGCGACCCGGCGGCCCTGGCCCGCGACCTGGGCTACTTCAGGGAACACGGCTACAAGCCCCGCACCCTGCGCGTCTTCGACCTCTTCCCGATGACGCACCATGTCGAGTGCGTCGCGATCCTGGAGCCGGTCCGGGAAGGGTCCTGACCTGCGGTTTCTTGGCCTTCACTCCTTGCTCGACGTGTTTCCAGCCAAGCAAGGAGTGAAGCGGTCCGGAGACTGCTGAAAGCCGCTTGACCTGCGGATTCAGCAGGAAACGCCCTCGCCCTTCGCTGACAGCACCCATGCAGCCTTCGGATGCTGACGCTCAGATGACGCTCTGAAGCCCCGTCACATCGGCCCGGCCATGTCCGCTGTGCAGAGCCATGACGAAGTCGCCCAGACCGATGCTGTGCAGGCGGTTGCGTACTACGTTCAGCGCCGCGGCCTTCTCGCTGACGGAGAGCACTCTGCGGCGGTCGAGGCTGGGATCGCCGCCGCGGGTGGAGGGAGTGCGGAACTGGGCGGGCATACGGTGAGTACCTCCTCAGCTGGGCGCGCAGGGCGATGTCGCGGCGACCGCGGAGGTATCCGCATATCAGTTCACATCGTCCGATGCGTGGTCGGCGATCAACACGCCATCACACCTGCTGGCTGTCCGTCCTGCCTGGCGTCTTGATGCGGAGACGTCAGGCATCGCCGTCAGTATCAAGACCTGCGGACCGTCTCACGTGAGGGATTCGGTATGGAAACGGACTGGGCCCTGAAGGGTCGTGCGCGCTCCGTCGAAGTCCGCCAGTCGTGCGGCAACGGTGGCCATCGCGAGTCGGTGCGGTAGCGCTGCTGAGAACTTCAGGCCGTGTACCGCTCGGTGGTCGACATCGGGCAGCACCAGTGCGTTTCCACCGTCAGCATCTGCACGAGCCACTTGCCACATGTCGGGTGTCAGGTCTTCTCGTAGCCGCACGTAGCAGTCCGTCGGCCTTTGGACGGGGTCACTGATCGACGGAAGCGTGGCGGCGAGCGTCGCGTTCGCCCGGTAGCCGGCCCACGTCCACCACCGTACATCCGTCCCCAGTCGAGTGATCAGAGAGCCGTCGGAAGCGGTGATGTGAGGCGCATCCTCCTCGCGCCACTCGGTCAGGCATGTCTCGGCCCGACGGGTGAGAGAAACCAGGGGGTCTGCTCCGAGCAGTACGTCGCGCATCGAGCGGGTCAGAGCGTACGAGAGACCGGCGAGCGACCCGCCCGTCCATTTGGCGACGCCGCCACCATCGGCCGGCTCGACGAAGGCCCGCTTGCGCCCCCAGTCGATGAACGTCACCTGCCAGCTGCGCCCGCCGAGCAGCAATCGACGAGGTCCCGGCCGTTCCTCCGTCAACACGGAAGGGTCCGTCTGCCCGATTTCGTTACGGCCGGACAGCACCGTGAACTGCGGGGGTGCGGTGAACGAAGCAGTCAACTCGATGAAGTGACGCCGGCCGAATCGGCGCTCCGCCTCGGGACCGATGAAGAGCATGCTGCCGTCCTCATCGAGAAACCCCTCGTTCACCAGGTGGCGCAGGATGGGGGAAGCCGATCTGTCGAAGGGAGCCAGTCCGTTCCACATGCCTTGCCACGACTGGTCGCCGATGCGGTGCTGCTGAAGCGTGGCGGCGAGCAACTGCTGCGCCACGAGGTGTCGAGGCTCCGGAGGGGGTGTGACCGGTTCGACCCAGCCGCGCCCCCAGAGGAGCAGCAGGGCGGCGGCCTGCAGCAGGGTGTCCTTGCCGGTGGCGAGGAACAGGCAGTTGCGGGTGGTCCCCGGGCGCCGGCCGGTACGGCCGATGCGCTGGAGGAAGGAGGCCACGGTGCGGGGCGAGTCGATCTGGATGACGCGGTCCAGGTCGCCCACGTCGATGCCCAGCTCCAGTGTGGAGGTGGAGACGATGACGCAGTCGCGTGCCTCGGCGAAGGCCTGTTCCGAACGGGCTCTTTCCTCGGCCGAGAGGGAGGCGTGCGAGAGGAACACCGTCACTTCGCGTGCCCGCAGGGCTGCTCCCAGCTCCTCCACCTGACGTCTGGACTCGCAGAAGACCAGCCGCTTCTCCCCCCGATGGAGGGCTGCGATCAACTTGGACGCGTTGTCGAGGGACCCTACGTAGTCCAGCTCCACCTCTCCCGGCGGCCGAAGACTCCCGCCCGCACTGGTCGGGGTCGCAGCCGGCGTGAGGGTGAGGCCGGGGGCAACGACCCGCCCCGGGCGCTTGCCCGCACCGGAGCCTTGGAGCCAGGTGAGCAGTTGCTGAGGGTTTCCGACCGTGGCAGAGAGACCGATCCGCTGGATGGGGCGTCCGGTGACCTGTTCCAGACGCTCCAGCACCGCGAGGAGGTGCCAGCCTCGGTCGTCGCCCGCGAACGCGTGCACCTCGTCCACCACGACTGCCCGGATCCCGCCCAGAAGACGGGCGTGGTCGGTTTTGACCCCGATGAGCATGGCCTCGAGGGACTCAGGAGTGGTGAGGAGGATGTCGGGTGAATCCGTACGGATGCGCCTTCGCTGAGACTCCTTGGTGTCTCCGTGCCACAGCTCGGCCCGGCGGCCGAGCCACTGGGCGTAGGAGTCGACACGGGTGACCAGGTTGTTGAGGAGCGCCTTGAGGGGGCACAGGTAGAGAACGGACGTGCCGGACCAGCGCCGGGCGGACATCGCCGACAGGATCGGCAGGCACGCTGCCTCGGTCTTGCCGCCCGCGGTGGGGGCGAGCAGCACTGCGTCCTCGCCGTCCATGAGGGGATCGATCGCGGCGCGCTGCAGAGGCCGCAGGTCGGGCCAGCCGAGCGTGTTCACGACATGGTGGAGGATGACGGGATCGAGCCGGTCGACGGGGTCCCTGCCGTCCGGGTGGGGGCTGGTGTGGGCGGACCCTGTCTCCCCCGCCGGGACTGCGCCCATCACATGTCCAGGTCGATGTCGTCGGCTGATCCGGATGCCGCGTGATTGCGCTCCACGTCCGTGAGTTCGCTGGTCGTCACGGTCAGCCGATAGTGCCGGCGCGGGTCGAAGTCCTCGAATTGGTCGACGCGGTCCAGCACGTCACCGACCAGTTTCTTGAGGAACAGCCGGGGAGCCACTCCTGCCTTCCCCCCGAGGGCTCGGCCCACCGCGCGCGCGAGGTCGGCAACGTACGCGTCGTCGGCGAGTGACTTCACGAGTTCCGGTGAGGAGGCACCCTCTGCATACAGGTCCCGGATGGTCACTCCGATGCCGACCAGCGACTCCTGTGTGAAGCCTGGCAGCCGCACTTGGACCGCACGAGGGTTGTCGAAGCGCGGGTCGGTGGTGAAATCGGTGGCGAGGCGCTTGGCGAGAGGAGCGAGCCGCTGAACCCCCTGCTGCCCGTCGTAGAAGGCTCGGTGTCTTCCGATTCCGCTTCCCAAGCCCGGCTACCGGGGTGCCGGAAGCGGCGCAGGACCGCCGCCTCGCGGCGGGCGGCGCTCTCCACGGACTGCCGGATCGAGGCGTCCGAGTCGCGCTCGCGCAGGTAGATGCGGACGCGGGCGACCTCGGGCAGCTCGGTGTGCTCGGCGAGGTAGTCGGCCCAGGTCTCGCCGGAGTCGAAGGCCTTCCGCTTCAGCTCGTACGGCCCGACCTTGTACCGGGCGTCGCTGGGGCGGACGCCGACCCGCTCCAGGGCGGTCTTGATCTCGCGGGAGTCGATGGCGGTGATCCGCCGGCGCTCGTCGCGCGGGGGCTGGTTCAGCATCGCGACCAGCTCGGTGATCGTGTAGACGCCGTTCTCGTCGTGGGCGGGGAGCCGTACGCGCAGGTCGTCGGCCGTGAAGCAGACGGCCTCGGCGACCCAGACGCGCTTGCCGTCCTGGCCGAGCAGCCCGGCCAGCTCCTTGGCCTTCTTGTTGACCAGGTGCAGCGGGTTGCCGTGAGTGACGCGGCGACCGTTGGGCGTGGTCTGGACCCAGGTGCCGTTCTCGCTGGTCAGGGAGCCGTGCCAGTTCTTCAGTTCGATCATGCAGACGCCGCCGGGGGCGACGACGAGGAGATCGATCTCGCGGACGTGCCCGGTGTTCGCGGTGAAGGTGAAGTTCGACCAGGCCCGCCAGGGATCCGCGTCGGGCAGCTTCTCGCGGATGGACTCCAAGCCGCGGTGTTCGTGCTCGTACTCGGACTCGGTGACCGTGGTCCACCGGCCTTCCCGCATGTGCGGCCCCCGCTTCGTCGCTTCCTGCTGAGAGCTGACCGGCTCGGCCATCCGGCGGAGGGGGAAGCTCTCGGCAGATCCTAACGGTGGGCAGCGACATCAGGGGCAGCTGCGACGAAGCGGGCAGGGACCTGCCGGGCGGTGGCCGCGTGCGATCCGGCCACCATGGCCGTGGTTTCGGCCGCGGGCCGGGGCGGTGCTACGCCGCAGCCGATGCTTTCCCTAAGATCACCGAACAGATTGCGGCCCGACGGGCTTCCCCGCGAGGACATGCCCCCACCCGCACGAGCTACTCGTGCCCTGGGGGAACCACCTCGTGTCCATGCTCCTGCTGAAGCTTTCGGCGCAGGATCTGCTCACCCTGCATGCGCGCCGCCACATGGTGCCGCACCTCGCTGCGCGCTGGCGGTACTTCCGCGGCTCGGACGCCTCGCTCACGGAGCGCTCTGCCTGGGCGGAGAGTCTGATCAGCCTCGCGAACGATCTGGTCGCCGCCGACCGCGGGAACGTGGAAATGGTCGTCGAGTGCGCCGCCACCATGGACGAGTCCGACCAGCCGGAACCCCGGCTGATCGACGTCGTACTCGTCGGCCGCCATCCGCACGAGCACCGGCCCTCCGTGCAGCTCGTCGAATTGAAGCGCTGGTCGACGGTGACCAGGATCGAACAGGCAACCGCGGACTGGGTCCACGTGGCGGGCATGGGGGCGAAGAAGCATCCCGCGCTGCAGTTGCGCGAGTACTACGAGGCGTTCACGAGCGACAGGGGCCCCTTCAGGAACACCGAATTCGAGTGCGGGGGATTCGCCTACCTGCACAACGCCACGGACGACTCGGTGCGTCCGCTGATCGGCGTGGACGCGCCCACGGGCGCCTACGCACGCGTGTACACGGCTGATCGGCGGGCCCAGCTCCTCGATGACATCAGGGCGAGCTTCGACGCCGAGGGCGGCGCGGCCGAGGCCGTGACCATGTTGGAGACCATGGGGCTGCGCAACACACCGCTGCTCGATGCGATGAACTGGTCCCGAGGCGATGACACCGTCTTCGTCCTCCGCGGGCGCCAGAAGGTGGTCGCGGACCAGATCCTCGAAGCGGCGGCCAAGGTGCTGCCCGACCCGGAGCGTCCCGCGCTGGTGCCCGACGAGAGGCGTGTGGTCTTCCTGGTCACAGGTGGTGCCGGTACCGGCAAGAGCGCCATCGGCTTGCAGGTCAAGGCGCAGCTCGAGGCGCAGGGGCGCACCGTGAAGTACGCCAGCGGGAGCAGGGCTTTCAATGCGGCAATCCAGGAGCACGTCGGATACGGGGACAAGCAGTTCAGGGAGACCTTCACCTACTTCAGCAACTTCGTCGACACCTCGGTGCCCCCGGTGGACGTGCTGATCTGCGACGAGGCGCATCGACTGAGGGAGCGCTCGACGAACCGGTTCTGGACGCCGGAGCAGCGGGAGATCTGGGGGAAGGGACTGCAGGTGGACGAGCTCCTCGACGCGTCACGCCTGACGGTGTTCTTCCTGGACGAAGGCCAGTCCGTGCGTCCGAAGGAAGTCGGAACCGTCGCGCTGATCAAGGATGCGGCCCTGCGCCGAGGTGCTGACCTGATCGAATACGGACTGCGCGAGCAGTTCCGCTGTGGTGGCAGTGGCTCGTACATCAGCTGGGTGCGCGAAGTCCTGGGCGTGACGGACAAGAAGCCGGAGCCCTGGAGGCCGGACGGACTGATGCACGTGGAGGTGGTGGAGACCCCGGAGGAGCTCGAACGGATCATCCTGACGGAGGCCGGGGCCGGCGCGTCCGCGCGCATGGTCGCGGGGTACTGCTGGCCCTGGACGGAGCCCGTGGGCGAGGAGAAGCGTCTGGAGGCCGATGTCCGCATCGGGGACTGGCACCGGCCGTGGAACGCGAAGAGCGAGAGCTATTGCGCGGGCGGGGTGCCGCCGTCGGACATCTGGTCCGTGCACCCCAAGGGCCTCGGCCAGATCGGCTGCGTCTACACGGCGCAGGGCCTGGAATGGGACTGGTGCGGGGTGATCATGGGCGATGACATGGTGCGCCGTGGCGATCAGTGGGTGTTCCAGCGCGGAAAGGAGCGGAAGGAAGGTCCGGATTCGGACATCAAGCGTGTCGATGTGCCGGGTTCGCTGGATCCGAAGGTCAGCGCGTCGAGTGTGGCCGACGACGACTTCGCGCGGCTGGTCCGACAGGCGTACCACGTGCTGTTGACCCGGGCGAGCCGTGCGACGGTGCTGTACTCCACGGACGAGGAAACCCGCAGGTACCTGAAGAAGCTTGTGGGCCAGGTGGAGATCCACGGGCTTCGACCCACCTGGCTGAACCTTCCGAAGGAGGCTCGCACACCGCACCTGCCGCGCGCCAACGGGAGGCGCAACAAGCGCAAGCGGGGGAAGTCGTCGGGCTCCGATCTCCGGCTGTTCTGACAGCGGACCGGGCTGTGGGGTGGCGGGCTCTCCGGGCCCGCCACGTACCTGCTCAGAAGAACAGGTCTGCCACCGCGGTCAGTGCCGTCACCAGAAGACTGGAGACGACTCCGGCAGCGATGTCGATCAGGATTCCGCGAATCCGCTCACGACGCGCAGGCTTGCACTCGACGGGGGTCATACGGCCACTCCAGGTTGTGAGTTCGGAATGGCAGGGGGCGCCCTACCGGGCAGCCACGCTCGCGTCGTGTGTCGCCACACGACGGGCACAACCATTCGTTACCGACAGCCTGTTCGGCCTCTTGCATGAACCGCAGCCTCGTACCCTCCGGGAAGGTGCGCAGCGGGATCATGCTATCCGCTGACCGCGGCTGTGGCTCAGGGAATAAGCGAACGGAGCTTCTCGCGGGTTTCAGGGTCCGTCGAGTAGACGACCGTTCCGATCATGCCGCGGGTCAGGAGTACCTTGTACGTGTTGCGGATCAGGCGGTCGATGTCCTCGTCAGGCGTCGCCTTCGTGAAGGAGGGGTCCTTCGAGGCGGTGCGGTCGACCACCCAGCGGTCTGTCCGCCAGACCAGGTCCGGGCCCATGATCACGCCCGACCAGTCGTACTCGAAGCCCTGGGCGGTGTAGACACAGCCGACCTGGCCGAAGCCCGCGGGATCAGTGGCCCAGAGCGGAGCCGGCGGTGCGCCCAGCAGGGATCGGTCCCCGTACAGGTTCCACGGCTTCGACCAGTCGCCGATGACCACGTCCGCGGGCAGCGCCGTCATCGCCGGAGTGATCTTGGTGGTCCACTTCCAGCAGTAGCCGGCGGAAAGCCGGGCGCCGTACCCCTGGGCACGCTTGTCACCGAGGAAGTCCTCCAGTTCCTGCGGGCTGTCCACCGTCAGCAGCTGCACCTTGCCGTCCGGCTCCCACACGACCGGTCCCTCGCCCTCCAGGCCCAGGAGACCGGTCACCCAGAGCACGTACGCGTCGCTGCCTCCGCACCGGAACTGGCTGTCCAGCTCCACCAGTGTGAAGTCCACTTCCTGCTCGGCCGCGACCCGCCGGATCTGCTCAACGGTGCCCATCTCGCCGGGACGCACCACCTGGTGCTGGTCGAGGAGGAACACCGGGACCCGGGCCGCGTCGATCAGCTCCGCCACCTGCGGGCGTCCGGTGCGCAGGGCGGCCTTGGTGTAGCGGTTGGCGGAGGTCTTGCGGAGCCGGTGTGCCTCGTCGCACACGAGCACGTCGATGTCGTTGGGCTCGGCCTCCATGAAGCTGTTGAAGTAGCGGAACAGACGCTGGACCTCGGGCTTGCGGGCACCCGCGACCTTGCGCATGGTCTTCGTAAAAGACTGCGAGCCGGTGGCGTGGAGGGCAGACACACCGCGCCGGTACAGGTCGCCGAGTACGGACAGGGCGATCACGCTCTTGCCGGACCCGGGCCCACCGGTCACAACGACCACCTGCTTGCGGTTGGACCGGTGGGCCTTGCGGACTGCGGCCATCACCGTCTCGTAGGCGAGCCGCTGCTCGTCCAGCAGCACGAACTGTTCCCGGTCGCGGACCTCGTCGGCGGCCACGGCCATCAGTTGCCTGGACGGTCGCACCCTGGCCTGCAGGAGGTCGTCGGCGGCGGCAGCGCCCGGCTTGGCGGCCAGCCTCGAGCGCAGGTAGTCGAGGAACGCACCGCGCTGATCGGCGGTGTACATGCGACCGCGGTGGTCCTCTTCGACCTCGCGCAGCCCGGCGACCCTGACCTCGGCTGCATTGTGCAGGAAGGCCACTCCGGTGACGGAGTCGGGGTTCTGCTCGAGAGCCCCGTTGAACGAGACGAGGTAGTCGCAGTAGCCCCGTACCTGCTCGATGGGGTTCAGTACCGGCTCGCGGTAGGAGGGTACGCTGCACCGCAGTGGATCGTCGTCCACTGGTTGGGCCTCGGTCCACTGTTTGAGTTCCACGACGACGTACGACGGCTCGCCGGAAACCGGATGCACCCCGGCCAGTATCACGTCCGCGCGCTTGCTCGTCAGCGGCAGCCCGTACTCCAGCAGCATCTCGACCTCACCGAGACCCGCTTCGACCAGAGCGTGGGTGAGCGCGGGGATGCTCCGCTCCCAGGAGCGAACCTCCGCAGCGTGCGGTTTGTGGCCGTGCCTGTGGAGGAAGTTCTCGCTCAGCAGCTCCGCCAGCCGCCCCTCGAGGCGCGTGCGGTCGGCCAAGGACGCCGCGGACTCACGGAACAGCAAGAAATCGCCCCCAGGCAGCACGGAGTAGCTCGTGCGGGTGGGGGCATGTCCTTCGGTTCCACGTGGAGTGGAGCGGAAGCCCGGCGGGCCGCTGAGATTGTCCCTGTCATCTTATGACAGCGCGTGATCAAGCTGCGGCAGTCTTTGGGGGTTCTCGCGCGGGGCTGCCGCAGGCGCGCTCGCGCGCCTGCGTTTCCCGTTGCCTTCAGGACGTCCGTGCATTCGGACAGGGAAATATCCGTGGCGTTGTTCAGGTTGCTCGGGAAGTGATCCACCAGCCAGTCGGCGGTCTGCGCCGGGGCGGGGTGGGCTACCAGGCATGCTTCGAGATGGGCTGCGGCCAGCCCGGCCGCCACATCGCCGGTGATCCCGTCCGAGCCGTCGATCTTCCCGTACGCGCGGGCGAGCGCTTGATCGTGGACCCTGCCAGC
Organism: Streptomyces amritsarensis; assembly: GCF_001953875.1. GTDB lineage: Bacteria > Actinomycetota > Actinomycetes > Streptomycetales > Streptomycetaceae > Streptomyces > Streptomyces amritsarensis. Next base: position 138,332 of record NZ_MQUR01000008.1, read on the forward strand.
CCCGACGGCTTCCGCCGCCCTCCCGGTCTCCGCCAGCGTGCGCAGTGCGGATGCCGCCTCTGCGGCCTGGCGAACGGCCACTGTTGGCTCTTCGTCCGGCAGCAGGCTCAGCTGCTGGTGAGAGCCACGGCCGGCCACGGAGAAGCGGCGGTGACTCGTGACGCTCGTATGACGCTCAGGGCCCGGACGAGGTTGTCCCGGGAGTTGGTAAACCGCCCCTGACCAGCAGTTTTTCTTGGGTCTCCTCCTGTGACGGGTAAACGATGACGCACCACGTGGAGTGCGTCGCGATCCTGGAGCCGATCGCGAAGGGCGCCTGACCTGGCGTTCCTCCGAGCGTGCGGTACTGGTCTTCCAGTGCCCGAGGACGGGCCTGAGATCGTCGGCCCGTGGTGCGGGGAAGTCGGCAGCCGGGGCGGGGTGTTCAGCGGGTTGAGACGCTCCACGCGGGCTGCCGCCCAGTCGATCCATGCTCCGGCTTCGCTCCAGGCCTGGCCTGGGGGCATGGTCTCGACCCGGGGGCGTACGGCGCTCACATACTCCGAGAGTCGGAGGGCGTGGCGCCGTGCCGCTTTTTGCGCCTCGAAGTGCCTGACGCGTACGCCTCGGCGCGTGGGATGCGGGCTTCCTTCGTGGAGGCTTGACCCCTCGGGTTCTGCAGCCGTACATCGCGGCTGCGCTAGGGAGTGAGTCCGGACGGACGGGCGGGGGGTTCGGGAGCGAATCGAGGCGACTGGTCCGGTGGACGCCGTGAGCCAGGATCTCCTCATCGCACTGACGGCCGAACTGGAGAAGCACGCTGGATGTTCCAGGCGGAGAACAGCGCCTGACAAGGTCACGCGTGCCGTCCGGCAAGCTGCCTGTCGGTTGCCGACTGCGGAGCCCCCAGAGGTGCGCAATATCCGCAGGGGTCGCACACGTGGGCAGCCCGAGTGGGTGGGGTAGAGCGGTCCACGCCCGACCGGCGGGCAGAAGCCGTGCCTGGCACGTGGTCGAGCTGAGAAGTATGACCGGAAGCCGGTCGGCAACCACCGGCCCGTACCCCTCGCGCCGAGCTCGGCCCGGTGTCGTTCCCGCCGCACCGCAGCGGGTGTGACCTCTGGTTCCCGGGGAGAGCGAGCCGGCGCCACCCGTCCGCGCCGTGACTACGTGCCGAGCACGCCTTGCTTCTCCAATGCCGTGCGCAGGGCCCGCACAGCGTAAAAGGTGCGGCTCTTGACGGTGCCGGGCGGGATGCCGAGGTGCTTGGCCGCCTGGGCCACGCTGCACTCCAGGTAGTACATGAGACGGATGACCGTCCGGTGCTGCTCCTTCAGCTCCCGCAGCGCCTCCAGCACCGCATGGGAGGTGATCACGGACTCAGTGGCGTCCCAGGAGGCGTTCAGCTCCTCGACCGCCATCAGGTCCAACGGCCGGACCTGCCGGGCCCGGTGGTGGTCGATGACCAGGTTTCTGACCACGGTGAACAGCCACGGCCGCAGGTGTTCGCCGCGGGCGCTCAAGAACCGGGCGTGTTTCCAGGCGCGCGCCGCGGTCTCCTGGAGGATGTCCTCCGCCCTGTGCCAGTCACCGTCCAGCAGCCGCGCGGCGTACCGGACGAGCAGAGGGCCGTACTGCTCGTAGACGTCTCGTACGAAGGCGTCGTGGTCGGTCTCCGAAGTGACGTGCCGCAGGGGTGCCCGACTCGGAGCGAGGGTGGCCGTCCCCGCCTTCATGGTCCCGTTCATGGGGTGGTGCCCGATTCTGTTCGAGTGTTGCGTGGCGTGCTCTCCCGCTTGCGCGGGGGAGTGGCTCCACACTCGGCGGGACCCCTTTGCGCAACCTTGTCGTCTCCTTGTCGCGCCGCTTGTCGGTCCATGCCGTTCGGATCTCGGCACGTCGTCGCACGGACGCTCCTCGTTCTGCGGAGTTCCCCTCGTCGGTGAACCGCACTCCGGGATGGTTCGTAGAAAGCAGTGGTGTTCCGGCACGTGCAAGCCCTGACCGGACATCAGTCCTGTCGGCTGTTGCGGCGGCAGCCGACCGGGCCGGTCGGGCCCCGGAGCCCGCCCCCCCCTGTCCCATCAGCAAGGACACGTCTCGCGCCCCTGTGATGGACGCAACTCAAGCAAGGGCAGTGCGACGTTGTGCTGCGTTTCCCGCCGAAGCCGGCTCGCCCTGCCGGACCCGCCCCTCAGGGCGACAGCCCTCACACAGAAGGACATCGAAGATGCGTATCACCCGACCGACCAGGCCCGCCCGTCTGGCCGCCCTGCTCGGCGTCGCGGCCGTAGGCATTTCCGTCACGACCGTCACCCTGCCCGGCACGGCCGGCGCGACGCCCCGCCAGCCGGTCCGGCCGACGATCGTGCTGGAGCACGGCGCGTTCGCCGACGCCTCCAGCTGGGACGGGGTGGTCGAGCGGCTGCAACGCGCCGGCTACCCGGTGGTGGCCGCCGCCAACCCCCTGCGCGGACCGGCCACCGACGCCGCCTACCTGCGCAGCGTCGTCGAGCACATCGACGGCCCGGTGGTCCTGGTCGGCCATTCCTACGGCGGCACCGTCATCAGCCAGGCCGCCACGGGTCTGGAGGGCAAGGTCAAGGCGCTCGTCTACATCGCCGCGTTCCTGCCCGACACGGGCGAGAACTCGCTGGGCCTGACGAACAAGTTCCCCGGCAGCACCCTCGGCCAGGCCATCGCCCCGGTGAACTACACACTGCCCGACGGAGCTTCGGGAGCCGATGTCTTCATCAAGCCGGACACCTTCCACCAGCAGTTCGCCGCGGACGTCCCTGCGGACAAGGCGAGGCTCATGGCGACCGGCCAGCGTCCGATCGCCGCCGCCGCGCTGGAGGAGAACTCCACCCGTGCCGCCTGGAAGACGATTCCCTCCTGGTCGCTGGTCACCACCGAGGACCGGAACATCCCCGTCGCGGCCCAGCGCTTCATGTCGGCCCGGGCACACGCCCGCACGGTTGAGATCGACGCCTCGCACGCGGTGTCCGTCTCGCGTCCCGACGCCGTCGCCCGCATCGTGGAGAAGGCGGCTCGTACGGTCCGCTGACGTAGACCTGCCGATCCAGGCACACGTGAACCACCTCGACCCCGCCACCGTTTCCAGACCGGCGGGTGAAACGCGGAGCACCCGAAGTCACGGCCCGCACCGGCCCCGCACCGGCCTGCGACCGCACCCGGACCACCACCTCGCACCACAACCCAACCGAAAGGCAGCAACAACCATGGCGTTCATCACCGTCGGCCAGGAGAACTCCACCACCATCGACCTCTACTACGAGGACCACGGCACCGGGCAGCCGGTCGTGCTGATCCACGGCTACCCGCTCGACGGCCACTCCTGGGAGAAGCAGGCCGCCGCCCTGCTGGAGGCCGGACATCGGGTCATCACCTACGACCGGCGTGGATTCGGCCGCTCCAGCCAGCCCACCACCGGCTACGACTACGACACCTTCGCCGCCGACCTGAACAC
>NZ_MQUR01000056.1 GCF_001953875.1 Streptomyces amritsarensis
CCGCCGGTACGGACCGGCGGGCCGGCCGGCCGCCGGCAACCGGCAACCGGTCAGCCGCCGATCGCGGACATGGGGCGGTCAGGCTGGAGGAACGACGGGTCGTCGAGGCCGGAGCCGGCCTTCTTGCCCCACATCGCCACCTTCCACAGCCGGGCGATCTCCTCGTCCGGGGCGCCCGAGCGCAGGGCGGAGCGAAGGTCGGACTCCTCGGTGGCGAACAGGCACGTACGGATCTGGCCGTCGGCCGTCAGCCGGGTGCGGTCGCAGGCGCCGCAGAACGGGCGGGTGACCGAGGCGATCACGCCGACGGTGGCGGGGCCGCCGTCGACGACCCAGCGCTCGGCCGGGGCGGAGCCGCGCTCGTCGGCTCCCTCCTCGGTGAGCGTGAAGCGCGTGCGCAGCGACTCCAGGATGTCGCCGGCGGTGATCATGCCGTCGCGCTTCCAGCCGTGCTGGGCGTCGAGGGGCATCTGCTCGATGAAGCGGAGCTCGTACTCGTTCTCGACGGCCCAGGCGAGCAGGTCGGGGGCCTCGTCGTCGTTGAGCCCGGGCATGAGCACGGCGTTGACCTTGACGGGGGTGAGGCCGGCCTCGCGGGCCGCGGCCATGCCCTGGATGACGTCCTTGTGCCGGTCGCGGCGGGTGAGGGTCTTGAAGACCTCGGGGCGCAGGGTGTCGAGGGAGACGTTCACCCGGTCCAGGCCGGCCGCCTTCAGGGCCTGCGCGGTGCGCCCCAGGCCGATGCCGTTGGTGGTGAGCGACATCTTGGGGCGCGGCTCCAGCGCCGCGCACCGCTCGACGATCCCGACCAGGCCGGGCCGCAGCAGCGGCTCGCCGCCGGTGAAGCGGACCTCGGTGATGCCCAGCTGCGTGACCGCGATGCGGATCAGCCGGACGATCTCGTCGTCGGTGAGCAGATCGGACTTGCCGAGCCACTGCAGGCCTTCTTCGGGCATGCAGTACGTACAGCGCAGATTGCACCGGTCGGTGAGCGAGACGCGCAGGTCAGTGGCCACGCGGCCATAGGTGTCGAGAAGCACTGTGGGCCCCCTCCCCTGTCCGGAAGTAGACATACGCGCGACATGGGATCCACTGCACGCGTTCTCTGTTCCGAGACTACGGGACGCATGTGTCGTTCCGTGGTGCCCGAACGAACGAGACGTTGCGGGGCCGTGTCGTAGGGACGTACGACACGGCCACGCTGGGTGTTCGGACGATGTCAGTGCGCCCCCGTCCCGGTGAGGGAGCGCACCTCCAGCTCGGCGAACTTCCGCGGGTCGGCCTTCTCCTTGGCGAGGACGGTTCCCAGCCAGCCCAGGAGGAAGCCGAGGGGGATGGAGATGATGCCCGGGTTCTCCAGCGGGAACCAGAAGAAGTCCGCGTCCTTGAACATCGAGGTGGGCTTGCCGGACACGACCGGGGAGAACAGCACCAGGCCGACCGCCGAGACCAGCCCGCCGTAGATGGACCAGAGCGCGCCCTGTGTGTTGAAGCGCTTCCAGAAGAGGCTGTAGAGGATCGTCGGCAGGTTGGCGGAGGCGGCGACCGCGAAGGCGAGGGCGACGAGCCCGGCCACGTTCAGGTCGCGGGCCAGCGCGCCCAGGCCGATGGCGATCGCGCCGATGACGACCGTGGACCAGCGGGCGGCGCGCACCTCCTCCTGCTCGGTGGCCTTGCCCCTGCGGATCACGTTCACGTACAGGTCGTGGGCGAAGGACGAGGAGGAGGCGAGGGTGAGGCCCGCGACGACCGCGAGGATGGTGGCGAAGGCGACGGCGGAGATCACGGCGAGCAGGACGGCGCCGCCGGTGGAGTCCGCGCCGCCGCCGACGGCCTGGGCCAGCAGGGGCGCGGCGGTGTTGCCGGCCTTGTTCGAGGCGAGGATGTCGGCGCGCTCCAGCAGGGCCGCGGCGCCGAAGCCGAGGGCGATGGTCATGAGGTAGAAGGCGCCGATGATGCCGATGGCCCAGTTCACGGACTTGCGGGCGGCCTTCGCGGTGGGCACGGTGTAGAAGCGGATCAGGATGTGCGGGAGGCCGGCGGTGCCGAGGACGAGGGCGAGGCCGAGGGAGAGGAAGTCCAGCTTCGAGGTCGCGTCCTTGCCGTACTTGAGGCCCGGTTCGAGGAACTTGACTCCCTGACCGCTGTTCTCGGCCGCCTTGCCCAGCAGGTCGGAGACGTTGAAGTTGAACTTCACCAGCACCAGGAGGGTGATCAGCAGGGCGCCCGCGATCAGCAGGACCGCCTTGATCATCTGGACCCAGGTGGTGCCCTTCATGCCGCCGATGGTCACGTAGACGATCATCAGGACGCCGACCAGCGCGACGACCGCGACCTTGCCGCCGTCGCTGGTGATGCCGAGGAGCAGGGAGACCAGGACGCCGGCGCCGGCCATCTGGGCGAGCAGGTAGAAGATCGAGACCACGATGGTGGAGGTGCCGGCGGCGGTGCGTACGGGCCGCTGGCGCATCCGGTACGCGAGGACGTCGCCCATCGTGTAGCGGCCGGAGTTGCGCAGCGGCTCGGCGACGAGCAGCAGGGCGACCAGCCAGGCCACGAGGAAGCCGATGGAATACAGGAAGCCGTCGTACCCGAAGAGGGCGATGGCGCCGGCGATGCCGAGGAAGGACGCGGCCGACATGTAGTCGCCGGAGATGGCGAGGCCGTTCTGGAAGCCGGTGAACTGGCGGCCGCCCGCGTAGAAGTCCGCGGCGTCCTTGGTCTGGCGGCCGGCCCAGACCGTGATGATCAGGGTGGCGACGACGAACAACCCGAACAGGGTGATGATCAGCGGCCGGTGCTCGGAGGCGCCGGCCGCGACCGTCGTCAGGTGGTGCGCGCCGCTCATTCGGAGGCCTCCATCCGCGCCTTGATGGCCGCCGCCCGGGGGTCGAGCTTGGCGGCGGCGTGCCGCGCGTACAGCCAGGCGATGAGGAAGGTCGTCGCGAACTGTGCGAGGCCGAGCACCAGGGCGACGTTGATGTTGCCGAAGACCTTGGTCCCCATGAAGCCGCCGGCGTAGTTGGACAGCAGGACGTAGAGCAGGTACCAGGCGATGAAGGCCACGGTGAGCGGGAAGGCGAAGGAGCGGTAGGAGCGGCGGAGTTCGGCGAACTCGGGGCTCTGCTGGACGCTCACGAACTCATCGGCCGTGGGGCCCGCCAGGGGTGTTCCCGCGCTGCCCGGGGGCGGCGCTGCTTCGGTGGTCACGGGGGGATCTCCTTGTGACGCAGGTGCGGTGGGGACGACGGACAAAGCAACCTCCGTGTGGGGGGGGTCGATGGCGCTGAGCCCCCTCTGTCAACGGCACGGCCGGCGTGTCGGGACGGTTCAACGCCCAGGGATCTTTCGTGAACTGATTTCTCGAACTGATGGCGGAGAGGGGAACGGCGGCACTAGGTTCACTTGTCATGGACCCGTCCGGCGCGACCGCGCGCGGACGGCTTTTTCAAGATGATCTGGAGAACCCATGGCTCATCTGGGATCCGCCCGCCGGCGTGCCCTCGCCGTACCGGTCGGCCTGGTGCTCACCGCCTCGCTCGCCCTGCTGCCCTCGGTGTCGGCCTCCGCCGCTCCGCTGGACGGCACCGCGGGCACGGCGACGGCTTCGAAGGCCGCGGCCGACGGCCCCAAGCTGTCCTACGTGGCGAACCTGAACGCGTACGCCACGGTGAAGGCGGCGAAGAAGGCCGTCGAGCGGGCCGGCGGAACGGTGGTGACGGCCTATGAGCAGATCGGTGTCGTCGTCGCACACTCCCAGAACCCGGACTTCGCCCGGCAGCTGCGCGCCCAGCGCGGGCTGTTCGTGTCGGTCGGCGCCACCCGGACGGCCCCGATGTCCGCCGTGCAGACCACCGAGGAGGGCGCGACCCAGCGGCTGGGCGAGGCGGACGCCGCCAAGGCGGCGGCGCAGGCCCAGGAGGGTCAGGAACCGCTCGAGCCCAACCAGTGGGACCTGCGGACGATCAAGGCCGACGAGGCTCACAAGATCAACGATGGCAGCCAGGACGTCACCGTGGGCATCATCGACACGGGCGTGGACGACACCCACCCCGATCTCGCCCCGAACTTCTCCAAGAGCCAGTCGGCCAACTGCGTCGGCGGCGTCGCGGACACCACCGAGGGCGCCTGGCGCCCGTACGCGGACGGCAGCGACCACGGCACGCACGTGGCCGGCACCATCGGCGCCCCCCGCAACGGCATCGGCATCAGCGGTGTGGCACCCGGCGTGAAGATCGCCGCGATCAAGGTGAGCGAGCCCGGGACCAGCCTCTTCTACACCGAGGCGGTCGTCTGCGGCTTCATGTTCGCCGCCGAGAAGGGGATCGAGGTGACCAACAACAGCTACTACGTCGACCCGTGGCTCTTCAACTGCAAGACCGACGACGACCAGAAGGCGCTGGTGGAGGCCATCGGGCGGGCGACCAAGTACGCCGAGCGCAAGGGCACGCTGCACGTGGCCTCGGCCGGCAACTCCAACCAGGACCTGGCCGCGGCCTCCCTGGAGGACACCACCAGCCCGAACGACACCACCCCGGTCACCCGCACCATCGACCCGAAGGTCTGCCTGGACCTGCCCACGCAGCTGCCCGGCGTGGTCACCGTCTCCGCGACCGGCGACCAGGGCCTGCGCTCCTACTACTCCAGCTACGGCCTCGGGGTCGTGGACGTCGCGGCCCCCGGCGGCGACAAGTGGCAGGTCCCGGCCACCCCGGACGCCAACGGGCGCGTGCTGTCGACCGTCCTGGGCGGCGGCTACGGCTACAAGCAGGGCACCTCCATGGCCGCCCCGCACGTCGCGGGCGTCGCAGCGCTGCTCAAGAGCGCCCACCCCTCGGCCACGCCGTCGCAGCTCCAGGCGATGCTGAAGGCGCAGTCCACCAAGGCGACCTGCCCGGCCCAGATATACGACGCCAAGGGTGCGCTGATCAACGCCACCACCTGCCAGGCCAAGTGGGGCCAGACCGGCTACTACGGCTACGGCGTCGTGGACGCCCTCAAGGCCGTGAAGTAGTCCGACCCGGCGAACGGACGGACGGGCCGGGCGGGGACCACCCCGCCCGGCCCGTCCGTACTCCAGCCCGCCGCGGGCCGGATCCTGTGCCCGCGGCGGATCAGGGCCTGTGCCCGCGGTGGGTCAGGGCTTGATCAGCACCTTGAGCGCGCTGCGGTCGTCCATCGCGCGGTAGCCGTCCGGGACCTCGTCCAGGGACACGGCGCGGTCGAAGACGGGCGCCGGGTCGATCGCCCCGCTGAGCACGTCCTCCAGCAGCTCCGGGATGTAGGCGCGGACCGGGGCGACACCGCCGCGCAGGGTGATGTTGCGGTCGAACATGACGCCGAGGTCGAGGCCGGAAGCGCTGCCGTGCGGGACGCCGACGTAGCCGACGGCCCCGCCGTCGCGGGTGATGCCCACCGCGGTGCGCATGGACTGCTCGGTGCCGACGGCCTCGACGACGCAGTGCGCCCCGCGGCCGCCGGTGAGCTCGCGCACCGCCGCCTCGGCGGCCTCGCCGCGCTCGGCGACGACGTCGGTGGCCCCGAAGAGCCTGGCTATGTCGGTGCGGACCGCGTGGCGGCCCAGTGCGATGATCCGCTCGGCGCCGAGGCGCTTGGCGGCGAGGACCGCGCACAGGCCGACCGCGCCGTCGCCGACCACGGCGACCGTGGAGCCCGGGCGCACCCCCGCGCCCAGCGCGGCGTGGTGGCCGGTGCCCATGACGTCGGAGAGGGCGAGCAGGCCGGTGAGCAGGTGGTCGTCGGAGGCGGCGTCGGCGGGCAGCTTCACCAGTGTTCCGTCGGCGTGCGGGACGCGGACGGCCTCGCCCTGGCCGCCGTCGTGGCCGACCGAGCCCCAGAAGCCGCCGTGGTCGCAGGAGGTGTAGAGGCCCTCCTTGCAGAACGCGCAGGTGCCGTCCGACCACATGAAGGGCGCGACGACCAGGTCGCCGGCGCGCACGCCGGACACGGCCGGGCCGGTCTCCTCGACGACGCCCAGGAACTCGTGGCCGATGCGCTGGCCCGGCCGGCGCTGGGCCTCGCCCCGGTAGGCCCACAGGTCGCTGCCGCAGATGCAGGCGCGCAGGACGCGGACGACGGCGTCCTCGGGGCGCTGGATCGCAGCGTCGGGCACCTCCTCCACGCGGATGTCGTGCGGGGCGTGGATGACGGTGGCGCGCATGGTGGTGCAGTCCTCCGGCTCGGGGTTGTTCAGTCCTGTACGACTGATGGCCGTCCTACGGTACGCCTGCTTTCGCGGTCGGTCGCCGCGGTGGCCAGCAGGTACTGGGCGGCCAGGTAGGTGGCCATGATCCAGAAGTCGGGGCGGGGCAGTTGGGGCCATGCGGCGACGCCGGTGGCGATGAGGGTGTCGGACAGCAGGAACAGCGCTCCGCCGATGCCGGCCCGCAGGCCGAGGGCGCTGGAGCGGAAGGCCATGGCGGTCAGCAGCAGGCTGTAGCCGGCCACGGGGATCCGCAGGTACGCGGGCAGATCGGGCCACAGCAGGGCGACGGTTCCGAGGAGCGCCAGCACGTAGGCGCCCCCGAGCAGGGCGTTCGCGGGCCGCTTGCCGAACAGGACGAGGTAGCAGACGTGACCGACGGCGAAGGAGCCCATCCCGACGAGGAAGGCGGCCTCGGCGTCGAAGAGCAGGGCCAGGTCCCCGCCCCAGCCGAACAGCAGGGCGGCGACCAGCAGGCGGGGCGCGCCGCGCGTGATCACGTAGGCGACGAGCAGCGGCATCAGCAGCGGCTTGGCGATGACGTGCCCGAGGTGCCAGTCGGCCAGCAGCGAGCCGAGGTCGGCCGCGGCGGCCACGGCGAAGGACCCGAGGGCGACGCGGCCGAGCCGTTCGCGGCCGGCCGCCGCCCCGTGGGCCGCCCAGGAGGGGCCGGGGCGGCCGGTGGACTCTGCGGTGCTCACGCGGTGGTCTCCTGTACGGCGGCGGCCGGATCGGCGGCGGGCACGCCCGCGGGGGCCTCGGCGCGGGCGGCGGGGGCGGGCGCGGTGACCTCGGCGGCGGCAGGCGCCGCGGGAGCCTTGGCGGGGGCGGCGGGGGCCTGCTCCGGCACGGGTGCCTGGGCCGATGCCGCGGGCTGCCAGCCCGGGCCGCGGAAGACCCGGCCGGCCCGCTCGCTCCAGCTCCGGGCGGCGCGGACGTCCCGCGCGATGGCGGCGTACTCGTGGGTGGCGACGCGCAGCGGGTTGTAGGTGTTGATGTTCTTGGTGAGGCCGTATACGGGCTTGTCGGTCTCCCCCACCCAGGAGCCGAACATCCGGTCCCAGATGATCAGGATGCCGCCGTAGTTGCGGTCGAGGTAGCCGCCCTGGGACGCGTGGTGGACGCGGTGGTGGGAGGGGGTGTTGAAGACGTACTCGTAGGCCCGGGGCAGCTTCCCGATGCGCTCGGTGTGGACCCAGAACTGGTAGAGCAGATTGATGCCGTAGCAGAACGGGATCACGGCCGGGTGCACCCCGACGGCCACCATCGGCAGGTAGAACCAGTAGGTCGTGGCGCTGGTCCAGGGCTGGCGCAGGGCGGTGGTGAGGTTGAACTTCCGGCTGCTGTGGTGGACCACGTGGCAGGCCCACAGGATGCGGATGACGTGGTGGCCGCGGTGCTGCCAGTAGTAGAGGAAGTCCTGTGCGAGCAGCATCAGCGGGATGGTCCACCACAGCAATGGCACCCGCAGCGGGGTGAGTTCGTAGACGGCGGTGAAGACGGCGACCACCGGGATCTTCCAGAGCAGGTCGAAACCGATGCTGCCGAGTCCCATGCTGATGCTGGTGACGGCGTCCTTCGTGTCGTAGCCGGCCGCGTCGTCGTCGGGATGGAGGCGGTAGCTCACCAGCTCGATGACGGTGAGCAGCACGAAGGCGGGTATGGACCACAGCACGACATCGGGCAGGTTCGGCATGTCCGCACCATAGGGCGCCTCGGGGGCTGCCGCCAGGGGTTGTTACCGATCGGTATCCATCGGGGTTACCGTCGGTTCGGGATGGGTGGGTTCCGCCGCCTGAGCGAAGCCCTCGCGACCCGCATGGACGAGGCCACCGCCGGCCTCCCGCAACACGATCGCCTGGCGGCGGTGGCCGCGGGTCGGCGACGCCTTCGCCGTACCGGGCCCGGTGGACGCGGCGGCCCCCGAGGGGTACGGCCCCCGGCGACCTGCTTGGTGCGGAGCTGTTCCCGCCGGAGCGGCTCGGGTATCGGATCCGAGCCGCCCCGGCGGGAGCCGTCCGTCACCAGACCCGGACCGAGCCGCCCCTGGCGAAGGCCGGGCTGGTGGCCCCGGGCGGGATCCGGGTCAGGGGTTCGGCGATCTCCGAGACCAGCGGGCCGTGCTTGGCCGCGAGGGCGTCCAGCAGGGTCAGGTCGAAGCCGTACACGCGGGCCGCGTTGCCGCCGGCCATCGCGGCGACCTCGTCCCGCGGGAGGCCCGCGTAGGCGATGCGGAGGCCTTCGCGGGAGTACGGGGTCGTGCCCTCGTCGTGGGGGTAGTCGCTCCCCCACATGATCTTGTCGAGGCCGATCCGGTCCCGCAGCGGGACCTCGTGGGGGCGCATGAAGCTGGCCCCCACGAAGCAGTTGTCCCGCCAGACCTCGCTCGGGCCCCGGCCCATCGCCTCGGCGAGGCCGGCCCCGAACTTCGCCTCGGCGGTGGCCGAGGCCGCGACCAGGCGGCCGTGGTAGTAGTCCAGCATCTCCAGCACGCCCGGGATCCAGCCGGAGCCCTGTTCCGTCAGGACCAGCTTCAGGCCCGGGTGGCGCCGGAACGCCCCGCCGAAGACGAGGTGCCACAGGGCCCGGTGGGAGAACCAGGTCGTCTCCACCATGAAGACGGCCCGGGCCGCCGGTTCGTCGCCGAGCGGCGGCGACGCCGAGCCGCCGTGGTGGTTGACCGGGACGTCCAGCTCTTCGCACACCGCCCAGATGGGGTCGTAGGCCGCCGAGTACAGCTCGGGGACGGGGGAGCCGGGCGGCACACCGGGCAGCAGGATGCCGCCCGTCAGGCCCGCCGCCTTCGTGCGGCGGATCTCCCGCACCGCCGCGTCGACGTCGTTGAGGAGGATCTGCGCGACGCCCGCCCGCCGTCCTGGTGCGTCCGCGCAGAAGTCCGCCAGCCAGCGGTTGTGGGCCTGCAGGCCGGCCCACCGCATCGCGAACTCCGCGGCTGTCGGCGGCTGCGCCATCAGGGAGGCCTTGGGGAAGAACGGCGGGACGGTGTTGGGGAAGACGACCTCGGCGACGATGCCGTCCGCCTCCAGTTCCGCCAGGCGCCGCGCGGAGTTCCAGTTGCGGTCCGCCGTGTCGGCGAGGAGGTCCTCGTAGGGGTTCACGTAGGTGGCGGCCCAGGCGTCGAACTCGTCGTGGTACCGCTTCTCCAGGTACGGCTTGTAGTCCAGGAGGTCGGCGCCCGCGTGGCAGTCCGCCGAGATCACGGTGTAGCGGTCGTCGCCGGTCGCCGCGAAGCCGGTCACTGCGCAACCCCCAGTACCGGGAAGTCGTGTCCGGTCAGCCAGTGCCGGCCCACCTCGCGCGAGCGCGCCCAGGACGCCGCCACCGCCGCCTGGTCCCGGGACTGGTCCAGCTCGGCCGGGGTGGGGCCGATCCGGCGGGCGGTCGGGGCCAGCTTGGCGGTGTCGAAGCCGAAGACCTCGGCCGCGGCGAGGCCCAGCATCCGGCGGGTCTCGTCGACGGGGATGTCGTGGAAGGTGTTCCTCAGCCAGCTCCGGGTGTTCGGCCAGGTGCCCTCGGGGTGCGGGAAGTCCGAGCCCCACAGGATGTTGTCCACGCCGATCTCGTAGCGCTGGGCCAGTTCCCGCCGCTTGGTGTTCGTCGCGCAGACGAACACCTGGCGGTCCAGGTACTCGCTCGGCGGCCGCTTCAGCTCCTCGAAGGGCGAGAGCTTCTTGCCGCCGTGCGCGCCGAGGTAGAGCCGGTCCATGAACCACAGCTGGTTCGGCAGCCACCAGCAGCCCGACTCGGCGACCCCGAACTTCAGGCCCGGGTGCCGCTCGAACACTCCGGACCAGAGCAGGAACCACAGCGGGCGGGCCGGCCACCAGGTGACCTCGGAGACGAAGATGCCCAGGTGGTCGCCGTACTCGTGGCGCGGCGAGGACCCGGAGTGGGTGACGATCGGCATCCGCGTCTCGGCCGCCGCCGCCCAGACCGGGTCGTAGCGGCGGTCGTGGTAGGGCGCCTTGTCCACCCACATGGCGGGGATCATCAGCGCGCCCAGCCCGGACTCCTTGGCGCGGTGGATCTCGGCGACGACCGTGTCCGGCTCGCCGGTGATGGGCAGCAGGGCGACGCCGCAGTGGCGCTCGGGGGTCTGGGAGACGAACTCGGCCAGCCAGCGGTTGTGCGCCTGCGCGCCCGCCATGCCGAGCTCGGGGTCCTGGTCGCCGGAGAGCCCGAGGCCCACCCCGAAGGGGGCGGCGGTCTGGCTGTCGACGGCGTCGGCGTCGGGGAAGACGACCTCGCCGGCCACGCCGTCGCCGTCGAGCTCCTTCAGCCGCTGCCCGGTGTCCCAGCCTCCCCGCAGGCCCTCCTCGTGATCGTGGAACCACTTCTCGGCGAAGGCCTCGTTGCGGACGCCCAGCCGGGTGGCCTCCGCGCGGCGGGCGTCGCGCTGGCCGAGGAACTCCTCGAAGCGGCGGTGGAAGCGGGAGTCGAGGTAGGGGCGGTACTGCTCCGTGGGCAGGCCTGCGTGGCAGTCGGAGGAGATGATCAGGTACGGGTCTTCGTACGGGGTGTCAGTCGCGGTGTCGGTCGCGGTGGTCCTCGTGGTGTCGCTCATGGCGGACGCTCCTCAGTCGAGGATGAAGCTCTCCAGGTAGGCGGGGTCGGCGCGGTCGAGCATCGACTGCGACCGGGCGCGGATCTGCCGGTCGCTGTGCTCGCTCGGCGGCAGCATCCAGAAGCGGTCGGCGCGGATGCCGGCGACGACGTGCTCCGCGACCTCCTCGACCGGGGTGAAGTGCACCTCGTGGCCGGCCTGCTTCATCGCGGCCTCGTACTGGTCGAGGCGGCGGTACGGGGTCCTGCGCGGGCGCTGCTTCGCGTACCGCTCGGGCCGGTTGCGGTGGGACTCCCACAGGCCGGTGCGCAGCATGTGCGGGCCGGGGAAGAGCACGGAGGCGCCGACGGCCGCGCCTTCCGCCTTGAGGTGGGCGTAGAGGGACTCGGTCATGGTGACCACGGCGGCCTTGGTGACGGCGTAGACGGAGGCGGTGGGCAGCGGGGCGATGCCGCCGTCGCCGGAGGAGGTGTTGACGACGTGGCCCGGGGCGCCGCCGGCGATCATGCGGGGGACGAAGGCCTGGATGCCGTGGAAGACGCCCCACACGTTGACGGAGAAGGCCCATTTCCAGTCGTTGGGCTCGTGCTCCCACATCCGGCCCTCGGCGCCGGAGCCGACGCCCGCGTTGTTGCACAGGACGTGGACGGCGCCGAAGGTGTCGTAGGCCGCGTCGGCGAGGGCGAGCACCGACTCGCGGTCGCTGACGTCCACGGTCCGGGCGAGCACCTGCGCCCCGTCCGCGGCGAGTTCGCCGGCGGCCTGGCGCAGGGCGGCCTCCTCGACGTCGGCGAGGACCACGTTCAGTCCCTCGGCGGCGAAGCGGCGGGCCATGGCGAGGCCGATGCCGCTCGCCGCACCTGTGACGACGGCCG
This sequence comes from Streptomyces amritsarensis, assembly GCF_001953875.1. Classification (GTDB taxonomy): domain Bacteria; phylum Actinomycetota; class Actinomycetes; order Streptomycetales; family Streptomycetaceae; genus Streptomyces; species Streptomyces amritsarensis. The sequence goes on from NZ_MQUR01000056.1 coordinate 11,684, forward strand.
TCCGTCCCGGTTCGAGCCGCATCTCACAGGCTCCCTTCCGGCGGGCCGTCGAGGATCTGCAGGGGGTCGTCGTAGCGCTGGTGGATGTACGGGAGCAGGGCCTGTGCGCTGACCCGCTCGACGACCCGGCCCTTCTGGTCGGTGGTCTTCTCGCCGAGGGTGATCTCCACGATCCGGCGGACGGGGAGGTCGGCCACGGGGTCGAACATCGACTCGCGCAGGACGATGTCGCCGGTGACGTGCTCCAGCCTGCGGACCTTCTCGTGACGGACGCAGTGCACGAGGACCGGGTCCCCGTCGAGGCCCGAACCGTCGACGGTGGGCAGGAACTTGAAGTAGAAGTCGGTCTTCCGGGTGGGCTCGGGCAGGGGGAGCGGGCGGTCCACGGCGCCGCGGACCTCGACGAAGGCGATGCCGTGCCGGGCGAGGGCGGCGCGTACGACGAGGCCGTCGCGCTCGACGGTGACCTCGCCCAGCTTCTTCGGTTCGCCGAAGACCTCGCGGCCGCCGGTCAGGGCGCGCTCGTGGGTCATCGGCATGACCAGCGGGTACCAGCCCTCCACGCCGTCGTGCCGGGCGGCGACGGCCACCGAGCCGGCGCCGAGCGGGTAGCCGGGCAGGTCGACCTGGCTGATGTTCGCCCGTACGAGGGGCCGCTCGGACGGTTTGAGCGGCGGCGGGAGGACCGCGGCGACCACGTCGGGATCGGTCTCCCAGACGGCGACCACGCCGGTGGACCAGATGTCGGGGAGCTTGGAACTCTTCTCGCGCGACGCGGCGATCTCGGCCTCGGTGCGCGCTCCGTACCGTACGCGTGCCATGTCTCGCACCACCTCTCGGTTCGGGTCTGTAACACAGTTACACCGCAGCCGATGAAGGGTAAACCCCCGCGCATGCACCAGAATTGACGCACCAACAGATCGGTGGACCGCTGACATGGCCAGATCCTCGCTGACCCGCGACGAGGTGCTGGACGCCGCCGCGTCCCTGGTCAGGCAGCGCGGGCCGGCCGCCCTGACGATGCGGGGGCTCGCCGCCGCGCTGGGCACCGCGGTCACGTCCATCTACTGGCACGTCGGCAACCGCGAATCGCTCCTCGACGCCGTCGTGGAGCGGACCGTGCAGGAGATGGGCGCGATCTCCCCGGTCGGGCGCACCCCGGCCGAGCGGATCGAGTCGGTGGCCCGGATCCTGCGCCGCGAGCTGCGCGGACGGCCGCACCTGATCGCGATGGTCCACGAACGCGGCCTCACGGAGCGGATGTTCCTGCCCGCGCAGCAGGCGCTGGTCCACGAGGTGCACGCCGCGGGCCTGCGCGGCGCCCGGGCGGCCGACGCCGTGCGCGCGGTGCAGTTCCAGATCGTCGGGTTCCTGCTGGTCGAGCGCAACCGCGAGCGCTCCCCCGCCCAGGTCCCGGCCGAGAGCGAGCTGTGGGACCCGGCGGCGGCCCCCCACGACCCGGCCCTCGCCCGCGCACTGGCCCGGCCCGCGGATCCGGAACGGCTCTTCCTGCTGTCCGTACGGGCCCTGGTGACGGCCCTGCTGGCACACCCGGCGCCCGCGCCGAGGACCGGCCGGTGAACCGCTGACCGAGGGTGGGGCCGCGGTGTCAGTCCGTGCCGATATCCTCTGTGACCATGCTCGACGACCGTACGACCGCAGAGACGACGTGGCCGACCGCGTACCCACAGGGGTACGCGGTCGTCGACGTGGAGACCACCGGGCTCGCTCGCGACGACCGGATAGTCTCCGCCGCCGTCTACCGGCTCGACGCCCAGGGCAACGTGGAGGACCACTGGTACAGCCTGGTCAACCCGCAGCGCGACCCCGGGCCGGTGTGGATCCACGGTCTGACGAGTGATGTGCTCGAAGGTGCGCCGCTCTTCAAGGACATCGCCGAGGAGTTCGCCGGCAGGCTCGCGGACCGCGTGCTGGTCGCGCACAACGCCATCTTCGACTGGCAGATGATCGCCCGGGAGTACGCGCGTGCCGAGACGACCGCGCCGGTCCGTCAGCGGCTGTGCACCATCGCCCTGTCCAAGGAGCTGGACCTGCCGCTGCCCAACCACAAGCTGGAGTCGCTCGCCGCACACTTCGGTGTCGTCCAGCAGCGCGCCCACCACGCCCTCGACGACGCCCGGGTGCTCGCGGAGGCCTTCCGTCCGTCGCTGCACGCCGCCGCGCGGGGCGGCGTACGGCTGCCGCTGCTGGAATGCCGGCCGCTGACCGAGTGGTCGGACTCGGCCGCCGCCCCGCGCGTGGGCCACCAGGCGTCGTACCGGGGCGGCAGCTGGCGGCCCTCGCGCAGGCGGCCGCCGTGCCCGCACCCCAATCCGGGGCGCTTCGAGGACGGCAAGCCGCTGAAGCAGGGCATGCGGGTGGCCTTCTCCGGTGACACCTCGGTGGAGCGGGAGCTGCTGGAGGACCGGGCGGTCGAGGCGGGCCTGCACGTCGCGACGAGCGTGTCGCGGCTCACCAGCCTCCTGGTGACGAACGACCCGGACTCGGCGACCTCGAAGACGGTCAAGGCGAAGGCGTTCGGCACCCCGGTGGTCGACGAGGCGGCCTTCACGCAGCTACTGCGGGACGTCGCCCCGGCCGGGGAATGACCGGCCGATGAGCGGCGGGTGAGCGGACCGGCCCCCGGCCGTTGGTCCGGGCGGGTGTCCGCGCGGCGACTCACCAGGGTGGATCTTGTTCCGCTGCTCCGCCGTGCGCAGCATGCGGCGCATGGCACGTTGTGAGGTCTGCGGAAACGATTACGGCATGTCCTTCGAGGTGCACGCGCAGGGCGCCGTGCACGTCTTCGACTGCTTCTCCTGCGCCATCCACCGCATGGCGCCCATCTGCGAGCACTGCCGGGTCCAGATCATCGGACAGGGCGTCGAGGTCGAGGGGCAGTGGTTCTGCGGCGGGCACTGCGCCCGAGCGGAAGGGAAGGTGGGCATCGTCGACCACGTCTGACCCCCTTCTTCCTCCTCCCCGCGACCCCGGAGGGCCACCCGGCCGCCGGGGTCGCCGTCGGCCGGGGTACCGTCGTGGGCGTGTACCGCTTTGTGCTGACCCGGCAGTGGGTGTCCCTCACCCTCATCGCCCTCGTCCTCATCCCTGTGATGATCAAGCTCGGGTTCTGGCAGTACCACCGCCATGTGCACCGGGTCGCGCAGAACCAGCTGATCGAGGCGAACCTGCGGGCGAAGCCGGTCCCGGTGACGGAGGTCACCTCCCCCGGCCACAAGGTCCCCCGCGCCGACTTCTGGCGCGCGGTCACCGCCACCGGCACGTACGACTCCGCGCGCGAGGTGGTCGTGCGGATGCGGACCTCGAACGACGACAAGGTCGGCTTCCACGTCCTGACCCCCCTCGTCCTCGCCGACGGCAAGGTGGTGCTGGTCGATCGCGGCTGGGTGCCGGGCGGCGGCGACCCGCGTGCTTACCCGCCGGTGCCGGCCCCGCCCGCGGGCGAGGTCACGGTCACCGGCCGGCTGAAGGCCGACGAGACCAGCGGCGGCAGCGGCATCAAGGACCGCAAGGGCCTGCCCGACCGCCAGGTGATGCTCATCAACAGCGAGCAGCAGGCCGAGTCCCTGGGCCGGCCGGTCCTCGGCGGGTACCTGGAACTGACCGATCCGGCACCGGCGGACGGCAGCCCCGAGACCGTCGCCGACCCCGACCACGACTCGATCGGCGCGCACATGGCGTACGCGGTCCAGTGGTGGCTGTTCGCCTCCGCGGTGCCGGTGGGCTGGCTGGTCCTCGTACGGCGCGAGAAGCGCGACCGCGAGGAGGCCGCGGCCCGGGCCGAAGCGGCCGAACAGGAGCCCGCGACGGCGTAGCGTGTCGGGCATGGATCTTGGACTGAAAGACCGTGTCTACATCGTCACCGGGGCCACGCGCGGCCTCGGTTTCGCCTCCGCCCGGGAACTGGTCGCCGACGGCGCGAAGGTCCTCGTGACGGGACGGGACGAGAAGCGGACGGCCGACGCCGCCGCCGAACTCGGCCCGAACGCCGTGGGGGCGGCCGCTGACAACGCGGACCCGGCGGCGGCCGGGCGGCTGATCGCCACGGCGCGCGAGCGCTTCGGCCGCTTCGACGGCATCCTCATCAGCGTCGGCGGCCCCGTCCCGGGCTTCGCCGTCGACAGCACCGACGAGCAGTGGTCGGCCGCCTTCGAGTCGGTCTTCCTCGGTGCGGTACGCCTCGCCCGGGCGGCCGCCGCGGTGCTGGGCGAGGGCGGGGTCATCGGCTTCGTCCTGTCGGGCTCGGTCCACGAGCCGATCCCGGGACTGACCATCTCCAACGGCCTGCGCCCGGGCCTGGCCGGCTTCGCGAAGTCCCTCTCGGTGGAACTCGGTCCGCGCGGGATCCGCGTCATCGGCCTGCTGCCGGCCCGCATCGACACCGACCGGGTGCGGGAGCTCGACGCGCTGTCCGGCGACGCCGCCGCCGCCCGCGCGGGCAACGAGTCCCGCATCCCGCTGCGCCGGTACGGCTCCCCGCAGGAGTTCGGGCGCGCGGCCGCGTTCCTGCTCTCGCCGGCCGCCTCGTACCTGACCGGCGTGATGCTCCCGGTCGACGGCGGCTCCCGGCACGGCTTCTGACCGTCCGTCCACGCCCCGGCCGGTCACGCCCCGGCACGCCGCGGCACGGCACGCCGCAGCCGGCCCCGGCGCGTCCTCAGCTGACGCGCTGGGCCCGGTGGGACGCCACCTTGAAGCGGGCCTCCGCGGGCAGGTCCGGGAGGCCCGCCGAGGTCCGGGCGTGGGTGAGGACCGGCCCCGCCAGGCCCGCCAGCGCGTCCGCGGGGACCGCGTGGGGCTCCAGCTCGACGGCCACCCGCAGGGCGGGCGCACCGCGCCGCCCGCGCAGGACGACCCGGCAGCCGGCGACCCCGTCCAGGGCTCCGGCCTCCGCGGCGACGGCGTCGGACAGGGCCCGCCCGCGCAGCACGGCGAAGGCCCCGTCCCCGGTGTCCACGGCGACCTCCCGCAGCCTGGAGCGCCGCAGCTGGGACAGCAGCCACCACAGCGCCAGCAGCAGGCACAGGGCGAGGGCCGCGACCAGCACCCACCAGCCCCAGCCGTCGGCGTGCAGGTACCGGCGCCGGTCCTCGGCGCTCAGCAGCGGTTCCGCACGGCCCTTGAGCGGTCGTGCCGCCGTCAGCAGCACGACCCCGGCCGCCAGCAGGACCGCGCCGGCCACCGCCAGCAGGATCCGGTTCACCGTCCCGAGCAACCCGCTCACCTCCTGACCCGTACGCGCCGCCGCGGCGGGTGCACGAGGCCCAGCTCTTCGATGCCGACGGCCAGTACCGCGTCAAGGTCGGCCCGTACCTCCTCCAGTTCCCGGAAGTGGGACCTGGCCCGTACCCGGACGCGGGAGCGGCCCATCCTGACTCGGGCCGACCGCACGCCGGGCACCTCCATGGCCCGGTCGCGCAGGACCTGGGCCGCGTCCCTGCGGCCGATCCCGGCGCGCAGCGGGGGGCCCGCGCCCGCTTCCCCGTCCCGTTCAGGGCTCAGCATGGGGAGGATCCTGCGGATCCCGGGGGTGACGGCCAGCAGCAGGAGCACCGCCCCGGCCACGGCCAGCGCCCCGCCGGCCAGCTGCACCGCCAGGTCCGCCGGGGTGTGTACTTCCAGCCGGCGGGCGAGTTCCCGCCGCCACGCCATGGCGGGACGGTCGGCCCGTACGGCGGCCAGGTCGTACAGGAACAGCCCCGCCACCCCGAGTACGGCCAGGGCGACGAGGGCCGCGGGGATGCGGCGGGCGGACCGGAACCGGGTGGCCGTCACCGCAGCCGCCGGTCCCGCCCGGCGGCGGTTCGGGTGTGCGCGGAGTGCAGGTGCTCGATGTCGATGTCGACCTCGGGGACGGACATCTGCGCGCACTCCTCGACGCGGCGGACGACCCGCCTGCGTACGGCCGCGCACTGGGCGGCGAGGTCGCCGGGGTAGGCAAGCTCCAGGCTCACCCGGACCCGCGCGATGTCGTGGTGCACGGTGACGGTGGCCTGCGGGGGCGCGCCGGGGCCCCCGGGGAGTGCCTCCCGGGCGGCCTGCGCGGCGATCTTGGCGACGACCCGGTCGGCGATGCGGGTGGCCCCGCGGTCGGCGGCGGCCACCGCGTGCGGGGTCGCCCGTGCGGCGGCCCCCGGCACGGCGGGGCCCGGCGGGGTGGCCTGCGGCGGGGTGCTCATCACGCCTCACCTGCGCCGGTCGTCGCGGCGGCGGAAGAGGTCCCCGGGATCGAGGTCTCCGTCGAGGAAGCGGCCGGCGACGAAGCCCACGGCTCCGAGGGCTGCCACCAGCAGGAAGGCGCCGAATCCGCCGAAATAGCCGGCGAACCCCAGGGCCATGCCGGCCAACATGCCGGCGACCGCCATGCTCATGTGCGGGCTCCTCTCGGCTACTGGAGTCGGGACTCCGGCTCCTCGTCGGGCTCGTCGGGCAGTTTGACGTCGCTCACGGCGATGTTGACCTCGACGACTTCCAGGCCGGTCATCCGCTCGACCGCGGAGACGACGTTCTCACGGACAGCCCGTGCCACGTCACGGATCGACACGCCGTAATCGACGACGAGTTCCAGGTCGAGGGCCGTCTGGACCTCGCCGACCTCGGCCTTGACGCCACGGCTGACCGCGGCTTTCCCTCCGCCGCCGCCGGGAACCCGGTCGCGGACGGCGCCGAAGGTGCGGGAGAGGCCGCTGCCCAGGGCGTGCACGCCGACCACTTCCCGGGCCGCCAGGCCGGCGATCTTCTCGACCACCCCGTCCGCGATGGTCGTGCGGCCCCGGTCTCCCGGAGCCTTGTGGGAGCCCCCTGATGAGGTTTCGGTCATCGCGTGTCCCTTCACGTGTACGGACTCACTGCGCACCACGTTAGGCCCGCGGAGCCCGGAGCGCCCCGGGACCTACGCCGACCGGCGTGGCCCCGAGGCGCTGCGGGTTCGTGGCGGCGGGACGACCGGTCAGTCCGAGAGGCCCGCCAGGTCCCGCAGGCGACGGGCCTGGGCCGCGCGCTCGGCGGCGCGCTGGTCGTCGTAGGTGCGGGTGCGCGCACCGCGCAGCAGGGTCTTGGTCTCGATCACGGCGTCGCGCGGCGGGGCCAGCAGGGCGGTGGTCAGGTCCTGGACGGCGGCGTCGAGCTCGTCCGCCGGGACCACCAGGTTGGCGAGGCCGACGCGCTCCGCCTCCTCGGCATGCACGAAGCGGCCCGTCGCGCAGATTTCGAGCGCGCGGGCGTACCCGACCAGGGAGGCCAGCGGCTGGGTGCCGGCCAGGTCGGGGACCAGGCCCAGGCTGGTCTCGCGCATGGCGAACTGCACGTCGTCGGCGACCACGCGCAGGTCGCACGCGAGCGCGAGCTGGAAGCCGGCGCCGATGGCGTGCCCCTGCACGGCGGCGACGGAGATGATGTCGTTACGCCTCCACCAGGTGAACGCCTCCTGGTACTCGGAGATCGTGGCGTCGAGCAGTTCGTCCGAACCGCGCGCCAGATCGAGGAAGGACGGCTCGCCCTCGAAGCCTTCGGGGGTGAACGCCTGCCGGTCGAGCCCGGCGGAGAAGGACTTGCCCTCGCCGCGCAGCACGACGACCCGGACGGTGCCCGGCAACGACCTGCCCGCCTCGGCCAAAGCCCGCCAGAGCGCGGGGGATTGGGCATTTCGCTTGGCCGGATTGGTCAGTGTCACCGTGGCGACCGTGTCGTCGACGGTGAGTCGTACGCCGTCCTTGTCGAGCAGAGCCATCCGTGTGCCTCCGGTGTGCAGTCGGCCGCAAGCTCGGCCTAAGTGACTGCACAGTAACCACCCAGTCGACCGGGAGGCCGACCGGGGGTCACCGAAGGGAACGGCGGATCATGTGAGCCTTGAAGCCGTTGGAGCGTTGGATCCGATGGACCGGGGGTCAGGCCGTAGCCGCCTTCTTGCCACGCGTCGCGCCACCGCGGCCGCGCAGCGAGACCCCGGACTCACTGAGCATCCGGTGGACGAATCCGTAGGACCGGCCGGTCTCTTCGGCCAGCGCCCGGATACTCGCACCGGAGTCGTACTTCTTCTTCAGGTCTGCCGCGAGCTTGTCGCGCGCGGCGCCGGTCACCCGGCTGCCCTTCTTCAGAGTCTCGGCCACCCGTGCCTCCTCATGGGAAGTGCGCTCTGGACTTCTCATGATCACCCCTCCCCGGCTTCCTGGCCACCCATTCAGCAAGGTCGGTACGGCGGCATTTCCCGAGCCGTGGACACCCGAGCAGAACGGAATCTCCCCTTCCGCTGCATGACTTCCGTCACACTTCACCGCCCCCTGCGGGAATCTCCAGGTCAGAGGCCGAACCGCGGGAAGACGACGGCCCCGGTCGCGCCCCCTCGCGGGGGCGGCCGGGGCCGTCGGACGACGCGCAACGGTACGAGACCGTCTCACTCAGATGATGGATCACCCCTGAGCCGAATGATCCATAAGGAACTGGATCAGGGCCGGGACGGCATCCCGGCACCCCCGCCGGCAGGACCGGGCGGGTCGGGCGGGGGTCAGGCGAGGGCCACCAGGTCCCGGTAGTCCGGTCCCCACAGGTCCTCGACGCCGTCCGGGAGCAGGATGATGCGCTCCGGCTCCAGCGCCTCCACGGCGCCCTCGTCGTGCGTGACGAGGATGACGGCGCCCTTGTAGGTGCGCAGCGCGCCCAGGATCTCCTCGCGGCTGGCCGGGTCGAGGTTGTTCGTGGGCTCGTCGAGGAGCAGCACGTTCGCCGAGGAGACGACCAGCGTCGCCAGGGCCAGACGGGTCTTCTCGCCGCCGGAGAGGACCCCCGCGGGCTTGTCGACGTCGTCCCCGGAGAACAGGAAGGAGCCGAGCGTCTTGCGCACGTCGACCAGGTCCAGGTCGGGTGCGGAGGAGCGCATGTTCTCCAGCACCGTGCGGTCAGGGTCCAGGGTCTCGTGCTCCTGGGCGTAGTAGCCGAGCTTGAGGCCGTGCCCGGGTACCACCGAGCCGGTGTCGGGCTGCTCGGCGCCCGCGAGCAGGCGCAGCAGGGTGGTCTTGCCGGCGCCGTTGAGGCCGAGGATGACCACGCGGGAGCCCTTGTCGATGGCCAGGTCGACGTCGGTGAAGATCTCCAGGGAGCCGTACGACTTCGACAGGCCCTCGGCGGTCAGCGGGGTCTTGCCGCAGGGTGCCGGGTCCGGGAAGCGCAGCTTGGCGACCTTGTCGGAGACGCGGACGGCCTCCAGGCCGGACAGCAGCCGCTCGGCCCGCTTGGCCATGTTCTGCGCGGCGACCGTCTTGGTGGCCTTGGCGCGCATCTTGTCGGCCTGGGAGTTCAGGGCCGCGGCCTTCTTCTCGGCGTTCTGGCGCTCGCGCTTGCGGCGCTTCTCGTCGGCCTCGCGCTGCTGCTGGTAGAGCTTCCAGCCCATGTTGTAGACGTCGATCACGGACCGGTTGGCGTCCAGGTAGAACACCTTGTTCACGACGGTCTCGACGAGGTCGACGTCGTGGGAGATCACGACGAAGCCGCCGCGGTAGTTCTTGAGGTAGTCGCGCAGCCAGACGATGGAGTCGGCGTCGAGGTGGTTCGTCGGCTCGTCGAGGAGCAGGGTGTCGGCGTCCGAGAAGAGGATCCGGGCCAGCTCGACGCGGCGGCGCTGACCACCGGAGAGGGTGTGCAGCGGCTGGCCGAGGACCCGGTCCGGCAGGCTGAGGGCGGCCGAGATGGTCGCGGCCTCTGACTCGGCGGCGTACCCGCCCTTGGTAAGGAACTCGGTCTCCTGGCGCTCGTACTGCTTGAGCGCCTTCTCGCGGGTGGCGCCGGAGCCGGTGGCGATGCGCTCCTCGTTCATCCGCATCTTCTTGATGAGGACGTCGAGGCCGCGGGCGGACAGGATCCGGTCGCGCGCGAGGACGTCGAGGTCGCCGGTGCGGGGGTCCTGCGGGAGGTAGCCCACTTCGCCCGAACGGGTGATGGAGCCGCCGGCGGGCTGGCCCTCTCCCGCGAGGCACTTGGTGAGGGTGGTCTTGCCTGCGCCGTTGCGGCCGACCAGGCCGATGCGGTCGCCCTTGGCGATGCGGAAAGAGGCGGACTCGATGAGGACGCGGGCGCCGGCGCGCAGCTCGATGCCGGTGGCGGTGATCACGGAAATACTCCAGGGCGGGTCGGGACGGCGGAAGGGGGCGGGACGCGAGGCTTCGACGCCGTTAATCCGCGAGGAGATTTGCCATGGGAGACATTCTACCGGGGGTGTGCAACTGGTTTCCGGGGCGGCGGCCGCACCCCCGGTCACGGCCGTCCGCTCCCCCGGTGTCCCCCGTTCGGCCCGGGCGCCGCCGGAAGGGGCCGAGGCGCGTAGGGGGGCGAATGGGCTGATACTCGCCGCAGGCGGCCGCGCGGCCGCGCCGGGTGCACGGATGGCCGGGTGCACGGATGGAGGGCGGTGCGGGATGCAGTTCGACGACAACGCCGGTCTGGACACGTCCGAGGTCAAGGATGTGCGTGGCAGTCGCATCCCGGGCGGGAAGGCAACCGTCGGCGGCGGCCTCGTCGGCCTCATCGCGCTCGTCATGGGCCTGCTCTTCGGCGTGGGTCCGGAGCAGCTGGGGCTGTCCTCGGGGGACGAGGAGCCGGCTCCCGCCGCGTCCTCCGTCAACCAGGTGCAGCAGGCGTGCCGGACGGGGCGGGACGCGAACGCGCGCGAGGACTGCCGACTGGTCGCGGTGGTCAACAGCACCCAGGACTTCTGGCGGCAGGAGTTCACGCGGCGCGGAGGCCGGTACGGCCCGGCGTCGACGGTCTTCTTCACCGGCCGGGTGAACACCGCGTGCGGGGCCGCCACCTCGGCCGTGGGCCCCTTCTACTGCCCCGCCGACCGGCAGGTCTACCTGGACCTGGGCTTCTTCGACGAGCTGCGGACCACGTTCGGCGCGAGCGGCGGGCCCTTCGCCCAGGCGTACGTCGTGGCCCACGAGTACGGGCACCACATCCAGAACCTGACCGGCACCCTCCAGCGGGCCCAGGACGGGCGGCAGGGCGCGAACAGCAACGCGGTCAAGGTCGAGCTGCAGGCCGACTGCTACGCGGGGGTGTGGGCGCACCACGCGACGCGGACCCCGGACGAGTCCACCGGGCGGCCCCTGATCACCTCGCTGACCGACCAGGACATCAGGGACGGGCTGGACGCGGCGGCCGCGGTCGGCGACGACCGGATCCAGGAGCAGTTCCAGGGCCGGGTGACCCCGGAGTCCTGGACGCACGGCTCGGCCGAGCAGCGGCAGCGGTGGTTCTACCAGGGCTACCGCACGGGCGACATGGCCCGGTGCGACACCTTCCGCTGACCGTCGGCGGCGCCTGCCATGCTGTGTGACGCGGGTCACCGTCACGAGAGGGAGTGATCGTCATGGCAGGCGTTCCGTCCATCTGTCCCACGCTGGTCTACCGCGACGCGAAGGCGGCGATCAAGCTGCTGACCGAGGCCTTCGGCTTCAGCCAGGTCGCGGTGTACGAGGGGGACGACGGCTCGGTGGTGCACGCGGAGCTGGCGTACGGCAACGGTGTGGTGATGCTGGGCAGCAAGGGCACGGGCGGGGCCTTCGACAAGGCCATGGAGGGCGCCGGCCCGTCGGGGGTGTACGTCGTGGTCGACGACGTGGACGCCCACCACCGGCGGGCCGTCGAGCACGGCGTGGAGATCCTGATGGGGCCCACCGACCAGGACTACGGCTCCCGCGACTACATGGCCAGGGACGGCGAGGGCAACATCTGGAGCTTCGGCACCTACGCGCCGCAGGCCTGAGACCCGCGGCGTATACGCCGCGGGTCTCGGCGCGTACGCGCGTAGCGCGGGTGTCAGGCGCCGCCGGTGTGGACCTGGAAGGCGGCCCGGCGGACCGCCTTGGCCAGAGCCGGATCCGGGTGGGCGGCGGCGAGCGCGACCAGGACCTGCACGGTGCGGGGATGGCCGACCGCGCGGACCTCGTCCAGCAGCCGGGGGACGGTGGTGCGGACGGCCGAGTCCAGGTGGCGGGCCAGCAGCTCGGCCTCGCCGTGGTCGGCGATGGCGGCGGCGGTGTCCACCCAGAGCCAGGTCGACTCCTCCGCGGTGAGCACGTCCTGCGCCTCGTCGGGGTCGACGCCGTCGTGCACGGCGAGCCAGAGCAGCGCGTACGGGCGCAGCGCGGGCTCGCGTACGGCGGCGCGCACCTCGGGTTCCGCGGGGGCGCCCACCACCCGCAGCGCCTCGAAGGCGAGGCCGCGCAGCAGGGCGTCCTCGCCGCGGGCGGCCTGGAGCAGCTCGGCGACGGCGTGGCCGACGGGCCGGGCGGCGAGCCAGGCCTGGTATTCGGCGCGGGCCGGTCCGGGGGTGAGCCGCGCGCAGCCGTGCAGCATGGCGGCTGCGGACTGCTCGATGTTCCCGGCGGGGCTCTGCGCCGCGACGCAGATCTGTTCCAGCTTGACCCAGACGGCCCAGCTGCCGAGCGGGGTGAGGGTGGCGCGGGCGGGTCCGAGGGTGACGGCGTCCACGGCGGCGAGGCCGCCGAGCGCCCAGCGCAGCAGCCGGGCGAGGGGGACGGGGCGGGCCTCGGCGGAGCCGGCCGCGGAGGTCAGCGCCGCCGCGGGCTCGGCCTCGTAGGGGATCTCGCAGCGCTCGTCGCGCAGTTCGGTGACGCGCTGCCCGAGGAGGTCCAGCAGGTCGGGGACGGTCACCGGGCCGGCGGACAGCTGGAGCAGGGACAGCAGCTGGGGCATGGCCTCGACGACCTCGGCGACGGCCGCGGGGGCGATGTCGGCGGGGGCCGGGTGGACCAGCGACCAGGCGTCGAAGAGGGCGACCCAGCCGCGCAGTACGGCGGTGTCGTCGCGGTCCCAGGCACGCAGCCGCCAGCCGGGCCGGGCGTGGCCGCCGTGCACCTCGACCAGGCCGGCGAGGCGGGCCCGGTCCCAGCCGACCCGGATCTGGCCGTGTGTCAGGCCCAGTTCGGCGGCGGCGCGTTCGACGTCGGCGGCGGGCAGGGCTCCCGTGGGGGCGGGCCGGCCGCCGTCCACCGCGCCGAGGTTGCGTTCCGCCCAGCGGGTCAGGCGCACGGCGTCCGCCAGCGAGGCCCGGGCCCGGTTCGCGAGGTCGGCGGTGGCCGGGGTGCCCGCCGGCGGGCGCGGGGCGGGGCGGGTGCGGCGGTCGGTCACCGCCTTGCGCGCCGCGGCGACGGAGCGCGGGGAGACGAGTCGGAGTCTGGAGTCGCGAGCCAACTGCTCATCAGGCTTTCGGGACGTCACGGAAGCAGTCTCGCCCGTCACTGGCCGAAAGCCCAAACGGAATCGGCTCCTTCCCCACCTGCCCCGGGGGCAGACCGGGACAACCCGCCCGCAGGGCGCGGTCCGTCACACGGCGTTCACATCAAAGGGGTGAGGAAGCGGCGCAGGGCTTCCTCGTATCCGGCGGGATCGGCGTTCCACATCGCCCCGTGCCCGGCCTCCCGCACCGTGTGCAGGGTGATCAGGTCGGGGCGGGCGGCGGCGAGCCTGCGGGAGGGCTCCCACGGGGCGAGGGCGTCGTCCGGTCCGTGGAAGATCAGTACGGGGACCTTGAGCGCTCCGGGGTCGGCGCCCGGCGGCAGGCGGTCCGCACGGAGTCCCGCGCGGCCCTCGGCGGCCCGCACCGCCAGCGGCAGCACCGGGGCAGGGGTGCGGCGCGCCGCGGCGAGTGCCCGCAGGGTGGTGTGCCAGTCGAGCACGGGAGAGTCGAGCACCAGGCCGGAGATCCGGTCGGCGAGCGCCGAGCGCTCGACGGCGCGCAGGGCCATGGTGGCCCCGGTGGACCAGCCGTGCAGGACCACGCGCCGGGCTCCGTAGCGCAGGGCGTAGCGGATGGCGGCGTCCAGGTCCCGCCACTCCGATTCGCCGAGGTGGCCGAGGCCGTCGGGGGGTTCGGGGGCGCCGAGGTCGCCGCGGTAGCCGAGGTCCAGGACGGGCAGCCGGTGCCGGTGCAGGAGGGGCATGACGACCATCGGGTGCTCGCGGCCGGCGCCGAGCCCGTGCACGGTGATCACCCAGGTGTCCCGGGCGGCGGGCACGAACCACGCGGGCAGGGCGCCCAGCTCGCCGGGGACGTCCACGTCGGCGTGGTCGAGTCCGAGTGCGGTGCGCGGATCGCCGATGTGGACCTGGGGGGTGAGGGTGACCCGGGTGCCGGGGTCGAGGCTGCCGTGGGTGACGGAGAGGAGCCGGCGCACGACGGTGTCGGGGCCGTGGGCGGCGTCCGGGAGGACGGGCCCGACGACGGCGTGCACACCGGGCGCGGCCAGGCCGTACACGCCGGGGCGCAGGGAGGCGAGGGAGCGGGTCAGCGCGACCTCGCCGTCGCCGGCGCGGTGGACGCTCAGCCGCGGGCCGCCGGGGAGGGGGACGCCGGGCCGGGGGCGCAGGGCGGCGTCGGCGGCGTACCGGCCGGCCGCCACGGCGGCCGCGCCCGCCCCGAGGAGGGTCGTCGTGACGGCCGCTGCCGTCGCTGTCACGGTACGCACCGTTCCAGTGTGGTCGCGCAGAGTCCGGCGAGCCACCGGAGGCTGCCCTTCCGGGTCTACGCGGGGAGAGTGATCTGGGTCTCTTTCGAGGGACACCCGGGGTGGCCGCGAGCGCCGCGGGGGACGTGCGGAGGGACTCATTCACCCGGCTTTGACGTGCATTAATGCTGAAATCTGCGCAAGAATCGGGACGAATGTCCCGATCGCGCCCCGTGCCAGTACACCGCTCCGCCGGAGTCAGTTCACCTTCCGTTCATCCAGGTTGCCTACGTTCACCGAGCCACTGACGCCAAACAGAAGCCTGGGTAAATGGAGCACATAACGCTTCTCCTCGGGATCGTGATCATCACCGCTCTCGTGTTCGACTTCACGAACGGTTTTCACGACACGGCCAACGCGATGGCCACCACCATCTCGACCGGCGCCCTCAAGCCCAAGACCGCGGTGGCCATGTCCGCCGTGCTCAACCTCGTCGGCGCGTTCATGTCCGTGGAGGTCGCCAAGACGATCTCCAAGGGCCTCGTCAACGAGGAAGGCATCCAGCCAGAGGTGATCTTCGCCGCGCTGGTCGGCGCGATCCTCTGGAACCTCGTCACCTGGCTGGTCGGTCTGCCGTCCAGTTCCTCGCACGCCCTGATGGGCGGCCTGATCGGTGCCGCGGTCGCCTCCGCCGGCATGGGCGCGGTCAACGGCGGGGTCGTCGTGACCAAGGTCCTCATCCCCGCGATCGCCGCCCCGCTGGTCGCCGGCATCGCCGCGTACCTCGCCGCCAAGCTCACCTACAAGCTGGGCGACAGGGTCGGCGAGAAGACCTCGGCCAAGGGCTACCGCGCCGGTCAGATCGCCTCGGCCGGTCTGGTCTCCCTCGCGCACGGCACCAACGACGCGCAGAAGACGATGGGCATCATCACCCTGGCCCTCATCGCCGGCGGCGCGCTCGCGCCCGACGCGAACCCGCCGGTCTGGGTCATCGTCTCGGCCGGTGTGGCCATCGCGCTCGGCACCTACCTGGGCGGCTGGCGCATCATCCGCACCATGGGCAAGGGCCTGACCGACCTGCAGCCGCAGCAGGGCTTCGCCGCCCAGACCTCGGCCGCGTCCGTCATCCTCGCCTCCTCGAACCTGGGCTTCTCGCTCTCCACCACCCACTCGTGCTCCGGTGCGGTCATGGGTGCGGGCCTGGGCCGCAAGGGCGGCGTGGTCCGCTGGTCCACCGCGACCCGCATGTTCGTCGCCTGGGGCCTGACCCTGCCGGCCGCGGCGCTGGTCTCGGCCGGTGCCGAGCTGGTCATGCGCGCCGGTGACATCGGCATCGCCGCCGTCACCGTCTTCCTGGTCGGCTCCTGCCTGGCCATCTGGCTCATCTCGCGCCGCCAGGTCGTCGACCACCACAACGTCAACGACGTCGAGCAGGCGGACACCGAGGAGCCGGGCGTCGTCACCACGGCGATCGCGGCCGTCACCGTCCCGCCCACCGTCGCCGCGGCCGGCACCAACGCCGCCGGCACGACCGCCGCGGTCACGGACGAAGAGCTCAAGGCCACCATCCCGGCCGCGACGCAGACCCCGGCGGCTCCGGCCGCCGCGGTCTGACCGAGACAGAGACACACAGAGGAAACGGCAGTATGAAGATCGACTGGGAAGCGCTCGGCTCCGTCTTCGGGGTCAGCCTCTTCGCCACCGTCGCCCTCGTGGCCCTCTTCACCCTGGGCCTGGTGGGCCTGTCCAAGCACGAGGCCGCCACCGAGCAGGGCGGCACCGCCACCCTGGCCCGCAGCGGCGCGTACCTCTGCTTCGCGCTCGTCGCGGCAGCCGTGACGTACGGGATCTACCTGATCGTCGCCTGATCGCCCGCGGCAGCGCGGGTCAGGCGTGAGAGCTCCCTCCGGGTTCGTCCCGGGGGGAGCTTTCGCATCTCCCGACCCTGCCGCGCCGCAGGTCAACGGCGAGTTGACGGGCCTTCCGGGTGCGTGGTGGACTGCCCGAGCCAATACGGCGGCATGGAGAGGAAGTCCGGTGCGAATCCGGCGCGGTCCCGCCACTGTCACCGGGGAGCACGCACCGTGCGTGCGCCCCGGGAGCCAGGAACTCCCGCCGCCGGACACGTCGAACCAGGGCGCGGACCCTGAGTGAGGACATACCTGCCACCATGCGTGCCGATCGCGTCTTCGCGTACGGCGCCACGGCGGGCCTGATCGGCGACCGGATCCTCGGTGATCCCCGCCGAGGGCACCCCGTGGCCGCCTTCGGACGAGCCGCCGCCGCAGTCGAGCGCTCCCTGTGGCGCGACGACCGCGGCCGGGGCGTCCTGCACACCCTGCTGTGCGCCGGGGGCGCCGCCGCCGTCGGCGCGCTGGCCGCCCGCGCGTCGCGCTCCCGGCCCGCGGCCGCCCGTATCGCCCTGACCGCCGCCGCCACCTGGGCCGTCGTGGGCGGCACCTCGCTGGGCCGCGAGGCCCGCGCCATCGGCGGCGCGCTCGCCGCCGGGGACGTCGAGGTGGCCCGCGAGCGGCTCCCGCACCTGTGCGGCCGCGACCCGCACGCCCTGGACGGGCAGCAGATGGCCCGGGCCGTCGTGGAGTCCGTCGCCGAGAACACCTCCGACGCGGTGGTCGGCGCCCTGGTGTGGGGCGCCGCCGCCGGGGTCCCCGGACTGCTGGCGTTCCGCGCCGTCAACACCCTGGACGCGATGGTCGGCCACAAGTCCCCCCGCTACCTGCGCTACGGCTGGGCCTCCGCCCGGCTCGACGACCTCGCCGGCTGGCCCGGCGCCCGGCTGACGGCCCTGGCCGCCGTGGTGGCGGGCCCCGACCGGCGCGGAGCCGTACGGGCCTGGCGCGCGGACGCCGCCGCGCACCCGAGCCCGAACGCCGGTCCCGTCGAGGCCTCCTTCGCCGGGGCGCTCGGCGTCAGACTGGGCGGGACCCTGGCCTACGGCGGCCGGGTGGAGCACCGGGCCGTACTGAACGGCGGGGCGGGGCGACCGGTGGAGGTCGCGGACATCGAACGGGCGGTACGGCTGTCGCGGCAGGTGACGTGGCTCGCCCTGGGCGCCTGCGTGGCCACCCGGCTGCTGGTCGGACGGGTACGAGGGGCACGAGGGGGACGCGCATGAGCGGCACGGGGCGCGGCGGCGGACTGCTGGTCGCCGGTACGACGTCGGACGCGGGCAAGAGCGTCGTCACGGCGGGCATCTGCCGCTGGCTGGCCCGCCAGGGGGTGAAGGTGGCGCCCTTCAAGGCGCAGAACATGTCGCTGAACTCCTTCGTCACCCGGGAGGGCGCCGAGATCGGCCGCGCCCAGGCGATGCAGGCCCAGGCGGCCCGCGTGGAGCCGACCGCGCTGATGAACCCGGTACTGCTCAAGCCCGGCAGCGACCGCAGCAGCCAGGTGGTGCTGCTGGGCAAGCCGGTGGGCGAGATGAGCGCCCGCGGCTACCACGGCGGGCGCCAGGAGCAGCTCCTCGGCATCGTCACGGACTGCCTGGAGCAGCTGCGGGGCACGTATGACGCCGTGATCTGCGAGGGGGCGGGCAGTCCGGCGGAGATCAACCTGCGCCGGACCGACATCGTGAACATGGGCATCGCGCGGGCCGCGCGCTTCCCGGTGGTCGTGGTCGGCGACATCGACCGCGGCGGGGTCTTCGCCTCGTTCTTCGGGACGACGGCGCTGCTCTCGCCCGAGGACCAGTCGCTGATCGCCGGATACATGGTCAACAAGTTCCGCGGCGACGTGACGCTGCTGGAGCCCGGCATGGAGATGCTCCGCGGCCTGACCGGTCGGGCCACCTACGGGGTGCTGCCGTTCCGGCACGGGCTGGGCATCGACGAGGAGGACGGCCTGCGCGTCTCGCTGCGGGGCGCGGTCCGCGAATCCGTGGTGGCGCCGCCGGTGGGCGAGGACGTGCTCCGGGTCGCCGTGTGCGCGGTGCCGCTGATGTCGAACTTCACGGACGTCGACGCGCTCGCGGCCGAGCCGGGGGTCGTGGTGCGCTTCGTGGACCGCGCCGAGGAGCTGGCCGACGCGGACCTGGTCGTCGTGCCGGGCACCCGCGGGACGGTGAAGGCGCTGGCGTGGCTGCGCGCA
This sequence comes from Streptomyces amritsarensis, assembly GCF_001953875.1. GTDB lineage: Bacteria > Actinomycetota > Actinomycetes > Streptomycetales > Streptomycetaceae > Streptomyces > Streptomyces amritsarensis. Next base: position 30,271 of record NZ_MQUR01000056.1, read on the forward strand.
CGGGGACTGGCGGACGCGCTGGCACGGCGGGCCGCCGAGGGCCGGCCGGTGCTGGGCATCTGCGGCGGCTTCCAGGCCCTGGGCGAGCACATCGAGGACGACGTCGAATCGCGGGCGGGCTCGGTGGAGGGCCTCGGACTGCTGCCGGTACGGGTGCGCTTCGCGCCCGAGAAGACCCTGGCCCGGCCCACCGGAACCGCGCTCGGCGAGCCGGTCGACGGGTACGAGATCCACCACGGGGTGGCCGAGGTCCTGGGCGGGGAGCCGTTCCTGGACGGCTGCCGGGTGGGTGCGGTGTGGGGCACGCACTGGCACGGCTCGCTGGAGTCGGACGGCTTCCGCCGGGCGTTCCTGCGGGAGGTGGCGGCGGCCGCCGGGCGGCGGTTCGTACCGGCCCCCGACACGTCCTTCGCCGCGCTGCGCGAGGAACAGCTCGACCTGCTGGGCGACCTGATCGAGGAACACGCCGATACGCATGCGCTGCTGAGCCTGATCGAGACCGGCGCCCCCACCGGCCTGCCCTTCCTCCCGCCGGGCGCCCCGTGAAGGCGGTCGGCCTCCGGCCGGCACCGCCCCACCCCGCCCCTCGCCGCAACCGGGCTCTGCCCGGACCCGTGCCGCGGACGCCGGCGAGGCCGACAGGCCGGCCCGTCGGGCGTTCGACGAGCGGGATCCGGGGCGGAGCCCCGGGGAACGGGCGAACGGCGGGTGGGGGACGGCCCCGCGCGGCGGCAGCCCGCCCACGGCCCTGGGCCGACCCGCCCGCCCGCGACCGCGCCGGCACCCAGACCCACATCCGCCCAGAGAGAGGCAACGCATGAGCACGCCCTATCCGTTCACCGCGGTGGTCGGCCAGACCGACCTGCGGCTGGCGCTCCTGCTGAACGCCGTGAGCCCGGCGGTCGGCGGGGTGCTCGTACGCGGCGAGAAGGGGACCGCCAAGTCCACCGCCGTGCGCGCGCTCTCCGCGCTGCTGCCGGCCGTCGACGTCGTGCCCGGCTGCCGGTTCTCCTGCGCGCCCGCCGCCCCGGACCCGGGCTGCCCCGACGGTCCGCACGCGTCCGGCCCCGCCGGCGCCCGGCCGGCCCGCATGGTGGAGCTGCCCGTCGGCGCCTCCGAGGACCGTCTCGTCGGCGCCCTCGACATCGAACGGGCCCTCGCCGAGGGCGTGAAGGCCTTCGAGCCGGGCCTGCTCGCCGACGCCCACCGCGGGATCCTCTACGTGGATGAAGTGAACCTCCTCCACGACCATCTGGTGGACGTCCTCCTCGACGCCGCCGCGATGGGCGCCTCCTACGTGGAGCGCGAGGGCGTCTCCGTCCGGCACGCGGCCCGGTTCCTGCTCGTCGGCACCATGAACCCCGAGGAGGGCGAGCTGCGGCCGCAGCTCCTCGACCGCTTCGGGCTGACCGTGGAGGTCGCCGCCTCCCGCGAGCCCGCCCAGCGGGTGGAGGTCGTCCGCCGCCGGCTCGCCTACGAGGACGATCCCGCGGGCTTTGCCGCCCGCTGGTCGGGGGACGAGAGCGAGGTCCGCGCCCGGATCGTGGCCGCGCGGGCGCTGCTGCCGCAGGTCCGCCTCGGGGACACCGCGCTCCTGCAGATCGCCGCGACCTGCGCCGGCTTCGAGGTCGACGGCATGCGGGCCGACATCGTGATGGCGCGGACCGCGACCGCGCTGGCCGCCTGGGCGGGGCGGACGGCCGTGCTGAAGGAGGACGTGCGGCAGGCCGCGCTGCTCGCGCTCCCCCACCGCCGGCGCCGCAACCCCTTCGACGCGCCGGGCCTGGACGAGGACAAGCTGGACGAGATCCTCGACCGGTTCCCCGACGAGGAGCCGCAGGACGAGCCCGACCCGGACCCGGAACCGGACCCGGATCCCGGCCCCGACGGCCCCGACGGCGGCCCGGACGACGGGGGCGGCCCCGACGGCGGCGGGGTGCCCCCGCAGGGGGGCGGCGGACCCCAGGACGCGCAGCCCCCGGCGGAGCCCGCCGGGGCTCCCGCGGACTCCCCCGAGGCCGCCCCGCAGTCCCCCGCCCAGGAGGCCGGCGGCCCCGAGCAGGCCGCCGTACGGGCCGCGGAGCCGTTCCGGACCAAGATGCTGAGCGTTCCGGGGCTCGGTGAGGGCGCCGCCGGGCGGCGTTCGCGCGCCCGGACCGCGCACGGCCGCACCACCGGCGCCCAGCGCCCCCGCGGCCAGCTCACGAAGCTGCATCTGGCGGCGACCGTGCACGCGGCCGCCCCGCACCAGAAGGCGCGCGGCCGCGCCGGGCGCGGCCTGGTGATCCGCAAGGACGACCTGCGCCAGGCCACCCGGGAGGGCCGCGAGGGCAACCTCGTCCTGTTCGTGGTGGACGCCTCCGGCTCCATGGCCGCCCGGCAGCGGATGAGCGCGGTCAAGGGCGCCGTGCTGTCGCTGCTCCTGGACGCCTACCAGCGCCGGGACAAGGTCGGCCTGGTCACCTTCCGCGGCGCCGGCGCGGAGCTGGCGCTGCCGCCCACCTCCTCGGTGGACGCGGCCGCCGCCCGGCTGGAGAAGCTGCCCACCGGCGGCCGCACCCCGCTCGGGTCCGGGCTGCTGAAGGCCCGCGAGGTGTTGCGGATCGAGCGGCTGCGGGATCCGAGCCGGCGGCCGCTGCTGGTCGTGGTCACCGACGGGCGGGCCACCTCGGCCGGTGCCCTCGGCGGCGACCCGCGCGAGCTGACGGCGCGCAGTGCGCGGCTGCTGGCCGCCGACGGGGTCGCGTCCGTCGTCGTGGACTGCGAGTCGGGGCCGGTCCGGCTGGGACTGGCCGGGGCGCTGGCCGCCGACCTCGGCGGGCCGGCCGTCACGCTCGACGGGCTGCGGGCCGACTCCCTGGCCGGGCTCGTGAAGGACGTACGTACCGCTGTGACAACTCCCGCTTCCCACACCACCAGGAGGGCCGCGTAATGCCTCAGGGACAGCCGTCCGTCGTTCCGGACGACGGACTCACCACCCGACAGCGGCGCAACCGCCCGCTCGTCTTCGTCCACACCGGGCCCGGCAAGGGCAAGTCCACGGCGGCTTTCGGGCTGGCGCTGCGCGCCTGGAACCAGGGCTGGCCGATCGGGGTGTTCCAGTTCGTCAAGTCGGCGAAGTGGAAGGTCGGCGAGGAGAACGCGCTGAAGGTGCTCGGCGCCTCCGGCGAGGGCGGCGCCGTGGTCTGGCACAAGATGGGCGAGGGCTGGTCCTGGGTGCAGCGGGACGCGCAGCTCGACAACGAGCAGGCGGCGAAGGAGGGCTGGGAGCAGGTCAAGCGCGACCTGGCCGCCGAGACGCACAGGCTGTACGTGCTGGACGAGTTCGCGTACCCGATGCACTGGGGCTGGATCGACGTCGACGAGGTCATCGAGGTGCTGCGGAACCGGCCCGGGACCCAGCACGTGGTGATCACGGGCCGCAACGCGCCGCAGAAGCTGGTGGAGTTCGCCGACCTCGTCACCGAGATGACGAAGGTGAAGCACCCGATGGATGCCGGCCAGAAGGGCCAGAAGGGCATCGAGTGGTGACCTCGTTCGACATGCCCCGGCTGGTCGTCGCCGCGCCGTCGTCGGGCAGCGGCAAGACCACCGTGGCCACGGGCCTGATGGCGGCCTTCGCGGAGCGCGGCCTCGCCGTGTCCCCGCACAAGGCCGGGCCCGACTACATCGACCCCGGCTACCACGCGCTGGCCACCGGTCGGCCGGGACGCAACCTCGACGCCTTCATGTGCGGGCCCGAGCTGGTCGCCCCGCTGTTCGCGCACGGGGCGGCCGGGTGCGACCTGGCCGTGGTCGAGGGCGTGATGGGGCTCTACGACGGAGCCGCGGGCCGGGGCGAGCTGGCGTCGACGGCGCAGGTGGCGAAGCTGCTGCGGGCGCCGGTGGTGCTGGTGGTCGACGCGTCCTCGCAGTCGCGGTCGGTGGCGGCGCTGGTGCACGGCTTCGCGTCCTTCGACCCGCAGGTGCGCCTCGGCGGCGTGATCCTCAACAAGGTCGGCTCCGACCGGCACGAGGTGATGCTGCGGGAGGCCCTGGAGGAGGCGGGGATGCCGGTGCTCGGTGTCCTGCGGCGGGCCCCTCAGGTGGCCACGCCCTCGCGCCACCTGGGGCTGGTGCCGGTGGCGGAGCGGCACACCGACGCGCTGGCCGCCGTGGCGGCGCTGGCCGAGCAGGTCAGGGCGGGCTGTGACCTGGGCGCGCTGATGGCACTGGCGCGGACGGCCCCGCCGCTGTCCTGCGAGCCGTGGTCGCCGGCGTCGCAGGCGCCGGGGGCGGGGCGCAGCCACGGCAACGGCAACGGCGCCGCACGGCACGGCCGACCCGTCATCGCGGTCGCCGGCGGGGCCGCGTTCACGTTCTCGTACGCCGAGCACGCGGAACTGCTCACCGCCGCCGGGGCGGAGGTCGTCACCTTCGACCCGCTGCGGGACGAGGCGCTGCCCGAGGGGACCGGCGGCCTGGTGATCGGCGGCGGCTTCCCGGAGGTGTACGCGCCCGAGCTGTCCGCCAACCGGGCACTGCGCGAGGCGGTCTCCGCGTTCGCCGCGGCCGGCGGTCCGGTGGCGGCCGAGTGCGCCGGGCTGCTGTACCTGGCGCGGTCGCTGGACGGCAAGCCCATGTGCGGGGTGCTCGACGCGGACGCGCGGATGTCGGAGCGGCTGACCCTCGGCTACCGCGAGGCGGTGGCGGTGTCCGACAGCTCGCTGGCGGCGGCCGGTACCCGGCTGCGCGGGCACGAGTTCCACCGGACGGTGATCGAGCCGGGCGCCGGATCGGCTCCCGCGTGGGGGTTCACGCACCCGGAGCGCCGGGTCGAGGGCTTCGTCCGGGAGGGCGTGCACGCCAGCTATCTGCACACGCACTGGGCGGCGCAGCCGTCGGTCGCCCGCCGTTTCGCCGAGGCCGCTGCCGCGTGGACGGCGACCGTGCGGGAAGACGCGGCAGCACGGCCGTGAACCCCGCCGGCTCATTCCGCGACGCCCACCACGAGCCAGATCCCGGCCACCCCGCCCACCGTGCACATCAGCGTGGACAGGGCGGGGTGCTTGTGGTGCGCCTCGGGCAGGATCTCGGCGGCAGCGAGGTAGAGCAGGATGCCTCCGAAGAAGCCGAGGTAGGCGCCGAGGGGTTCCTCCGGAAGGGTGAACAGCAGAGTGGACGCGGCGCCCACCACCGGGGCGACGGCGTCCGCGAAGAGCATCATCAGGGCCTTGCGGCGGTCGTTGCCGTAGAGGCTGGTGAGCGTGTACGTGTTGAACCCGTCGGCGAAGTCGTGGGTGATCACGGCCAGTGCCACGGCCACGCCCATTCCGCCGCCGATCTGGAAGGCCGCGCCCAGCGCCACCCCGTCGGCGAGGCTGTGGCCGACCATCGCGGCGGCCGCGGTGAGCCCGACCTGCGGGACGCGCGCGCCGTTCTCGGCGCCGTGCGCGGCCTGCCGCACGGCCAGCAGCCGTTCGACGACGTGGGCGACCAGGAAGCCGGCCACGAAGAGCAGCAGGGCGAGCGGGACGCCGAAGACCTCCCGGCCCGCCGCGTGCAGGGCTTCCGGGAGCAGGTCGAGGCCGACGACGCCGAGCATCAGCCCGCCCGCCAGGCCCAGCACGAGGTGGCGGCGGTCGGTGACGCGCTGCGCCGTCCAACCGCCCAGCAGGGTCATCAGGAACGCGCCCAGCGCCACGATCACGGCCATGTGCCCCTGAATACAGACTCCTCGGCCCGTGCGCACGTCCGCGCGCGGGTGGTGGGCGTAGCGGTGTTGACGAACGACCGGTGTCCGGTGATGTGCCGGTGACCGTGACTACGGAGGGAGGCCCCGCGGTGGGTGAGTACACGACGCGGCTGGTGGTCGGGGTCGGCGGCCGTGCGGGGGTGTCCGTCGAGGAGGTCTGCGCCCTGGTCGAGGAGACGCTGCGGGGCGCCGGGTTGGCCGCGGAAGCGGTCACGGCGCTGGCCACGCTGGACTCCAAGGCGGCCGAGGCCGGGATCGCCGGCGCGGCGAAACGTTTCGGCGTACCCGTTCTCGGCTATCCCGCGGATCGGCTGGCCGCGGTCGCCGTACCGCACCCCTCGGAGGCGGTGCGGGCCGAGACCGGGACCCCCTCGGTGGCGGAGGCCGCGGCACTCGCGGCGGGCGGGGAACTCCTCGTGCCCAAGCGGCGCTCCGTGTCGGCGACCTGCGCGGTGGCGACGTCCGAGGCGCACGACCTGCGCCACCACGGGGACGCCGAGGTGGCGGACGCGGGCTCCGACCTGGTGGATCTCGCGGTCAACGTACGGGCGCACACGCCCCCGGAGTGGCTCAGGCAGCGGATCGCCGCCTCCCTGGGGGACCTCGCCGCGTATCCCGACGGGCGGGCGGCCCGCGCGGCGGTGGCGGCCCGGCACGGGCTGCCGGTCGAGCGGGTGCTGCTGACGTCCGGGGCGGCGGAGGCCTTCGTGCTGATCGCGCGTGCCCTGGGCGCCGTCCGGCCGGTGGTGGTGCACCCGCAGTTCACCGAGCCGGAGGCGGCCCTGCGGGACGCCGGGCACCGGGTCGGGCGTGTGGTGCTGCGGGCCGCGGACGGGTTCCGGCTCGATCCGGCGGCCGTGCCGCCGGACGCGGACCTGGTGGTCGTCGGCAATCCGACCAACCCGACGTCGGTGCTGCACCCGGCGGCGGTCCTGGCCGGGCTGGCCCGTCCGGGCCGGATCCTGGTGGTGGACGAGGCGTTCATGGACGCCGTCCCGGGCGAACGGGAGGCCCTCGCGGGCCGGACGGACCTGCCGGGGCTGGTGGTGCTGAGGAGCCTGACGAAGACGTGGGGTCTGGCGGGGCTGCGGATCGGCTACGTGCTGGCCGAGCCCGAGGTGATCGCGAAGCTGGCGGCGGCGCAGCCGCTGTGGCCGGTGTCCACGCCCGCTCTGGTGGCGGCCGAGGCCTGCGTGGCTCCGGCGGCGCTGGCCGAGGCGGAGGAGGCGGCGCGCCGGATCGCGGTGGACCGGGCCCATCTGCTGGCCGGGCTGGCGGAGTTCGACGAGGTGGACATCGCGGGCGTGGCGGAGGGGCCGTTCGTCCTGATCCGGGTGGCGGACGGTGCGGAGGTCCGCACCCGGCTGCGGGCCCTGGGCTTCGCGGTCCGGCGCGGAGACACCTTCCCCGGGCTGGACCGGAGCTGGCTCCGGCTGGCGGTGCGCGACCGGGCGACGACGGGCCGGCTGCTGCAGGCCCTGGACCGCGCCTTGGCCCTGACCTCCCGCTGACCTGGCGCTTTCCCCCTCCCCGCCCTCCCTGACCTGCACGTTCTTGGCAGCTCACGGGGCGGGGCCACTCGAACGGCCCACCTACGATGGCCGCGGGGGCGGGGCCGTCCGAGGATCCCCGCATCGGTTCGCGAAACGACGGGGGCACAGATGAGGGCATCCGCCGCGACAGGCGCAGCGCTGGCCGCACTGGTGGCCGCGGGCGGCGCGCTGTACGCCGTACCGCAGCTGCTCGACGGGGACGGCGCGCGCTCCGCCCAGCAGCAGCTGGGGGGCGAGCCGGGCGGTGCCACGACGTCCCGGCCGGCGGCGCCCGCCGCCCCCGCGGGGCGGCCGTTCACCCTGCTGGCGACCGGGGACATCATCCCCTACCCGTCGATCATCCAGCGGGCGGGGGAGGACGCCGGCCAGGCGGGGGAGTACGACTTCCGGAAGATACTCGCGGGGGTGAAGCCCCTGGTCTCCGCCGCCGACCTGGCGATATGCCACCACGAGATACCGTACGGGCGCCCCGGCGGCCCCTACACCGGCTATCCAGCCTTCAAGGCCCCGCACCAGCTGGCGGACGCCCTCAAGGACGCCGGGTACGACGGGTGTTCCACCGCCTCGAACCACACGCTGGACGACGGCTACGAGGGCCTGGCCCGCACCCTGGACCACCTGGACCGGGTCGGCATCCCGCACGTGGGCTCGGCGCGCAGCGCCCAGGAGGCCCAGGCCCCGGCCCTGCTCTCCGCTGGCGGCGCGCAGGTCGCCCAGCTGTCGTACACGTACGGCACGAACGGCATCCCGCTCCCCCGCGACAAGCCGTGGGCCGTGAACCTGATCGACCAGGACCGGATCATCGCCGACGCCCGCGCGGCCCGGGCGGGCGGCGCGCACGTGGTGGTGCTCAGCGTCCACTGGGGCACCGAATGGCAGACGGCGCCCGACGCGCAGCAGAGGGAACTGGCGCAGGCGCTGACCGCCTCCCGCTCGGCCGACGGCCTCCCCGACATCGACCTGATCATCGGCACGCACAACCACGTGCCGCAGCCCTACGAGAAGATCAACGGCACCTGGGTGGTCTTCGGCATGGGCGACCAGGTCGCCAGCTTCGTCCCGGCCGCCAAGCTGCGCGGCAACCAGTCCTCGGTGCCCCGCTTCACCTTCGCCCCGGCGGCGGACCGTCCCGGCCGCTGGGAGGTGGTGAAGGCCGAGTACCTCACGCAGTACTCGGACATGGGTCCGCCGTTCCGCGTCGTCTGCGCCTCCTGCGCGGCCTCCGACGAGGCGCTCCCGGCCGCGAAGCGGGACGAGTACGCGCGGATCGACCGGCAGGTCACCGACGCCGTGATGTCGCGGGGTGCGGGCGGGCAGGGACTGGCCCACGCCACCCGTTGAGCACTCCCCTCCGATGTGCTCGCCGGGTGGCGGGGGTTCCCGTGGCCCGGCCCGCCGCGCGGCGGGCCGGGGTGCGGACCGGGGGTGCCCGGCGGCTCTACCGGGTCCCGCCCCGGCGGGTCAGGAAGAGCGCACCGCCGCCGAGCACGAGCAGGGTCAGCGCGCCGCCCGTGAGGTAGGGGGTGAGCGAACCGCCCCCGGTCTCGGCCAGGTTGGCGTCCGCGGGGCCGCCCGAGCCGGAGCCTGCGGAACCGGTGGTGGTGCCCGGGCCGGCGGTGGCGCCGCCGGTGCCCGTCCCGGTCTGGGTCTTGATGTCGGGCTGCTCGGGCACCTTCGTCGTCGGGGCCGGGCCCTTGGGGGACTCGCAGTGCGCCTCGGCCAGCACGATCTCGCCGTCGACCTGCGCCACGTTCAGGTTCAGCGGGTTCACGGCCACCTTCAGGCGGAGCGCGGCCGCGGCGGCCGTGGTGGAGGTGGTCTCGGTGCCGGACAGCTCCAGGCTGACCATGCCCACCCCCGGGACCTCGACCTTGGTGGGGCCGCCCGCGGACAGGGTGACCTTCTTGCCGAGCGCGGTCACCGTGCCGAGGACGTTCGCGCTGGCCACCGGCTTCTTGCCGGCCTCGCAGACGGCCTTGGAGGTGACCTTCTCCACCTCGATCAGCGAGAGCAGCGGCAGCCCGGGCACGTGCACGCGCGCCGTGGCCAGATTCGCCTCGGCCTCCGCCTTCGTCCGGTCCGCGGTGGCCCTGGAGGTGGCGACGTCCGCGCGCAGGACGCTCACCGGCCTGTTCCCCTCGACCCCGTCCAGGGTGACGGTCAGCGCCGTCTTCTCGGCCTTCGCGGGGGCGGTGACCTCGTTGAGGGTCGCCTTCATCGGGACGTGCACGCTCTTGTTGAGCAGGCCCACGTCCAGTCCGGTGCGCAGGACGACGGCGCCGGCCTTGCCCTCTCCGCCGGCCGGGGTGCCTCCTGTGGCGGAGGCGGGCGGTGCCGTGAGCAGGACGACCGCTCCCGCGGCGAGCAGAGCGGCCGCGGGCATGCGGAAGGTGTTGCTGTTCAAGGTGTGGAACCCCCGGGGAGTTGGGTGCCGTCGCGCGGCCAATGGGGGACATCGCGCGCGCCGACGGCTTCGACCCTGGGAATCCTTACTCAATGTGGGTGACAGGGCAGCTACCTGAGGGCACTTCACCCCAAAGGGTGGTTTCCGTGCGGGGTTTCGATTTGCGGCCCGGCTCACCGCGCCGCGTTCAGGCCCTGACCCTGCCGTCGACGACCACCCGGCGCGGCTGCGCCAGGACGCCCACGTCGGCCCGCGGGTCGGCGTCGTAGACCACCAGGTCCGCCGGCGCACCCTCGGTGAGCCCCGGCCGGCCGAGCCATGCGCGTGCGGCCCAGGCCGTCGCGGAGAGCGCGTCCGATGCCGGGATCCCGGCCTTGACCAGCTCGGCGACCTCCGCCGCGACCAGCCCGTGCGGCAGGGAACCCCCCGCGTCGGTGCCGACGTAGATCTGGATGCCGGCGTCGTAGGCGGACCGGACGGTGTCGTAGCGGCGCTCGTGGAGCCGGCGCATGTGTGCCGACCAGCGGGGGAACTTCGCGTCGCCGCCCGCCGCGAGCTTCGGGAAGGTCGCGATGTTGACGAGGGTGGGGACGATGGCGACCCCGCGCTGTGCGAACAGCGGGATGGTGTCCTCGGTGAGGCCGGTGGCGTGTTCGATGCAGTCGATGCCCGCCTCGACGAGGTCGCGCAGCGAGTCCTCGGCGAAGCAGTGCGCGGTGACCCGGGCACCCAGCCGGTGCGCCTCGGCGATGGCCGCCTCGACCTCGGCGCGCGGCCAGCACGCCGTCAGGTCGCCGGCGTCGCGGTCGATCCAGTCGCCGACCAGCTTCACCCAGCCGTCGCCGCGCCGCGCCTCGCGGCCGACGTACTCGACGAGGTCGGCCGGCTCGATCTCGTGGGCGTAGTTGCGGATGTAGCGGCGGGTGCGCGCGATGTGCCGGCCCGCCCGGATGATCTTCGGGAGGTCCTCGCGGTCGTCGATCCAGCGGGTGTCGGAGGGCGATCCGGCGTCGCGGATCAGCAGGGTGCCCGCGTCCCGGTCGGTGAGGGCCTGGCGTTCGGCCGTGTCGGCGTCGACCGGGCCGTGGGCGTCCAGTCCCACGTGGCAGTGCGCGTCGACCAGGCCGGGCAGGACCCAGCCGGTGACCGTGGTGGTCTCGCGGGCGCCGGGCGGGCGCTCGTAGGAGACGCGCCCGCCGACCACCCAGAGCTCGTCGCGGACCTCGTCGGGCCCGACCAGCACCCGCCCCTTCACGTGCAGCACCTCGCCCGTGCCGCTCACATCGCTCACATCGCTCATGGCGGCACTGTACGTGCGGCCCCCGCGGCGTCAGGAGGCGGAGACCACGTCCAGGAGCCGGTCCACGTCGACCTCGGTGTTGTACAGGTGGAAGGAGGCCCGCAGGAGGCCCGCGCGGGCCGAGGTGAGGATGCCGGCCGCCTGCAGGGCGGGCTGCCGGTCGGCGAGGCCCGGAACGGAGACGATGGCGGCGTCGCCGGGCACGGGCTCGTGGCCGAGGCCGGCCAGTCCGGCGCGGTAGCGGGCGGCCAGGGCGGTGTTGTGGGCGTGCACGGCCTCGATGCCGATCCGCTCGATCAGGGCGAGCGAGACGTCCGCGGCGTGGTAGGCGAGGAAGGCCGGGGACTCGTCGAACCGCCGTGCGGAGTCGGCCGGTTTCGACATCGGTCCGTAGACGGCGTCCCACATGGACTCCGCGGCCACCCAGCCGGCGTGCAGCGGGGTCAGGGTGTCCTGGGCCTCCCGCGACACGGTCATGAAGGAGGCTCCGCGGACGCTGAGCAGCCACTTGAAGCCGACGGTGACGGTGTAGTCGTAGGGCGAGGCGTCGAAGGGGAGCCAGCCCGCCGCCTGGGACGCGTCCACGAGCATCCGGGCCCCGTGCGCCGCCGTCGCCTCGCGCACCGCCGCCAGGTCGGCCTTGCGCCCGTCCGCGGACTGTACGGCGCTCAGCGAGACCAGGGCGGTGTCCGGGCCGACGGCTTCGGCGAGGGACTCCAGCGGCGCGAACCGCACCGTGAGGTCGTCGCGCACGACGAACGGGTTGATCACGGAGGCGAAGTCGCCTTCCGGGCAGAGCACTTGCGCGCCGGAGGGGAGCGAGGCCGCGACGAGGCCGACGTGGGTGGACACGGCGGAGCCGACGGCCACGCGGTCGGCGTCCACCCCGACCAGGCGGGCGAAGGAGGCGCGGGCGCGGTTCACACGGTCGAAGTCGCCGAATCCGGCGGGGCTCCCGGCCCCCGCCGCCTCGGCCAGCTCCCGTACGGCCGCGACGGCGGCACGCGGGACCACTCCGCAGTTGGCGGAGTTGAGGTAGGTGGTGGTGTGGGCGAACTCGGCACGGGTCGCTTCGGCGATCGGAAGATCCATGCCGTCAACTCTGCGCCAGGAAGGACCCAAAGTCCATTGCCGAGTTTCACCCGCCACCCCAAAGGAGTGCTTATGCCTGCGGGGCGGCGCACGCCCCGTCGGGCTCGCACGCGTCGGCCGCGGCCGTCGGCTCCTCCACCTCGCGCCCGGCCCAGGCCTGCTCCAGGGCCCGCGTGAACACCTCGGCCGGCTGTCCGCCGGAGATCCCGTAGCGGCGGTCGAGGACGAAGAAGGGCACGGCGTTCGCGCCCAGCTCGGCGGCCTCGCGCTCGTCGGCGCGGACCTCGTCGGCGTAGGCGGAGCCGTCGGCGAGGACGGCGCGGGCCTCGGCCCCGTCCAGGCCGGCCTCGACCGCGAGCGCGATCAGCACCTCGGGGTCGAAGACGGAGCGCTCCTCGGCGAAGTTGGCCCGGTAGGCGAGGTCGAGCAGCTCCTCCTGCCGGCCCCTGGCGCCGGCCAGGTGCAGCAGCCGGTGGATGTCGAAGGTGTTGCCGTGGTCGCGCCCCTCGGTCCGGTACGCCAGCCCCTCGGCGCGGGCGCTCGCGGCGACGTGCTCCTCCATGCCGCGCGCCTCGTCGAGGGTGCGGCCGTACTTCTTGGCGAGCATCTCCACGACGGGGGCGGTCACGCCGCGGGGGCTGCCCGGGTCGAGCTCGAAGGACCGGAAGACGACCTCCACCTCGTCGCGGTGCGCGAACTCGGCCAGGCCCTTGGCGAAACGGGTCTTGCCGATGTAGCACCAGGGGCAGGCGATGTCGCTCCAGATCTCGACGCGCATGATCCTTCTTCTCTCCGGGGTCGCTGACGGGACGCCGAACGGGACGGTTTTCCGTTCAACGATCAGTGGTGTGAACCATCCGCCCTGCCGTCTCATTCCCCGGGACGCTGCGGGGCGGCGCGGCTGCTTCGGGCGACGTCCAGCCAGAGCGTGCGGTGGCTGCCCGACGGGGCGGCGGCAGGATCGGCCAGCCAGCCCTGGGCGGCGTAGAAGGCCTGGGCCCGGAGGTTGTGCTCGTAGACCTCCAGGCGGACCCGGCGGACGCCGGCGCGGCGCCAGACCTCCAGGCAGGCGGCGTGCAGGGCGGCCCCCGTACCACGGCGCCAGTGGACCGGATCGACGTGGAGCTGGGTGAGGGTGGTCACGCCGTCCCGCGTGCGGTGGGCGGCGACACCGGTGAGCTCGCCGTCCTCCTCGGCGCACAGCACTCCGCCCTCGGCGCGCTCGCGGGCGACGGCGAGGGCCCAGCCCTCGCGGGTGCGGGCCAGCTCGGCTTCTCCGGCGTAGGCCTCTTCGGGTATGCGGCCCTGGTAGTAGGTGGCCCGGGCCCTGGTGTGGAGGGCGGCGATGGCGTCGAGGTCGGCGGGGTGCGCAGTCCTGATCATGAAGACGGATACGCGCCGGGAAGCCCGCCGGTTCCCGGCGCGGCGGGCACGCGGCCCCACGTGCCCGCGTCCGCCTACTTCTTCAGCCAGGCCTGCATCATCTTCTGCGCGATGGGCGCGGCCAGCTTGCCGCCGCCGATCTCGGAGCGGTCGGTGTCGGAGTTCTCGATCACCACGGCCACGGCGATCTGCTTGCCGTTCGCCTTGCCGTAGGAGGTGAACCAGGCCAGCGGCGCGAGGCTGTTGTTCACGCCGCGCTGCGCGGTGCCGGTCTTGCCGCCCACCTCGGCGCCCGACACCTGGGCCGGCTTGCCGCCGCCCTCGGTCGCGACCGTGCGCATGGCGTCCCGGATCATCGAGGCCGTCCTCTCCTTCATGACCTGCTGGGACTTCGGGTCCTTGAAGCTCTCCAGCACGTTGCCGCCCGCGTCGGTGACCTCGGAGACCATGTGCGGGGCGACGAGCTTGCCGCCGTTCTCGATCGCGGCCGTGACCATCGCCATCTGCAGCGGGGTGGCCTGGACGTCGAACTGGCCGATACCCGTCTGCGCGACCTGGTCGATCGACATCTTCTTGGAGGGGTACCTGCTCGGCGGGTTGGTGCGGACCGGGGTGTCGATCTGCGTGTTGAAGCCGAGCTTCTCGGCGGTCGCGCGCATCTTGTCCTGGCCGAGCTTGGAGGCGAGCTCGGCGAACACGTTGTTGCAGGACAGGCGCAGGGCGGTGCGCACCGAGACGTTGTTGCAGGCCGCGGAGCCCGCCTCGCTGGGCAGCGGGGTACGGGTGCCGGGGATCGTGTACGGGTCGGGGATGCCGGTCTGCTGGTCGATGTCGGTGACCAGGCCGTTCTCGATGGCCGCGGCGAGGGTGACCAGCTTGAAGGTGGAGCCGGGCGCCTGGGGCTTGCGAAGCGCCACGTTCTCCATGGCCTTGCCCTTGTCGGCGGAGAGCGCGTCCCAGGCCTTCTGGTCGGTGGCCCCGGTGATGCTGCCCGGGTCGAAGGAGGGGTTGTTCACGACGGCGAGGATCTCGCCGGTGGCGGGGTCGACGGCCACGGCCGCGCCCTGCTTGCCCTGGAGGGCGTCGTAGGCGGCCTTCTGCACGTCCTTGTCGATCGTGGTCAGGACGTTGCCGGGGGCGGCCCGCTTGTTGGTGAGCGTGTCCATCACGGTCTTCAGCCGGCTGTCGGAGCCGTTGAGGACGTTCTTGTAGACGCCCTCCAGCATGCTCGCGCCGTAGGCCTGGGAGCTGTAGCCGGTGACGGGCGCGTAGAGGGGGCCGTCGACATAGGTCCGCTTGTAGCCGAAGTCCTTGCCGGCCGTCTTCTCCGAGCCGGTGATCGCCTCCCCGCCCACGATGATGTTGCCCAACGGGTTCTCGAACTGCCCGATGACGTTGCGGCGGTTGTGCTTGTCGTCTGCGAGGGCCTGGCCTTGGTACGCCTGCACCCAGGTGACCCGGACCAGCAGGGCCAGCACCAGGAGCAGACAGAAGACCGACGCACGCCTGATCGTCTTGTTCATCCCCCGAAAGGACGTCCCGCCGGCCCGGGGCGTTCCGCTCTGCCCCGATTGTGGCCGACTTCTCAGACTTTCCTCATGATGAAGCCTGCCTCGTAGGCCGCGATGACCGCCTGGGTGCGGTCGCGGGAGCCGGTCTTGGCGAGGACCGACGCGACGTGGGTCTTGACGGTCTGCGGGCCGACCCCGAGGCGTTCGCTCACCTCGTGATTGGTCAGTCCGGTGGCCATCAGGCGCAGTACGTCGGCCTCGCGGTCCGTGAGCCTGGCGATCCAGGGCGCGGGGGCGGTGGCTGCCGCGTGGGCGGCGGCGAGGGAGCGGACGGCGGCCGGGAAGAGCAGCGAGTCGCCGCGGGCGACGAGCCGGACCGCTCCGATCAGCTCGTCGGGGTCGGCGCGCTTGAGGAGGAAGCCGACGGCTCCGGCGCGCAGCGCGTCGTAGACGTAGGCGTCGTTCTCGAAGGTGGTGACGACCACGATCCGGGGCGGCTCCGCCATGGTGGCGAGGATCTGCTCGGTGGCCCGGATGCCGTCGATCTCGGGCATCCGGACGTCCATCAGCACCACGTCGGGGGCGAGGGACCGCACGAGCGGGACCGCTTCGGCGCCGGTGGCGGCCTCGCCGACGACCTCCAGGTCGGCTTCGGCCTCAAGGATGGCCCGCAGCGCGGTGCGGACCATCCGCTCGTCGTCGCAGAGCACGATGCGCAGGGGCGGCCGGCGCGCCGCCGGGGCGGCCGCGGTCATCGGTCGTCTCCGGCCAGCGGGAGGACCGCGCGCAGCCGCCACCGGTCCTGGTGCGGGCCCGCCTCGACGCTGCCGCCGAGCAGTGCGGCCCGCTCCGCGGAGCCGCACAGCCCGCGGCCCCCGCTGGTGCGGGGCTCCCGGCCCTCGGTCGGGGCGGGCGGATTGGTCATGGTGATCTCCAGTTCTCCTGGTCCGGTGTCGCGGCCGGCCCGGACGAGGATCCGCAGGTCCACCGGGCCGGTGCCGTGGCGCAGTGCGTTGCTGAGGCCTTCCTGCACGATCCGGTAGGCCTCCCGCGAGGTGATCTCCGGGAGCCGGGCCCAGTCCCCCGCGGGGCCGGGATCCTGGTGCGCGGTGACGGTGGTGCCCGCTGCGCGGGTGCGGGCCAGCAGCCCGTCGAGGTCGGCGGCGAGGGTGGGCGCGGGGGCGGTCCGACCGTCCGGGCCGGCCGCGTCCCCCTCGCGCAGCAGGCCCAGTACGGCGTCCAGCTCGCCCACGGTCCGCCGCGTGGTGTCCTCGATCGCGGCGAGCGCCTCCCGGACGAAGTCCGGATCGCGCTCCAGCATCCGCCGGGCGGCCGCCGCCTGGAGGGTGACGGCGCTGAGCGCGTGCCCCACCGCGTCGTGCAGCTCCCGGGCCAGCCGGTTGCGCACGGCCAGGTCGGCTGCGCGCTCCTCGGCCGCCAGGAGCCGGTCCGCCGCCGTGGGCCCGAGCAGTACGGGCGCCAGCCGGCCCAGCAGCTCCCCGGCCCCGGCCGCGCACAGGGCGAGTGCGGCCAGCAGGCCGATCCCGAGGAGGGGGGCCGTGTACGTCTCGACGCCGGTGTTGAACCATCCGAAGCCCAGCCGGACCTCGCGCAGACCGCTCACGAACGGAAGCACCATCAGCACCACCGCCATGGGCGGCACCGCCAGGGTCATGCCGCTGACCAGCGCTCCGACCCCCAGGTGCAGGGTCCACCAGGCCGAGGCCCGCCCCCGAGCGGCCCAGGACCGCGCCGGGCCTTCGGCGAGCCGCTCCCCCGGCACCGCGCACATGGCCCGGACGGCACTCACCGACAGCGGCCGGATCAGCCCGTACACACCGGTGGCGGCGGCAAGCGGCAGCGCCGCGGCGTAGGCCGCGAGGGACAGCGGCAGGGAGGACAGTGCGTTGGCTCCGTCGGCCGCCATGCCGACGCCCACCGCGGCCAGGAGGAAGTACGGCATCAGCAGGGCGCCGCCGAGGATCTGGTGCACCCATCGCAGCCGGGCCCGCGCTCCCAGCAGCCGGCTCAGGCCGTCGCGCATCAGCCCTCGCGTCGCGCTATGAGGAACCGGGTGAGGACGGCGGTGGTGAGCGATCCCGTGGCCATCTGGCCAGCGTAGATCAACTGCGCTGCGGGGGACGGTCCTTCGCCGCCGTCCGGCTGCGGCCCCAGCGAGGCGATCAGCATCCAGGCCCCCCATGCCAGGGTCGCGGCGGCCCCGACCCAGGCGAGCCCGAGCGGCCACCGCGCCCGCAGCGCCCCGCCGCGGGCCAGGAGCAGCGCCCCCGCTCCGGCGGCGAGCGCGCACACGGCGTGGGCGACCGACACGACGGCGCTCTCCACCGCATACGCCTCGGCCCGCTCGGCGCTCAGCCCGGCGGTACCGCCGAAGGCCCAGTGGAGGAAGATGGCGGCCGACACCAGGGCGCCCGAGGCCGCGGCTGCCGCCACCACCCCCGTGGGCGACGGCAGCCGCTCTCCCAGCGCGCCCTGCCACCTGCGGCCCCAGCGGCGCCGCGCATAGGGCACGAACAGCCCGGCCAGGGCGAGGCCTTGGACGGTGAATCCCGTGTAGACGACGATGAAGACCCAGGAGTCCAGGAAGGGCTCCCGCGCGGCCGCGGCCTCCGGGCCGGCCCCGAAGCCCAGGGCCCGTACGAGCAGCTGGCCCGGGAACCCGAGGAGGATCGGGGTCAGCAGGCCCGTGGCGGTGAACACCGGAACGGTCAGCATCCAGGCGGGCGTTCTCAGCCCCCAGGCTCTGGTGAGCACCAGGACGAGCAGGATCACGCACGCGTCCATGGCCAGCGTGACGGCGTTGGCCACCGTGAGGAACGTACCGCCCTCCAGCAGCACACTGCCGTCCGGTATCCCGATCCGGCTGCCGGACAGCCAGGCGGCCTTGAGGGCCAGATACGGCACCGTGGCCGCCAGGGCCACCGCCGTGAGGACGCGCCTCCCGGGCGCGGGAGCGGGAGGGGCCGGTGCAGGGGCCGGGTCGTAGGACTGCGGTGCGTGCGTGGTGTGAACGGCTCGTGTGGTCATGCCCCAACGGTCCCGCGCGCAGCGTCCCGCCACCTCCCCCTCAATGGGGAACCGCCTCCCCCACGCGGGGGAGGCGCAGGCAGCCCGACGGGTCGTCACATGCGGCGCGTGACCACCGACAGCCGGTCGCGCGCCTCGAACAGCGCCGCTTTGATCACCTGCTCGTGCCCCGGCGTCAGCCGGGCCACCGGCACCGAGCAGCTGACCGCGTCCCGGGCCGGCGTACGGTACGGCACGGCCACCCCGAAGCAGCGCAGCCCGAGGGTGTTCTCCTCCCGGTCCAGCGCGTAGCCCTGCTCCCGCACCAGCTCCAGCTCCTCGATGAGCTGCTCCCGGTCGGTGATGGTGTGCTCGGTGACCGCCTCCAGCCGCCGCGGCAGCAGCGCCCGCACCTCCGCGTCCGAGTGCGTGGCGAGCAGCGCCTTGCCGAGCGCCGTCGAGTGCACGGGCAGCCGCCGCCCGACCCGGGTGAAGGGCCGCAGGTAGTGCTGGGACTGCCGGGTGGCCAGGTACACCACGCTCGTCCCGTCGAGCCGCGCCAGGTGGATGGTCTCCGTCGTGTCGTCGGAGAGCCGGTCCAGGGTGGGCCGGGCCGCGGCGACCACCTCGTCGCCGTCGATGTACGAACTGCCGACCAGCAGGGCCCGTACACCGATGCCGTACCGCGTGCCCGTCGCGTCCGTCTCCACCCAGCCGAGGTTCACCAGCGTGCGCAGCAGCATGTAGAGGCTGGACTTGGGCAGGGAGAGGTCGTTCTGGATGTCGGCCAGGCTGTGCAGCCCCGGCCTGGCGGCGAAGTGCTCCAGCAGCAGGACGGTGCGGACCGCCGATTTGACCGGTGCCGCCTGGGCGGGGAACCCCGAGTCGGTCGTCGTCATGCGCCTGCTTCCCCTCTGGTCGCCTCTTGTCACGCGGAGGACCCGGAAATAGAGTCCGCAGCAGATGTGATCATTCATCCACCGGAACCGCGTTCAGAATACTGAACGATCCAGGAGGCAGTGGGCCATGACAACGACACCAGTCTGGAGTGTGGACCCCCGCACCGGGAAGCAGCGCGAGCAGGTTGCGGTGGAAGCCACAGGCCGCGAGGTGGACGAAGCCGTGCGGGCGGCCCATGCCGCCCGCGGCCCGCTCGCGGACGCCGCCGTCCGCGCCGCCTTCCTGCGCACCGCGGCCGCACTGCTCGACGAGGCCGCCGCCCACGTCGTCGAGGCCGCCGACGCCGAGACCGCGCTCGGACCGGGCCGGCTCACCGGCGAACTGGCCCGCACCACCGGCCAGCTGCGCGCCTTCGCCGACGCCGTCGACGAAGGGTCCTACCTCGACATCCGGATCGACCGGGCCGACCCCTCACTCACCCCGCCGCGCCCCGAGCTGCGCCGCTACAAGGTGCCGCTCGGCGTGGTCGCGGTCTACGCCGCCTCCAACTTCCCGCTCGCCTTCTCCGTCCCCGGCGGGGACACCGCGAGCGCGCTGGCCGCGGGCTGCCCGGTGGTGGTCAAGGCGCACCCCGACCACCCGGCCACGTCCGAGCTGTGCGCCTCGCTGCTGCGCCGGGCTGCCGTCGCGAACGGGCTCCCGCCCGAAGTGGTCGGTGTGGTCCACGGGTTCGACGCGGGCCTGGAGCTGATCCGCCACCCGCTGGTCTCGGCCGCCGGATTCACCGGTTCCATCCGGGGCGGCAGGGCGCTGTTCGACGCGGCCGCCGCCCGGCCCGTGCCCATTGCCTTCCACGGCGAACTGGGCTCCCTGAACCCGGTCGTGGTCACCCCGGCCGCGGCCGCCGAGCGGGCCGAGGAGATCGGCGCCGGTCTGGCGGGCTCGGTCACGCTGGGCGTCGGCCAGTTCTGCGTGAAACCGGGCCTGGTCCTGGTGCCCGACGGCGCGGACGGCGACCGGCTCACCGCAGAGCTCACCAAGGCCCTCGGCGAGACCGAGCCCGGGGTGCTGCTCGACCACCGGATGCGGGAGAACTTCGTCTCCGGGGTGCGCGAGCGGGCCGCGCTGCCCGGCGTCGAGGCCCCCGTCACCCCGGGATCCGGCGGCGAGCACACGGTGGGTGCGGGCTACCTGACGGTGCGGGCCGAGGACCTCCTCGCGGGCGACGGGCACGACATCCTCCTGGAGGAGTGCTTCGGCCCGGTCACCGTGGTCGTCCGGTACGCCGGGCAGGCCGAGGCGGGCGCGGTCCTCGGCCGCCTCGGGGGGAACCTGAGCGCCACCCTCCAGCTGTCGGCCGCCGAGGCCGAGGGCGCCCCGGGCCCGGCCACCGAGCTGATCGGGCAGGTCACCCAGCTGGCGGGGCGGATCGTGGTCAACGGCTGGCCGACCGGGGTCGCGGTGGCGCCGGCCCAGCACCACGGCGGGCCGTACCCGGCCGCCACCTCGCACTCCACCTCGGTGGGCGCTACGGCGATCGAGCGCTGGCTGCGGCCGGTGGCCTACCAGTCGGTGCCGGACGCTCTCCTTCCGGCCGAGCTGCGCGAGGCCAATCCGCTGGGCCTGCCGCGCCGGGTGACCCGCGGCTGACCCCGACGCCCCAACACCCGTGGGCCCCCCGGGGCGCCCGGGGCGGGCCGGCCCGGGGCGGGCCCACGGCCATGGAGCCCGGGGCCCTGGAACGGGCCCGGGACCACCGAGCGGGCCCAGGACCACCGAGCGGCCCCGGGGCGGGCCCGGGCGGCGCCGGTCCCGCGGGCCCGGGGCCGGCCGCCCCGCCCTTCGCGCACGAACAATCCTGTTGCCCCGCCCGCCCCGCGCGCGGCAGGCTGCGGCCATGCCGAGACCACACGGGTTCACGTACGACCGACGCGGCGGCGGCAGCGTCGTCATCACCCACCAGGGCCGCACCGCGGCCACCCTGCGCGGGGACCGCGCCGCCGCCTTCCTGGCCGAGGTGGAGGCCGGGGATCCGCAGCTGGTGATGGCCCGCTGGACCGGCTCGTACAAGTTCGGCAACGAGCGCACCGCGAAGAACCACCCCCGCAACCGGCGCGGAAATATCCCCCGAAGGTAAGGGAACGGCAAAGCACCTCCGCTCGTTCTCCGGGCATGACCGCTATGACCCCTGGATCCAACCTGCCGCTCAACGCCGTCCGCGTGACGGTCGACGTGGCTGCGCCGGTGCGGCTCGACGTGTCCGCCCTGCTCCTCACGGCGGACGGCAAGGTGCGCTCCGACGCCGACTTCATCTTCTTCAACCAGCCCTCCGGTCCCGGTGTCGCCTACCGGTCCGGCGGGGGCACGGCGCCGGACTCGGTCACCGTGGACACCTCCGCGGTGCCCCCGGGCATCGAGCGGATCGTGGTCACCGCCAGCCCCGACGCCGCCGGGCAGACCTTCCAGGGCATCGAGCCCACCGCCACCGTGCGCAATGCCGACGGCGGCGCGGTGATCGCCTCGTTCACCCCGCCGCAGCTGGCCACCGAGACCGCGCTTGTCGTCGTGGAGATCTACCAGCGCGGCGGTGTGTGGAAGGTCCGCGCGGTCGGCCAGGGGTACGCGAACGGCCTCGCCGGCATCGCGACCGACTTCGGGGTCAGCGTGGACGAGGAGCCGGCTCCCGCAGCCGCCGTCACCCCGCCCGCACCTCCCGCACCCGCCGCGCCCCCCGCCCCGCCGACGACCCACCAGCCCTCCCCCTGGCTCACCGCCGGCGCCGGCACCCCCGCCCCCGTCACCCCGGCCCCCCCCCCCCCTCCCCCCCCACCCC
>NZ_MQUR01000166.1 GCF_001953875.1 Streptomyces amritsarensis
AGCGGCCCGCCCCCGGGAGGGGACGGGCCGCCGGGGGGTGGGTCAGGCCTTGCGGAGGCGGAACGTCAGGGACAGGGGCTCGTCCGTGAAGGGCTCGCCGTAGGCGGAGTCGGCGTCACCGGACGCGAAGTCCGTGGCGAGCACCTCGTCCGCGATGAGCCCGGCGTGGTCCGTCAGGGCCGTCACGACCTCCGGGTCCGAGGAGGACCACCGCAGGGCGATCCGGTCCGCGACGTCGAGGCCGGAATTCTTCCGGGCCTCCTGGATCAGCCGGATCGCGTCACGGGCCAGGCCCGCCAGCTTCAGCTCCGGAGTGATCTCCAGGTCCAGGGCGACCGTCGCACCCGAGTCGGACGCCACCGACCAGCCCTCGCGCGGGGTCTCCGTGATGATGACCTCCTCCGGGGTGAGGGCGACCGTCTCCCCGTTCACCTCGACCTCGGCGGTGCCGGAGCGCAGCGCCAGCGACAGGGCCGCCGCGTCCGCCGCGGCCACCGCCTTCGCCACGTCCTGGACGCCCTTGCCGAAGCGCTTGCCCAGCGCGCGGAAGTTCGCCTTCGCGGTGGTGTCCACCAGGGATCCGCCGACCTCCGAGAGGGAGGCCAGGGAGGAGACGTTCAGCTCCTCCGTGATCTGGGCCTGCAGCTCCGCCGACAGGGCGTCGAAGCCCGTCGCGCCGACCAGCGCCCGGGAGAGCGGCTGGCGGGTCTTCACGCCCGACTCGGCGCGGGTCGCGCGGCCGAGCTCCACGAGGCGGCGGACGAGCTGCATCTGCTGCGACAGGGCGGGGTCGATCGCCGTGGTGTCCGCGACCGGCCACGTCGAGAGGTGGACCGACTCGGGGGCCTCCGGTGTGACCGGGACCACCATGTCCTGCCAGACCCGCTCCGTGATGAACGGGGTCAGCGGGGCCATCAGCCGGGTGACCGTCTCGACCACGTCGTGCAGGGTGCGCAGCGCGGCCGCGTCGCCCTGCCAGAAGCGGCGGCGCGAGCGGCGGACGTACCAGTTGGAGAGGTCGTCGACGAAGGCGGACAGCAGCTTGCCGGCGCGCTGGGTGTCGTAGGACTCCATCGCCTCCGTGACCTCGGACACCAGGGCGTGGAGCTCCGAGAGCAGCCAGCGGTCCAGGACGGTGCGGTCCGCCGGGGCCGGGTCGGCCGCAGAGGGCGCCCAGTTCGACGTGCGGGCGTACAGGGCCTGGAAGGCGACCGTGTTCCAGTACGTCAGGAGCGTCTTGCGGACGACCTCCTGGATCGTGCCGTGGCCCACGCGGCGGGCCGCCCACGGGGAGCCGCCGGCCGCCATGAACCAGCGGACCGCGTCCGCGCCGTGCTGGTCCATGAGCGGGATCGGCTGGAGGATGTTGCCCAGGTGCTTGGACATCTTGCGGCCGTCCTCGGCGAGGATGTGGCCGAGGCAGACCACGTTCTCGTAGGACGACTTGTCGAAGACGAGGGTGCCGACCGCCATCAGCGTGTAGAACCAGCCGCGCGTCTGGTCGATGGCCTCCGAGATGAACTGCGCCGGGTAGCGCTTCTCGAAGATCTCCTTGTTCTTGTACGGGTAGCCCCACTGCGCGAACGGCATCGAGCCCGAGTCGTACCAGGCGTCGATGACCTCCGGCACGCGGACCGCTTCGAGGGAGCAGCCCTCGGCGGTGCAGGTGAAGGTGACGTCGTCGATGTACGGGCGGTGCGGGTCCAGGTCGGAGTGGTCCCGGCCGGACAGCTCGGAGAGCTCGGCGCGCGAGCCGACGCAGGTGAGGTGGTTCTCCTCACAGCGCCAGATCGGCAGCGGGGTGCCCCAGTAGCGGTTGCGGGAGAGCGCCCAGTCGATGTTGTTGTTCAGCCAGTCGCCGAAGCGGCCCTGCTTGACGGAGTCCGGGAACCAGTTGGTCTTCTCGTTCTCCCGCAGCATCGCGTCCTTGACGGCGGTGGTGCGGATGTACCACGACGGCTGCGCGTAGTAGAGCAGGGCCGTGTGGCAGCGCCAGCAGTGCGGGTAGCTGTGCTCGTAGGCGATGTGCTTGAAGAGCCGGCCGCGGGCGTCGAGGTCGGCGGTCAGCTTCTCGTCGGCCTTCTTGAAGAAGACGCCGCCCACCAGGGGGACCTCCTCCTCGAAGGTGCCGTCGGGGCGGACCGGGTTGACGACGGGCAGGCCGTACGAGCGGCAGACCGCGAGGTCGTCGGCGCCGAAGGCGGGGGACTGGTGGACCAGACCGGTGCCGTCCTCGGTCGTGACGTACTCGGCGTTCACGACGTAGTGGGCGGGCTCGGGGAACTCGATCAGCTCGAAGGGGCGCTCGTAGGTCCAGCGCTCCATCTCCTTGCCGGTGAAGGACTCGCCGGTGGCCTCCCAGCCCTCGCCGAGGGCCTTCTCCAGCAGCGGCTGGGCGACGACCAGCTTCTCCTCACCGTTGGTCGCGACGACGTAGCTGACCTCCGGGTGGGCGGCGACCGCGGTGTTCGACACCAGGGTCCACGGGGTGGTCGTCCAGACCAGCAGCGCCGCCTGGCCCGCGAGCGGGCCGGAGGTCAGCGGGAAGCGCACGTAGACGGAGGGGTCGACGACGGTCTCGTAGCCCTGGGCCAGCTCGTGGTCGGACAGGCCGGTGCCGCAGCGCGGGCACCAGGGGGCGACGCGGTGGTCCTGGGTGAGCAGGCCCTTGTTGAAGATCTCCTTCAGCGACCACCACACGGACTCGACGTACTCGGGGTCCATGGTCCGGTAGGCGTCGTCCAGGTCGACCCAGTAGCCCATGCGGGTCGTGAGCTCGGTGAACGCGTCGGTGTGGCGGGTCACGGACTCGCGGCACCTGGCGTTGAACTCGGCGATGCCGTACGCCTCGATGTCCTGCTTGCCGTTGAAGCCCAGCTCCTTCTCGACGGCGAGCTCGACGGGCAGGCCGTGGCAGTCCCAGCCGGCCTTGCGGGCCACGTGGTAGCCGCGCATCGTGCGGAAGCGGGGGAAGACGTCCTTGAAGACGCGGGCCTCGATGTGGTGCGCGCCGGGCATGCCGTTCGCGGTGGGCGGGCCCTCGTAGAAGACCCACTCGGGGCGGCCCTCGGACTGCTCCAGGGTCTTGGCGAAGGTCTTGCTCTCGCGCCAGAAGTCGAGGACCGCGTGCTCGAGGGCAGGCAGGTCGACCTGGGCGGGTACCGGGCGGTACTGCGGCGGTGTGGTCATGAGGCTGAACTCTTCCTCCGGCGGGGTGTCACTTCCGTCCGGAGGGACGAGAGCCGACTGCTGCTCCCGCGGTACCACCCTCCTTGGCCGCCGGACGGATCCGGTGGCCCCCTCATTGGGGTGCGAAGCCGGTTCTACTCGCCCTGCGGGGGACCCGAGGCTTTCTTCCGGCGGCTCAGGGGTGATCCTTCACGTCGCGCTCGCCCCCGGGCTCTCACCGTCCCCGGGTCGCTCCTGGCTGCGTCCGACGCTACTCGTCCCCGTCCATGCCTTTCGCTGGGCCCAGTGTACGGGTGCGGGGGGTCCGCGGCAGACCGGTTTACGGGGGGCCCTGCGGGGCCCGCGGCGACGGCGTGGCGCGGGGCGCGGCCGGGGGACCGGGGCGGGGGCGGGAGTGCCCCGAACGGGCCATCGGGGCCGCCGCGGCACCGGGTGGGGCGGGAGTGGCGGATTACCGGGCCTCCGGATGGGCACAACGGATGCAGGTTGACCTCGACGGATGCGTGCCCCGTTGCCGCGGGGACGGAGCCGATTTATCGTTCCGGAACGATTCGCGAGCAATATCACAGTATGTGAAGGGGCCGCGGCCATGGTGGCGAAGAAGACAGCGGTCTCCGGGAACCCGGCTCCCGCCGAGAAGGCGACGGCGGCCCGCAAGACGGCCGCCACGAAGGCTCCGGCGAAGAAGGCAGCCGCCAAGAAGGCGCCGGCCAAGAAGGCGCCGGCCAAGAAGGCGGCGGCCGAGAAGGCAGCCGCCAAGAAGGCGCCGGCGAAGAAGACGCCGGCGGGCAGGGCGGCCGCGGTCGGGAAGGCACCGGCCCAGAAGGCGGCCGCCACCGGGAAGAAGACGGCCGCGGTCGACAAGACGACCGCCGTCGAGAAGCGGACGGCCACGGCCAAGAAGGCCGCGGCCGAGGGGGCGGCGCACGCCGCGAAGAAGACTGGAGTCCCGAACGTGGTTGCCAAGAAGAGCACCGGCGCGGCGCGGAAGACGGCTGCGGCCGCCACCAGCGGGCTCCCCAAGACCCCGGTCACGGCGGCGGCCGCCGCCCCCGGTGAGCTCGCGGTACGGCCCGGGGAGGACCCCTGGACGCCCAAGGAGGTCGAGGAGGCCCGCGCGGAGCTGGTGTCGGAGGTGCTGCGGCTGCGCGCCGAGCTCGACGCCTCCGAGGTGGCCATCTCCGGCCTGATGCGGGACTCGGGCGACGGAGCCGGCGACGACCAGGCCGACACGGGCACCAAGAACATCACGCGGGAGTCGGAGCTCGCGCTCGCGGCCAACGCCAGCTCGATGCTGGAGCAGACCGAGCGGGCCCTGGAACGGCTGGAGGCGGGCACGTACGGGCTCTGCGAGAACTGCGGCCGGCCCATCGGGAAGGCCAGGATGCAGGCCTTCCCCCGGGCCACGCTGTGCGTGGACTGCAAGCAGAAGCAGGAGCGCCGGCACTAGTGCTGTGGCCCGGGTGCGCCCGGCGTGGGGCGCGGCGGGCGGCCCGGTGGGCGGTCGCACCCGCGGGTGACGGGAAAGGCGGGAGCGGGGCGGGCGGTCCGCGGGGGCCCTGACGTACCCTCGTGGGGTCAGGGTCCAGGAGAAGCCTGGGTCGGCTAGTTCGAGGGACTCACGTGGCAGAGGCGGAGCGCATCATCGGTACGCCGGAGGTCGGGGACGACGCCCAGCCGGAGTCGGCCGCGCCCAAGGGGCATCGCCGGATCGCGGCCTTGCTCGTCGTGGCGGTGCTCGCCTACCTGTTGGACCTCGGCACCAAGATGCTGGTCGTGGCGAAGCTGGAGCACCAGCCGCCGATCGAGATCATCGGAGACCTGCTGAAGTTCGAGGCGGTCCGCAACCCGGGCGCCGCGTTCGGCTTCGGCGAGGCCTTCACCATCATCTTCACCGGCATCGCCGCGGCCGTGATCGTGGTGATCGTGCGGCTGGCCCGCAAGCTCTACAGCCTGCCGTGGGCGATCGCCCTGGGTCTGCTGCTGGGCGGTGCGCTGGGCAACCTGACCGACCGCATCTTCCGCTCGCCGGGCGTGTTCCGCGGCGCGGTCGTCGACTTCATCGCGCCGGCCCACTTCGCCGTGTTCAACATCGCCGACTCGGCGATCGTGTGCGGCGGCATCCTCATCGTGCTGCTGTCGTTCAAGGGCCTGGACCCGGACGGCACCGTCCACAAGGACTGATCGAAGCGCTGATCGCGGGACGGCCCGTCCGCCGGGTCCTGCATACTCGACGGGTGAGTACGATTCCCGAGATCCGCACCCTGCCCGTTCCCGATGGCCTCGAAGGCGAGCGGGTCGACGCCGCCATCGCCCGTATGTTCGGTTTTTCCCGGACCAAGGCGGCCGAGCTCGCGGCCGAGGGGAAGGTGTCGGTCGACGGCAGCGTCGTCGGGAAGTCCGAGCGCGTGCACGGCGGCGCCTGGCTCGAAGTCGAGATGCCCGCGCCACCGCGGCCGGTCGAGGTCGTGGCCGAGCCGGTCCCGGGCATGGAGATCGTCCATGACGACGACGACATCGTCGTCATCATGAAGCCGGTGGGCGTCGCCGCCCACCCGAGCCCCGGCTGGACCGGCACCACCGTCATCGGCGGCCTCGCCGCCGCCGGCTACCGCATCTCCACCTCCGGCGCGTCCGAGCGCCAGGGCATCGTGCACCGCCTCGACGTCGGCACGTCCGGGCTGATGGCCGTCGCCAAGTCGGAGCGCGCCTACACCTCGCTGAAGAACCAGTTCCGCGAGCGGGTCGTGGACAAGCGCTACCACGCGCTGGTGCAGGGCCACCCGGACCCGATGAGCGGCACGATCGACGCGCCGATCGGCCGCCACCCGAGCGCCGACTACAAGTGGGCGGTGACCCAGGACGGCAAGGCCTCCGTCACCCACTACGACCTGATCGAGGCCTTCCGCGCCGCCTCGCTGCTGGACATCAAGCTGGAGACGGGGCGTACGCACCAGATCCGCGTGCACATGTCGGCGCACCGCCACCCGTGCGTCGGCGACCTCACCTACGGCGCCGACCCGACCGTCGCGAAGCGGCTCGGGCTCACCCGCCAGTGGCTGCACGCGGTGCGCCTGGGCTTCGAGCACCCGGCGGACGGGCAGTGGGTGGAGTTCGAGAGCAACTACCCGGCGGACCTCCAGCACGCGCTGGACGTGATCCGGGCCGAGAGCGAGTGACCTCGCCGATCGAGGTCCGGGTCGCCGCCTCGGAGGAGGACCTGAAGGCCTGCTTCGCGGTGCGGCGCGAGGTCTTCGTGGTCGAGCAGTCGGTGCCGGAGTCCATCGAGTACGACACGTACGACGCCGACGCGGTGCACGTCCTGGCCGTGGCCGCGGACGGGACCCCGCTGGGCACGGGCCGCCTCCTGCACGGGCCGGCGGCGCTCGGCAAGACGGGCGCCCCGGAGGTCGGCTCGCTGGGCCGGCTGGCCGTCGCCCGGTCCGCGCGCGGGCTGGGCGTGGGCAGGCTGCTGGTCCGCGCGATCGAGGCGGAGGCCGCCCGGCTGGGGCTGAGCGCGGTAGACCTCGGCGCGCAGACGCACGCGCTGGGCTTCTACGAGCGGCTCGGGTACGCGGCCCACGGCCCGGAGTTCCAGGACGCGGGCATCCCCCACCGCGCGATGCGCCGCCCCCTTCCGTAGCCGGGAGCCCGGAGCCGGGAGCCCGCCAGGCGGGCGCGCGGCGCGTGGCGCCGGAGGGGGTGCGGGCGGACCCCGACACGGAACCCCAGGCTTGTCACCGCGCCGCCGGGCGCGGCGGCCTGGCAGGGTGGGGGAGTGGATCAGCTTGCTCTGCTGTTCGTGCTCCTGCTCGGGGCCGTCGTCATGGTGCCGCTCGGGGATCGGCTGGGACTGCCCGCGCCCGTCCTGATGACCCTCGGCGGGGTGGTCCTCGCGCTGGTGCCGGCCGTGCCGGACGTCGAGGTACCGCCCGAGTTCATCCTCCCGCTGGTGCTGCCCCCGCTGCTGTACGCCTCCGTGCAGCGCACCTCGTGGCGGCAGTTCGCCGCCAACGTGCGGCCCATCCTGCTGCTGGCCGTGGCGCTGGTCTTCGTCACGACCGCCGCCGTGGCCGCCGTCGCCCACTCTGTGGTGCCCGGGCTGCCGATCGCCGCCGCCGTCGCGCTCGGCGCGCTCGTGGCGCCGCCCGACCCGGTCGCCGCCACGGCCGTCGCCGGATCGCTCGGGCTGCCCCGCCGCATGGTCTCGATCCTGGAGGGCGAGGGCCTCTTCAACGACGTGACCGCGATCGTCCTCTACCACGTGGCGATCGCCGCGGCCGTCAGCGGCAGCTTCTCCTGGCCCGACGCGCTCGGGGAGTTCGTGCTGTCCGCCGTCGTGGCCGTGGTCGTCGGCCTGGCCCTCGGCTGGACCACCCACCGGCTGATGGGCCGGCTCGGGGATGCCACCCTCCAGATCGGGCTGACGCTGCTGGTGCCCTTCGTCTCGTACACGGTCGCCGAGGAGCTCCACGGGTCCGGGGTGCTGGCCGTGCTGACGACGGCCCTGTTCCTCGCCGAGTACGCCTCCGACGCCGACGACGTACTGGGGCGGCTGGCCGGGCACACCTTCTGGGAGGTCGTGGACACGCTGGTCACCGGGGTGGCCTTCGGGCTGATCGGGCTGGAGCTGCACAACGTCTTCGGGACGGCCGAGGACCGTGCGTGGCAGATGGCCGGGTGGGCGGCGGTCGTCGTCGCGGTGGTCGTCGGCGTACGGCTGCTCTGGCTGCTGCCGGCCGGCTGGCTCGCGAAGCGGCTGCACCAGCGGCGCGACTACGACGAGGAGATCCCGCTGAGCTGGCGGGAGAGCGTGGTGATGTGGTGGGCGGGCATGCGCGGGGTGGCCTCGGTGGCCCTGGCGCTGGCCATTCCCCTGAAGACGGACTCCGGCGAGCCCTTCCCGGGGCGCGACGAGATCATCTTCATCGCCTTCGCGGTGATCATGGTGACCCTGGTGTGCCAGGGGCTGACCCTGCCGTGGCTGGTACGGCGCCTCGGCGTGGAGGAGGACACCGACGCGCGGCGCGACGCCGAGCGGCAGCTGGCGATCCGCGCCGCCAAGGCCGCGAAGCGGCGGCTGAAGGAGATCGAGGAGGTCGAGGAGCTGCCGGAGGACCTGATCGAGCAGCTGACCCGGCGCGCGTACGACGTGGGGGCCAGGATCAGCCCGGACATGGTGGACGAGGAACGCCGCGAGGCGTACGCGCGCCGGGTGCAGCGGCTCCACGACATCCAGCGGATCCAGCGCGAGATGATGTCGGCCGCCCGCCACGAGGTGCTGGCCGCCCGCAGCGAACCCGGCTCCGACCCGGAGGTCGTCGACCGGGTGCTGCGCCACCTCGACGTACGCAGCCTGCGCGCCCCCTAAGGGCTGTCCCGTGATCCCCGGCGGGCGCACGACGACAGCCACGGCACCTCGCTGCGT
>NZ_MQUR01000112.1 GCF_001953875.1 Streptomyces amritsarensis
CGGCCTAGTAGTGCTTCGTTAGGTTCTGGTTCTGCTGGTCGGCAGGGTTCGGCCGCAGGTGGTGCAGGTGCCGGCCCAGCACCGAAGCAGGTCCTGAAGGGCATCGAGGACCTGGTAGAGGCTCAGGCCGGCATCCGGACTTTTGGGTCGAGCCGTCGCAGGGTGAGGAAGGCCTGGGCGGCGGTGACGAGGGTGACGTGGTGATGCCAGCCGCGCCAGGTGCGGCCTTCGAAGTGGTCCAGGCCCAGGCCGTGCTTGAGCTCGCGGTAGTCGTGCTCGATCCGCCAGCGCATCTTCGCCCACCGCACCAGATCAGCGACCGGAGTAATCGGGGGCAGGTTCGTCATCCAGTAGCCGGTCGGTTCGGCTGCTTCTGCGGGCTGCTCGACGAGCATGGTCCGCATCGGCAGGACCCCGTCCCAACGACTGCGTCCGCCGGCCTGCTCCTGAGCCGTGCGGGTGGCTTCCTTCCCCGAGGGCCGTACTTCGATCACGGCGAAGCGCGAGGTCATCGCGCCTTTGCTGCCCTGCCGCCAGGTGACCTCCTCGAACCGGGTGCCGGTCTCGACAAGGTAGGGCAGGGGCCGGGCCGCCTCGCGGTAGCGGGGCAGCGTGGGCGGCCCCAGCCCGCCATAGACAGGCTGATGAGGCTCAGCCTCCGCGGGCCGGGCGACCTCCTTGGGGTCAACGGCCACGACATAGGACCAGCCGCGTTCCTCCAGAGCGAGCCGGAAGGAGACGCTGCGGCCGTAGCCGGCATCCGCCACGATCGTCGGCACTTCCAGCCCCTGCTCGGCCAGCCGCTCCAGCAGCCCCAGCGCAAGCCAGGTCTTGGAGACGTGCCCGACATCGTCGGGGATCCCGGCCCGCCGGCGCCGCCGGTCATCGCGCGCCCACTCCTCGGGCAGGAACAACTCCCACTCCAAAGGGCATGAAGCGGTGTCGGTGGCAGCATGCACGCTGACCGCGACCTGGCAGTTCGCCCGCTTGCCCAGTGCTCCGCAGTACTGTCGGGCCACCCCCGCCGACTCGGTGCCGCACTTGGGGAACGACACGTCGTCGACGACCCACACCTCGGGTTGGATCACCTCGCACAACCGCTCGGCGATCCGCTGCCGCACCGGCAGCGGATCCCACGGCGACTGGTTCACGAACTGCTGCAGAGCCTGCATGTTGCCGTCCGGCAGGCGATCGGCCATCGGCTGGATCGACTTGCGCCGGCCGTCGAGCATCAGTCCCCGCAGATAGCACTCGCCCCACCGGCGCTGATCCCGCCGCGGCAAGGACCCAAAGACATCGGCAACGAACTCCGCCAACTCACCCCGGAGCCGTTCCACCTCCCCCAACCTCATACGCAGAAACTGCCCACGCGCAGGCAAGATCACCCAACGTAACGAAGCACTACTAGTCCAGTTGGAACGGGTGCGGGTCGGGTGCCGCGGGGTGGCGGTTGACGCCCCGGAACAGGTCGAGCACGCGCTCGTGCACGTCACCCACGCGGTCGACCACGCGGACCCGGACGAGGACGGTCTCGATGTCGGACAGGGCGCGCTCGGCGAACCAGGCCAGGAACATCGTTCCCTGGCCTGGAATCGGCCTGCCGCCGCCGATCAGGTCGATCCACAGGTCCTGACGGTCGACAAGGCCCCGCGCGACACAGGCGGCGACCACCTCGTCCCTGTCCGACCAGGACGAGGGCTCGGGCTGCTCCGGCTCCCCGGTGAACCGGACCTGGTAGCCGACCGCGGTGACCACGGCCACGTCCTGTGCCCCGTTGAAGGCGTGGCACGACCACGCCAGGGCCCCGCCGGGTGCGTGGCCGGCCAGGACCCGGCACGTGTAGCCGAGCGCAGGGCGCACCGCGCGGGCGTACTGGGCGCGGGCGAGTGCCGCGCCGACCGTCGCTATGACCGCCGCCGTGGCGCTCTGGAAGTCCAGGAGCCGCAGTTTCCACGGCCAGTCCGCGGTGAGCCGGGGTGGCAGGTTCTCGCGCACCACCGTGTACACGAAGGCCACGGCCGCCAGGACGGCGAGTAGTGCAAGCAGCCGTGAATAAAGGGCACTTCGCTGCACCACGCGTTGTTCGTTCCGCATACCGCTCCCCCCGGCCGTCACACGGAGGGTACTGCCCGGCTCCGTACCGGCGTACGCGTGTGCGTCTCGGCCTGCGCCGCGAGGGTCAGCCGGTGGTGAGCAAGCGCCGGGCGAGGGCGCGGAGTTCCTCGTCCGGGTGGACTTCCGAGAAGGGCGTCGCGGAGAGCAGGCGCAGCGGCGAGGAGGCGAAGGACCGCAGGGTCGGGCGCAGTTCGTCGGGGATCCGGCCGATGCCGGCGAGGGCTTCGAGGGCGCGCAGTCCGACCGGGGTGGGGCCGACCAGGGCGGCGAGGATGGGGACGGCCCGTTCCGGGGAGCCGGTGATCGTGTGGTGGGCCTCGGCGGCCGCCATACGGGTCCACTCGTACCTTGCCGTCAGCAGCGGCTCGATGAGCGGCAGCAGCGGAGCGGCCGCGCGGCCCAGCGGCCGGAGGCTGCTGAGGTGCCAGTGGACCGGGCCCTGCGCCGTGAGCAGGCCCTCGAAGACGCGCAGCGCCGGTCCCGTCTCGCCGGTCAGCTGGTGGTGGGCCACGGCGGCCGCGGCGCTGAGCGAGGAGTCGGTGCTCTCCACCGCGTCCTGCAGCAGCGACGTGACCTCCGGCGTCACGACGCCGCCCAGGCCTGTCCGGCGGGCCGCCACGACGGCCGCACGCCGGGTGCGCAGGCAGTCGAGGACTTCCGGCTGCGCCTGCCGTGCGGCGGCCCCGAAGTGCGCCAGCGCACCGATCAGCGCGATGGCGTCGTTCCCCGTGGCGCCGGCTGCCAGGGTGCGGCGGATCAGGGGTATCAGCCGGTCGGCGGCCTCGGGGAAGGAGGCGGCGGCCGCCCTGAGGGTCTGCGGGCCGGGGTGGCACAGGACCAGCTCCAGGGCGCGCGGGTCGCGTGCGCGCACCAGGGCGAGGAGCGCGGGCGCCGCGGTGTCGCCCGCCGTCCGGGCGTGGTCGTACAGCGCGTCCCTGAGGTCGGCGCCTGGTTCGGGCAGGCGCTCGATCCATTCGCCGACGGCGGTGAGGCAGTGGGCCGACGCGTGGGTGTCCCGCTGGTGCGGCAGGGCGGCCAGCATCAGGGCCAGTACCTCCGGTTCCCGGTCGCGCCAGGTCTCCGCGATCAGCCGGCCGAGCCGGGATCCGCGCCCGCCGAGGTCACCGGCCGCGATCCAGCGGGCGGCCACGGCGAGTCCGGCGTCCGCGTCCCGGGTGAGCACCTCGGTGAGCCGGTCCTCCTGCGTCCCGGTGCCCGCCCAGGGGAAGCCGTCCTCTCCCGGATCCGGTTCGGCCCCGTCCTCGGCGAGGACGTCCACCAGCCGCTTGCCGTAGGGCGGCCCGGAGCGTTCGGCGGCGAGCAGGGCTGCGGCCAGCCTGACCTCGGGGAACGGGCTGTCGAACGCCTCGTCCCGGCGGCCGAACCGGTCGAGGGCGACCAGGGCGTCCGCCCGTACCGAGGCGACGGGATCGGTGGTGTACACCTCCTCGACCCGGCGCTCGGCCGTGGCCCGCGCCTTCGCCGGCAGCCGACCGGCCACGGCGGCGACCACCCGCAGCGCGGCCCTGCGCACCCCGCGCTCGGCGTCACCCAGGCAGGGAAGCAGGTCCGGGAGCACCCGCGCGAGCTCGGTGCAGATCGCGGCGGCCGAACTACCGGGCCAGGAAGGCGATTCGGTGTCCTGCGGGGCGTGGTCGGCGAGGACTGCGAGGAGCATCAGCAACTCGTCGCGCCTGCCGGGGGCGTGGAGCACGGCGTGGGCGAGGAACGGGACGGCGCGTGCGGAGGCCGGGTAGACGGTGCCCTGGTGGTGGATGTTGCCGTACAGCTCGTCGATCGCCTCGCCGACGGTGTCGTCGTCGTCCGCGTAGAGCGCCCTGATCAGGTCGGGTACGTCCGCGGCCGGGCCGTAGGCGTGGGTCAGGTCGTGCCAGTCGACGGCGTCCAGCTCGGCCGGAGATCTCATGGTGGGCGCTCCTCAGCGGTCAAGTGTGCCGACCGTACCGATCACCACTGACATTGCCCCGGCGAACGGCCGCCACGTCGACCTGGTGTGAGGAGACGAGCTGTGCAGGGGCGCCCGGTGCGTCGAGCCGCAGGCGGGCGGCGTCCCTGCTGGGAGGCGTGCCGAACTGCCGCCGGTACTCGCGGCTGAACTGCGACGGGCTGTCGTACCCGACGTGGTGGGCGACGCCGGTGATGTCGCCGGGCCGGGCGGCGAGCAGCAGACGGGCCTCCTGGAGCCGGATCTGCTTCTGGAAGCGGAGCGGGCTCATCGCGGTGACCGCCTGGAAGTTCCGGTAGAAGGCGGACTGGCTCATGCCGCACCGCCGGGCGAGGTCCTCGACCCGGAACGGTTCCGCGTAGTGGCTGCGGATCCACGCCACCGCCCGGGCCACGTGGCTCAGGCCGCTGTCGGCGAGGCCGAGCTGGCGTACGGTGCCGCCCTGCTCCCCGGTCATCACCCGCCACAGGATCTCGCGCTTGATCAGCGGCGCGAGCACGGCGCGGTCGCGGGGCCGGTCGAGGAGCCGCAGCAGGCGCACCACCGCGTCGAGCAGTTCGTCGGGTGCGTCGCAGACGGCGAGGGCCGACGCGGCGCTGCCGCCGGCCCGGGGGACGTCCCCCGGGCCGGCCAGCAGCAGCAGTTCGGCGATGTCGGAGGGCTCCAGCACCAGGCCGAAGCCCAGCGCGGGACGGTCGGGGCCGACGCGCAGGAACTGGCCGGTGACCGGCAGGTCCACGGAGGCGACGAGGTACTGTCCCGCGCCGTACTCCAGGACCCGGTCCCCGACTGCCAGCCGCTTGGTGCCCTGCGCGATGACCGCGAGCACGGTGCCGGTGGTCGCCGGCTCCGGTGCGTCCGACCGGTCGACCTTCGATACGAGCACTCCGTCGACCGGCGTGGCGGCGTCGGGGCGCGCGTGCCGGGCGAGCAGGGTCCGCAGCTCTTCCAGATCCATGGGTCCAGTGCAGCACAGGA
Organism: Streptomyces amritsarensis; assembly: GCF_001953875.1. Lineage (GTDB taxonomy): Bacteria > Actinomycetota > Actinomycetes > Streptomycetales > Streptomycetaceae > Streptomyces > Streptomyces amritsarensis. Next base: position 5,060 of record NZ_MQUR01000112.1, read on the forward strand.
CCGGTCCCGGCATCCCGCAAGCGGGAGGATCGGGCACGTCTCATGGACAATCGTTCTACTGGAATGGCAGGTCAGAGGCGTCCAATGGAAGTACCGCACCCCACCGGACTCCCAGGAGGACCACCATGCAGGTAGCCATCGTCACAGGAGCCAGCTCCGGCATCGGCCAGGGCGCCGCCCTCCGGATCGCCGCCCGCGGGATCGGAGTGATCCTGACCTACGGCCGCAACGAGCAGGGTGCGCTGGACACCGTGGCCGCCGTCGAGAAGGCGGGCGGCACGGCCGTCGCGCTCCACCTGGACCTGGGCGACAGCTCCGGCTTCGACGGCTTCCGTGACCGCGTGGCCGACGCGCTCCGCACGACGTGGGGCCGTGACACCTTCGACCACCTGGTCAACAACGCGGGCATCGCGCGGACCTCGCTGATCGAGGACACCGCCGAGGAGGACTTCGACCTGTTGGCGCGGGTCCTGCTGAAGGGCCCGTACTTCCTGACCCAGCGGCTCCTGCCGCTGATGGCCGACGGCGGCTCCGTCGTCAACGTCAGCAGCAGCGCGGCGTCGGCGACCTCCGGGCTGGAGCCCGGCTACGCGGCGTACGCGGCGTTGAAGGGCGCCCTGACCGTGCTGACCCGCTACATGGCCAAGGAGTTCAGCACGCGCGGCATCCGGGTCAACGCGGTCTCGCCCGGCGCCACCCGTACCCGGCTCGCCGACGACGCGTTCACCCGCTTCCCCGAGGTCGTGCCGGCCATCGCGGCGAAGACCGCCTTCGGCCGGGTCGGTGAGCCCGACGACGTCGGCTCCCTGATCGCGGCGCTGGTCGGCGACGACGGCCGGTGGATCACCGCCCAGGACATCGAGGTGTCCGGCGGGTACCAGCTGTAGGCGGCCCGCCGACCGGCTCCGAGCTGCACGAACGCGCCCTGCCGGGGCCCTCACCCGCCCGGCGGGAGGGCTCCGGTCGGCGCCGACTCCCGTGGTTTTTCCGGCAGTCGGGCGATCAGGGGCTCGCACCTTAGCGGATGGAGGTCCATGTCCTGCCCGAATACCCGATGTTCGCCACGTCCCCGGCCTCCAGCGCGTAGCGTCCTTTGTGCAACCAGGCCGGAGACGTGAAGCCGGCCAGGGCCGTGAAAACGAGGAGGCTGCAAACGATGGTGAACGTGGAGACGTCCCTGAAAGAGGCGATGACCTCGATCGAGGGGAGCGTGGGGGCGGCGTTGGTCGACTACACGAGCGGTATGGCCCTCGGCACGCTGGGGGGAGGAAAGGACCTCGACCTGACGGTCGCCGCCGCGGGGAACACCGACGTGATCCGGGCGAAGGCCCGCACCATGGAGATGCTGGGCATCAAGGAGGACATCGAGGACGTACTGATCACCCTCGGCAGCCAGTACCACCTCATCCGGCTGCTCAAGGGACGCGGGGGCAACGGCCTGTTCCTCTACATCGTCCTGGACAAGGCGAAGTCGAACCTGGCCATGGCCCGGCACCAGCTCAAGCGCATCGAAGCGGATCTGGAGCTCTAGCCGCCTTCCTGTACCCCGACCCCTTTTTTTGCCCACGAGTTGAAGAAATCTTCAACTCGGCACATCCGAATAAAGTCAGCGCAGGGTGGGGCGGGGCCGGGGTACAGGAGAATGGCTGGTCATGGTCACCGGGGGCGGGCCCGGCGGAACCGGACGCCGTCCCCGTCCATAGGTCAGAACCCGGGTAGGAGCGTTGCCACATGCAGGTCCCGCTGTACCAGGCCAAGGCGGAGTTCTTCCGGATGCTCGGACACCCCGTCCGCATCCGGGTGCTCGAACTCCTTCAGAACGGCCCCGTACCCGTGCGCGAGCTGCTGAACGAAATCGAGATCGAACCGTCCAACCTCTCGCAACAGCTCGCGGTACTGCGCCGATCGGGCATCGTGGTGTCCATACGCGACGGCTCGACGGTCAGTTACGCCCTCGCCGGCGGCGATGTGGCGGAGCTCCTGAGGGCCGCCCGGCGCATCCTCACCGAGCTGCTGGTCGGACAGAGTGAGTTGCTCGCCGAACTTCGGCATGCCGACACCTCGGTCCCCACGGGCCCTCCCCCGCTCTAGCCGGGGCGGCTCGGCGCACGCCGCCGGGGCACCTCGACAGGCGCCCCGGCGGCGGCGCGGGGGTGGCGCGTCGCGTCAGCCCTGGCAGAGGCCGCGGGTGTAGTCGTACGTCGCGGTCGCCTGCGAGTAGCGCCACTGCGGGTCCAGCAGGTCGCTCTTCAGCTGTCCGGCCGCGGCCGGGCTCTCGACGATGTACCCGAAGTCCTGGAGCCAGGAGGGGTACAGGTTCTTGGAGCCTATGTAGAAGGCCGATCCGTCCACCGACACCAGCTTGTGGTGCTGGGCGTACGGCTTGCCGTCCGCCCAGGTCGGCCGGTCGGACGCCCGGAACGTGGCGAGCTGGAGGTTCTCGCACATGGCCGTGCGCGCCCTGGCGCCGTCACCGGTCAGGGCCGCCACCCGGCCGCGCAGGGCGTCGCTCACCTCGTTGAGGGATGTGATCTGCGAGTAGCCGCCGCTGCCGATGGTTCCGCGGTTCGCGGGATCGCTGACGACGATGCGGACCTTCACGCCGGAGACGAGCTTCGCGGCGAGGGCGTCGTAGAGGCGCACGTCGTAGCGGGGCAGCGGAGGGCAGGTGGCGTGGATGTCCTGCTGGGAGATCTCGATGTGCGAGGTCGCGCCGGCGACGAGGGCCCGCAGGGCGCTCTCCTCCGGGTTGACGGTGTCGTAGTCCCGGTCGGCGTTGGTCCTGTCGGGCAAGCCGATTCCGCACTTGGTGTCGCGGGCCGTGGGCAGCACGGGGCGGAAGGCGGAGGTGGGATCGTTCTGGCGGATGCCGACGCCGAGACCGCCGACGGCCAGCGCGGGCACGTCCCCGCCGCCCGCCGGCGAGGCGGGCCGGGGCAGGGAGGGCATGCAGTCCGCGCCCGGGGACGCGGCGAACCAGACCGAGCTCCAGCTGCTCTTGTTGCGGCAGGTCCAGTCCCACAGGGTGTCCAGGTAGCGGCCCGCGGAGCCGGCGGCGGGGCCGGACAGCGCGAGGTCGACGTCCGCGACCGGGTGGGTGGTGTCGAGGTAGTCGTCCTTCCAGCTGTTGATGCCGCCGGTGATCACCGAACTGCCGTCCACCACGATCAGCTTGGAGTGGTTCCAGGAGAAGGAGGTCTTCGAGGTGGTCATCGAGGCCACGTTGAGGGTGATGTTGGCCGCGGCGGCCGGGCCGAGCTTCGCGAGCAGCTCGTCGCGGTAGGAGGAGGGGATCACGGTGGAGTGGTAGACGGGCGCGGCGCCCACCATGATGCGCACCTTGAGCCGGTTGCCTTTCTGGACGGACTCCTTCAGGCCCGCGACGATCGCGTCCTGGTAGCCGCCGTTGGGGAAGGGCGCGAGCGTCGATATGTCGACCGTCTCCCGGGCCGCTGCGACGTCCTGGCGCATCTTGTCCAGGAGACGGCGCGATCCGGGCCGGTCGGTGCATGCCGCGTCGCCCCAGCAGCCGGGCGTCTGGAGCAGCCAGTCGGCGCCGCCGGGCGTGGTGGAGCCGAGCCGGTTGCCGGAGGTGCGCTCCCAGACGGAGCCCTCCAGGCCCGGGGACACCTGCCGCAGGGTCTGCTCGATGGAGTCCAGGTGCGGGGTGGGCGAGGGCGCCGCGTGCACGGGGGCGGCGGTGGCGCCGAGGAGGGCGATGCCGAGCGCGAGGGCCGAGGTGGAGACGAGGGCCGTCGTACGGACGGTGCGTGCCAATGTGGTTCCTTGACTGGGGGGTGGCTCGGGCCGGGTGCGTGGATCGGCCACGACTCCGACCTTGATCAACTCGGGCAAGTTACCAATAAGTAGCCCGCTGTCCACCTTCACCGGACGAGTTCCGGCCACCCCGCCGCCACGCGGGACGGCGGGTGTCCGGCGGGCCCGTTCCGTACGCTGGTCGCATGCGCACGCGCCCCACTTTGAGCTGGACGCCCACCGAGGACCTGCCGCCCGGGACCACGGATCCGCGGCCGGTCGCCGACGCGCTGCGGGCCGGCGGCGTTCTGGTGCTCAGCGGGGCGGGCCTCTCCACGGAGTCCGGCATCCCCGACTACCGCGGCGAGCGCGGGAGCCTGCGCCGGCACACCCCGATGACCTACCAGGAGTTCACCGCGAGCGCCCAGGCCCGACGCCGCTACTGGGCGCGCAGCCACCTCGGCTGGCGGACCTTCGGTCGCGCCCGGCCCAACGCCGGCCACCGGGCCGTCACCGCCTTCGAGCGGCACGGGCTGCTCGCCGGGGTGATCACCCAGAACGTCGACGGCCTGCACCAGGCCGCCGGCAGCGCGGACGTGGTGGAGCTCCACGGCAGCCTGGACCGTGTCGTGTGCCTCTCCTGCGGGACCTCCGGCTCGCGCCGCGACCTCGCGCGGCGACTGGAGGAGGCCAACGCGGGGTTCGAGCCGGTCGCCGCCCGGCTGAACCCGGACGGTGACGCCGACCTCACCGACGAGCAGGTCGGGGACTTCTCCGTGGTGCCCTGCGCGCGGTGCGGGGGCGTCCTGAAACCGGATGTGGTGTTCTTCGGCGAAACGGTCCCCGCGGGCCGCGTCGAACGCTGCCGCGACCTCGTCGACGGCGCGACCTCGCTGCTGGTCCTGGGGTCGTCGCTGACGGTGATGTCCGGCCTCCGGTTCGTCCGGCAGGCGGCCCAGGCCGGCAAGCCCGTGCTGATCGTCAACCGCGACCCCACCCGCGGCGACCGGCACGCCGTCACCCGGGTCGCACTCCCCCTGGGCACGGCCCTCACCGCCCTGGCCGACCACCTGGCCGTCCCGGTCGACGGCAGCGGCGCCACCTGACGCCGGGCGCCGGCCCGGCACCCCGTACGGACGCCGGGCGGCCCCGGGCGGGAAGACCGCGCGGGGTCTGCGCAGGGCTGCCGAGAGCCCGTCCGGGGGCATGCGCCATCATGGGCCGCAGCGGCCGCCACCGGCGTCCGGGGAATGGGGCCCAAGGAGGCGGGCGATGTCCGACATGCCGCCGTCCACGGCGACCGGGATGCTGCACCACGTCGAGATCTGGGTGCCCGACCTCGGCCGGGCCGTCGCGTCCTTCGGCTGGCTGCTGGAAGCCATGGGCTACACGCCGTTCCAGAGCTGGAGCGACGGGCGGAGCTGGCGGCTCGGAGCCACCTACCTGGTGTTCGAGCAGTCCCCGGCCCTCACGGCCGACCGCCACGACCGGTGTCGGCCCGGGCTGAACCACCTGGCGTTCCACGTGGAGGACCACGAGAGGGTGGAGCGCCTGGTCGCCGAAGGCCGGCGGCACGGCTGGAGCCTGATGTTCCCCGACCGCCACCCGCACGCCGGCGGCGATCGGTCCTACGCCGCCTACTTGGTGAACGCCGACGGCTTCGAGGTCGAACTCGTCGCCGTCAACCGCCCCGAGGCCGGCTGACGGCTCCAGCCGCTCCGGGCGCGGCAGTTGCCACAACTGCGGCAGCGGGTACGCGACGAGCGCAAGGGCGGATACCGGACCGTCGGGCTGTCCGCCCTGCACGCCGCGGCGATCCCCGACCGGCAGCAGGCCGACAGGGCCGTCGTCGCGAACGGCGTCCAGCGCCGGCCGGTCCGGCGGAAGCGAGCGCACGCCGTGCCCGGTCGGTGGGCTCGGCCGCGCGGTCCGCGGGTGGGCCCCGGCCCCGGCCGGGTCAGGCGGGGCGCGCGCGCCAGGGGATCTCGGCCCAGACCTGCTTGCCGCCGCTGAGCGGGACCGATCCCCAGGCCGTCGCCGTCGCCTCGACGATGAGCAGGCCGCGGCCGCCGGTCGACTCCCAGCTCACCGACACCGGTTTGACAGGGCTGCGCGGCGAGGCGTCGTTCACCGCGATCCGCAACCGGTCGGTCGACAGGGTCAGGTCCATCCCCACCTCTCCCTGCGTGTGCGCGATCGCGTTCGTGACCAGCTCGGACACGATCAGCAGGGCCGTGTCGACCTCCTCCACCACTCCCCAGGACCGCAGCGTGCGCGCGGTGAAGCGGCGGGCGTGCAGGACGGCCTTGGGCAGGCGCCACACCGTCCAGTGGCTCCGCTTGGGCCGGCCCGCCGTGCCGTCGTAGCGCAGCAGCAGCAGCGCCACGTCGTCGTCTCGGCGGCCCACCCCCGCGACCAGGTCGTCGGCGACCCCTCCGGTGTCGACCGGATCGGCCTCGGCGAGCGTCTCGCAGACCCGCCGCATGCCTTCCTCCAGGGGCAGCCGGGCGGACTCGACCAGGCCGTCCGTCAGCAGGACGAGCAGGGTTCCGGGGAGCATCCCCGTCTCGGTCATGGGAAATTCGGCTTCCGCGAGCACCCCCAGCGGCGGCCCGCCCTCGACCGCCAACTCCTCGGCGACGCCGTCGGGATGGCGCAGTACCGGCGGCAGGTGGCCGGCCCGTACGACCCTGGCGATGCCCTCCTCCATGTCGAGGTGCACGTACGTGCAGGTGGCGAACAGGTCGGTCTCCATGCCGACGAGCAGACGGTTGGCGCGCGCGACCACCACGTCGGGCGGGTGGCCCTCCACCGCGTACGCCCTCACCGCCGTGCGCATCTGCCCCATGATGGTGGCGGCTCCCGCGCTGTGCCCCTGTACGTCCCCGATGACGAACGCCACGTGCGCGTCGCCGAGCGGGATGACGTCGTACCAGTCCCCGCCGACCTCCAGACCCGCGGTCGCGGGCAGGTAGCGGGCGACGGCGACCCCGCCCGGCAGCTCGGGGAGCTTGCGGGGCAGCAGGCTGCGCTGGAGCATCGTGGCGAGTTCGTGGCCCGCGTCGAGCGCGTGGGCGCGTACCAGGGCCTGCCCCACCAGCCCCGCGGCCGCGGTCAGCAGGGACCGCTCCTCCGGCGCGAATCGGTGCTCCTCGTCCCATCCCACGAGGCACACCCCGACCATCCTGCCCTCGGCGGGCAGCGGCAGCACGGCCAGGCCTCCGGGTCCGACGCCCAGGAGCCCGGCCTCCAGTGCCGCGCCCGGGGGCCACAGGCTCATGTGGCCGGCGCGGAGCGCGCTCTGCAGGGTGGGCAGGTCGCCGAGTGACACGTCGGGCCATTCGGAACGCCATTCCGCACGCCACACCTCGGGCCAGGCATCGGGCTCCGGGGGGTCGAGCGCGGTGACGATGAGGCGCTCGGGCTCCAGTTCGCCGACCGCGACGCGGGATGCGCCGAGCGGCTCGCGCAGGGCGGCGACCGCCAGCCGGCTGACCTCCCGGATGGTCGCGGCTCCCGCGAGGGTGGCCGACAACCGCTGCACGAGGGACACCTCGTCGGCGCTGGGCCGCAGGTAGGAGGCATCGGCCACGACGCCCAGAACGCGCTGGGGTGTGCCGTCGGAGTCGACCTCGACCCGGCAGCGCAGCCCCAGCCAGCGCAGCTCGCCGCCCGGGCGGCGGATACGGAACGCCAGTTGCTGTCCGGCGGCTGCCAGCCGGTCCGGATCCACGATCGCCATGAGCGCGGGCATGTCCTCGGGGACGGCGCAGGCGAGCAGTGTCTCCACCTGCCCGTCGAACTGTTCGGGAGACAGGCCCAGGAGGTCCAGCACGTGGGCATCGGCCTCCATGCGGCCGGTGGCCAGGTCGAGGATGAAGGCGCCGCCCTGGTCGGGGACGAGGGACTGGACGAGGTGTGCCTGTGGGGCCCTACGTCCCGCGAAGCGGGCGGCGACCGATTCGAGGCCGGCGGCCACCTGGTCGGCGTACAGCTCCAGCAGGCTGCGGTCGTCGGCGCTGAAGCCCTCCCCGACCTCGCCGGCGACGATCAGGCAGCCGAGCTCCTGGTCACCGTGGCCCAGGGGCAGGGCGCCCAGCGAGATCCGGGCCGGTGAGGTCGGGGCGCCGTCCCCGACCCGGGCGGGGAAGTGGTGGGGGTCCTCCTCGATGAACGCGGCGAGTTCCTTCGGGGTCAGCCACAGCGGACGGCCGGAGCGGAAGGCGTTCGCGGCGGGCGAGTGGCCGGCCACGGCGAGGATGGCGGGCAGGCCGTAGAGGACCCCCCGGTTTCCGGTCAGCTCGGCCAGATGCAGTTCCCGGTCCTGGTCGGCGGCGACGTAGACGGCGGCGAGCTGGGCCCCGCAGAACGCAAAGCGATTTCTCGTCACTGTGCGTGTCGCCTCCTCCCGTGGCCGTGCCGCCGAGCGCCCGCTCTCCCTCCATGCTGTCGCGCGGAGGACGTTTCGGGCGAGTCGGAGGACCGCTGCCTGTCGCCGGTGCGGCGCCACGGGCGGGGGTGTGCCGCCGTGGACGCGTGGCGGTGCGCTACGTCGTCCGGCGGGGCGCCGGAAGGGCGAGCCGGGTGGCCGGGTCGGCCGCCGGAAGCGCGATGGGGCTGGCGCCGTCGTGGTCGTGGTCCACGTCCGCGAGCGGGCGGGTGCGTTCGGCCGCATGGGCCAGCCACGGCCAGATCCGGAACGGACCGTCGGACGCCGACGCCGACGCCGAGGCCGCAGCCGCGGACCCGGTGCCGCTGATCCACGTCGTCAGGGTGAAGCGGTGGTCGGCGAAGTGCCCGCTGGGGCAGGTGGACGGCACGACCTCGTGGAAGGCGCCGGCCGGGAAGAACACGATCGTGTCGTGCTCGGGCTCGATGGTGCGGTAGGACTCCGCGGGCCGGGCCCCGCCGTCGGCGAGCAGGGTGTCGTACAGCCGGAGCTGCCCGCCGCCGAAGCCGCGTGGCCTGCGGTGGAGGTAGTACACGGCGGAGAGGGCCGTGCCGACGTCGTGGACGCGTGAGGCGTCGGTGTGGATGCCGTAGTGGCCGCCTTCGCCGTGCGACGTCAGGACCGTGAGGGTCTGCGTGAGCGCCGCCCGGTGCCCGAGGATCTCCTGGACGAGCGGCAGGCAGTCCGCCAGGTGCGCACTGAAGACGGTGCTGGTCACGGGGAGGACGAGGGAGCTGCGGCCCTTGTGGGAGATCTGGCCGGAGAGGGGGTCGAGGACCGTCCCCGCGGAGAAGTCGGCTTCCCGGGAGATCGCGTACGACAGGAGCGTGCCGGCACGTTCCGCGCCGAGGAAGTTCTCGAAGCGGCACACCGGCGCCGGGACCACGGGGGCCGTGGACCACTGGTCGGAGGGGGGCAGTGCCTGGGTTCCGATTTCCGCCGGGGTGGCCGATTCCATCGCGTATCCGCTCATGGCCCGGAACCGTACGCGCGGCGGCGGGAACGGCCGAAGGGGCACATGGGGGGCGCACGGGAGACCACCGGCCCGGCCCCATGCGCTTACTGGTGAGGGAAGGCCAGGCCCTGCGGCGCACCGTCGTGGCGTGCGGCTCGGGGCGTACGCCGGCGCACACGCCCCGGGTCGCCGGCCCGCGACTGCCCGGGCATTAGGCCGACTTTCGCAACTGGTCACGGCACCCGCACCTCCGCACCGGTCCGGGCCGGACGCCTCGAAGGACGACGTCGACCTGCGCCTCGACGCGGCGCGCGTCACCCTGGCGACGCGGAAGGCGACGGCGCAGGTGGGACTCGACGAACTCGCCCTCGCCCGGCCGGACCCGCTCGCCGTCGACGAGGGCGCGCTGCCGACACCTCCGCCTGGCCTTCCCCGCACCCGTGCACGAGGCGTCCCAGGTCGGCGAGCAGATACAGCTCCTGCTCGCCGCCGCCAGGGCCTGCCCGAGGCGCCGCCACCTGCCCGCACGCTGAGCAGAATCCGGGCCGGAGGCCCCCCGCGCACCGCGGCGCCACCGGTCGGCCTCGCACGGTGCGGGGCGCGCGGCCGGGACGGAAGATGGGAGAGCCGGACGACGCGATGAGGTGAACGGCATGACCCTGCAGACCCCCTACCCGCCGGTCACGGTGTCGGCCAGGCTGGACACACCGCTCTCGCGCTGGCTGTGGCTGGTCAAGTGGCTCCTGGCGATCCCCCACTACATCGTGCTGGCCTTCCTGTGGCTCGCGTTCCTGGTGATCAGCGTGATCGCGTTCTTCGCGATCCTCTTCACCGAGCGCTACCCGCGCGCGCTGTTCGACTTCAACCTCGGAGTGCTCCGCTGGTCATGGCGGGTCTCCTACTACGCGTACGGCGCCCTCGGCACCGACCGGTACCCGCCCTTCAGCCTCGGCCCCGAGCCCGACTACCCGGCCCGGCTGGACATCGTCTACCCCGAACGGCTCTCCCGCGGCCTGGTCCTGGTGAAGTGGTGGCTCCTCGCCATCCCGCAGTACCTGGTGATCTGCATCTTCACCGGCGCCGTGCAGAGCTGCTGGTCGGCAGGCGGGCTGATCGGCCTCCTCGCCCTGATCGCTGTCGTCACGCTGGCCTTCACCGAGAAGTACCCGCGCGACCTGTTCGACCTGATCATCGGCCTCAACCGGTGGGTCCTGCGGGTCACCGCGTATGCCTCACTGATGACGGACGCCTACCCGCCGTTCCGACTCGACATGGGCGGCGACGAGCCCGTGAACCCCGCCCTCTGAAAGCGGCGCCCCCGCCGACCGGGGCGCCCCGACCTGCCGTGCGGCTGCCCGCGTTCGGAGGGACGATGGGGCGTGGAGGGCCGTGATCGGCCGGGACCGGGACAGGCGCAGGGAGCGACCATGCTGGGAGACAGCAAGGCATTCAGCGGTTTTTCGGTCGACAGCATCGACGCCGCGAAGGACTTCTACGGCTCGACCCTCGGCCTGCGGGTCTCCGAGGACAACGGGATGCTCTCCCTCCACCTGGGCGGAGGCACCGACGTGCTGGTGTACCCGAAGGAGAACCACACACCGGCGACCTTCACCGTGCTGAACTTCCCCGTCCCCGACATCGACCGGGCCGTCGACGACCTCGGTACGCGCGGTGTGGCCTTCGAGCGCTACGACGGCTTCGGACAGGACGCGAAGGGCGTCTCCCGCAGCGAGGGCGGCCCCCCGATCGCCTGGTTCAAGGACCCGGCGGGCAACGTCCTCTCCGTGCTCGAGGAGGGCGGGGCCTGAGCCGGCCGCTGCGCCGGACACCGGGCCATGGCGCTCGACCGGGACGGCCCGGACGGCCCGGACGGCACGAACGGCCCGGGCGGCCCGGACGCGCGGCTGCGCGCGATGGAGGAGGCCGCCGAGCGGATCGGGACGTCCTCCGACGAAGGCGTGATCTGGCGTGAGCTGACCGGGTTCCTGCTGCGCGGCCTGTGCGACGCCGCGGTCGTGGAGCTGACCGGCGGCGGCCGCGGCGGCCGGAGCGGCCCGGCCGGTCGCGTGGCCGCCGCGGGTGACTCGGCCGGCCTCCTGGATCCACCCGACGGCGGGGTCCCGTCCGCGCACGTGGTCTCCGTACCGCTGGCCGGCCGGGGTGAGGGGTACGGGCGGCTTCTCGCGGCCCGCGCGGACTCCGCCTTCAGTGCCGAGGAGACGGCCACCCTGCACTTCGCGGCGCGGCTGGCGTGCGCGCACGTCGGGCACGCACGCCGCCTGGCGGCCACCGAGAAAATCGCGCTCGACCTCCAGCGGGCGCTGGTCGCGGAGCCCGGCCGTCCGCATCCGAATCTGGAGGTCGCCAGCCGCTATCTGCCGCTGGGCTCCCGCGCCCTCGTCGGCGGCGACTGGTTCGAGACCGTCCGGCTCCACTTCGGCCGGACCCTGCTGGTGGTCGGGGACGTCATGGGCCACGGGCTGGAGGCCGCCGTGGACATGAACGCCTACCGGTCCATCCTGCGCGAGGTGGCCTCCACCGATCTCGCCCCGCACCGCGTGCTGCGCCAGTTGGACGCGCTGTCGGCCGCGGAGGACGACCGCCGCCCCGCGACCTGCCTCCTCGTCCGCGTCGACCCCGCCCGCGCGACGGCCGCGTACGCGAGCGCGGGGCACCTGCCGCCGGCGGTCTTCGGCGCGGACGGCGCGGGGCGGCTCCTCGACGTGCCCGTCGGACCGCCGCTGGGCACCGGCATCGGCGGCTACGAGGCCGTCGCCCTGCCCTTCACGGCGAACCAGACGATCCTGCTCTACACGGACGGGCTGGTGGAGCGCCGCGGCGAGGACATCGACACCTCCCTGGCCCGGCTCGCCGCCCTCCGCATGAGCGCCGGCTGCGGGGTCCCGGACGTCGTGGAGGCCGTCTGCGCCGGTCTCGACGCAGAGCACGCCGAGGACGACGTCGCCGTGCTCGCCGCCCGCCTGCGCCTCCGGCCGCCCCCCGAGGGAGCGGCCGGGTGACGCGTACGCCGGCTCGGCACGGAAGCCGGTGCCGTGCAGGTCTGTCGCTTCGCGGTCCTTGCAGCCTTGCGCGCCCCGGCGGGCAGGCCGGCGCCTGCCCGTACCGGTCGAGTCGTCAGCCGGGTGCGCCGACGACGACCCGGACGCAGGAGTGCTTGCGCCGGAGGGCTTTGAGGGGCTGGTAGGCGGGCGCGTCCCAGAAGGCCTGGGCGGCGGCCCGGTCGGGGAACTCGTGGATGACGAGTGTCGACGGGCGCCAGTCGCCTTCCAGCACGACGGGAGCCTGATCCACGACGAGGTTGCGGCCCCCCGCCTCGCGCATCAGCGGCAACACGGCGTCGGCGTAGCGCTGGAAGCCGTCCGGGTCATGGATGTCGAGGTCGATCACGACGTACGCGCTCACGGGTGTCCTTCCCTGGGTGTGGTGTGGTGGTCCATCGCGTTGCGGCCGGCGTCCTGGCGGGGCACGCCCGGAACCAGGGCGCCTGGGGACCCTGCGGGACCTTGCGGCCCCGTGTCTCAGGGCAGGGTGAGGACCCGCTTGCCGCGGGTGTGGCCTGAGGCGCCGGCCTCGTGCGCCAGGGCGGCGTCCTTCAGCGGGTACGTGGCGGCGACGGTGACGGTGAGCTGCCCCGAGGCAGCCTGGCGGGCCAGCGCGGCCAGGTCGGCGGGGTCGCGCAACTGTGGCCCGGACTCGAAGGCGACGCCGAGTGCCGAGGCGGTGAAGTCGGCAATGGTGACGATGCGGTCGGTGCCCCCGAGCAGCGTCACGGAGTCGGGCAGGGCACCCTTCCCGGCGGCGTCGAAGACGGCGTGGGGGCCGCCGGGGGCGAGGGCGCGGACGCGCTCGACGAGGCCGGGCCCGTACCGGGTCGGGGTGGCGCCGAGGGAGGCGAGGTAGTCCTGGTTGGCGGCTCCGGCGGTGCCGATCACGCGGACGCCCTGTCGGACGGCGAGTTGCACGGTCATCGTGCCCACCCCGCCGGTCGCCCCGTGGATGAGCAGGGTCTCGCCTTCGGCGACGGCCAGCCGGCGCAGCACGCGCCGGGCGGCGTCCCCGGCCACGGGCAGCGAGGCGGCCTCCGGCCAGGACAGCTCGCGGGGTTTGACGGCGTAGCGGGAGGCGAGGGCGTACTCGGCGTAGGCGCCGGTGTCGGCCCAGGCCAGCACCTCCTCGCCGACCGTTACGTCCTCGACGCCCTCGCCGAGGGCGTCGACGGTCCCGGCGAACTCCGAGCCCAGGACGGCGGGAAGAGGGCTGGGGAAGATGTGCTCCATCGCTCCGGAGCGGATCTTTGCATCCACCGGGTTGACGCCGGCGGCACGGACGCGGACGCGGATCTGGCCGCGCCCGGGAGAGGGGATGGGCTGTTCGGCTTCGTGCAGGACCTCGGGTCCGCCGAAGCGGTCGAAGACGATGGCGCGCATGGATGTGCTCCTGAAGGTCATGGTCGGTGGGTTCGCCCGGTGGGCCGGTTGGTCTCGGTGCCGGTGCCGCCGTCGGCGTCGGCACTGGCATCGGCGCGGTCGCTTCGGCAGATGGACTGTTCGACGGCCAGGGCCGTGGCGACGAAGGCTTCGACGGCGGCCGGGTCGAGTCCCTCGGTGGCGGTGGCCTCGAGGGCGGCCCACATCTTCTCGATGGGGCGCCTGAGAGCCCGCCCTTGATCGGTGAGGTGGACGTTCATCACCCGGCGGTCGTGCTCGGACGGGGTGCGGGTCAGCAGTCCGGCTTCCTGCATGCGCTTGACCGACTTCGAGACGGTCGAGTGGTCCAGGCCGGCGCTTTCGAGGAGCTCGGACTGGGATTGGCCGTCGCGGTCGAAGAGCTGCATCAGCAGCAGTTCTTGACCCGGGTGGAGGCCGAGCTCGCGGAGCATGCCTGCGGCACGGGCGCGGTGGGCGCGGGCAAGGGTGAAGATCGCGTAGCTGAGGTGTCCGGATCGTGCGGTGGACGGGACGGGCGGCCGGGCGGCGGCGGACATGGAAGCTCCTGGATCGGCGGTGCCAAGCGGCCGGGGGAGGCCGGGAACGTACACCTAACACGCGCTTAGGTGGCCGGCCAAGTACGAGCGTGACGGAAGGGACGAGATTTACGTTGCCAGCCACGTAAACGTACCACAGGAATGTGGCCGGCCACATAAATAAGCGCACCCCCGCGGCTGCCTGCGGACGGCAGCGAGCCGGCCTTCAGGGCCGGGCCCGAGCTGGTGTGATACCGCGCCGGAGTGGGGACGGCCCGTCAGTACAGGCCCATGCGGCGGGCGGTGTCCTCCCCGTGCCGCATCCGCTGGTGGGCGTCTTCACCGAGAGCGGTGAGCACTCCGGCAACGACCGTCTCGATGACGGCGAGGGTGGGGACCAGACTGTCGTACGGGGAGGGGGCCGCGACCTGGCTGGGCAGGACCACCTCGGCGTGGTGGGAGGCGGGCGAGAGCCACATGTCGGTGAAGAGGATGACCTTTCCGCCTTGTGCCTGAACGAGTTCGGCCATCGCGACCTTGTCCTGCTCGTAGCGCCGGTAGTCGAAGATGACAAGGACGTCACGTCTGTGGAGAGCCGCGAACACGGCGGTGCGTTCGACGTCGCGGTCGGGCAGGAATCTCACGTCGTCGCGCAGTTGCATGAGGTGCAGGCCGAGGTACTGGGCGAACAGGTTGGTGAAGCGTCCTCCGGCCAGGGTGATGCGGCGTTTGCTGTCGGACAGCAGTCTGATCGCGTGGTCGAGGTCGTGCGGGGGGAGTTCGGCGAGGGTCTGCGTCACGGCGCCGCTGAAGACGTTGCTGCCCCGTTGGAGGAGGGAGAGGTCCTCCCCCGGTTCGCCCTTGCTGCGACCGTAGTCGGTGGCCTCGTACAGCGAGAGGGGGGAGGCGTTGCGCTCGTCCAGCTCGGTTCGCAGTGCGGCCTGGAAGTCGGGAAAGCCTCTGTACCCGAGCCGGTTGACGAAGCGCAGGACGGTCGGGGTGCTGACGGCTGCCCGCTCTGCGAGCACGGCCATGGTTTCGAAGCCGGCTGAGGGATAGCCGGCGAGCAGCACGCGCGCGACCTTGCGTTCGGCGGGGCTGACGTCGCCCAGCTTGTGGCGGATCTCGTCGGCGAGCGTGCCAGGGGCCATGCGCGGGTCTTCTTTCATGGGGTCGGGGGCAGGAGGGAGAAGTGGCGGGTCGAGCCTACTGCCGCTGATCGGGGTGACAGGGCCGGCCGGCCCCTCTCCTGGTGGCCGGCCGGCCCGTCGGCCGGGTGCGGTCAGGGCGCAGTCACTCCGGGGCGACGGCTACGCGCAGGTCGGTGATGGTGTGCGCGGTGGCGCCGTCGTCGGTCCAGGCGGCAGATCCGGGTTGTTTGCTGAGGGTGACGGTGAAACGGGGTCCGCTTTCGAAGGTGCTGGCGGTCGCGGTGCTCTGGGAGCTGCTGGCCGCGAGGGCCCGGGCGGTACCCAGGAAGGAGTACGGGACGCCTGTGGGGTTGGCGGCTGAAAAGAAGACGTCGGGGTTGGCGGGGACGGGCGAGTCGACCGTGGGTTTCAGGGGGTGCTTGTCGCGGGCGGGCAGGACGCGCCAGCGGTTCGGGTCGTAACGGTCGGCGTCGGTCAGGTAGTTGTAGCGTGCTCCGGTCAGGGACCAGGCTCCGGAGGCAGCCTTTCGGGTGCGGGCGTGACGCAGGTCGAGGACGGCGACGCCGCGTGGGCCCAGAACGCGCAGTCGCTCGTGCGGCGTGCGGGGAGCATCGACGATGAGGGCGGTGTTCTCCTCCAGTGCGTACACGCGGTCGTGTCCGGTGTCGGCGGCGAGGCGCAGGGCCCTGCCCTCGCGTCCGTAGGCGCCGGTGTGGGTGTCGATCAGTCCCGAGCGCAGGAAGCCGAACCCGCCGGCAGGCAGGTAGCCGAGCCGGGTCGGGTCCTGGAAGTAGCCGGGGCTGCTGCCGTCGCGCAGTCCTTCGTACGATTCGCCTCCCGTCACCATGTCGGCTCCGGCGGCGATCTGTGCTCCGGCGCTGGAGCCGGCCACGACCGCGCCGGCCGTGAGCTTGGCGCGGATCGCGGCGAGTACCTTCGAGTCGGTGTGGGCGGAGCCGCGGAGCAGGGTGGTGACGTAGCGGTACTGGTCGCCGCCGCCGAAGAAGTAGCCGGTCATGGAGTTGACCTGCCGTACGACCTCGTCGGAGTCGGCGTTGGCGATGTGGTCGAGGTCGACGGGGATCCACTGGGCATCGGCGGCGCCGTGCCGCTCGAACAGGGACGCGTAGTAGGCGCCGTTGCACTGCGAGTTGCTGCACTTGTCCGGGTCGGCGGCGTGCGGGTCCTGGCTGGCGGGAACCGAGGAGGCGGTGATCACTCCGATCTTCGCGGAGGCCCCGCCGGCCCTTTTGATGATCTCGCCGTAGACCTCGGTGTTGTCCGCCGCCAGTGCGCCGCCGACGAGGACGAGGGAGCCCCGGTCACCCGCGTGGTGGGTGGTGCCGGCACCGGCCGACGGGGCGAGGGCGAGGGTGAGCAGGAGAGCGGTTCCGCCCGCGAGGGTGGTGCGGCGGGCTCCGGTCGGGACGCGCATGTGGTGCCTCCTGTGGATGGGGGTGGGTGGTGGCCGGGACCGCGGGGCCGGGGGCCTGCCGCGGTCCCGGCGCGGGCCGGCAGCCC
>NZ_MQUR01000024.1 GCF_001953875.1 Streptomyces amritsarensis
GCGGTAGCGGGAGACGATGAAGAGGGCGTAGTCGATGCCGACCGCGAGGCCGATCATCGTGGCGAGGGTGGCGGTGGTGTTGCCGAGGTCCAGCACGTTGGCGAGCGCGGTGATGGAGGAGACGCCGATGCCGACGCCGATGATCGCCGTCAGCAGCGGCAGGCCGGCCGCGACCAGCGAGCCGAAGGTGATCACGAGGACGATCGCGGCGACGAGGATGCCGATGATCTCGCCGGAGCCCGTCTCGGGGGCCACCATCAGCGCGTCGCCGCCGATCTGGACGTTCAGGCCGGCGGCCTTGGCGCCGTCGCCGGACTCCTTGAGCGCGTCGCGGGTGGCGTCCTTCAGCTCCATGCCGCTGACGGTGTACTTGGCGCTGATGTAGGTGGTGGAGCCGTCCTGGCTGACCGCCTGCACCTCGTAGGGGTTGGCGACGGAGGCGACCTGCTCCGCGCCCGGACCGGTCTTCAGCCCGCTCACGATCTTCTCGACCTCGGCCTTGGGGCCGGGGTCGGTGACCTTCGCGCCCGCGGGGGCCTTGACGACGATGCGCGCGGTGGCGCCGTCGGCGGCCATGCCCGGGAACTTCTTGTCCAACAGGTCGAAGGCCTTCTGGGCCTCCGTGCCGGGTATCGAGAACGATCCGGAGGTCGGGGCGGCCGCGGTCGCGGCGCCGAAGCCGGCGGCGAACAGCAGCGCCACCCAGAGGAGGGCGACGAGCCCGCGGCGCCTGAAGGCGCCCCGGCCGAGTCGGTAGAGGAAGGTGGCCACGTCGTGGTTCTCCCGTTCAGGTCGTGGGATGGATCCGCAGGGATCAGGGCGTGGGGAGCCGGCCCGACGACGAGAGCGGCGTGTCAGGAGCAGCAGGGCGGCACGGAGTGCCGGGTACCGGGGACGGGGAGGTTCAGACGCCGAGGGCGGGGAAGACCACGGCGTCGATGAAGTCACCGAGGAACGCCCGGTCCACCGAGCGGTCCTCGATCAGCGGGAGCGCGATGAACGCCCCGATGAGCATGTGCGGTACGAAATCCAGGGCGGGGCACCCCGGGTCGATCTCGCCGCGGTCCACCGCGCGCTGCAGCATCACCTGCAGGCCGGTGATCTCCGGGTCGACCAGCAGGTCCCGAAGTGCCTTGTGGAGCTCCGGGCTCTCGTGGACGGCATGGGCCAGACCCCGCATCAGCGCGGTGTCCTTGGCCATCTGCGCGTCGTCCGAGTGCTCCACCATGAGCGCGAAGTCCCCGCGCAGGCTGCCCGTGTCGATCTCGCGCAGCGAGACGGGCTGCGTACATCGCAGGGCCTTGGCGACCAGCTCCGGCTTGCTCCCCCACTGGCGGTAGAGGGTGGCCTTGCTGGACTTCGTACGGGCGGCGACCGCGTCCATGGTCAACGCCTCGTAGCCGACGTCACGCAGGAGGTCCAGGACCGCCTCGTGCAGTTCGGCCTGCCGTTCGGGGGTGATCCGGCTGCGCCGGGCCGCCATCGCCTCGGTCATCTCCGTGCCCTCCATCCGAACGAAACTGTTCCGTACGCTCAAGACGATACCCCTCCGCCAAGCGAAACGAAACCGTTCCGTTTCGCTTGAGGGGGTGGCGTGGATCACCAGTACGAGTTGCCGGGGCCCCCTCACACGGAAAGCATTGGGGGGTGAGTCACGACGTCGCGTACCTCCGGTTCCCGCACCTGCACGACGACCTCCTGTGCTTCGCCACCGAGGACGACCTCTGGGTCGCCCCGCTGGTCCCCGACGGCCACACCCCCGGACGGGCCTGGCGGGTCACCGTCGACCGGACCCGGGTCGGCCACCCCCGCTTCTCCCCCGACGGCCGGCACATCGCCTTCACCACCTGGCGCAGCCTCGACCCCGAGATCCACCTGGCGCCCGTCGACGGCGGCCCCGCCCGCCAGCTGAGCCACTGGGGCGCCACCGACACCCGCGTCTGCGGCTGGGACCCCGACGGCAACATCCTCGCCGTCTCCTCGCACGAGCAGCCGTTCTCCTACTTCTCCTGGGCCTACAAACTCCCCACCGACGGCAGCCCCGGCGGACGCCTGCCCTGGGGGCCCGTCTCCGACATCCAGGTCGCCGACATCGACGGCGAGCACCGCAGCCTGCTGCTGACCGGCAAGCCCCCGCACGAGCCCGCCGCCTGGAAGCGCTACCGGGGCGGCGCCATGGGCCGGCTCTGGCTGCACGGGCGCCAGCTCCTGGAGGACCTCGAAGGGCACCTGGACGCCGCGATGTTCGTGGGCGGCCGGATCGCCTTCCTCTCCGACCACGAGGGCATCGGCAACCTCTACTCCTGCCTCCCCGACGGCACCGACCTGCGCCGCCACACCGACCACGACGAGTTCTACGCCCGGCACGCCTCCAGCGACGGCTCCCGGGTCGTCTACCAGTGCGCCGGAGACCTCTGGCTCGTCGAGTCCCTGGCCCCGGGCGCCGTCCCGCGCAAGCTCCAGGTCCGCCTCGGGGGGCCGCGCGCGGGCCGGCGCACCTACCAGGTGCCGGCCGCCAGCCACGTCGACTCCCTCTCCGTGGACGCCACCGGACGGGCCAGCGCGGTCGTGGTGCGCGGCAGCCTGTACTGGCTGACCCACCGCGACGGGCCGGCCCGGACCATCGCCGACACCCCCGGCGTGCGGGTGCGGCTGCCGGAGATGCTCGGCAGCGGCGGACAGGTCGCCTACGTCACCGACGCCGAGGGCGAGGACGCGATCGAGATCGCCTACCTGCCCCGCGCCTCGGGGGACCGGGAGCCGCGCCGGCTGGCCTCGGGCGCACTGGGACGCGTCACCGAACTGCTCGCGGACCCCGACGGGGAGCGTCTGGCCGTCGCCTCGAACGACGGCCGGCTGCTCCTCGTCGACGCCTCGGAGGAGTCCGACGGCGAGGTCACCGAGCTGATCCGGTCCATCAACGGCCCCGTCACCGACCTGGCCTTCTCCCCCGACGGGGACTGGCTGACCTGGTCGCACCCGGGCATCGGGCGCTCGCTGCGGCAGATCAAGATGGTCCGCATCTCCGGGCCCGGCGCGCGCAGCGTCGTCGACGTCACCAACGGCCGCTTCGCCGACGAGAACCCGGTCTTCACCCGGGACGGGCGCTACCTGGCCTTCCTGTCCTGGCGCGGTTTCGACCCCGTCTACGACGTGCACACCGGCGACCTGTCCTTCCCGCTGGGCTGCCGCCCGTACCTGGTGCCGCTGTCCTCCGCGACACCCTCGCCGTTCGCGCTCTCGGCCGAGGGGCGGCCCGCGGCGGGCGGCCTGGACCCCGTCGAGGGCGAGTCGGACAACTCGGGCGAGGGCGGCGCCGTGACCGTGGAGGTGGAGGGGCTGGAGAGCCGGGTCACCCCGTTCCCGGTGAGCGCGTCCAAGTACTCCGCCCTGTACCCGGTGCACGGCGGCGGCCTGGTCTGGCTGCGCTGGCCGATCTCCGGCGCGCTCGGCGAGACCTTCGCCAACCCCAACGACATCAGCGGCAGGCCCACGCTGGAGCACTTCGACCTGACCAAGGCCCGCAAGAGCGAACTGGCCTCGGGGCTGGACTGGTTCGCGGTCAGCGGTGACGGCACCCGGCTCGTGATCAACGACGACGGCGACCTGCGCGCGGTCCCCGCCACCGAGTCGGGCGACAGCGACTCGACGGTCTACCTGGACCTGCGCCGCATCCTGCACGAGGTGGACCCGGCGGCCGAGTGGCGCCAGGCCTTCGAGGAGGCCGGGCGGATCATCCGCGCGTACTTCTGGGAGCCGAACATGTGCGGCATCGACTGGGACGGCGTACTGCGCCAGTACCGGCCCCTGGTCGAACGGGTCGCCTCCCCCGACGAGTTCGCCGACCTGCTGCGCGAGGTCCTCGGCGAACTCGGCACCTCGCACGCCTACGTCTCCCCCGCCCGCCGCAACGAGGGCCCCCCGCACTACCAGCGGGCCATCGGCCTGCTCGGCGCCAACCTGGTCCCCCGGGACGGGACATGGGTGGTGGCCAAGATCCTGCCCGGCGAGTCCTCCGACTCCAAGGCCCGCTCCCCGCTCGCCGGCACCGGCATCCGGGAGGGCGCGGTGCTCACCCACGTGGACGGCCGCCCCGTGGACCCCGTCACCGGCCCCTACCCGCTGCTGGCGGGGGCGGGCGGCACCACGGTCGAGCTGACCTTCCAGCCGGCGGAGAGCTCGGGCCGCTCCCGCCGGGTCGCCGTCGTCCCGCTGATCGACGAACGGCCGCTGCGCTACCAGGACTGGGTGTCCAAGCGCCGGCAGGTGGTCCGGGAGCTGAGCGGCGGCCGGTGCGGCTACCTCCACATCCCCGACATGGGCGGCTCGGGCTGGGCACAGTTCAACCGCGACCTGCGCATGGAGATGTCCCGGCCCGCGCTGATCGTGGACGTACGCGGCAACGCCGGCGGGCACATCAGCGAACTGGTGGTGGAGAAGCTCACCCGCTCCATCCTCGGCTGGGACCTGACGCGCGACGCACAGCCCGTCAGCTACGCCTCCAACGCGCCCCGCGGCCCGATCGTGGCGCTGGCCGACGAGGCGACCTCCTCGGACGGCGACATGATCACGGCGGCCTTCAAACTGCTGGGCCTGGGACCGGTGGTGGGCCAGCGCACCTGGGGCGGGGTGGTCGGCATGACCGGCCGCCACACCCTCGGCGACGGCACGGTGATCACGGTGCCGATGAACGCCGCCTGGTTCCCGGAGTACGGCTGGTCGGTGGAGAACCACGGCGTGGAGCCGGACTTCGAGATCCTGCGCACCCCGCTCGACTGGGCGGAGGGCCGGCACGCCCAGATGGACGACGCGGTGCACCTGGCACTGGAGCTGCTCGAACAGGACCCGGCCGCGATGCCGCCCGGCTACACGGACGTACCGGACCGGCGCCGTCCGAAACTGCCGCCCAGGCAGTGAACGCCGACCGGGCGTACGGCCCGGCCCGGCCCGGGAAGGCCTGATCCGGCAGACCGGGCGGCCAGGCCGGGCAGGCCGCGCCGGTCAGGCCAGGCCGGGCCGGGCAGGCCGGGCAAGGGGGCGCGGCTGCCGGTGGCGGCCGCGGCCCGGCGTCGCGTCCCGGTCAGCGGCGCTGCGTGCGCTGCTGCTCGTCCGCGGCGCCGCCCGCCCCCACCAGGCCCCGGGAGACACCGGCCAGTCGGGGCTCGAAGCGCTTCACGTCGCGCTGCCCGACGGTCGCGATGATCCCGGGAAGGTAGCCGCGCACCCCCTGCATCCCGCGCAGCCACCACTGCGCGTACACGTGCGGCGAGCGCCGCTCGATGCCCGCGACGATCCGGTCGACGGCGGGCCCCAGCGGGTAGGTGCGGTTCGCCGGCCACGGCAGCCGCCGGCGCAGCTCCCGCATGACCTCGTCCTGGTCGGCGCCGCGCACCATGTCCGTGTCGGTCCACGAGAGGTAACCCACCCCGACGCCCACGCCCTTGTGGGCGACCTCGGCGCGCAGACAGTGGGCGAAGGCCTCGACGCCGGACTTGGAGGCGCAGTAGGCGGTCATCATGGGCGCCGGCGTGATGGCGGCGAGCGAGGCGATCTGGAGGAAGTAGCCGCGGCTCTGCGTCAGCACGGGCAGGAAGGCCCGGGCGGTGACGGCGCCGCCGATGAGGTTGACCTCGATCACCCGGCGCCAGGCGTCGGGGTCGGAGTGCGCGAACGGGCCGCCCGCGGCGACGCCCGCGTTGGCGACGACAATGTCGACCTTCCCGAAGCGCTCCTGGACCTCCTGCGCGACACGCGCCATCGCCTCGTGGTCGGTGACGTCCGCGTACCAGTGCTCGCTGTCGGTGTGCAGGCGCTCGGAGACCTCCTTGAGGGCCTCCGGTTCCAGGCCGACGAGCGCGATCCGCGCGCCGCGGGCCGACAGCTTGCGGGCGAGCAGCTCGCCGACCCCGCGGGCGGCGCCGGTGACGACGGCGACCCGGCCTTCCAGACTCCTGCGAGCGCTCACGGTGTCTTCTCCTTCTCGGTGGTGTTGTCGCGATCGTCGAGATGGCGCGCGGTCAGCTCGGACACGGCACGGGTGACGGCTTCGGGGGCCTCGACGGGGGTCATGTGTCCCACGCCGGTGAGCTCGGTGAGGCCCACGCAGTTCGGCAGCGCCGCCGCGAGCCCGCGGGCGTGGACGATCGGGGTGAGCCGGTCGGCGCTGCCGCCGATCACGGCGGTGGGGACGGTCAGCCGCGCCACGTCGGCGTCGAGGTCCAGCCCGGCCAGCACGTGGGACCATGCGCGGCGCACCCCGGTCGGGCAGGCGTGGACGATACGGGCGCACGCCTCGACCCGGTCGGGCGCCGAACCGGGGCCCATGGTGGCGTACTTCAGGACCGCGCGGGCGACGGGCGTGACCGGCCCGAGGGGGGCGCGCGATCCGAGGACCGCGCCGGTGATACGCGTCCGCACCCGCCCGGCGCGCCCCGGCAGCACCGTGGCCCGCTCGACCAGCCGTGAGCTTCCGGTGCTGCACAGCAGTGCGGCCGCGGCGTGCTCGGCGAACTCCGGCCGGGCCGCGGCCGCCATGATCGTCATGCCGCCCATGGAGTGCCCGGCGACGACCGCGCGCTCGCCCGGGGTGAGGGCGGCACCGAGCACGGCCACGAGGTCGTCGGCGAGCGCGGTGGTGCTGTGCTCGCGGGCGGCGGGGCTGCGCCCGTGTCCGCGCTGGTCGTAGGCGACGACCCGGTGGGTGGCGGAGAGCGCCCGTATCTGCGCGGCCCAGAACGCCGTGGAACAGGTCCAGCCGTGGGCCAGCACCACGGCCGGCGCGCCCTCGTCCCCGTGCACCTCGACGTGCAGGCGGGCCCCGTCGGCGGAGACGGCGACGAGTTCGCGCCGCGGGGCGGGCGGGGCGTAGGGGCCGGAGGTCACGTGCGCCGGGCGGCTCACGCGGCGCCCTCGGCCCGCGCGGCGAGCGGGGCGGCGGTGTCGGGGTCGGGGGTCGCGGCGGTTTCGGGGGCGGGGGCAGGGGCGGGGGTGGGGGCGTTCGCCACCGGGGCGGCACCGGACACCGGGGCCGCCGCGATCCGGGTGCGCTCACGCCCCGGTGCCCGCACCACCTCGTACTCCGCCAGGTCGACGCTGCGCGTCTCCCGGCGGAACTCCCCGGTCGTGCCGGGCCAGACCGTCGTGTTGCGGCCGTTCGCGTCCAGGTACCAGCTGGTGCAGCCGCCGGTGTTCCAGACCGTCCGCTCCATCCGGGCCTGTACCTGCCGGTTCCACTTGTTCACGGCGGAGGGGCGTGCGGCGAGCGCGACCTTCCCGCCCAGCATGCCCAACTGCCGCAGGTAGTCGGCCATGTAGTTCAGCTGCGACTCGATCATGAGGATCATCGAGCTGTTCCCCAGCCCGGTGTTCGGGCCGATGATCGTCATCCAGTTGGGGAAGCCGGCCGCGGTCGCCCCGCGCAGCGACTGCATCCCGTCCTTCCACTGCTCGGCGAGGGTGCTGCCCTCCGCTCCCACCACGCGGTCGGCGATCGGCATGTCCGTGACGTGGAAGCCCGTGCCGAAGACGATCGCGTCGACCTCGGTCTCGGTCCCGTCGGCCGCGACCAGGACCGAGCCCCGGATCTCCTTCAGTCCGGAGGCGACCAGGTCCACGTGGGGCAGGGCCAGCGCCGGGTAGTACTCGCTGGAGAGCAGGATCCGCTTGCAGCCGATCCGGTAGGAGGGCGTCAGCTTGGCGCGCAGCGCCGGGTCCTTGATCGACCGGGCCATGTTGGCCTTCGCGAGTGCCTCGATCAGCCCGAGCTGGTTCGGCCGCTTGGTGAAGGCGCTCACCTGGAGCTCCCGGATGCCCCACAACAGCCCCCGGCGTGCGGCGCGGGTGAAGGGGAGCTGCCGGTGCAACCAGCGCTCGACCGTCGAGATCGCCCGGTCGGTGCGCGGCATCACCCACGGCGGGGTCCGCTGGAAGAGCGTCAGGCGCTCCACGTCGGGGGCGATGGCCGGCACGATCTGGATCGCGGAGGCCCCGGTGCCGATCACGGCGACGCGCTTGCCGGCGAGGTCGTAGTCGTGGTCCCAGCGCGCGGAGTGGAAGACCTTGCCGGGGAAGCCGGCGAGTCCCGGTACCTCCGGCAGCTTCGGCTCGGACAGCGGCCCGGTCGCCGAGACCACCACGTCGGCGGTCAGCTCACCCTGCGCGGTCTCGATCTCCCAGTGCAGCGCGTCCGCGTCCCAGCGCATCATCAGGACCTCGGAGTCGAGGCGGATGTGGCGGCGCAGCCCGAAGGTGTCCGCGACGTGCTCCAGGTACTCCCGGATGGCGGGCTGCCCGGAGAAGGTCCGCGGCCAGTCCGGGTTCGGCGCGAAGGAGAAGGAGTACAGGTGCGACGGGACGTCGCAGGCGCATCCCGGATAGCTGTTGTCCCGCCAGGTTCCGCCGACGGAGTCGGCCCGTTCCAGTACGACGAAGTCGGTGATCCCCTCGCGCCGCAGCCGCACGGCGGCCCCGAGCCCGCCGAACCCGGACCCGATCACCGCCACTCGTACGTGCTCGCGCCCCTCGCGCCCGCCCATGCCGCCCATGCCCGCCGCCTTCCGCCTCATCCGCAGTTCCAGCCACGCAACGCCGCAACGCACCACACCATCGAAACACTGCCAGCAATCACTGGCACAATCGGGAGGGTAGAGCAGCCCCGTACTCATGGGTAGGGGTCGGACCCGGAAAGTTACCGCCGGTACACCCCAAGGCGCCTTGCCGATCACGCCGGGCCGACCGCACTAGGCTGCTTCTGTGGCGAAGGACGAGATGGAAGCGAAGCCGGTGCGCGAGTACCGCACCGAGGAGCTGGCCGAGGCGGCCGGCATCCCGGTGCGCACCCTGCGCTTCTACCGCGAGCGCAAACTGCTGCCGCCGCCCCGCCGCGAGGGCCGCATCGCCTGGTACGACGACCACCACCTGGCCCGGCTGCGCACCATCGCCGGCCTGCTGGAACGCGGCCACACCCTGGGCGGCATCGCCGAGCTGACCGCGGCCTTCGAGAACGGCCGCGATGTAGGGCAACTGGGTGAGCTGCTCGGCATCGGCTGGTCGGAGGAGACCCCGGTCCGGCTCACCCCGGAGGAACTGGCCGACTACTTCGAGGGCGAGGTCACCCCGGAGAACCTGGCGGCCTCCCTCGACCTCGGCTACCTCGCCGTCGACGGCGACGCGATCGTCCACGTCAGCCGCCGCCTGCTGGACGTCTCCTCGGCGCTGGTCCGCGAAGGGGTGCCGCTGGCCGCCGTCCTGGAGACGGGCCGCCGCGTCCGCGAGCACGCGGACGCGATGGCACTGCTGTTCACCGAGCTGATCTCGGACCACATCTCACCGGAGGCGCTCACCCGGCTGCGTCCGCTCGCCAAGAGCGTGGTCGAGGCCGAGCTGACGATGGCGATGGACCGCCTCCTGGCGTCCACCGCCCCGCCCTCCGGTCAGACGCCGAGCTCGTAGACGACCGTCACGGGCGCGTGGTCGGACCAGCGCTCGGGGTGCGTCTCGGCCCGCTCGACGAAGGCCTTCACGGCCTTCGCGGCCAGCCCCGGGGTCGCCACCTGGAGGTCGATCCGCCAGCCGGCGTCGTTGTCGAAGGCGCGGCCGCGGTAGGACCACCAGGAGTACGGGCCCTCGGTGTCGGGGTGCAGCTCGCGCACCACGTCGACGTAGCCGGCCTCCGTGTAGACCTTCCCCAGCCACTCGCGCTCCTCGGGGAGGAAGCCGGCGTTCCTGCGGTTGGTCTTCCAGTTCTTGAGGTCGGCCTCCTGGTGGCAGATGTTCCAGTCGCCGCAGACCACGACCTCGCGGCCGTCGGCGGCGGCCCGCACCTTCAGTTCCGCCAGGTACGTCAGGAACTCCCCCATGAACCGGTACTTCTCGTCCTGCTTCTCCGTGCCCGCCTCGCCGGAGGGCAGGTAGAGACTGGCCACGGTCACCCCGGGCAGGTCGATCTCCAGGTACCGGCCGGCGGTGTCGAATTCCTCACTGCCGAAGCCGACCCGCACCCGCTCCGGCGCCCGCCGCGTGTACAGCGCGACCCCGGCCCGGCCCTTCACGGCGGCCGGCGCGAAGACGGTGTGCCAGCCCTCGGGAGAGCGCGCCTCCTGCGGGATCTGCCCCTCCTCGGCCCGTACCTCCTGCAGGCACACCACGTCGGCGTCGGATCCCGCGAGCCACGCCACGAAGCCCTTCTTGGCGGCGGCCCGAATCCCATTCACATTCACGGAGGTCACAGTGAGCATCCCAGCACCATAGCGGGATGGTTCCGTACGATGTTCGGATGTCTCATGGGATCGAGCTCCGCACCGTGCCGTACGACCACCCGGACGCGGTCAAACTCAACGACCAGGTCCAGCTCGAATACCAGGAGCGGTACCAGGGCGAGGGCGACGCCACCTTCCTGGACCCGGCGATGTTCGCCCCGCCGCGCGGCCTGTACCTGGTGGCGTACGACCCGACCGGCGCCCCGGTGGCGACCGGAGGCTGGCGCACCCAGGAGCAGAACGACGAGGGCTACTCGGACGGCGACGCCGAGCTCAAGCGCATGTACGTCGTCCCGCAGGCGCGCGGCCTGGGTCTGGCGCGCCGCATCCTCGCGGCCCTGGAGGCGGACGCCCGCGCGGCGGGCCGCCTGCGGATGGTCCTCGAAACGGGCGACCGGCAGCCGGAGGCGATCGCCCTCTACCTGTCCGAGGGCTACACCCCGTCCCCGAAGTTCGGCTTCTACCGCTTCTACGACTCCAGCCGCTGCATGGCCAAGCCCCTCCACCCCGCGCGCCCCGCCGCCGTCTGAGACACGGCACCCCGGCGTCGGAGGCACGGCGGCCCGGGGGCGGCGGCCGGGGACAGCGGCCACCGGCAGCGGCGCCGCCCTACCGCGGGAGCCAGGCGGCCCGGTCCGTCCCCCAGCGGGAGGGCCCGCCGGGCCATTGCCCGAAGGGGCTGGCGGCGTGCCGCAGCACCCCGTACCCCGACCCGGTCTCCCGGAGCCACGGTTCCGCCTCGTACTCCCGGGCCCCGCCACCGTTTTCGGCCCGGGCGCCGGCCAGCCCGCGGACCAGCCACGACGCCGTCCCGGCCAGGGAGAACCGCAGCTGCCGCCCGCCGCCCTCGGCGATGGCCCGCAGCACGCCGGCCGCCACCAGGTAGCCCGTCCCGTGGTCCAGCGCCTGCGCCGGCAGCACTCCGGGGGTGCCGTCCGGCCCCGCGCACGCGGCGGCGATGCCGTAGCCCGCCTGCACCAGCGAGTCGAAGCCCCGCCGTCCGGCCCACGGCTGCGGCGCCCGCCACCCCCACGCGCACAGCTCGGCCACCACCAGCCCGGGCCACCGCTCCAGCAGGTCCCGCGCCCCGAGCCCGTAGCGCTCCAGCGCCCCCGGCCGGTAGCCGGTGACCACCACGTCGGCCTCGGCCAGCAGCCCCTCGAAGACCGCCCGGTCCGCGGCCCGCGCCAGGTCCAGCAGCGCCGAACGCTTTCCGAAGCCGGTGTCCGCGTACGCGTCGTCCGACTCCGGCAGCGCCGGCGGGTCGATCCGCAGCACGTCCGCGCCCAGCAGGCCGAGCGTGCGCGTGGCGACGGGTCCGGCGATGACCCGTGTCAGGTCCAGCACCCGCACCCCGGTGACGGGCCGGCCCGGCGGGGCCTCGCCGAGCACCCGTCCCCGTTCCCCCGTCGTGCGCACGGTCTCCACCAGCGGCTGCGGATCCCCGTACCGCCCCGCCACGGCAACGGCGAGACCGCCCGCCCCGTACACGGCTTCCTGCACCCCGACGGCCGTCCGCGCGGCGACCGCGGCGCGCAGCGCCTCCGGCGCCGGGGAGGGCAGCCCCAGCGCGCGCACGAGCGCGGCCTCGTGGTGAGGGTAGTTGGCGTGCGTGCGGACCCAGCCGTCCGCGGCCCGCCAGAAGCCGGACAGCGGAGCGAACGCCACCGCGGGCCGGCCCTCGACCCTCAGATGGCGTTCGCTGACGAAGGCCGTCGCCACCGCCCCCTCGTCCACCACGAGGGGAAGGGGGTCACCCGTCGTGCCCGCGGCCCGCACCGCGGCGAGCTCCCCCGCCGCCAGTCCGCAGACGGCGACGGTGGCGCGCGCCAACTCCCGCACCGGGAGCGGCCCCTCCCCGAGATCGCCGGCTCCCGCGAACCTGACCCGTTCCACCAGCTCCGGCGCACCGCCGACGGCCTCCCAGGCCTGGGCCGTCCCGCCGTCCCGTCCCCAACCGATCACCATGGAGGCATCTTCGCCCAACCGCCGCCCCGTGGCGCCGAGACGGCGGGATCCGCCCGGGCGGCCCGTGCGCCCGACCGCCTACGCCTACGCCTACGCCTCCTCGACCAGCAGCCGGGCGTTGATGGTGGGGTTGCCGGCCCGTGCGAGCGGAAAGGCCTCGCCGATCTCCCCGGCGTGCCCGGGCACATCGATACGGACGGACAGTGTCCGGTCGAGGAGCCGCTCCTGCGGCATCCTGAAGTCGATGTTGACGACGCCGTGCTCCACGCAATTCGCGCAGCCCGGCGGATCGGTCGGCTGGAAGAAGAAGCGCTTCGCGACCGGCTCACCATCGGCGAGCAGATTGACGACGAACGATCCGGGAATGTTGAGGCGGTGGATCCCCTTGACCCGCACGGAGACCGGACTGGCACTGCGGAACGCAAAACTGTGGGCGGCGTCGATACTTCCGGAGAGATTCTCCAACGGGCCTTCCACGGGGCTGAGGAGTTCCAGTCGGTCGTAGGAGGCTTCGGTTTCGATGGTCTGGTCCGCGGTCGTGCTGTACGGAGGCAGTGCGTTGAACGGCGCCGACAGCCAGTCGGTGTTCTCCCCCAGCGTGGATCGGAATCCGGTGAGCGTGGTCGCGGAAATCCGCGTCTGCCAGCTCAGCCAAAGCCGGTCGAGATTGCAGTGGAAGAACCAGAACACCGGGTCGTAGGAGGCGACTTCCTGGGTACCCATCGTCGGCCCGATCGATCCGTGGCCGCTGTCGTGCGCCTGGATCGAGAAGTCCTGGTAGCCGTTCACGTTGTACGCGCCCCACAGCGACTGGACCAACGACGTCCGGATGTCCTCCAGGACCTCGTAGGCCGCGACGTTCTGTGCGATGTCGGCGGCCGGGTAGCGCTCGGTGGTGTACGGGAAGAAGCCGGATACGGGCGGTGTCACGGCGGCGCCGGGATCGGCCGGGAGCACGTACTGGTCGAACGGCGGCTGCTGCAGCCGCTCCGGCAGCGGCGTCGAGATGTCCCAGTAGGGGATCGTCACCGCCTCGCAGCCCGGGACGGAGCGCAGGGCGTCCTCGAACACGCGTAGGTACTCGCGGTGCCAGGGGTTGTAGCGGTCCTGATGGTGCAAGCACCAGCTGTCCGGCAGGCCGTGGTGCCCGGCCAGGGAGAAGTAGCTGTCCGGGGCTTCCGGGTCGCGGTCCATGAGGCCCCTGAACGCCGTGGCCAGCAGGTCGAACTCGTCCTCGCTCAGCGTCGTCACGTCTTTGCGCAGCCGGGTGGGGGCGGGCCCGTGCGTCGGCGGCTCGGCGGGCGTGGCCGTACCGAGGGGGAATCCGTTGACGATCCAGTTCCGGAACGTCTGGGAGCGTTCCGCGCTCCACTTCCCCTCCGCGTCCGGGGGCATCAGGGAGTTGGGCGGCGCGGTCTGCGCGTGCACCGAGAGGGCGTTGCTCTTCAGTCCGTCGTAGGTGCCGAGTTCGATGCCCTTGGCGGCCATGTGTGCCACGTCTTCGGGCCGGAAGAAGAATCGGATGTCCGCGAGGTAAGTCGGTGCTGCAATGACTTGCTCGGCAGTCGGAGTGTTCTCGGTCGGGGCCATGATTCCTCCACTGGGCTCCGAACAGGCATTACGGACGACCGGGGTCGGCAGTCGCCGAGAAGTATGCGCCAAACCAAGATGCATGTGAATCATCGACACAGGCGGCCGAGTACCGGCCTGCGGGAATGCACACCGGTCCGGGAGTTGGCCGCCCGAGTCGATGGTTGAATTCACAATCTTCACGCTCGCGCGAATCGCGGGAATTATCGTTTCCGCATTCTTGCCCGGACGCCGGGAATGGCAGATCAGGGGATATGCGGATATCGAGAAAGGTTTCTCCTTTCCCCGGCAGACGGAAGCCCCAGCCGCCGCCCATCACCCCTGAGCGGGACGCTCACCCGGCGGTGCTCAGTCGACGCCTCTGAGATAGACCCGGCTGGTTCGGTCGTCGACCTGCGCCACCGCGACCTTCAGCCAGTTGAGGTTGTCCTCGCACGGCGCGCACACCTGACCTTCGCGGACCCTCGCCAGCAGGTCGGGCTCCGGCAACCCGAGGTGCGAGAACGGCGTCGACGGGTTCGTGTTGCGGGTGAGCGGCTGTTCGCGCAGGCTGAGCGGCTGCTCCGGCTTCAGCTGTGCGACGAACGTGTCCACCTCGTCCGTGGGGAGGACGAACGCCATGATCAGGCCGTCGTCCTGCAGCCCCTCCCAGTGCGCCGCCTTCGCCTCGGTTGCCGCGGCGGGCAACCGCACATGCAGCGTCTTGGCGACCGACTCCACGGTGGCCCCGTCCACCCAGTGCGACACCTGCCCCGCTGAGCGGTCCGCCGCCGGGGTGCCGTTCCCCGTCGCCCCCGAGCATCCGGCCACCAGCCCGGCGAGCATGGCCACCCCGCCGGCCAGCGCCGGACGCCACCTGCTTCGCGGCTCCAAGCTCATCGGGCGTCTCCGTTCCGGCCGATGTCGGTACGCGTGCCGTCCCGTCCCGGTTCCTTCGGATCGGGCCAGGCGCCGCCCGTACTCATGTCGTGCTGCTGCACCGAACTGCTTCCCCTCATGTCGAATTCCCTGGCCTGTCCCGTCGTGTGCATGCGGGCCATATCGGCGTCGGTCACCGTGGTCGGACCGATGGGCGTGGCCTTTCCGGGGTCCCAGTTGTACCGGCCCCATACATTGACCTGGGTGCTGCTGGCAGCCGCCTGGCGGGCGTGCGATGCAGGGGTGAACGGCGCGGGCCAACGGGCTCGCGCCGACCTTCTACGGAGCCCTCCTCGCGATCACGGCAGCGGTGTGGTGGGGGATGCTCAACGGGTACGTAGGACGCTGGAACCTCACGGTCGCCCTCCTGGGCGGCACGGCCGGCGCCGCGGTCATGGTATGGATCTTCGTGGCTCTCCTCCAAGTCCCCGACGGCTACCGCTGCTGACGAGGTCGCCCTCCACCGAGGGCTGGACCGGATCACCTCCGTGCTCGACCCGGCGTGCTGCGACCGGCGTCGGCATCTGGCTCACGGGGAGACGGACATCCACTCCGTAGTCTGGGATGGAGCCACTGGCCGGGAGGCCGCGAACCGGCTTCAGCGGCTGGCGAACGATCTCGTCCTACCGTCCAGCTCACTGACGGCGAGTGGATCGCCCCTCCGCGAAAGGACGAACTGCCCGCTGTCTGCGGCGCATCCGCGATCAGCGACCGCAACCCCGTTCCGGCCGGACTCCCACCACCAAGAACACGGATGATCCAAACGAACACCTGCGAGCCGGCATCACAGCCGCGAGCCGTCATGCCACCGGACGGTCGGAAGGCGCACATCCACGCCGGCCATCGCCCAGGGACCCCCTGCAGCCGATCCCTGGCGCGCCAAGCACCGGGACAGGCAATCGGACACCACCTCGAACACGCCCCGGAAACGCCGAGATCCCGCCCCGCCTTTCGGCGGAACGGGATCTCGTGACGATCCTTGAGAGCTACTCAAGAACTGTCGTCTGTGGACCTGTGGGGATTTGAACCCCAGACCCCCTCGATGCGAACGAGGTGCGCTACCAGACTGCGCCACAGGCCCTTGCGACGTGTGAAACATTAGCACCCCTGCGCCGGTGCTCCAAAACGCGTTCCCGCGAGGGTCCACGCAGGTCACCGATCACTCGTTCGCGGCGCGCGGGCGGTCCTCGCTCTCGTACTGGTCGAACAGCGGCGTGCGGCCGCGGCCCTGGCCGCGGGGGCGCTGGACGGCCCGGTCCTGCGCGTCGTCCTCGGCGGGAGCCGGGGCGGGGACCGCGGGCTGGGCGCGCAGGCGGGGCTCCGTCGGCTCGGCCGTGCTGGAACGGGTCGCGCTCCAGGCGTCCGGGGTCACGGGGCCCGTGGCACGGGGGGCGACCGGGGCCGTCACGTACGTCGGCAGCGGGACCGGGACCGGCTCCCAGCTGTCACCGCGGGCGGGGCCGCGTTCGCGCTCGCGCTGCTGGTCCACCCACTCGGCGTGGTCGGTCTGCTCGACCAGCGCGCGCCGTCCGGCCTCCTGGGGGGAGACCGGTGGAGCGGGGTCCGGTTCGCCCGCCGCGGCCGCGCCCTCTTCGGGGTGGCGGCGGCGCGGGCGGCCCTCGCGCAGCTGCCGTGCGGCCGCCTCCGCGCGGCGGCGGTCCATGGTGAAGGCGTAGCGCCGCCGCTCCTGTACCCGCAGGTGGGCGATGTACGCGCTCAGCAGGAGGGCGGGCACGGCGGGCGCCCACAGGTAGCGCAGGCCGCCCACCGCCGCGACGACCGCGCCGGCGGTGAAGACGAGGAACAGCAGGGCGGTGGTGCGCCGGCGGCGCGCGAGGACCTGGAGGCGCTGTTCGCGCCGGGCCCGCTCCGCGCGCTGCTCCCGCTCGGCGGCCGCCGTTCGCGTCTCCGCCCTGGTCGGGGACACACCGAGGGCCCGGGCGTCGGCGTCGACGGAATTGACCGTCTCCGTCGCGGCGTCCGGGTCCGCGTGGGGCTCCGCCTCCTCGTCACCGCGTTCACGCAGCCCCTTGGCGTAACGGCGCTCCATTCCCGCCCGGCCGGAAAGCAGCCGAATGGCAGTGGAGAAGCGTTCCGTCGGACGGGCTTCGTTCAGCTCGTCCTGCCTCCGGAGCCACATGGGCACCAAGTAGGCGGCCCAGGCCCCGACAATGACTGCGTAGATGAGGCCGCTGCTGCTCACACCTCACACCGTAGAGGGGCGCGGGCGAGGGGATCGGCCAATTGGGCCGGTGTGTCGCGCGATCTCGCTGATATCACGGACTTTTTTTGTGATTCTTCGGATCAGGTTATGGGCGAATCGGTTACCCCGGGCCCCTAATTCGAACACATATTCGTTTACCTGGCCCGGGCGGACACCGCCCGCCCCTCCTCCCTATTTCGGCGGGGACTGCGAGTGGCGCGCGCGGTGCCAGCGGCGCAGCAGCCCCTCCGGGACCTCCTCCGCCGTGATCGCGTACACGAGGTGGTCGCGCCAGGCGCCGTCGATGTGGAGGTAGCGCGGACGCAGTCCCTCCTCGCGCAGGCCCAGCTTCTCCACGACCCGCCGGCTCGGACCGTTCTCGGGGCGGATGCACACCTCGATCCGGTGCAGGCCGACCTTTTGGAAGCAGTGGTCGACCGCGAGCGCGACCGCCGTCGGCATCACGCCGCGGCCGGCCACGTCGCGGTCCACCCAGTAGCCGACGTGCGCCGCGCACATCGAGCCCCAGGTGATCCCGGCGACCGTCAGCTGGCCCACCAGCCGCCCCTGGTATTCGATGACGAAGGGCAGCATCCGGCCGGCGTTCGCCTCCGCCCGCAGGTGGCGGACCATCTGGCGGTACGTGGGCCGCTGGACCACCGGCCCCCACGGCGCGGGCGGCGGGATCGTGGCCTCCCACGGCCGGAGCCAGTCGCGGTTGCGCCGGTTGACCTCACGCCAGTCCTTCTGGTCGCGCAGTTTTATCGGCCGGAGCGTGACATCGCCGTCGGTCAGGACCACCGGCCAGGTGGGGCCGTTCAGCTCGCGCTCCCGGTGGGTCCCGCCGGCCTGGGGTGGTCGCCGCCCCGGAGCTGGTCCACCGCGTGCGGCAGGATGCGGGACAGGACGGCGAGGCCGTCGCGCACCCCGCCCGTGGAACCGGGCAGGTTGACGATCAGGGTGCGCCCCGCGACACCCGCCAGGCCCCGGGACAGGGCCGCCGTCGGGACCTTGGCCAGCCCCTCGGCGCGGATGGCCTGCGGGATGCCGGGGATCTCGTAGTCCAGCACCCGGGCGGTGGCGTCCGGGGTGCGGTCGGTCGGCGAGATCCCGGTGCCGCCCGTGGTCAGGATGACGTCGTAGGCGGCGGCCACCCCCTCGCGCAGCGCCTGCTCGACGGGGTCTCCGTCCGGGACGACCCGCGGGCCGTCCACCGTGAAGCCGAGCTTGTCCAGCGCCTCCGCCAGCAGCGGGCCGCCCTTGTCGGCGTACACGCCCTGCGAGGCCCGGTTGGAGGCGGTGACGACGAGCGCCCTGCCGAGGGGCCCGTCGGGGACCGTGGCGGCCTGCGGCGCCGCCGCCGCGTGGTGGCTGTGCACCTCCCCGCCGCGGGGGGCGTTCACGAGCGGGCCCAGTCGCCGGACTTGCCGCCGGTCTTCTCCTCCACCCGGACGTCCGTGATGACGGCGCCCTTGTCGACCGCCTTCACCATGTCGACCACGGTGAGTCCGGCGACCGCGACGGCGGTCAGCGCCTCCATCTCGACGCCCGTGCGGTCGGTCGTCCTCACGGTGGCGAGGATCTCCACGGCGTCGTCGGCGACCGACAGGTCGACCTTCACGCCCGAGACGGCCAGCGGGTGGCACAGCGGGATCAGGTCCGGGGTCTTCTTCGCGCCCATGATCCCGGCGATGCGCGCGGTGGCGAGGGCGTCCCCCTTGGGCACGCCCTCGCCGCGCAGCAGCTCGATCACCCGGGGGGAGACGAGGACGCGTCCACTGGCGCGCGCCGTCCGGGTGGTGACGTCCTTCGCGGAGACGTCGACCATCCGGGCCGCTCCGGCCTCGTCGATGTGGGTGAGCCTGCTCTCGGTACTCATTGCTGTGCCGCTCCGCTCTGGGCCCCCGGGGGCCTGTGTGGTGCGACACACGCTACCCGCACGGGCCGCCGGAGGAGCGCGCCGGGGGAACGGTCCGGGCGCGCGGCAACGGACGCCGCGGATCAGCCGAGCAGGACCACTTCCAGCTCGGTACCGGGCTCCACCGAGGTGACGTCCTCGGGGACGACCATCAGTGAGTCGGCGTGCGCCAGCGCGGCGATCAGGTGGGAGCCCGATCCGCCGACCGGGCTGACCGTGCCGCTCTCGGCGTCGTACGCGCCGCGCAGGAACTGGCGCCGGCCGGCCGGGGAGCCCAGCGCCTTGTCGGCCTTCAGCACGGCCCGCACGCTGGGCCGCCGCACCTGCGACTCCGGCAGCCCCATGAGGGCGCGGATCGCCGGGCGCACGAAGAGCTCGAAGGAGACGTACGAGGAGACCGGGTTGCCGGGCAGCGCCAGCAGCGGGGTGTGGTCGGGGCCGATCGTGCCGAAGCCCTGCGGCTTGCCGGGCTGCATGGCGAGCTTGCGGAAGTCGATCCGGGTCGCGTCGACCTCCGTGTCGTCCTCGCCCGATCCGGCGGAAGCGGACGGCATGCCCGAGCCGACCGAGGAGAGCGCCTCCTTGACCACGTCGTAGGCGCCGACGCTGACCCCGCCGGTGGTGACCAGCAGGTCGGCCCGGATCAGCTGGTCCTCGATGGTGGAGCGCAGGGTGTCGGCGTCGTCCGCGACGGCGCCGACCCGGTAGGCGATGGCTCCGGCGTCCCGCGCGGCCGCCGCCAGCGCGAAGCTGTTGGAGTCGTAGATCGCGCCGGCGGTGAGCGGCTCGCCGGGCTGGACCAGCTCGCTGCCGGTGGACAGGACCACCACGCGCGGGCGCGGACGCACCCGGACGGTGCCGCGCCCGATGGCGGCCAGCAGGGCGATCTGCGGCGGGCCGAGGACGGTCCCGGCCGCGAGGGCGAGGTCGCCCGCCTGGACGTCGCTGCCGCGGGCGCGGACGTGCGCCCGCGCCTCGGCCGCGCGGTGCACGCGTACCTCGCCGCCCGCCTGCTCGGGGGCGGCGCTGGCCGGGGTCATCCCGGCGGCGGCGCCGCCCCCGGTGCCGCCGTCGGTCCACTCCACGGGCACGACGGCTTCCGCACCGGGCGGCAGCGGGGCCCCGGTCATGATCCGGGCGGCCTCGCCGGGGCCCACGGTGGGCAGCTCACCGCTGCCCGCCGCGACGTCCCCGACGACCGTCAGCACCGCGGGGAACTCCTCGCTCGCACCCTGGACGTCGGCCGTGCGGACGGCGTAGCCGTCCATGGAGCTGTTGTCGAAGGGCGGGAGGGCGACGGGCACGGTGACGTCCTCGACGAGGACACAGCCCTGGGCGTCCAGCAGCTGGAGCTCGATCGGCTCCAGCGGCCGGACGGCTCCGAGGACGTCCGCGAGGTGCTCGTCCACGGACCACAGGCGGTGGCCGCCCTCCGGGCGTGGATGCTGCGGTGCGGAACTGCTCAAGGTGCTACATCTCCTCCG
The DNA here is from genome assembly GCF_001953875.1 of Streptomyces amritsarensis. Classification (GTDB taxonomy): domain Bacteria; phylum Actinomycetota; class Actinomycetes; order Streptomycetales; family Streptomycetaceae; genus Streptomyces; species Streptomyces amritsarensis. Next base: position 20,338 of record NZ_MQUR01000024.1, read on the forward strand.
TGACGTAACGGTGAAGCCAGGTGCGGAACTCGGGGCCCAGGTCCTCACGCTCGCACGCGAGGCGGACGATGGCCCGCAGGTAGTCGCCGCGGTCCCCGGTGTCGTAGCGACGGCCCCGGAAGACCACGCCGTGCACCGGGCCGCCCACGCTCTCGTCGGCGGCCAGCTTCTGCAGGGCGTCGGTGAGCTGGATCTCCCCACCGCGGCCCGGCTCGGTCTCCCGCAGTATGTCGAAGATCGCGGGGTTGAGGACGTAGCGTCCGATGACCGCGTAGTTGCTGGGGGCGTCCTGGGGCTCCGGCTTCTCGACGAGGCCGGTGATGCGGACCACGTCCTCCTCGTCGGTGGCCTCGACGGCGGCGCAGCCGTAGAGGTGGACGCTGGCCGGGTCGACCTCCATGAGGGCGATGACGGTGCCGCCGGTGCGGGCGTGGATGTCGGCCATCTGACGCAGCAGCGGGTCGCGCGGGTCGATGAGGTCGTCGCCGAGGAGGACGGCGAAGGGCTCACGGCCGACGTGCGGCTCGGCGCACAGCACCGCGTGGCCCAGGCCCCGCGGGTCGCCCTGGCGGACGTAGTGCATGGTCGCGAGGTCGCTGGATTCCTGGACCTTCTTCAGGCGGTCGTCGTCGCCCTTGGCGATGAGGGCCGACTCCAGCTCGTAGTTGCGGTCGAAGTGGTCTTCCAGGGCACGCTTGTTACGCCCAGTGATCATGAGTACGTCGTCGAGCCCGGCCGCGACGGCCTCCTCGACCACGTACTGGATGGCCGGCTTGTCCACAACCGGGAGCATTTCCTTCGGGGTCGCCTTGGTCGCCGGAAGGAAGCGGGTACCGAGGCCAGCGGCCGGAATGACGGCCTTCTTGATCACGGGGTGCAACATAGTCATGGCCAGAACGATAGTGGGTCCTGCCGAACACCCGACGAGATCGAGGTAGGTAGGTCCATATATGCCCTGATTCGAAGGAAAATTGATTCTCGTGGCAGAGAACCCGCCCACGGCGTCCGCCAAGTCCGAGCTGCGCCGACAACTCCTCGGGGCCCGTCGCGCCTTGTCCCCCGACATCCGCCGCGCCGCGGCCGAGGCGCTCGCCGTCACCGCCCTCGAACTTCCCGAACTGGCCGGTGCCCGCACGGTGGCGGCATACGTCTCGGTCGGCGGCGAGCCCGGCACCCGCGAGCTCCTCGACGCCCTGCGCACGGCCGGCAAGCGGGTGCTGCTCCCCCTCCTGCTGCCCGACAACGACCTCGACTGGGCGGTGTACGAGGGCCCCGGCAGCCTCGCCGAGGCCGCCCACCCGGGGAAGATGCGGCTGCTGGAGCCGTCCGGCCCGGCGCTCGGGCCGGACGCGGTGACGCAGGCCGACGCGGTGCTGCTGCCCGGGCTCGCGGTGGACGGGCGCGGCATGCGGCTCGGCCGCGGCGGGGGCAGTTACGACCGGGTGCTCCAGCGGCTGGAGCGGGCCGGTGCGCATCCGGCGCTGGTCGTGCTCCTCTACGACGACGAGGTGGTCGCGCGGGTCCCGGAGGAACCGCACGACCACCCCGTCCAGGCGGTGGCCACCCCGTCGGGGGTGCGCCGCTTCAGCTCGTGACCCGGCTCACGACCCGGCCGGCTTGAGGGTCAGGGTGTCGACCGTGGCCTTCTCGACGGCGTCCTTGCCGAAGGGCCACTCCAGCAGTTCGCCCTTGGCCCACATCTGCGTCTGGTCCGTGTAGTGGGAGTTGTACGCGTGGCCCGAGGCGCCCGTGAGGTTGATCCAGCGGGACTTGTCGAGGTCGTTGAGGTTGACGACCATCCGCATCGACGGCACCCAGGTGACCCCGTAGCCGCTGGAGGCGTTCCAGCCGGTGGCGTTGACGGTCGCCTCGCCGCCGCCCACGTTCCAGGGGCCGCGGTTGAGGAGCCACTGCATGAAGCCGGGGCCCTCGGTGCCGATCGTCTGGTTCTTCAGGTTCAGCTGGTGCAGCCGGCCCCAGCTCCAGGTGGACTGGTCCTTGCCGAGCTTGGCGGTCAGCTCCCAGCGGGCGTCCGCCATGGCCCGCGCGAACAGCTCGTCGCGGGTGGTGGCGGCCGGCTTGTTCAGGCCCTTGGCGGGCGCGCTCCACCACGGCGACTTCTCGTCCTTGACCAGGCGGCGGACCACCTCGAACCAGCGGTCGCCGCCGTCGGGCTGCGCAGAGTCGGCGTCGCGGGTTCCGCATTCGCGGACGGTCTTGGCGAGGTCGTCGGCCGGGCCGCTGCCGTTGCCCAGGACGTTCATGCAGCTGTCCTCGATCCGCAGCTCCTTGGGCATCTTGTCGCCGAAGGCCAGCTTGAGGATGTTGCGCCACACCGCGTTGAAGTAGGCGGCGGCCGCCGAGTCGGACTCCTGGGTGTAGTTCCAGCCGTCCAGCAGCTTCTGCGCGGCGCGCACGCCCGGGTCCGACACCTGGATCTTCGACAGCATCGGGGTGAGCAGCGCGGCGATCTCGCTGCTGTTGTCCATCTGCATGGTCCGCATGTCGTCGGTCGAGATCTTCCCGCCGTCCTTGATCTTCGCCTCGATGAGGTCGTTGATCCGCTGGCTGCGGGCGCCGTAGCCCCAGTCGGTGGTCAGCAGGTGCGGGTACTTGCCGGCGCCGGTCCCGTTCTCCGCGACGGCCTGGTTGGCGGTGACGATGTAGCCGCGCGAGGGGTTCTGGTCCCAGGGCAGCTCGTTCTGCGCGATGTAGCCGGTGGTGCCTTCCCGGCCGCCCTTCCAGGCGTACTTGGAGTCCCAGCCGGGAGCGGGCATCCGGCCGTCGCCCTGGCCGCGGACCGGGATGCGGCCCGGGGCCTGGTAGCCGATGTTGCCGTTGGCGCCCTTGTTGTCGGCGTAGATCAGGTTCTGGGAGGGCACCTCGAAGTCGGCGGCCGCCTTGCGGAAGTCGTCGAAGTTCTTGGCCTGGTTGAGCTTGAAGACCGCGTCCATGCTCTTGCCCGGGTCCAGCGCCGTCCAGCGCAGGGCGATGGCGTAGCCGTCGCCGCGGTCGGGGGCGGAGCTGTCGACGGGGGCGCGGGTGCCGACCGTGGCGAGCTCCTCGCTGCGGTCGGAGACGAGCGGGCCGTTGTTGGTGGTGCGGACGGTGATCTTCTTGCTGGTGCCGCCCGCGATCTTGATGATCTCCTCGCGGGAGGTGAAGGGGAGCACCCGGTTGTCGTAGACGTAGCCCTCGGGCTTGATCTGCTCGAGGTAGAGGTCGGTGACGTCGGCGCCGAGGTTGGTCATGCCCCAGGCGATGTCGGCGTTGTGGCCGATGACCACGCCGGGCATGCCGGAGAAGGTGTAGCCGGCCACGTCGTACTTGCACTGGGCCGAGACGGCGCGGCAGTGCAGGCCCATCTGGTACCAGACCGAGGGCAGTTGCGGCGACAGGTGCGGGTCGTTGGCGAGCAGCGGCTTGCCGGTGGTCGTGTACTTGCCGGAGATGACCCAGGAGTTCGAGCCGATGCCGCTGCCGTTGGGGCCGAGGATCGCCGGGACCTTCTCCAGGGTGTCGGCGAGGGCGCTCAGCTGGGTGCGCAGGCCCACGGTCGCGCCCTGGGCGGTGGCGTTGCCGGCGAGGCCGGTGGCGCTGCCGGCGCCCGGGGCGGTGGAGGCCGGGTTGGCGACGGTGCCGCCGGAGCCGGAGCCGGAGCCGCTGCCCGAGCCGCTGCCGCTGCCGCTGCCCGAGCCGGAGCCGGAGTTCCCGGTCTGGCCCTGGGGGGTGTACTTGCCGCCGTCGACCTTGCCGCCCTCGACGATCGGCTTGTTCCGGTCGAACGGGTACGGCGGGTAGAGCTCGGCGATCTGCGCCTGCGAGAGCTTGCTCGCCATCAGCGCGCGGTCGATCTCGTCCTGCATGTTGCCGCGCAGGTCCCAGGCCATCGCCTTGAGCCAGGCCACCGAGTCCACCGGGGACCACTGCTCGGGGCGGTAGCCGTCGCTGAGCTCGATGGCGGCGTGCTCGACGGAGAGGGACTTGCCGGACTTCCCCTTCAGGTACGCGTTGACCCCGTCGGCGTAGGCCTGCAGGTTCTTCTTGGTCTCGGCGGAGAGCTTGGTGTCGTACTCCTCCTGCGCGACCTGGCGCCAGCCCAGCGTGCGCAGGAAGGCGTCGGTCTCGACCTGGCCGGCGCCGAACATCTCCGAGAGCCGCCCCGAGGTCATGTGGCGGCGTACGTCCATCTCCCAGAAGCGGTCCTGCGCGTGTACGAAGCCCTGCGCGCGGAAGAGGTCGTCGTCGCTGTCCGCGTAGAGCTGGGGAATGCCGTTCGCGTCGCGCTTCACCTCGACCGCCCCCTTCAGGCCGGGCACGTCGAGGGAGCCGGTGGTCTGGGGGAAGGAGGCGCGCACGCTGTCCACGCTCCAGTACGCCCCGTAGCCGAGGCCCGCGAGGAGTCCCAGGACCAGTACGAGCGCGATCAGACGGGCGCGTCGTCCCTTCTTCTTGGCGGGAGGAGCGGTTTCGTTGGCGGGCATCGCTGTCCTTAGAGGGGCAGGGTGGTCCTGGGAGTGCTGGGAGCAACCATAGGCGCAGGACCGACTCCGTTGATCCGCCAGGGGTGGAGGCCGTGTGGAGGGCCTGTATCCCGCGGCGGTCCGGGAGGCGGCGCGAAATGGATCTACGACGGGCCCAGCGGTCCCGAGGACAGGGGCGAACAGCCGTTTCACAATGTGGTTATCGCGTAAAGGGCGCGTCAAAGATTAGGTAAGGTAACGAACTACTTGCCGAACTTGTCGCCGGGAGGATCGATCCGCCGGGCGCATTGAGGAGGGCCGCCCGCTGACTGTCCACACGCTCAATGAGCTTCTGCTGGTCTGCTCGCTCGTACTGCTCGTCGCCGTGGCCGCGGTGCGGGTCTCGTCGCGCAGCGGCCTGCCCAGCCTGCTCATCTACCTGGGCATAGGCGTCGCCATAGGCCAGGACGGCATCGGGAACGTCGTCTTCGACAATGCCGAGCTGACCCAGGTCATCGGCTACGCGGCCCTCGTCGTGATCCTCGCCGAGGGCGGTCTGGGCACCAAGTGGAAAGAGATCAAGCCGGCCCTGCCGGCCGCGATCATGCTCTCCCTGGTGGGCGTGGCGATCAGTGTGGGCGTGACGGCGGCGGGGGCGCACTACCTCGTGGGACTCGAATGGCGGCAAGCGCTGCTGATCGGCGCGGTCGTCTCCTCGACCGACGCGGCGGCCGTCTTCTCCGTGCTGCGCAAGGTCCCGCTGCCGCCCCGGATCACCGGCGTCCTGGAGGCCGAGTCCGGCTTCAACGACGCACCCGTCGTGATCCTGGTGGTGGCCTTCTCCACGGTCGGCCCGGTGGACGAGTGGTACGTCCTGCTCGGCAAGATCGCGCTGGAACTCGCGATCGGCGCCGCGATCGGCCTGGCCGTCGGCTTCCTCGGCGCCTACGGCCTGCGGCACGTCGCCCTGCCCGCCTCCGGCCTCTACCCGATCGCCGTGATGGCCATCGCGATCGTGGCGTACGCGGCCGGTGCGATGGCCCACGGCTCCGGCTTCCTCGCGGTGTACCTGGCGGCGATGGTCCTGGGCAACGCCAAGCTCCCCCACTGGCCGGCCACGCGCGGCTTCGCCGACGGGCTGGGCTGGATCGCCCAGATCGGCATGTTCGTGCTGCTGGGCCTGCTGGTCACGCCGCACGAGCTGGTCCGCGACTTCTGGCCCGCGGTCGTCATCGGCCTGGTGCTGACGACGGTGGCGCGCCCCCTGGAGGTCTTCGTCAGCCTGCTGCCCTTCCGGATCCCCTGGCAGGAGCAGGTCCTGATGTCGTGGGCGGGTCTGCGCGGCGCCGTGCCCATCATCCTGGCGACGATCCCGATGGTGTCCGGGATCGAGGGCAGCGACCGCGTCTTCAACATCGTCTTCGTGCTGGTCGTCGTCTACACCCTGGTGCAGGGGCCGACCCTGCCGTGGCTCGCGCGCAAGCTGGACCTCGGGCGGGGCATGGAGACGGCGTCCGACCTCGGCATCGAGTCGGCGCCGCTGGAGAAGCTGCGCGGGCACCTGCTGTCCTTCGCCATCCCGCCGGCCTCGCGGATGCACGGCGTCGAGGTGAGCGAGCTGCGACTGCCGCCCGGAGCCTCGGTCACGCTGGTCGTCCGGGACGCCAAGAGCTTCGTGCCGGCGCCGTCGACCGTCCTGCGGCGCGGGGACGAGCTGCTGGTGGTGGCCACGGACCCGGTGCGGGACGCGGCCGAGGCGCGGCTGCGGGCGGTGGCCCGGGGCGGCAAGCTGGCGGGGTGGCTGGGGACCGGAAACGGACCGGCCCCCCATTAGAGCGGCGCTCTAATTCGGCCGGATTGGCGGAGATCTGACCTCTCTTATCCGGATATAGAGGGGTCTTCATCTGCGAAGTTCCCGTTAATCGCAGGCGAAGGCACGGGTTGTCGGCGCAATCACAGGGCGTGGTATCGGCTTCCCCTGTACGATGAAGGCACAACAGATCGAACCAACTCTGCCTGACGCAGAGCTGGCGCGACCGCAAAGCGGCCGTGGCACTCCCGCAGTGGGCGCCCAGGTATCACTCGGTTCTGCGCAAGAGGACAGCTCTCGGGGCTCCCACCACGTACGGGTGCGACCGCTCACAAAGCACGGCACCGTCCGCAGACGGGGAGTTCTACCAGGCAGCGGAAAGGCAAGGCCGTGACATCCGCGGTCACGACCGACACGTCCGCCCGCCCCGGCTACGGGCAGCTCCTGCGCACACCCGGCGCTCTCGGCTTCGTACTCCCTGGCTTCGCAGCCCGGCTCCCCTTCGGCATGCTGACCATCAGCATCCTGCTGCTGGTCCAGCACACCACCGGCTCCTACGGCAGCGCCGGCATCGTCGCCGCCGTCACCGGCATCTCGATGGCCCTCTCCGCCCCGCTGATGGGCATCTTCACCGACCGGTTCGGCCAGAGCGCCGTGCTCGTCCCCGTGGTCCTCGCGCACGCCGCCGCCGTGGGCGGCCTGGCCGCCCTCGCCCTGGCCGGCGCCCCGGTCTGGGCGCTGGCGCTGGCCGCCGTGCCCACCGGCGCCTCCGTGCCGCAGGTCGGCCCGATGGTCCGGGCGCGCTGGGCCGCCAGGCTGGAGGGCTCGCCGCTGCTGCCGACGGCCGCCGCCTTCGAGTCCGTCACCGACGAGTTCACCTTCGTCGTCGGCCCGGTCCTGGCGACCGCGCTGTGCACGGGCGTCCACCCGGCGGCCGGCCTGGTCACCGAGGCCACGCTGACGCTGCTCGGCGGTCTGCTCTTCGCGGCCCGCCGCGCCTCCCAGCCCACGACGCACGCCCCGACGGCCACCGGCGAGAAGCGCGCCTTCGCGCTGTCCCACCCGGGCCTGCGCGTCCTGATCTTCGCCTTCCTCGGGATCGGCGCCGTGTTCGGCGGCATGCAGGTCTCCCTCGCCGCCTTCTCCAACGAGATCGGCAACCCCGGCGCCAACGGTCTGCTCTACGGCGTCTTCGCGGCCGGCAACATGATCGCGGGCATCGCCATGGGCGCCGTCGCGTGGAAGATCGGCCCGCGCCGCCGGCTGATCCTGGGCTACATCGGCCTCACCGCCGCCGCGTCCGTCCTGTGGGCCGCGCACTCGATGATCCTGCTGGGTGCGCTCGGCCTGGTCGTCGGCCTGTTCATCGCCCCGGCCCTGATCACCGGCTACACGATGGTCGAGCAGCTGGTCCCCGCCAACGCGCGGACCGAGGCCTTCACCTGGCTGACCGGCTCGATCGCCTTCGGGCAGGCCATCGCGGTGATCCTGGCCGGCCGCCTGACCGACGCGCACGGGTCCTCGTACGGCTTCATGGTGCCGATGGCGGCCACCGCGCTGGCGCTGGCCACCCTGCTGGCGATGCGCGCGAAGCTGGCCCCGAAGGCCCCGAGCCGGATCGTGAACGCGTCCGCGGCCGCGGCCGCGTCCGCGTCCGGCACTGAGGCCGCCGCCCGCACGGCGGCCGCCGCTGGTACCGAGGTCACCGCTCGCAGCGAGGCCGCGCCGCGTACCGAGGTGCGTACCGAGGCCGCGTCGCGTAGCGATGTCGCGCCCCGTAACCGGGTGAACGAGCGTGGGATGGGTCACCGCGTGCCGGTGACGGTGGACTGATCCGCCGGAATACGTCACCATGGAGCGTCGTTAGCACTCATTGAGTGAGAGTGCCAGGAGGAAATTCGTGCCGACCTACCAGTACCAGTGCACCGAGTGCGGTGAGGGCCTTGAGGCCGTGCAGAAGTTCACCGACGACGCGCTGACCGTATGCCCGAACTGCGACGGACGCCTGAAGAAGGTGTTCTCCGCGGTCGGCATCGTCTTCAAGGGCTCCGGTTTCTACCGGAACGACAGCCGTGGCGCCTCGTCGAGCAGCACCCCTGCATCGAAGCCCGCGTCGAGTTCGACGTCGTCCTCGACGCCGACCGCCGCAGCCGCTCCCGCCGCTTCGTCCTCCTCGACGTCGTCGAGCACGAGCAGCAGCTCCACGTCGGCCGCCTGATCGCTTTCCCCCGAGGCCCCGCCCGCCCCTACCGGGCAGCGGGGCCTCAGGCATGCCCGGTTAGGGTGAGCGCCATGGCGAACGCAGAGATCGGTGTCATCGGCGGCTCGGGCTTCTACTCCTTCCTGGAGGACGTCTCCGAGATCCAGGTGGACACCCCGTACGGCCCTCCCAGCGACTCCCTGTACCTGGGCGAGCTGGCCGGCCGCTCGGTGGCCTTCCTGCCCCGGCACGGGCGCAGCCACACGGTCCCGCCGCACAGGATCAACTACCGGGCGAACCTCTGGGCCCTGCGCTCGGTGGGGGTCCGCCAGGTGCTCGGGCCGTGCGCGGTCGGCGGCCTGCGGCCCGAGTACGGGCCGGGCACCCTGCTCGTTCCCGACCAGCTGGTCGACCGTACGCAGAGCCGCGTGCAGACCTTCTTCGACGGGGTGCCGCTGCCGGACGGCTCGGTTCCGAACGTCGTGCACACCACCTTCGCCGACCCGTACTGCCCGGTGGGCCGGTCCGTGGCGGTGGCCGCGGCCCGCGGGCGGGACTGGGAGCCGGTGGACGGCGGCACCATGGTCGTCGTGGAAGGGCCGCGTTTCTCGACGCGCGCCGAGTCCCGCTGGTACGCCTCGGCGGGCTGGTCGGTGATCGGCATGACCGGTCACCCGGAGGCGATCCTCGCCCGTGAGCTGGGGCTCTGCTACACCTCGATGGCGCTGGTCACGGACCTGGACGCGGGCGCGGAGACCGGTGAGGGCGTCTCCCACACGGAGGTGCTGAAGGTGTTCGGCGAGAACGTCGGCCGCCTGCGCGAGGTCCTCTTCGACGCGGTGGCGGCGCTGCCCGCCACCGGGACCCGCGACTGCCTGTGCACGCACGCGCTGGACGGCTGGGACCTGGGCATCGAGCTCCCCTAGCGCGCGGGGCACGGCCCGGGCCGTACCCGCGGGCCTGCGGCCCCGGGCTGCGCGGACTGTCACATCCGGGGCGGCCGTCCTGTCTTCCTCTGTGAAGGCCCAGTAGGGACAGACCGCCGCTCCGGGAGACGACAGTCATGCCGCGTATCTCGCTCACCCCGCCCCGCACCCTGCTGATGCGCATCGGCGCCTGGTACTCGCGCCGCACCTACGGCAAGGTGCTCGACCCCGGCCAGGCCTACGGGCACAACCCGCGCGTGCTGTTCTCGTACGTCCGCCTGGAACAGCGGGCGGCGAAGTGGAACGCCCTGGACGCCGGTCTCAAGCACCTCGCCGTGATGGCATCGGCGGCCCGCATCAACTGCTCGTGGTGCATGGACTTCGGCTACTGGGAGGGCCACGAGCAGGGGATGGCGGTGGAGAAGATCGAGAGCGTGCCGCGGTGGCGGGAGGCGCGTGAGGTGTTCACCGAGCTGGAGCTGCTGGTCATGGAGTATGCCGAGGCCATGACCGAGACCGAGCCGGCGGTCACCGACGAACTGGCCGCGGCGCTGATCCCACGGCTCGGGGAGGCGGCCTTCGTCGAACTGACGGCGGTCGTCGCGCTGGAGAACTGGCGCTCGCGCGTGAACAGTGCCTTCGGCCTGACCAGTCAGGGCTTCTCGGAGTCCTGCCAGGTGCCGGCGAAGGGGTGACGTCCACCGGACGGGACGGCGTGGACGACGGCCACCCCGGCTACGGCTACGGCTACGGCTACGGCTACGGCAACAGGGTCGTCGTCGCCCTCGACCTCGCGGGAGGCCGGCCGGGAGGTGCTGGGGTCGGGGTTCGTCACTCGGGCGGGTGATGGGGTTTTCCACAGACTGGGGACCGTCCACAGGCGTCAGCGGGATGCGGGCGGGAGGCCGGATCGTGGAGTGTGTCCGGGCGGTGGGTCCGGGCACAGGAACTCACTCCGTTTGGTGGTGCTCGTCATGTCCCGGACTTCCGCGGCCCCTTCGCCCTCATCCGCGACCCCGTGTCCGTCCTTCTCTCGGACTTCGCCCCAGGCCTCGCCTCCTGCCTCCTCCACGTGTCCGCCGTCGCGTCCCGTTCCGCCGTTCCCGCCGCTACGTGTGGGGCGGGGGTCGGGGCGGCTGCGCCGGGCGGTGCGGCGCCGGCGGCGGGCCGCCTCGGCCGCCCTGGCCGTCGTCGCGGCGGCGCTGGCCGTGGGAGGGACCGAGGCGCAGGCTTCCCGGGGCGCGCCGCAGCCCGTGGTGAAACCGCCGCCGGCGGCCGTGCGGATGGTCTCGGCGCCCGTGCGCATCGCTGACGCCGCGACGGTGCGGCTGCTGCGGCCCGGGGACCGCGTCGACGTGGTGGCGGCGGAGCGGGCACAGCAGCCCCGGGTGGTGGCGGCGGGGGCCAGGGTCGCCGAAGTCCCCCGTACCGACGAGAGCGTTGGGGACGGCGGGGCGCTCGTCGTCCTGTCCGTACCGCGGGACACCGCGCGGGCCCTGGTGGGCGCGGGCGCGACGGCGCGGCTGGCGGTGACGTTGTGCTGACCCGTACGAACGATCAGTCAATTCACCTCAAAGTGATGGCCGATTGGACACACCTCTCCCGGACTGCCGTAGCTTTCGGAACCGTTGGCTCCGTGTTTGGCTCCCGTGAAGAAGGACTCAGTGATGGGCGAGAAGAAGAAGGAAAGCGTGCTGGCGGGCTTCAAGGCCTTCCTGATGCGCGGCAACGTGGTCGACCTCGCGGTGGCCGTGGTGATCGGCGCCGCGTTCACGAACATCGTGAACTCGGTGGTCAAGGGGATCATCAGCCCGGTGGTGGGCGCGGTGGGCACGAAGAGCCTGGACGGCTACACGTCCTGCCTGAAGGCCCCGTGCGAGATCGGCCCCGACGGTCAGCCGACCGGTGTCGAGATCCTCTGGGGGTCGGTGCTGAACGCCACGCTGACCTTCGTGATCACCGCGGCTGTCGTGTACTTCCTGATGGTGCTGCCGATGTCGAAGTACCTGGCGCGCCAGGAGGACCGCCGCAAGGCCCGCGAGGGCGTCCAGGAGATCGTCGAGATCACCGAGCTGGAGGTCCTCAAGGAGATCCGGGACCACCTGGTCGCGCAGCGCGCGGGCGGCGGCGGTGTCGGCGGCCAGGCGGGTTCGCGCGACGGCTTCTGACCGCGCCGGCCGCCCGGCCGGTCAGATGTGGTGCGGCGGCTTCTCGTCGAGGAAGCGCGCCAGATCGGCCGCGCTTCCCCCGGTGGACGGCCGCTCGCCCCAGCCCCGGTCGGTGTCGTCCGACGACTGCTGGTCCAGCGGGTCGTCGAAGACGATCCGCGGCTTCGGCCGGGGCGGCCGGGCCTCGGGGGCGGGACGCGGGGGCTGCGGGTCGGATGCGGGGGTGCTGCTCATGCCACCAGAGTACGGCCGCCCCCGGTGGCGGCACCGCTCAGCTGGGCGCCCCGGCTCCCCCGCGCCGCCGCCTGCGCCTCGGACCCCCGGCCCCCGGCTCCCGGCTCCCGGCCCGGTGTCGACGTGGTCGTCGGCCCTTGGGGGCGAGGAGTCGCAGTCCGAGCCTGGAGACCGCCCTGGCCACCGCCTTCTGCTCCGCCGTGGGCGAGGGGGTGGCGCGGAGGGTGGAGTCCGTGCCCAGCGCCTGCCACGTGATCTCGCCCCGCCTGTGGCAGGCCAGGGCGCCGTCCCGCGAGACACTGCCGAGGGGCCGGGCGAAGGCGGTGCGCCCCCGGCGTTCTCAGAGCGGTCCGTCAGGCCCGGCCTTGTGTGGACGCATTCACACCGTCTCGGGTCGGTCCTGGCCGCCGACCTCGCCCGGAGGGGTTTGCGCCGCCACGTGGAGGACGTCGCGGGCCTGCTCCGCGGCGCGGGCGAGGCTCTCGGCGACGAAGTCGAGGAAGCGCGCGACGTTCTCCAGGCGGACGGCGGCCGGGGTGCCGGGGCCGAGGACACCGGCGCCCTGGCGTGCGATGTCGACCTGTTGGTTGAGGGAGCGGACGCTGGCGACCATCGACTGGTACCAGAGGTTCTCGTCGATGACGTAGCGCTCACGGCGGCCCTCGTCGCGCTCGCGGCGGACGAGGGCCTGACTCTCCAGGAAGGCGATCGACTTCGAGATGGACGCCGGGCTGACCTGGAGGCGCCGGACGAGTTCGGCGGCGGTCATGCTGCCGGAATCGGCGGTGAGGAGGCAGACCATCACCCGCGCGGTCATCTTGTTGGACAGGCCCGACTGCATCATCACGGCGGTGAACTGCTCTTCGTACTCGGCCACGGCCTCCGGGTCGCGGCCGTGCGGCAGGACGGCCGGGGCCGCGCCCCGGGGCTCGGCGGGCCGGCGCCGGCGGGCACGGTGCTCGGTGGCGCGGTGGGCCTGGTCCGCGCGATAGCCGGCGGGGCCGCCGTTGCGCATGACCTCGCGGGTGACCGTGGAGGTCGGACGGTCCAGGCGCCGGGCGATCTCCGCGTAGGCGAGGCCGTCGGCCACCCCCAGGGCGATCTGCTGGCGTTCCTGCTGGGTGAGCCTGCCTCCCGGCATCGCGGCCTCCTTCTGTGGGCGTGAGGCCTCCACCATAGCCTTCACCCTCATACCATTGCAACGCAACGCGGCCCATCATTGCTTTAACCGCGAGACCGTTGCAATGATTTTGTGGCTTTGACCTGCAAAAACAACGATTGCACGCAACGAATCTGTTGCCTGGGATGCGAACGCAACGTAGCTTTTCATTCATCGGAAACAGCGGGGCCGCAAGGGCGCCGCTGACGCAGAAGGAGAAGCACCATGCAGACGTTCGCCACCGCCACCCCGATCGCCGCCGTCCTCGACGTCCCCGCCGGACGCATCCGCTTCATCGCCGCCGACCGTGCCGACACCACCGTGGAGATCCTCCCGGCCGACGCCGCCAAGGGCCGCGACGTGAAGGCCGCGGAGCAGATCACGGTCGCGTACGGCGACGGCGTCCTGCGGATCGCGGCCGCGGAGCCGAAGAACCGGATCCTCGGCGCCTCCGGAGCCGTCGAGGTGACGGTCCAGCTCCCCGCCGGATCGCGTGTCGAGGCCAGGACCGCCAGCGCCGAGATCCGCGGCGTCGGCCGGCTCGGCGACGTCGCCCTCGACAGCGCGCACGGCGAGGTCAAGCTCGACGAGACCGCGAGCGCCCGCCTCACCCTCCAGGCCGGCAGCATCACCGTCGGCCGCCTCGGCGGCCCCGCGGAGATCAGCACCCAGAAGGGCGACCTGCACGTCACCGAGGCCGTCCAGGGGGCGGTCGTCCTGCAGACGCAGGCCGGCGACATCTCCGTCGGCGCGGCCCGCGGATCCGACGCCACTCTCGATGCGGGCACCTCCTACGGCCGTGTCCACAACGCCCTCAAGAACACCGGCGGCGGCACGGACCTCGCCATCCACGCCACCACCGCCTACGGCGACATCACCGCCCGCAGCCTCTGACCGCCCGCAGCCTCCCGATCCGCAGCCCCCCAAGGAGCTCCCCCATGACCACCCCGGCCATCGCAGCCCGCGGGCTGCGCAAGTCCTACGGCGACAAGACGGTCCTCGACGGCATCGACCTGGCCGTACCGGCCGGCACGGTGTTCTCCCTGCTCGGCCCCAACGGGGCCGGCAAGACCACCGCCGTCAAGATCCTCTCCACCCTCGTCACCGCCGACGCCGGCGAACTGCACGTGGCCGGCCACGACCTGGCCGCCGACCCGCAGGCCGTGCGCGCCGCGATCGGCGTCACCGGCCAGTTCTCCGCCGTCGACGGACTGATCACCGGCGAGGAGAACATGCTCCTGATGGCGGACCTGCACCACCTGTCCCGGAGGGAGGGGCGTCGCGTCACCGGCGAACTGCTGGAGCGCTTCGACCTGGTGGAGGCCTCGAAGAAGCCCGCCGCCACCTACTCCGGCGGCATGAGGCGCCGCCTCGACATCGCCATGACCCTGGTCGGCGGCCCGCGCGTCATCTTCCTCGACGAACCGACCACCGGCCTCGACCCCCGCAGCCGCCACACCATGTGGCAGATCATCCGTGAGCTCGTCACCGGCGGCGTCACCGTCTTCCTCACCACCCAGTACCTCGAGGAGGCCGACCAGCTCGCCGACCGCATCGCCGTGCTCCACGGCGGCAGGATCGCCGCGGAGGGCAGTGCCGGCGAGCTGAAGCGGCTCGTCCCGGGCGGGCACGTCAGGCTCCGCTTCACCGACCCGGCCGCCTACCGGTCCGCCGCCCTCGCCCTGCCCGGGACCACCCGCGACGACGAGGCCCTGTCCTTGCAGGTCCCCAGCGACGGCAGCCAGCGCGACCTGCGCTCCGTCCTCGACCGGCTGGACTCCGCCGGCGTCGAGGCCGACGAGCTGACCGTGCACACCCCCGACCTCGACGACGTCTTCTTCGCCCTCACCGGCGGCGCCGCCATCCCCCACCAGCCCAAGGAGAACGCCCGATGAGCTCCCTCCCGCTCGCCGTCCGCGACTGCTCGACGATGCTGCGCCGCAACCTCCTGCACGCCCGGCGCTACCCGTCCCTGACGCTGAACCTGCTGCTCACCCCGGTCATGCTGCTGCTGCTCTTCGTCTACATCTTCGGCGACGTGATGAGCGCGGGCATGGGAGGCGGCGGAGCCGACCGCTCCGAGTACATCGCCTACGTCGTCCCGGGCATCCTGCTGATGACCATCGGCTCCACCGTCATCGGGGCGGCGGTGTCCGTCGCCACCGACATGTCCGAGGGGATCGTCGCCCGTTTCCGCACGATGGCGATCCACCGGGGCTCCGTCCTCATTGGGCACGTCGTCGGCAGTGTGCTGCAGTCGGTCGCCAGCGTGGTGCTCGTCGGCGCCGTCGCCGTGGCCATCGGCTTCCGCTCGAAGGACGCCACCGCCCTGGAATGGCTCGCGGCCTTCGGCCTCCTCGCCCTGTTCGCCCTCGCGCTCACCTGGATCGCGGTCGGCATGGGCATGGCCAGCCCGAACGCCGAGGCCGCCAGCAACAGCGCGATGCCGCTGATCCTCCTCCCGCTGATCTCCAGCGCGTTCACCCCGATCGCGGCGATGCCCGGCTGGTTCCAGCCGATCGCCCGGTACCAGCCCTTCACCCCCGCCATCGAGACCCTCCGCGGTCTCCTCCTCGGCACCGAGATCGGCAACAACGGGTGGATCGCGATCGCCTGGTGCGTGGGCCTCGCGGTCCTCGGCTACCGCTGGTCGGCCTCGAAGTTCGGCCAGGACACGAAGTAGTCCGCGACCGGCCCCCGCACCGAGGGCGGCGTACTTCCGACACCGTCGGCGTACGCCGCCCCGTCCGCGCGCCGGGCCGCTGCCCTGGGCACCGCCTCGCGGCAGGGGAGAAGGCGTCGCGGGCGACGGCACAAGGTCCCGTCGCCCGTGGCGCGTTGGCCGGGGTCGTGCACGCGACCGTACGGGCCACCGCGCACGGACCGTACGGGCCGCCGTGTCCGTACGGGCCGCAGCGGCCGCCCGGGGCACAGTGGCCGCCCGCGGCAGCGCGCCTGAGCTGCGGCGCGGCACCGCCCTGGTCTGCTGGCCGGTATGGCCTACACCCCCATGACCGCCCGCAGCCGGGACGAGGACCACCGCACGGCGACCCCGCTCGAGCTGTTCTTCGACCTCTGTTTCGTCGTCGCGGTCGCGCAGGCCGGCGCCCGGCTCGTGCACGCGCTCGCGGAGGGCCATCCCGGAACCGGGGTGATCGGCTACTTCTTCGTCTTCTTCGGCGTGTGGTGGGCCTGGATGAACTTCACCTGGTTCGCCTCCGCCTACGACTGCGACGACGTGCCGTACCGGATCGCGACGCTCGTGCAGATCGCCGGCGTCCTCGTCTACGCGGCGGGGGTGGGCGCGGCCTTCGACGAGAACGACTGGACCGTCGCCGTCATCGGCTACATCATCATGCGTGTCGCGCTGACGGGTCAGTGGCTGCGGGCCGCCGCCGGGGAGCGCGGCCCCGCCCGCACGGCGGCCCTGATCTACGCTGCCGGGCTGGTGATCTGCCAGATCGGCTGGGTGGCCCTGCTGTTCGCGCCGGACGACGCCAAGCGCTGGCTGTTCCTCGTCCTCGTCGCGGCGGAGCTGCTGGTCCCGGTGATCGCCGAGCGCGGCCACCGGACGCCGTGGCACGCGCACCACATCGTCGAGCGGTACGGCCTGTTCACCATCATCGTGCTGGGCGAGACGATCGCGGCGAGCACGGTGGCCGTGAAGTCCGCGCTCGACGAGCACGAGGCCCTCGACCTGCTGCTCCCCATCGCCGCGGGCGGGCTGCTGATCGTGTTCGCCGCGTGGTGGATCTACTTCGCCGTACCGATGCACCAGCACCTGAACTCCAACCGGGAGGCCATCCCGTGGGGTTACGGCCACCTGCTGGTCTTCGCGTCCGGTGCGGCGATCGGTGCGGGCATCGAGGTCGCGGTCGAGCACGCCGTCGGCAAGGCGCACATCTCCCAGGTCGCCGCGAACGCCTCCGTCATGGTCCCGGCCGCGGCCTTCCTCTTCATGGTGTGGCTGCTGCACTCGCGCCACTTCAAGCGCGGCCTCGCCCAGCAGCTGGTGCTGCCGGTCGCCGCCCTGGTCACCCTCGCCTGCACCTGGACGGGCGCCTACGCCGTCCTCTACGCGGGGCTCGTCGCGGCGGCCACGGTCACCGTCGGCGTGGTCCTCGCCGAGCGACGGGGCGTCGGGGCCCCGTAGCGGCCGGCCGGCCGGACCGTCACCCCCACGCCCCCGCCGCCGTTCTCCACCGCGGAACGAGCAGAGCGAACAGGACGCACCGCACCGACTGGAGGCCACGGCCATGACACTCCCGGCGCAACGCCACGGCACCGACCCCGGCAGGGAGTTGGCCGAGCCGGGCTTCTGGCAGCAGCCGCCCGCCCACCGGCTCGCCGTCTTCGCCCGCCTGCGCGCCGCCGAGGGCCCCGTGTTCGTGCCCGAGGGGGCCGGTCACTGGGCCCTCGTCCGGCACGCCCACGTGCAGGAGGCCAGCCGGCTGCCCAAGGTCTTCGCCAGCGCCCCCGGCGTGACCACCCCCGAGCCGGCCCGCTGGGTCCGCGCCCTGTTCGGCGACTCGATGGTCAACCTCGACGGACCGGACCACGCCCAGCTCCGCAAGATCGTCCAGCGGGCCTTCACCCCGCGGCTGCTGGCCGCCGCCGAGGCCGACATCCACGCCGTGGCCGCCCGCATCGTGGACGACGTACTGGCCGACCGGCCCGACGAGTTCGTCTCGGCGGTGGCCTCCCGGCTGCCGCTGGAGGTCATCTGCAACATGATGGGCATCCCGGAGCGCTTCCGCGCCGAGATCGCCGACCGGGTCAACCACGCCTCGGAGAACATCGGCGTGGAGCGCGGCCTGGCCTCCCGGCTGCGGATGCCCGGCCGCGGGCTGCGCGCGCTGGCCCGGATGCAGCGGATGGTGGCGGGCATCGGCCGGGAGCGCCGCAAGAACCCCACCGACGACCTGATCTCGGCGCTGGTCTGCGCGAACGTCGACGGCCAGGCCCTCGGGGCCCGCCAACTCGGCGCCTTCTTCTCCCTCTTGATGGTCGCCGGGGTGGAGACCACCCGCAATGCCATCACCCACGGGCTGACCCTGCTGACCGACCACCCCGACCAGCGGGACCTGCTGCTCTGCGACTTCGACAGGCACGCGGACGGCGCCGTCGACGAGATGATCCGGCACTCGACGCCGATCATCCAGTTCCGCCGGACCGTGGTCGCCGAGCACACCCTGGGCGGCCGCACCTTCCGGCCCGGCGAGAAGGTGGTCCTGTACTACGCCTCCGCCAACCGCGACGAGTCGGTCTTCCCCGACCCCGACGCCTTCGTCATCACCCGCTCACCCAATCCGCACCTGGGCTTCGGGGGCGGCGGACCGCACTTCTGCCTGGGCGCCCATCTGGCCCGGGTGGAGATGAAGGCGCTCTTCCGCGAGCTGCTGACCCGGCCGGTGGGGCTGCGCGCGGTGGGCCTGCCGGACCTGGCGGGCTCGAACTTCGACAACCGGGTCCGTTCGCTCAGGTTCGCCTTCGAGCGGCCCTGAAGGGCGGCCCCGCAGGGCGGCACCGAGGGGCGGCCCCGCGGGACGGGCCGTGGGAGGGGCCGGCCACCGGGCGGGCTGGGAGCCCGGCGGCCGGAGCGGGTGGGGTGGGCGGAGCGGGTGGGGCGGGCGCCCGGCGGGCGGCTACTTCTGCAGGCGCCGCACGGAGAGCACACAGTGGGCGCTGCCCGTGAGGACCTCCTCGTCGCCCGCGAAGGCCTGGAGGGTCTTCGCGTCGACCGGCCGCCCCGGGACCGCCTCGGGCCAGGCGCGCGTGGCGAAGAGGAAGTAGGCCTGCCCGCTCTCGTCCGCCGCGGCGACCCACTCGTCGGGGGCGGTGCACTGCGCGTTCATCCCGGGCAGGGTGAGCGCGATCTGGTTGCCCTCCAGCAGGATCTGCACCGGGAAGCCGGCCGGGTTGCGGGTGCCGTCCATGACGACGTCGCCGATGGGCAGGCCGATCTCCTCCAGCAGCCCGCGGGCCGCCGCCTCACCGGCCTCCCTGCCACCCGGGCCGTCGCCCAGGGTGTAGGCGAGGAGGTAGGGGATGTCGTGCGCCTCCGAGGGGTCGCCGATCCAGGCGAGCACCGAAAGGGTGCCGAGCTGGGACCGGTCGATTTCGGCTTGAGTAGAAGTCATGCGCCGCACCCTAGTGGTCCCGCGCCCGGGCCTTTCACGGCCTTTCACCCGGGCGGGCTAGACGGCCCAGAATCCCTCTCCGGTATTCGCCCTGATGTTCGCGTCCTGGTATTCGAGCCGCACAATGCGCGCGTTTTCCGGGATTTCGAACACCACCCACCCCTCTGCCCGCTCACCGACCTCCAGGGAATCGAAGACGATCGGTTTGCCGGTCGTCAGCTCACCGGTGGGCACCACCGGGTGGCGCTGCCCCGCGCCGTCGTGCGCCCACATGCGTCCGAGCGCCCCGTACGAGGCACCGCCCACGTTGACGAAGGACATCGAGGCGGCCACCCAGCGCCGGCCGGCGGGCGGGGCGTAGTTCTTGTCGACGCTGATGGCCGGGTCCACGTAGGCGCCGAGCACGACTTCCAGATGGCGGCCGACCTGCGTGCCGTGCACCCGTACGGCGTCACCCACATGGGCATCCTTCGCGCCCGGCCGTCCGGGAGCCGCCCCACCCCCCGGAGCACCGTCGTCCACCGGGACGGCCGGCGCCGCGGCCGGAGCGGGGGCGGCCGACCCGGGAACGCTCTGGCAGCCGGAGGCGCCGAGCAGCAGCAGCGGGAGGAGGGCGAGGGCGGGGAGGGCGGGCTGGCGCATGAAAGATCCCTTCGGGGACGTATTGCGGCCAGTTTCACGCGCCCGGGCAGGCAATTGCACACACCGACACGAGTGCGGGGAGCGAGTGCGTACGGCCACCTGCCAGCACAATGCGTTCCGGCGGAATACCGCCGCCCGCACCCCCTGGAGGAAGAATGCGCATCTCCCCGCACCGAATGGCCCTCGCGGCCTTCTCCGCACTGGCCGCCACCACGCTGTTCTGCGCCCCGGCCGGCGCCACCGTTTTCAATCAAGGTATTTCCGTACACCACGACGCGTACGTCGCGGGCGACGGCACCGTCACCCTTTCCGGGTCGTACCGCTGCGAGCAGGCTTCACCCAGGGGGGCGATGCAGATCAAGGCGACCGTCGAGCACGAGGGCGGCCGGCTGAGCATCGGCGCGGAGCAGCCCGTCTGCGACGGCACGGAGCGCCGGTGGGTGGCCACGGCCCCGGGCCGCTGGGTGAACGTGCGGCCGGGCCACGCGGTGGTCACCGCCGAGCTCCAGGAGGTCCGCCTCTCGGGCCTGATGCCGAGGTCGGTCGCCACCGTCGCCCAGGACAGGCAGGACGTCGAGGTGCGCAGGCACTGAACCGTGCGCGGCCGTGGCGTCTTCCCGGTAGCCGCCGCTACCGGGACCGGCACTCGGGCGCGACGCCCGTCATCGACATGAAGGCCACCGCCTGGCAGCCGGGGTCCGCGTGCGGCCGTCCCGTCGTCCGGTCCACGACCGCCGGCACTCCGGCGGCCAGCAGGAGCGCGGCGAGGATGCCGGTCACGGCACCCCTGCTCAGCCTGCGCACAGCGCGTTCCGTTCCATGGTCGGCATCATCACCCCGGCCCCGGCGGCCCACAACTCGGCGTGTCCGTCCGGTCACCCCGCGCCCCGGGGGCCGCCGCCGACGTCGAACTCGCACCACACCGCCTTGCCGTCGCCCCGGGACTCCACGCCCCAGTGCGTGGCCAGGGCGTCCACCAGCAGCAGCCCGCGCCCCGTGGTGGCCGCCTCGCCGGGGCTGCGCCGGCGCGGCCACACGCTGGAGCGGTCCTTGACCCACAGCCGGATCCGCCGCACCGGCTCCGGCAGCACCTCCATGGTCAGCACCGCCCCGCCGTCGGTGTGCAGCAGGGCGTTGACCAGCAGCTCCCCCGCCGCCACCTCCACGTCGTCGGCGAGCTCCGGCACACCCCAGTCGCGCAGGGCCTGCCGCAGGGCGTAGCGGGCCTCCGAGAGGCCCTCCGGGTCCGCCTGGTGGATGTACTGGTGGATGCGCGGCGCCCGGTGGGTGCCGGGGTCGGGGGCCCTGCGCAGCACCAGCAGGGCCACGTCGTCCCCGGAGCCCCAGCGCTCCCACAGCCGGTCCGAGAGGTGGTCGGCGAGCGCCCCGGCGCCCTGGGGGCCGCTGCGCACCGCGTGGGCGAGGGCGTCCATGCCCGCGGTGATGGTCGTACCGGGCTCCTCCACGAGGCCGTCGGTGCACAGGACGAGCGTCTCGCCGGGTACCAGGTCGAGCTGGGTCTCGGGGAACTCCTCCTGCTCGAAGGCCGAGGCCAGGCCCAGCGGCAGGCCTCCGCGCACGTTGGGCCAGCCCGTCCGCCCGTCCGTGTGGCGGATCAGCGGGCCGAGATGGCCCGCGCGGACCGCGCGGACGCCGCCCGTCTCCAGGTCCACCTGCGCGTACATGCAGGTCGCGAAGCGCTCGGTGTCCAGCTCGGCGAGGAAGCGCGAGGCGCGTGCCAGCACCGTGGAGGGCGGGTGGCCCTCCCCCGCGTACGCCCGCAGCGCGATCCGCAGCTGGCCCATGATGGCCGCCGCGTGCGTGTCGTGGCCCTGTACGTCGCCCACGACGACGCCGACCCGGTTGCGGGGCAGCGCGATCACGTCGTACCAGTCCCCGCCGACCTCCCGCCCGCTCCAGGCGGCGTGGTAGCGGACCGCGATCTCCCCGCCGGAGATCTCCGGGATCCGGCGCGGCAGCATGGCCGCCTGCAGGCCCGTCGCGAACTCCCGTTCCTGGTCGAAGAGGAGGGCCCGCTGCAGGGACTGGGCCACGATGCCGGCCAGGCCCAGGCAGAGGTTGCGCTCCTCCGGGCTGAACTCCTCCCGGTGCCGGTAGAAGAGGACCAGTCCGCCGATGGCCTTGGCCTGGGCGATCAGCGGCAGGTAGGCGGCGGCGTCGAAGCGGATGCGGGCCAGGTAGTCCGCGAGGAGCGGGAACTCCCCGCCGAGCTCGGTGAGCGAGGTGACGAAACGTGCCTGCCTGGTCAGCACGGCGTGCGAGAGCGGCAGCGACCCGTCCATCCGGGTGAACCGGCGCTCGCTGAGGATCTCCAGCGACTCCCCGCTCAGCGCGATGATCTTCATGGTGCCGCCCTCGACCAGCCCGAGGGCCAGACCGTCCGCCCCGAGCCGCTCCAGCGCACCCGCCCCGGTCAGCGCGGCCGTCACATCGTCCACCGTCACCGCCCGGGACAGGGCCTCGGTGGTCCGCTGCACGATCGTCGTCTGCTGGGCGCGCGCCGCCTCCAGCTTGCGCAGCAGCGTCGCATGGGCCAGCTCCGCCGCCGCGTCCCGGACGATCCCGGCGATGTGCAGGGCCTGGCCCCCGGCGTCCCGCACCACCCGGCCCGTGGTGTGCGTCCACTGGTCGCGGCCGTCGCGCCGGTGCACCGTGAAGTAGGCGCCGAACGACTCCCCGCCCTCCTCCAGGACGCCGGCGATGGTCTCGCGCAGCCGGGCCGCGTCCTCGGGCCGCACGCGCAGCGCGGCGCCCTCCGCGGTGCCGTCGTACTCCTCGGGCTCCAGGTCGAACACGGCCATGGCGGCCGCGTCCAGCGCCACCGTCCCCGTGGCCAGGTCCCATTCGAAGCTGCCCATGCCGTTCAGCGCGAGCCGCTCCCCGGCGTCGGTCACAGGGGTCCGCCGGCCCGGCCCGGGTCCGTCGCGCTCCGCCGCTGCCACCGTCCGCACCCCCTAACGGCCGGGCCAGCACGGCTGGGAAATCAGCCGCTCCCACTCCTCGTCGGGATGCCCCGGCAGGGTGCGTCCGGCTTCCCGCCAGCGCCGCACGACGGAGAGGTAGATCGTGGCCGGGTCGGTGGCGGCGGCCGACGCGTACGGACCCGGGTACGGGCCCGCGTACGGTCCTGGGTGCGCCGGCCGGTCGTGCCCGGCGGGCGTGGCGGACTGTTCGCCGCGGCTGGCGGGAATGCGTACCCAGCCGCGGCCCTGCGCTCGCTCCGTGCTCATCACGGACCCCTTCTCACCGCGGCTCTCGCCGCAGGTACGTCTTCGGATGCCCTGGGGGTGCACCCGGGCCCGGCCCGGGGGAAGCAGCCCGGACGAGCCGGGCGACACCCGGGGAGCCCGGCCGCGGACCCCTGGCACCGAGGCGCTTGCGGACTCCTCTCACCAGTCTCCCCGCCGTGAAGCCCGCGCCGTGCACGAATCGCATGGAAGGGCCGAATGAGGGAGCCGCCAGCAGCCCCGCGAAGAACAGTCCGGGCCACGAGGACTCGAAGCCGGGGCCCAGCTCCGGGGCTCGGCCGTTGCCCACCGTCTTCAGGGCGGCCCGCAGCCCCGCGTCGAGCATGCCGAGCCGGGCCAGGTCCGGGGCGAAGCCGGTGGCCGCGATGACGTGGGCGACGTCCAGCACCACCGATTCACCCGCGGGTGTGGTCAGCCCGAGCCGGGTCCGCTCGCCCGCCGCCACCGCTCGGTGCAGCCGGTGGCCGAGCAGCGCCGGCACGCGCCGCTCGAAGCGGTCCCGCAGCCACCAGGCGCCGGCCGGGCCCAGCGCGGTCGCCGCGATCCGCTCCCGGGTGTGCGCGGGCAGCCGGCGCACCGCCCAGGGCAGCTCCGACCACACCCAGCTGCGCCAGCCCGTGCCGAGGCCGCTGTGCGGATCGCGCAGGGCGCGCAGCGGGGGCCGGCTCAACGGCTGCGGGACGGTGTTCCAGTTCAGCCGGGAGCGCCGGGCCACCAGGCAGGGCCTGGCACCCTGCTCGGCCAGCAGGGCGGCGGTCTCCAGGGCGGCCTGCCCGGCCCCGAGCACGGCGACCTCGCGGCCGGCGAAGCCGGACAGGTCCCGGTGGCCGCTGCTGTGCGAGTAGTGGGCGGGCGGGAGGTCCCGCAGCGCCTCGGGGTGCTGGGCGAAGGGCATCACCCCGACGGCGACGGCGACCGTACGGGCGAGCAGCGGCGGTCCCTCGGCCGTGCGGACGCGGAAGCCGCCGCCCTGCGGGGTCACCTCCGTGACGGTCACCTCCTCCACCTGCGGCCCGGCGTGCCGGGCGAACCACATCCCGTACGCGCTGAACGTGCCGATGGGCAGCGGAGTGCCGTGTTCCGCGACGGTTCCGAGGGAGGCGCAGTATTCGGCCAGGGTGTGCCGCCCGTCCGGCGCGGACAGGTTGGAGGACCAGGGCTCGGACTTCAGGTACATGCCGTCGGGCATGTGGTCGCGCCACGACGCCATGGGCCGCCCCAGCACCCGTACGCCCAGGCCCGCGCCGGCCGCGTGGGCGGCGATCGACAGCCCGTACGGGCCCGCGCCGATCACCACGAGGTCGTCGATCCGCGTCACACCCGCTCCTTCAGCACCGTGGTCACCTGCCCGGCCCCGGCCGCCGGTCCCCGCCCGCTCAACGGGTCACCAGTTCGTCCGGCTCGGCCGAAGCCCCGGGCGGGCGGGGGCAGGAGACCGCGGAGGTCACGCCCGACCGCTCCCGTCCGCGCTGCCGGGGCGTACGGACGACCGCGCGCGCGGTGCGGCGTCCCTGCGCCGGGACACCGCGCAGGACCCGTACCCCCTTGGCCGCGCCGCGTCCCAGGAACGCCGCGAGCATCGCGAGGAACGGCCGGAGGTCGTCGGAGGCGAACCAGGCGGCCTCGACCCGCCCCCGCTCCGGGGCCGGTCCCGGCTTCGGGGAGGCGGTGTCCGCCGCCGGGCGGCGGCGCGGCAGCGTACGGCCCCGTACGGCCGCCAGCAGGGCGTAGTTCTCCGCGACGAAGACGCGGCCCGCGCCGCCCGACGCCTGCGGCACCCGCTGGCCCGTCAGATCCAGGTACATCGCCTGGACCACGTCCAGTCCCGCCGCGTCCGCGAACAGCCTGAACTGCGCGCCCGGGCGGGGGTTGAAGTCCACCAGCCGGAAGACCCCGCGCTCGTCCCGGCGGAAGTCCAGGTCCAGGATCCCCTCGTAGCCGAGGTGTTCGGCGAGCCGCAGCGCCGCCTCCTCCACCGCCGGGTCGGGCAGCCAGCGCCCCACCGCCGTCAGCCCCGTGCGCACCGGCCAGGACAGTTCCTTGCGGCCCGATCCGACGAGCAGCGGGTGCCCGCCTCGGGTGAAGGCGCCGTGGAAGAACCAGTCGGTGTCGGGGCCGGCCGGCAGGAACCGCTGGAGCAGCAGCCGGCTCCCCGCCTCCGCGGAGCGCTCGTACAGTCGGCGCGCCTCGGCGGTGGTGTGCACGAGCGTGGTGCTGCGCAGGCCGTCCGCCCCGGCGGGCAGCAGCCACGGCCGGCTCCACTTGGCCACCACCGGCAGGCCCAGCCGCCAGGCCGCCTCCGCCGCCTCGGCTCCGCTCGCCGGGACGACGGTCTGCGGGTGCGGGACCCCCCACCGCGCGCACAGCCGCGACAGCTCGGCCTTGTCGGCCACCCGGGCAGGCAGGTTGTCGGGCTGGTGGGGGATCCGGAAACGCTCGCGGAGCATCGGGGCGACCCGGGACACGGCGATGGCGCTCAGGTCGTCCATCGCGATGAGCACGGCCGGGCGGCCGATCCGCTCCGACACCCCGGTCAGGCACTCCAGCAGGGCCTCGGGCGTCTCCGGATCCAGCCCGCCGGGAGGACCGGGGTGTACGGCGTGCAGGTACCGCGAACGCCCCATGGGACCTCCCCCGGCTTCGACGACGGCATGGACCTCCACGCCCTTGCGGCCAAGGGATCTGACGGCGCCGAGGGTCCCGTGGTGGAAGGGATTGCGGTCGAGTCTGAGCACAACGGCGGGCACATGGTTGGCGAACGCGTGCATGGCAACGGTGTCTTTCACCTAGTCGGACCAAGCGGGGGTGGTGTGCAGCTGCTAATGGCCTACGTGGCAGTCACCGGACAGGCCATTCGTCAGATTTGATGCCTAACGTCTCTGGTAAGCACACCGATTCAGGAAAGCCCGGGAGACGCCATGCCCACACCACGCCGCCGACTGGCGAGCACCTGCATCGGTACGGTCACGGCCGGACTGCTCGCCACCGGGGCCGCCCTCGCGACGCCGGACGAGAACCGGACCGAGGACTCCGGCACCGCCATGGGCGCCTATCTCGCCTACGGCCCCGACGGGGTGGCCCGCATCCCGCACCTCTCGCGCTGGCTCGGCGGCAAGGAGATCCGGGTCGGCCACACCTATCTCCCCGGCGACCAGTGGGCGGGCATCGAGGGCCGGGTCTCCTTCCTGGAGGACTGGGCCCGGTGGCGCCTCGCGGACGACGACCGGATGTTCGTCCTCAACGTGCCCATGCAGGCGCGCAACGAGGCGCGGGTGCCCGACCAGCAGGTGGCCCGGCTGATCCGGGCGGGCGCGGAGGGCGAGTACGACGTGCACTTCCGCAGGCTCGCCGAGCGTCTGGTGTCGCTGGGCGTGCCGGACACCGTCATCGTGCTCGGCTGGGAGATGAACGGCGTCACCTACACCCACCGCTGCCGCCCCGACCCGGCGAACTGGAAGGTGTACTGGCGCCGCATCGTCACCGTGATGCGCGCCGTGCCCGGCCAGAAGTTCAAATTCGACTTCGCCCCGAACAGGGGCACGGACGCGATCGGCTGGACGAAGTGCTACCCGGGCGACGACTACGTCGACATCATCGGGATGGATTCCTACGACCAGGGGCCCGGACAGACCTTCGACGACCAGATCTCCCAGCCGTACGGCCTCCAGAAGCACGTCGACTTCGCGCGGGCACACCGCAAAGCGATCTCCTACCCGGAGTGGGGCCTGTTCCGGCGAGGCGACAATCCGGAGTACGTGCGGCGCATGCTGCAGTGGATCGCGCAGCACAAGCCGCTCTACCACACCATCACCGACTACTGCCCGCACGGCGTGTGGCAGTGCAAGCAGAACCCGCAGTCCACGAGGGTGTTCCGGGACGCTCTGACACCCGAGGTGCCCGGCCCGGTGGTCCCGACGCCGGTCGTGCCGACGCCGGTCGTGCCGACGCCGGTGGTGCCGACCCCCGTGGTGCCCACGCCGGCCGTTCCCACCCCGGCCATCCCGACCCCGCAGGTCCCGACCCCGGCAGTCCCGACCCCGCAGGTGCCCACCCCGGCCATCCCGACCCCGCAGGTCCCGACCCCGGCAGTCCCGACCCCGCAGGTGCCCGAGCCCTCGCCGGTGGAAACGAGCCCGGTCGCGCCGACCCCGGTCGCGCCGAGCCCGGAGGTCCCGACCCCGGTCGCGCCGAGCCCGGAGGTCCCGACCCCCGTCGCCCCGAGCAGCAGCCCCAGCCCCAGCCCGCTGGAGCCGAGCCCCGCCGTCCCCGAGCCCGTCACCCCCAGCCCCGACGTGCCGAAGCCCTCGCCCGTGACTCCCTCGCCCGTGGCGACGGCTCCCGTCACGCCGGGCCCGGTCGTACCCGTGCCCGCGCCCACACCTGCGAAGCCCCTGCCGCAGCCGCAGCGGCCGCCGCTCAACAGCATGCAGTGGTGCGTACCGATCAACTTCGGCGAGTGGCTGTCCAAGCTCGTCGGCAAGCAGTCGGTCTGCATCAAGCTCGACCTGGGCGACGACTCCGGCTTCTGGCCCTTCTAGACGCGTCATCGCACCCGCAGTTCGTTGAGCCGCGCCCGCCAGTCCCTGGCGGCCGGCAGCGCCTCGCGCAGCGCGTCCACCGCCCGCTCGCGCCCCGTCACCTGCGACTCGTGGAGCCGCAGCAGGGGCGCGAGCGCGCTCGTGGACATCAGGAAGCGCTGGTTGACGACCGTCCGGGGCCGCCAGTGGTTCTTGTACGGCTCGTTGCCCCGCAGGAAGCTGACCACCGGCCGGCCTTCGGCCAGCGCCCGCCGGGCCTCGTGGCGCAGCAGCAGCGTCGCCACGTCCACCTTGCGCGCCCGCAGGTCCGGGTCGGCCCCGTAGAGGTAGCCGCCGCTGAGGCCCGCCGACAGCAGCGTGACGTTGGCCGCCACCACCTTGCCGTCCAGCCGGAACTCCGTCAGCCGGCCCTCCCCCGCCCGCACCATCCGGCGGGTCGCCCGGGTGAGGTGCTCGGCGAAGCGGGGACGCAGGTGCTCGGGGGTCACCCCGCGGCCGCGCCACTGCTTCTCGTGCAGCCGCAGCAGGTTCCGTACCGCGCGCGGCACTTCGTGCTCGGTGGCCTCGTGCTCCTCGATCCCGGCCGCGTCGGTCTTGCGCAGCTTCGCCCGCACCCGCTGGGCGCCGGAGGCAGGCATCCGCTTGACCAGTTCGTCGAACGGCAGGGTCGGCAGCTCCATGCACGTGGAGTCGGCGAGCCTGCTGCCGATACCGGGCCACTGCCGGTACACCTCCTCGGCGGCGGCCCCCGGACGGACCTCCCGCAGGTCGACCACCGCGCCGCGGGCGGCCCGGTGCAGCCCGTGGGCCAGCGCCGGGACGACCTGGGCGGCGTGCTCCGCGGCCACGAGCACGTCGAAGTAGTCGGTGATCGGGCCGCCGAGGGGCACCAGCAGCGGAAGCGGCCGGTGCACGAGCATCAGGGCGGCCGCTCCGACCAGTTCCCCGCCGCGCCGGACGAGGACGATCCGGAGCCGGCCGTCCTTCCCGTACGACAGCCACCAGGAGTGCAGCCAGGCGTGGCTCTGGAACGGGGTGGCGGTGGGACAGGCGCGGACGAGCCGGTTCCACGGCTCCTCCAGCGCGGCGAACTGCCGGGGGTCGCGGCACAGCGTCACCGACAGGGCCCCGGCGGAGCCCGAACTCATCGCACGGACTCCTTCTCCTTGGCCGAGACCGGCTCACCCTGCGCGGGAAGCGTGGCGTACTCCTCGGCCACGCGCTCCGCGACCGGTTCGGCCGCCGGACCGGCCGCGGGCGCGGCCCCGCCCTCCTCGGGGCGTCGGGCGCGGCCGGGCCGGGCGAGCAGCCACAGGCCGCCCAGCAGCCCGCCGGCGCACAGCCCCACGGCGCCGCTGATGGCGGCGGACGGGGAGGCCGGGTCGGTGGGGGCCACGGCCTGGTTGAAGAGCAGGAGCTGGACGCCGGTGTTCTTGGCGGCCTGGTTGCTGCTCAGCGACAGGGCGTCGGCGACGGCGTTCGCGATGTCGGCGGCCTCGGCGGGACTCTTGGAGGTGCCGGTGATGGCGATCATCGGGGATTCGGGGGAGGTCTCGGCCCGTACCTGGGTCCGCAGCTGCCGCGCGGTGATGCCGGCGCGGGGCTGTGCGTAGGCGAGGGTGGAGCTGCTGGTGGCGATACGGGCGTACGCCTGCGCGAAGCCGAGGGCGGTGGCGGGCTCGGTGGTGTCGTCGGGAACGGCGACGACATAGCTGGTCGCGGCGTACTCGGGGGCCTTGAGCACCCCGTACGCGCCGCCTGCCGCCAGCCCCAGCACGGCGCAGGCGGGCAGCGGCCACCACACGGGGGGCCGGGTGAAACGCCGCCTGGGCCGCTTCCCGGACCGGTGGTCGCCCTTGCGCTCCGGCTTCCGGTCGGGGTTCTCCGGCTTCTCTGACTTCTTCGCCGCGGTGTCGGACATGGTCGTGCTCGCTTCCTGGAGGGAGGTGGGTTGCTTCGGGTCCCGGCCGGGACCCCTTCGGGGGTGCGGATCAGCCACGGGCGCCCGGCGTCTTCCGGGGGGAGCCGGGCCCGGGGACGGTGAGTCCCGCCGCCGGCCGCGGCGCGGGGTCCGGGGCCGCAGCGCCGGCCGGATCCGGTGCGGGGTCCGCGGCGGTGCCCGGCGTCCGCCGGTCCGGCGCGGCGCCCCGTGCCGTCGGCGCCGCTCCCGGCGCGGCCGACAGGGCGAGGTCGTAGACGTCCAGCAGCCGGCTCGCGCTGCGGGCGATGTCGTAGCGGCGCACGACCGGGGGCGGGGGCAGCCGGCGGGCGCCCGCCTCCATGTGGCCGCGCAGTGCCGCGAAGAGTTCCTCCGTGCCGGTGCCGATGCGGCGGGCCCCGGGGGCCTCCGCGGCGGGCAGGTCGTCGATGGCCGGACAGGTCACGTGCAGGACCGGAAGTCCGGCGGCCAGGGCCTCGACGACCGCGAGCCCGAAGGCCTCCTCCCGCGACGGCGAGACGAAGACGTCCATGGCGGCCAGCAGGGCCGGGATGCCGGGGGTGCGGCCGTCCGCGCTGTCGCCCAGCGGGTCCCGCTCGCCCAGCAGGTGGATGCGGCTCTGGGCGCCGAGCTCGGCGGCCAGCCGGCGCAGCCCCGCCCGCTCCGGGCCGTCCCCGGCCAGCAGCAGGTGGGCGCCCGGCAGCGCGGCCACGGCCCGCACCAGCACGTCGAACCGCTTGCCGGGGACCAGCCGGCCGACCCCGCCGACGACGAAGGCCCGCTCGGGCAGCCCGGTGCGGGCCCTCGTGGCCCGGCGGACGCCCTCGTCGAAGCGGAAGCGGACGGCCTCGATGCCGTTGGGGACGACGTGGACCCGCGCGGCCGGCACCCCCCATCCCTCCAGCCGGGCGGCGACGGTGTCGGAGACGGCCACGGTCGCCGCGCCCAGCCGCTCGCTGGCCAGGTACAGCGCGCGCACCCCGCCCGAGAGCGGCCGGCCCTCGATCTCGCCCTCGCCGAGGGAGTGCTCGGTGGCGACGGTCGCCCCGGTGCCCGCGAGCCGGGCCGCGAGGCGCCCGTACACGCAGGCCCGGTACAGGTGGGTGTGCACGAGGTCGTACCGGCCGCGGCGGATGAACCGGACGAGCCGCGGCACCGCCCCCAGGTCCCGGTTGCCGCGCATGCCCAGGTGCACGACCCGTACGCCGTCGGCGCGCAGCCCCTCGGCCACCGGGCCGGGGTTGGTCAGCGTCAGGACGTCGCACCGCATCGGCATGTGCCGCAGCAGCAGCCGCAGTTGCTGCTCGGCGCCGCCGACGCCGAGGCCGGTGATGACGTGCAGGGCCTTGACGGCCTCGATCGGCTTCACCGGTGCACCGCCCGCCGCAGCTCCCGGACCCGGTGGCGCACCTGCTTGACGCGCAGCCGAGTGCCGCTGTCGGCCTGGCTGACGTGCGTGCGCGGCAGGGCGTGCGGGCCGGCGAGCCGCCCGGGGTCGATGGCGCAGGCGTATCCGTAGCCGGCGGCGCGCGTCGCGTCGACGACCCGGGCGTCGAGGTGCCCGTACGGGTAGCAGAAGCCCTCGGGCAGGGTGCCGGTCAGCTCGCGCAGCAGGTCGCGGCTGCCGCGCAGTTCCTGCTGGAGCACGTCGTCGGCGGTGGCGGTGAGGTCCTGGTGGAGCAGGCCGTGCGAGCCGATCTCCTGTCCGGCGGCGGCGACTTCGCGGATCCCCTCGGCGGTGAGCAGGGACTTGCGGGGGCCCAGCGGGTCCCACACGTTGTGCACGCCGAGCCGTCCGGGCAGCACGAACAGGGTGGCGGTGCAGTCGTGGCGCTGGAGCAGCGGCAGCGCGTGGGTCAGGAAGTCGGTGTAGCCGTCGTCGAAGGTCAGTCCGACGAGCCCGGCTCCGCGTCCGGCGGCGCGGGCCCGCAGCAGTTCGCCGACCGACACCCCGCGCAGGCCCCGGGAGCGCAGCCACAGCAGCTGCGCCTCCAGGGCGAGCGGGGTCACGGTGATCCCGTACGGGTCCTCGGCGGGGTCGGTGAACTCGGCGACGGAGTGGTACATCAGGACCCACGGCGATGCGGTCCGGCGGGCGGGGACCACCACGGCGGCGGGGGCCGTGTCGGTGTCAGCGGGCATTGCGGAACCTCTGCGTGAACTGGGAGATCTGACCGGGCAGGGCGGTGACTTCGAGGGCGCGTATGGCCATGCCGGTGGCGCCGAACATGGCCGGGACGAGCAGGCAGCCGAGGCCGGCGCTGAGCAGCGGATCGGGGATCATCGGCCCGGCGATCCAGCCGGTGGCGCAGGCGGCGACGGCGGCCACCGCGAGCCGTCCGATGCTGACGGCGACCCGGCGGACGTGGATGGCGATGATCCGCGGGCCGAGACCGGTGAGCAGCAGGACGGCGGCGGTGGAGATGCCGGCGGCGTTGGCGGCGGCGATCCCGTAGGTGCCCCACCAGCGGACGGCGAAGGCTCCGGCCACGATGTTGACGAGCAGTCCGGCACCCATCGCGAGCGCCGGGAACCAGGTGGGCCGGGCGGTCGAGAAGAAGGGCCGGGACAGTGCCCCGACGAGGCAGTGGCCGAGCAGTCCGAGTCCGTAGACCCGCATGACGGAGGCGGTGGCGAGGGTGTCGTCGTGGGTGAAGGCGCCGCGTTCGAAGAGGACCTGGATGATCTGGGGGGCGTAGCCGATGACGAGTGCGGTGCCCATCAGGACGGCGAGGGAGGCCAGTGCCAGGTCCCGCTCCACACGGCGGCGGGCCTTGTCCCGCTCTCCGCCGGCCATGGCCTGGGCGACGACGGGGAAGGTGACGGTGCAGATCATCAGCGACAGCACCATCGGCATCTGCGCGACCTTCTGCGCGTAGTTGAGGTGGGAGATCGCCCCGGAGGGGAGCGAGGCGGCCAGGAACCGTTCGACGAGTACCTGCGACTGGCGGAAGACGGCGAAGAGGATGACGGGGGCGATGACCCCGAAGGCGATGAGGGTGGGGCGGTCGCGGTCGCGCTGGCTGCGCGGGGCGGCGGCCCGTCTGGCCCGGGGCGGGCCGAAGCCCACATGGCGGATGAAGGCGGGGAGTTGGACGAGCGCCATCAGCAGTCCGCCGACGGCGACGCCCGCGGCGGCGGCCCGCACGCCCCACAGGGAGTGGAGGGTCACCATCGTGGCGATGATGCCGATGTTGTACGAGACGTAGATCGCGGCGGGCGGCAGGAAGGAGCGGTGCGCGCGCAGTGCGGCACTGAAGTAGCCGGCGATTCCGAAGGAGAGCACGGTCAGCGCGGTCAGGCGGGTGCACTCGACGGCCAGTGCGGGGTCGGGCAGGCCGGGCGCGAGCACGGCGACGACGGCGGGCGCGGCGGCGACGAGGACGGCGGCGACGACGGCCAGGAGCAGCACCAGCCGCGGCAGGGTCGCCCCGACCAGCAGCCGTACGGGGTCCTGTGCGCGGGCCTGTCTGCGGGTCAGCCCGGCCCGGGCGGAGGCCCGCCGGGCCAGTGCGTGGCTGAAGGCCGGGACCATCAGCAGCGCCATGGCGTCCTCGATCAGCAGCGTCGAGGCCATCTCCGGGACGGTCCAGGCGATGAGGAAGGCGTCGCTGTCGTGCCCGGCGCCGAAGAGGTGCGCGATGGTCTGGTCGCGCACCAGCCCGAAGATGGCCCCGGCGGCGGTGAGCCCGGCGGTCACGGCGGCCGCCTTGGCCAGGAACCGCCCGAGCGGGGCGCCTGCGGCGGGCTCGGCGGACCGTCCGGCCGGCCCGGTGGACCCGCCCCGGCGGCGGCCGCGTCCGAACCGGCTCACGCCGGCCCCGACCGGATCACCGCCCCGGCGGACGCCCGGGGTGGAGCGTACGGAGGCCGCGGCACGGGGCTGTTCCCCGCCCGGTCCGGCGGCCCCGTCCTCGTGGCGGACATCGCCGAGCCCGTCGGCCGAAGCCCGGGCTCGGGACGCGTCGGCGGATGCGCCCGTGGGGCGCGCCGCCACCCGTACGCCGAGCCCCGCCGGGGCGCCGCCGGGATAGCCGGCGGCGCCGAACAGCGGCGTCCGCACGGCGGGAGCGCCGCCCGGCAGGCTCCCGGCGACGAACCCGGGGTCCGCCGGAACCGGTGCGGCCGCACCGCGGGACGGCCGGGCTCCGCCCCCGAACCGCGCAGCGGACCGTTCCGGGCCCGCGGTGACCGGCGCCGCGCCGCGGCCGGTGCGGCCCGGCCGGCCGGAGGCCGTCGGACCGGCCGCGCCGGCCGCGGGGGCCGGCTCGCCGCCCGGGGACGCGTCCGCGGGTGCGTTCGGCGCGTACCCGGCAGGGGCGGGGGCGGCCGGGACACGGGTGTGGCCCGCTCCGGCCGGAGGGCCGGAGGCGGGCCGCCAGGGCGTGGTGTCCGTCACCGGCCGCTCGAACTCTCGGGGACGGGGCCCGGTGCCCCGGGGTCGGCGCCGGTACCGCGCAGCGGACCGGCACCGCGCAGCGGACCCGCGGCGCCCGGGGAGGGCAGCGCCCACCAGGCCGCCAGGCCGACGATCACGCCCGTCAGGACGGTGGACGGGCCGCCGATGTCCGCGTAGAGGAAGTCGGTCAGCTGCCACACGAACAGCCCGGTCGCGATGAGCCCGCAGTCCCGCATCCGCGCCCCCGCACCGAGACCGGCACCGGCACCGGCACCGGCACCCGCACCCGTGGCGAGCCGCCGCAGTCCGGCGACCAGCAGGGCCGCCCAGCCGCCCGCCAGCGCCACCAGCCCGATCAGTCCCTGCTCGCTCAGGATCAGCAGGTACATGTTGTGCGGGGAGAGCAGCGGCTGGCGGATGTACGCCTGGCCCGCGCCGGCGGTGTCGCTGCCGGAGGAGAGCCCGAGGGAGGCGTGGCCGTCGCGGTGGGCGGGGAAGCCCTTGAGTCCCACGCCCGCCGCCGGCCGCTCGCGCCACATCGACTCGGCGGCGGCCCACATCGTGTAGCGGTCGGTCACCGACTGGTCGGGGGCGCTGGAGACCTGGGTGATGGAGGTCAGGCGCTCGCCGACCATCTCGGAGCCGACGCCGAGCCCGCCCACCAGGACCACCCCGGCCGCGGCCAGCGCGGCGAGCACGGTGAGCGCCCGCCGGATCCCGGCCAGTGCCATCACCAGCACGGCCGCGGCGAGGGTGGCGATCCACGCGCCGCGGCTGAAGGACAGCACCAGCGGCAGGACGAGCACCAGGGCGCAGCCCGCGGCGATCCGGCGCAGGCGCGCGGGCAGGCCGGGGGCGAGCGCCGCGGCGGTCGCGACGATCAGCCCGTAGGCGACGACCGTGGCCATGCCCATGACGTCGCCGGGGCCGAAGGTGCCGACGGCCCGGATGTACTCGCCCTGGTAGGAGGCGCCGGTGTGGGTCGCGTACTGCACGACCCCCACCGCGCCCTGCACCAGGGCCAGGACCACGAAGCAGCCGGCGGCGAGCCGGAACTCCCGTGCGTCGCGCACCAGCAGCACCACGGCCGCCGGGACGAGCACGAAGACCTGGAGGTAGCGGACGAAGCCCGGCAGGGCGGCGTACGGGTCCCCGGCGGTCGCCGTGGCGACCGCGAGGCCCACGGCCGGCGCGCCGAGGACGGCGGCGGCCAGCGGGGTCAGCGCCCGCACCCGGCCGCGCAGCGCCTGCACGGCGCAGACCAGGACCAGCAGCAGGGAGGCGGCGTCGGCCGGGCCGACCTTGCCGGAGGCGGTCGCGTCCCCGGCGGGGAGCGGGGCGAGCAGGAACAGCACGGTCGCGGCGAGCGGCAGCAGCGGCCAGTGCCGGCGCAGCGTGCCCGCCAGGTCCGGCCGGGCCCAGTACCCGGGGGCGGCGAGGCTCATCAGCTGCCCCCCAGCCGGAAGCGGAAGAAGGAGGCCGCGGTGCGGGCGAGGATCCACAGGTCCTGCCACAGCGACCAGGTGTCGATGTAGTGGTTGTCGAAGCGCGCCCGGTCCTCGATGGAGGTGTCCCCGCGCAGGCCGTTGATCTGGGCGAGGCCGGTGATGCCGACGGGCATCCGGTGGCGGGCCTCGTAGCCCGGGTGGACGGTGGAGAACTTGGCGACGAAGAAGGGGCGTTCGGGGCGGGGGCCGACCAGGCTCATGTCGCCCCGTACGACGTTCCACAGCTGGGGCAGTTCGTCGAGGGAGGACTTGCGCAGGAAGGAGCCGACCCTGCTCATCCGGCAGTCCCCGGCGACGGTCCAGCGGGTGGCGGACTCGTGTGCGTCGGCGCGCAGCGTGCGGAACTTCAGCAGGGTGAAGGGGCGTCCGTACAGGCCGACCCGCTCCTGACGGAAGATCACCCCGGGTCCGTCCCAGAGGCGTACGGCCGCCGCGCAGAGCAGCATCACGGGTGCGGCGGCCAGCAGGGCCACCAGGGCGAGCGCCGAGTCGATGGCCCGCTTGGCCCAGCGCTCCAGCGGCCGGGCGGGGCGCGGCAGCAGCGGCTGCACGGCGTACCCCCACAGCTGGTCGGCGGGGTGGGCCAGCCGCATCCCGGTGACCTTGGCGGTGCCGGCGGGGTCCGCGAGCCACAGCCGGCAGCCGTGGTCGTGGAAGAGCCGGACCAGGGAGGCGGTGCGCTCGTCGGCCTCGGGCGGGCGGGTGAACACCGCGTGCCGGACGGAGTTCTGGATGACCGCGCGCCGGATGTCCTCGTGGGTGGACAGGAGCGGGAGGGCCCCGGTGTCCCCGTCGGCGGGGGCGCCGGTGTCGGCGAGCCCGACCGGGCGCAGGCCGAACTCGGGGCGGCCGTGGAGGGCTGCGGCCACCGCGCTCGCCCCGGCGCCGGGTCCGACCACGAGGGCGGAGGCGGGCCGGCGTACGGCGGCGCGGCGGTGCAGCTGGTTGGCGACGCCTCGGCCCGCGCAGACCAGGACGGTTTGCAGGCACACGGCGGTCAGGAGCGCGCTCCAGCCCATGGCGCGGGCGGGGTCGAAGGCGGCCGCGACGGCGGCGGCCGCGCACCACAGGACGGCGGAGCGCCCCGCCAGTGCGGGCAGTTCGAAGAGGGCGGAGGGGGCCAGCCGCGGCCGGTACAGGCCCGCCTGTGCGTGCAGGGCGACGAGCAGGGCGGGCAGCACGGCGACGGCCGGCGCGGCCACCGGGGCGGGCAGCGCCGGTCCGGGCAGGGTGGTCGCGGTGAGTACGGCGGCCAGCGCGTCGGCGGCGAGCAGGGGCAGGACCCGGCTGCGGCGGCGGACGCGCTGCGGGCGTACGGCGGACCGGACCCGGTCGACCCGGGGTCCGCGCGGCGGGTGGATGGCGGTCGCGGAACGGCGGGCTGCTGCGGGCGCGGGCGCGAAGGCGCTGCTGCCGGGCCCTGTGCCGCCCTGCCCGGTGTGCCGGGCGGGTGCGCTGTCCATCGTCATCGGCTGATGCGCTCCTGGTTCAAGGGCCGGGGCCTGCCCAGCAGTTCGTGGTACAGGCCGCTGACCGCGTCCGTGGTCCGCCGCACGTCGAAGTCGGTCCGGGCGTGCTGCCGGGCCTGTTCGCCGAGTTCGGCGAGGAGCCGCGGCTCGGCGAGCAGCCGTCCCAGGGCTTTGGCCAGGGCCGTCGGGTCCTCCGGCGGTACCAGGCACAGGCGTCCCTGGCCGGGGGGCAGGCTCTCCCGGGCACCGCTGACGTCGGAGACCAGGACCGGCCGGCCACAGGCCATGGCTTCGAGCGGGGCGAGCGCCATGCCTTCCCACCGCGACGGCAGTACAACGAGATCGGCGGCCCGAAGCCACGGTCGGATGTCGGCGGCGGCGCCGGCGAAGTGCACGCTGGTGCCGGACAGTGCCGCGGTGCGGCGCAGCCGTTCGGTGTCGGGGCCGTCGCCGACGAGGGCGAGGCGGGCCGTGGGGACGGTCGCGAGGACCTCCGGCCAGGCCTCCAGCAGGATGTCCTGGCCCTTCTGGGGGCAGATCCGGCCGACGCAGACGGCGAGCGGCCCGCCGGCCGCGAAAGAGGGGGGCAGCGGCAGCGCGGCGCGGGACTCGGCCCGGTCCTGGGCGGGGTCCGCCGCTCCGGGCCGGAAGTGGTCGAGGTCCACGCCGTTGCGGATGACCGTCCAGTGGGCGGTGATGCCCTCGCTCTCGCCCGCGCGGCGTTCGGCCTCGCTGACGCAGAGCACCCGGTCGGCCCAGCGGGCGCCGTACCTCTCCCAGCGCAGGGCGAGCGCGGCGGTGGCTCCGCCTACGGCGTCGAAGGACCAGGCGTGGGGTTGGAAGACGGTGGGCAGCGTGCCGCGCGCGGCGAGCCGTCCGGCCAGTCCCGCCTTGGCGCTGTGGGCGTGCAGCAGGTCGGGCCGGACGCGGCGCAGCAGCCCGCGGGCGCCGGCCACTTCGGCGGGCAGCGCCGGGCCGGGGGCCCGGCCGGCCCGCCAGGTGAACACCTCGGCCCCGGCGGAGCGGGCCGCGTCGCCGAGCGTGCCGCCGGGCGGGCAGCCGACGACGGCGCGCAGGCCCTCCGCGGTCTGGGCGCGGACGAGGTCGGTGACGACCCTGGCCACGCCGCCGTCGACGGGTTGTACGAGGTGGAGGACGGTCGTGGGCTGTGCCGCCCGGGAGTGCGTGGGCACGTGGAGTGGTCTCCTGCGTTCAGCGGCGCGCGTCTGTCTGAACGAAGAGCACACCGAGGAAATGACCCTGACTTTCGCCCGTGAACCTGAAGTTCAGGCTGCGGGCACCACCGGACAGGGCGGGACTCAGGTCGAACACGTCCGCGTCATATCCGAGATTATTCATATGATCCGGCTGTCGCATGAAAGAGGGGCCGCCGAATTCCGTGATCGTGGAATTCATGACGTCGTTGAAGGGGTTTTCGCTGTCGCTGAGGCTCACCCGCCGACCGCTGTCGGCCGTCACGGTGAGCGAGTCACCGAGGGTGCCCCGGTCCCCGTCGTACGCGACCACGCCCACCCGGCCCGCCGAGCCGGCCGGCGCGTCCAGGCCCTCGATCACGACCCTGCCGTCCCCGGCCCGGGCGGCGAGCGACTCGAAGCCGTCCCACAGGGAGATCCGCCGCAGCGGCTCCTGCGGGTGCTCGTAGGCGACGACGAGCGTCCAGCCACCCCAGGCGCCGACCTCGGAGTGGCCCATCGCGATGTTCAGCTGGGAGACCGTCCACATCCCCGCGCCGCCCTTGCGGACCAGCGGGGTCACGTCCGCGGAGGCCTGGTAGGCGTCGCTGCCCGCGTCCGTGCGGTGGCCCATCACCGTGTCGGCCAGGACCTCCTTGTACGCCCCGCCCGGCTCGGCGACCAGCACCCGGCCGTTGTCCTGCGGCGGCTTCTGCTCGCCCACCCGCAGGTTTCCGCCCCAGTAGAGCCTGGCGTACGACACCTTCGCGCCCTGGGGGACCTTGAGCTCGGCCCGGGTGGAGTTGTAGGTGTCCGGGTCCTTGTCGACCTCGCTGTAGAACATCTCGAACTCGCTGTTGACCCCCGCCGCACCCCGCTTGACCTCGGCGCACGGCTCCGCCTGCGGGGACTCCTCCTTGCGGCAGCTGATGCCCGAGTTGGAGGCGCGCACCAGCCCGCCGTGCTGGACGGCCTGGTAACGCTGGGTGAACGGGACGCGGGGCAGCTCCTTGGGCGCGGGCGCTGCCGCGGCCACCGCGGGAGCGTTCACGGAAAGTGCGAGGCAGGACAGCAGGCCGAGTGCGCCGAGGATTCTGCCGGAGGAACCCATGAGCCTGTCTCCATTTTCGATCAAGGGGACAAAACAGGAGTGAACTTTGTCAGAAATCGGGCTGGAAATCACGTCGGACTCGCTCGTACGGCCTTTTGGGCGATAGCACGCACCCTCGCAACGGGCGGGTCGTTATGAGGTGCACCATTGTTCGAACCGAAAGGAAATAGGCAGATGAAGAAGAGGCTGCTGCGCGGCACCACCGTCGCCGCCGCGGGTGTCGCCGTGCTGATGGGCGGCGCGGGCCTCGCCTCCGCGCACGGCGGGGGCGGTGCGACGGCCGAGGGCCTCGCGGCCGGCTCCCCCGGTGTGGCGAGCGGCAACCTGGGCCAGGTCCCGGTCCACGTACCCGTCAACGTCTGCGCCCTGACCGCGAACCTCGTCGGCGCGCTGAACCCCGCGTTCGGCAACACCTGCGTGAACGCCTGAACGTCAATCGCGCCGCCCGAAACGGCTGCATCCGAGTGAAGCCACGCAACCCGCACCGGGTCGCGGCCGTTGATCCAGGTGCTCCACTACCGGGCAATCCTGCAAAAAAGGGACGACAATGATCAAGAAGATGATGGCCTCGGCCGCGGTTGCCGCCTCGGTCGTGGGTATGGGTGCCGCGATGGCCCCGCAGGCGATGGCGGTCGGCAACGACAACGGCATCAACACCGTCAACGGCAACAACTCCGCGCAGATCTACGGCAACCAGGCCACCTACGGCAACATGAGCCCGCAGATGGCGCTCATCCAGGGCTCCTTCAACAAGCCCTGCATCGCGCTCCCCGCGAAGGCCAACGTCCAGTCCGTGCTGGCCCTGGTCAACGTCGGCGTCCAGGACATCCCGGTCCTGTCCAGCCCGCAGAACCAGCAGTGCACCGAGAACTCCACCCAGGCCAAGGGTGACGAGGCCCTCTCGCACATCCTCAGCAACATCCCGATCCTCTCCGGCAACGCCTCCGCCGGCAGCTGATCGCACCCCGCGCCCGCGAGGCCGTCGCACCTTCGGGTCGCGGCGGCCTCGCCGCATGTCGGACGGATCCGCGCCCGGAATTCACCGCGCACTTCACCGCCCGACCGGCCACTACTAATTCCCCGGAGCATCGAGGTGAATTTCCGGTCGATCGCCGAAATGGCGCGGTTTCTTTTCCCCCGACTGCTCGTTGTTAATTCTGCAGCGGATACGCCT
Source organism: Streptomyces amritsarensis (assembly GCF_001953875.1). GTDB lineage: Bacteria > Actinomycetota > Actinomycetes > Streptomycetales > Streptomycetaceae > Streptomyces > Streptomyces amritsarensis. The sequence continues at coordinate 60,680 of NZ_MQUR01000024.1, forward strand.
CTGCGGGAAGGATCGAAAAGAAGATGACGTACAAGAAGGCAGTGGTGCTGGCCGCCGGCGCTCTGATGGCCGCCGGTGCCGCCTCCCCCGCCATGGCCGACTCGGTGGCCGACGCCAAGGCCGCCGGCTCCCCCGGTGTCGCCTCCGGCAACGTCGCCCAGATCCCGGTCAACATCCCGGTCAACCTCTGCGGCAACAGCGCCAACCTCGTCGGGCTGCTGAACCCCGCGTTCGGCAACACCTGCGTCAACGCCTGACGCAGCGCGTGCGCCCGCAAGGGCTGACCTCCTCGCAGGTGGCCTCGGAGTGCACGGCGGTGCACTCCGAGGCCACCTTCGATTCACCACCGGCGCCTGCCGGTAGACAGGGAAGGACCCATGCGACAGGTACTGAGCCGACAGGTACTGGGCAAGGGCATGCTCACGGCGGCAGCCGCGTCGAGCCTGTTGTCGATCGCGACCGGGGCGGCCTACGCGCACACCGGTGCCGCGGCCGAGGCCTCGCATTCGCCGGGGGTGCTGGCCGGCAACAGCGTCTCGGTACCCATCACGTTCTCCCCGAACGTGTGCGGCAACAGCGTGGACGGCGGTGCGGCCCTCAACCCCGCGATGGGGAACACCTGCGTCACCGCCGGCGGATCGCACACCGGCGCGGGCCACGACTACGAGCGCTACCTGAGCCCCGAACAGGCCGAGGCCTTCGAGCGCTACCTCGGCGAGCGCGCCGGCCGCCACGCGCTCCCGGAACAACGCCAGGAGACGCGGCCCTACGAGGTGCCGCGGCAGCAGGTGCCACGGCCTGAGGCGGCCCGGCCCGAGGCGGCCCTGCCTGAGCAGGCGGCGCCTGGGCAGGTGCGGCCCGAGGCCCCCCGGAAGGAGGGGCCCCGCCACGCCAAGCCGCGCCACGAGGAGCCGCGCCACGAGGAGCCGCGCCACGAGGGCGGCTACGGCGGTCCCGGCGGGCAGGAGGACCGCGAGGAGGAGTGCGACGACCACCCCGCACCGCCCCCGCCGGCCCACCACGCCCCGCCCGCACCCGAGCACCCGCACCCGAAGCCGGAGCCGGTGGAGGACCACCCGGCCCCGCTGCCCGTCCCCGTCCCGGAACCGGTCCAGGAGGCGCCGGCGCCGCCCGCGGAGCAGCCCGTACCGCTCCCCGCCCCGGCGCCCGCCCCGCAGCCGCCGGCCGAGGAGGCCCCCAAGCCGCTGCCCGCCCCGCAGCCGCCGGCCGAGGAGGCCCCGCACACGCTGCCCGCCCCCGCACCGGGCCCTGCCCCGGTGGCCGAGGAGGAGGCGCCGCCCGCGCCGCCGCACGGCAGCCACCCCGTGGAACGCCCGGCTCCCGCCCCGGCCCCGGCCCCCGAGGCCGCGCCGCCGGCGGACCAGCCGCCGGCCGCCCCCTCGGGCGACACCCCCGTCCACGTACCGCCGGGTCCCGCGCCGGCGCCCGCACCGGAAGGCGCGCCCGCGCCCGCGCCGGTCCCCGTACCGGCTCCGGCTCCGGCCCCCGCCCTGGCGGGGACGCCCCGGCTGGCGGAGACCGGCGCGGGTCAGCCCGCTGCCGCGGCGGCCCTCGCCTCGGCGCTGATCCTGGGCGGCGCCATTCTGTACCGGCGCTCGCGCGCCGCCTGACCGGCAATACCGGTAATCGGAAGAAATATCGGCCGGAGAATCCCGTGACGGATTCTCCGGCCGCTGTCATGTACCCGTGCGTTCGCGTTTCCCGGGCGCCCCGGAATCGTTGTGCATGGCGAAAGCGGCGCGCCGGTCGCCGCCACGCCTCTGTCCACGAAAGAAGAGGATTTCGATAATGAAGCTCACGAAGGTCGCCGCTGTCGTCGTCGGCTCCGTCGCCGCCCTCGGCGCCTCCGGTACCGCGTTCGCCGCCGAGCCGGCGGCCGCGATGCCCCCCATGAGCCTGACCGGCGGGGTGACCCAGACGCTGGACGCCGTCGCCCCCGTCACCGAGAACCTCCCGCAGACGGTGGGCAACGGCCTGGCCGAGCAGGGGGACACCGTCAACAAGGTCGTGGGGACCGCCCAGAAGGTCAACAAGGTCCGCAACGACGTCCCCGGCACCGTCCTCGGCCTCGCGAACGGCGCCACCCAGGCATCGCCGATGCTCGGCGGCGTCCAGCTCAACGGCGGCAAGGGCTGAATCACCCCCGCGCGGCCGGCTCCGGCGGGGCTGCCGGCCCGCACCCGCCGAACAAGACTGTGGGCGCCACCGGCAAGGCCGGGGCGCCCACGGTCAGTTGTCCGACCGACGTCAGTCGTTGACGCAGACGTTGCCGAACGCCGGGTTCAGCAGGGCGATCACGTTCACGGTGTTGCCGCAGACGTTGACCGGGACGTGCACCGGGACCTGGAGCAGGTTGCCGGAGAGGACGCCGGGGGAACCCACGGCCGCGCCCTCGGCCGACGAGTCGGCGACGGCGGAGCCGGCGGCACCGGCCGCGGCGAGACCAGCGGTGGCCAGGACCAGGGCGGCCTTCTTGGCAGAGTTCATGGGAAGTGCACCTTCTGTTCGACGTTCCGCCCCGCTCCGGGGCTCACACCGAGCGAAACGGTTCCACACTCCCCGACGACACGGTTTCGCGCACGATCAGACCTGTTCGGCTCAATCGCCTTCACCGTGTTGCCGTTCCGGTCCCGTCACGGGAGGGCGGGCAGCTGCACCTCCGGGAGTTGCACGTCGGGGATCTCCACGTCGGGGATCTCCGGCACGAGTTCGCCCGGCACCGCCGGAGCGGGCAGCGCCGGCGGGGTGAGCGGCACCTGCGGGAGCTCGACCCCGGGGATCTCGGGGAGCTGCACCCCCGGGATGCTCGGCAGGTTGATCTCCGGCAGCTTGATCTCGGGGAGCTTGATCTCCGGGATCTTGATCTCCGGCAGGGTGACACCCGCCGGCAGCAGGGCCTTGATCTGCTCGAGGAGGCCGTTGACGAGGTCGTCGATCGGCCCGGCCGGGGCCGCCTTGGTGGACACCGCACCGGAGCCGGAGTCGAGAGCGCTCGCGGGTGCGGCCGCGCCGGTCAGTATGACGACGGCCAGCGCCGAGGGGACGAGGAGGCGGGCGCGGGACGGCTTCGTGCGGTGCATGGGGGGTTCCTTCGCGTGGGGACACGGGGACACGGGGGCGGCCCGGACCGGACCGCTCCTTGACTCACCGTGGGAACACCGCGCACGGAGCGCAACAGGAAGCCGGGCGACTGGGGGCCGCGTACGGGCTTCGCGCACCTGTCCGCAGGCGGCTCACCCGGGCTGGGGAAAACATCGGGACGCGCGGGCCGTTTGAGTGAAGCAGCGGAACCAACCCCCTGACCGGGCAGTTGACCAGGGCGCTCCATCAGCGGGCACTCGTGCGACAAAAGGATCAAGATGTTCAAGAAGTTCATGACCGCCGCCGCGGTTTCCGCCGTTGCCGTCGGCGCGGGCGCTGCTGCCGCTGCCCCGGCCATGGCCATCGGCAACGACAACGGGGTCAACACCGTCAACGGCAATGGTGCCCAGCAGATCTACGGCAACCAGAAGACCCACGGCGACCAGAGCCCGCAGCTCAGCCTGGTCCAGGGCTCCCTGAACAAGCCCTGCATCGGCCTGCCGGCGAAGATCAACGCCCAGTCGCTGGTCGCCGCGCTCAACATCGGCGTCCAGGACATCAACGTCCTGTCCAACCCGCAGAACCAGCAGTGCACCGAGAACTCCACCCAGGCCAAGGGCGACGAGCCGCTCTCCCACATCCTGGACAACATCCCGGTCCTGTCCGGCAACGCCTCCGTCGGCAGCTGATTTCCGCTCCCCTCCGCCCCGCGCGGGGGTCCGGGCCCACGGGCCCGCGGAAGTGTTGTGACAGGGCCCCGGCAGCGTCCAGCTGCCGGGGCCCTCGCACGTGCCGCGCTCGCGGCGGTCAGCCGGTCCAGAAGTCCCACCACCGGGTGAGGACCAGCATCCCGATCACCCCGATGTGCAGGGCGGGCGGCGCCCAGCCGAACTCGGTGAAGAAGGTCCGCAGCGGGCCGGGGGCGGGGAGCGCCCGGGTGCGGACGTTGTGCGCGGTGACCGCCCAGAACATCAGCAGGGTCGCCACCCAGGCCAGGCAGCACCACAGGCAGAGCGCGTTGATCTCGTAGAGCGACTGGACCATGAGCCAGCTGCAGAAGCCGACGCCGAAGAACGTGCCTGCGTTCAGTCCGAGCCAGAACCAGCCACGGTAGCGGGCGCCCGCCAGGATCCCCGCGCCGACGCAGACCACGACGGCGTAGGCGACCAGTCCCAGCATGGGGTTGGGGAAGCCGAAGGCCTGCGCCTGCTCGCTCTGCATCACGCTGCCGCAGGAGACCACCGGGTTGAGGCTGCACGCGGGCTTGAAGTCCGGGTCCTCCAGCAGGAGGAACTTGTCGAGGGTGATCACCCAGGAGGCCAGCACCCCGGCGGCGCCGGTGACGGCCAGCAGCCAGGCCAAGCCCCTTGGTGCGGCGTCCCGTTCGTCTGCGTCCGTGCTGCGGGGCCGCCCCTGCTGGCGCGGGACGCCCACTGTATTCGTTGCCATGTGGCCCATACTGCCCCGTCTCCACCCAGAGCGGACCCAACCATGCCCATCCGTACGCAAGTTGACCTGAAGGTGTGGCGGGAACCTCCGATGCTTCCCGGACGTTTTACCGAACCCCGGACGTGATGTCAGAGCCAGGGGTTACGTTGAGCTTCCGCGAAGTGACAAGCTGCGACGGCCTGGAGACCCACCGTGAGCGATCCGTACGAGACAACCGAGGCGCACCTCGACCGGCTCCTCGGCCGCGCCCTCAACTCCTACGACCTGCCCGACAGGCTGGTCGAGCGCCTCGGTACGGCGCTCGCCCACAGCTCCTCGCTCCACACCACCCACCACAACCAGGCGGCCGGCGTCTGGCGGGAGACGCACCGGCACACCTACCTGCTGGCCGACGGCGGTTCGGCCTCGCTGTGGGAGCTGTCGTACCGGCCGGAGAGCGACCGCGCCGTGCGGCACGAGGTCTTCGCGAGCAAGGCGGAGGCCTGTCTGGCGGTGGCCCGGCTGTTCGGTGAGTCCGCCGCGGGGGCGGTCCCGGATCCGATGCCGCTCGCGGGCGAGGTGGATCCGTACGACGACACACCGGCGCTCGGTGCGCTGCTCGCCTCCTCGGCGCCGGTGCCCCGCCATCGGGAGTACGTGGTGCAGGATTCCGCCGACCACGCCCGCCGGGTGCTGCGCCGCGCGGAGAATCCGGACCGGCCCGGCGAGCGGGTGGCGGCGCTGCTGCGCGCGGCGTACGCGCACCAGATCACCCAGGCGTTCGGTACGCGGCAGGCCCTGCCGAACGGGCGGGACGCGGGCTTCAACCTGTACGAGCACGCCTTCGTGCTGCTGGACGGGACGGAGCTGAGCCTGTGGGAGGTCGAGCACACGGCGACGCCCGACGGGCGCCACATGTGCGAGGTGTACGAGAGCGAGGCCGTCGCGCGCGGGGCGATGGAACTGCGCGCCCGGGTCGGCTGAGCCCCTGCTCCCGCCCCGTCCCGCGTCCCGCGCCGCCCCGACCGCCTCGCCCAGGGTGGCGGGACGTACGCGCCCGGCATCGCGGCGATGCGCGGTGCCGGGCGGCGCGGGGCGGGCGTGACGTCGCGGACACGTCCTAGAGGGCGGGCACCTTCTCGGGGGTGTGCGCCGCGTGCTCGGCGGCGCCTTCGCGCTCCTCCATCGGGATGGCCTTGCGCGGCAGCATGAACATCACCGCGGAGATCACGACCAGCACGCCGACGACCCACCAGAGCGCGCCGCGGAAGGCCTCGACGTAGGGCGGCCCGAAGACCATGTCGTCCTCGATCAGCCCGAAGAAGACCACGGAGGTCAGGGCGAGGCCCAGCGCGTTGCCCATCTGGCCGGTGGTGTTGATCAGCCCGGAGGCCGAGCCCGCGTCCCGGCGCGGCACCTCGGACAGCGTGGTGTCGTTGAGCGGGGCGACGATCAGGCCCATGCCGGCGCCCATGAGGATCAGCGGGGCGGCCATCTGCCAGGAGGCGATCTCCATGCCGTAGTGCTCGGACTCCCAGATGTAGAGGACCAGGCCCGCGGCCATGACCAGGGCGCCCGCCTGGAGCACCTTGCGGCCGAAGCGCGGCACGAGCTTCTCGACCGAGAGGCCGGCCGCCACGGAGACGGCGATGGAGAAGGGGATGCCGGTGGTGCCGGCCCGCAGGGCGCTCCAGCCGAGGCCCATCTGCATGTAGAGCGTCCAGACCAGGAAGAAGATGCCCGTCGCGATGCCGAAGGTCAGCTGGACGGCGATACCGCCGGCGAAGCTCTTGACCTTGAAGAGCGAGAGCTCGACGAGCGGCGAGCCATCCTTCTTGATCTTGTATTTCTCGTAGCCGATGAACGCGGCGAAGACGAACGGCGACGCGATCATGCAGACGAAGCCCCACAGCGGCCAGCCGTTCTCGCGGCCCTGGGTGAGCGGGAAGATCAGCATGACGAGGGCGAGGGTCGCGAGGACGACGCCGACCAGGTCCAGCCGCAGCGCCTGCGGGGCCTTGGACTCGCTGATGAACTTGCGGCCGAGGATCACACCGGCGATGCCGACGGGCAGGTTGATCAGGAAGATCGGGCGCCATTCGAGACCGAAGAGGTTCCACTCGGTGAGCAGCGCGCCGAGCATGGGGCCGGAGACGGCGCCGAGTCCGACGATCGCGCCGAACATCCCGAAGACCTTGCCGCGCTCCTGCGGCGGGAAGGTGACGTGGATGATGGCCAGCACCTGCGGCACCATCATGGCGGCCATGCCGCCCTGGAGGATGCGGGAGGCGACGAGCATGCCGGGGTCGGCCGCGATGCCGCAGAGCAGCGAGGCGACCGTGAAGCCAGCTATGCCGATGAGGAAGAGGCGCTTGCGTCCGTAGATGTCACCGAGACGGCCGCCGGTGATGAGCCCTGCGGCGAACGCGAGCGCGTAGCCGGCGGTGATCCACTGGATCGCGCTGGTGGAGGCGCCGAAGTTCTGGCGCAGGGTGGGTATCGCGATGTTGACGATCGTGACGTCGACCAGGTCCATGAAGGCGGCGGTCATCACGATGGCGAGCGCCAGCCAGCGGCGGCGGTCGGGGGGTGAGCTGGGGGCGTCGTGGGCTACGTCGTTCCGCTCTTCTTGGACGGGCCCGTTCTCTCTTTCGGGCGACTTCTTGGACGTCTCGGTGGTCATGAGGAGAAACGTAGACGGGATGTAGGTCAGTTAGTGTCCTATTTCGCTGGCAACCTGGATGACATGACCGACACACCGGCACGGCTGCTGTCCCTGCTGTCCCTCCTGCAGACCCCGCGCGAATGGCCCGGCAGCGAGCTGGCGGAGCGGCTGCGGGTCAGCTCGCGGACCATCCGGCGCGACATCGAGCGGCTGCGGGATCTCGGCTACCCGGTGGAGGCCACCCTCGGGGCCGAGGGCGGCTACCGGCTGGGGGCGGGCGCGGCGATGCCGCCGCTGCTGCTCGACGACGAGGAGGCCGTGGCGATCGCGGTGGGGCTGCGGGCCGGGGCCGGGCACGCGATCGAGGGCGTCGAGGAGGCGTCCGTACGCGCCCTGGCGAAGCTGGAGCAGGTCCTGCCGTCGCGGCTGCGGCACCGGGTGGGCACGCTCCAGTCCGCGACGATCGCGCTGACACGGGGCGACGGCGCCAGCGTGGCCCCGCGGACGCTGACGACGATGGCGTCTGCGGTGGCGGGGGCGGAGCGGCTCCGGTTCGCCTACCGGGCGCGGGACGGGGTCGGGTCACGGCGGCTGGTGGAGCCCTACCGGCTGGTCAGCACGGGCAGCCGCTGGTATCTGGTGGCCTACGACATGGAGCGGGAGGACTGGCGGACCTTCCGGGTGGACCGGGTGGCCGAGGCCTTCGCTACGGGGGCCCGGTTCGCGCCGCGGGAGCTGCCCATGGACGCGCAGGAGTTCGTACGGCGGGGACTGGGCGCGCACGGCTCGCGGGCCTACGCGGTGGAGGTCGTCTTCGAGGCGGGAGCGGCCGAGCTGCCGGAGTGGCTGCGGGCGGCCGCCGTGCCGGGCGAGGCGGGCCCGACCGTGGTCCGGTTCGAGAGCCGGGACGCGCAGGAGTGGCTGGCGGCCCGGCTGGCCCTGACGGGGCTGGCCTTCACGGTGCGGGAACCGGGTTCCCTGGCGGAAGCGGCCCGGACGCTGGGGGCGCGCCTGAGCGGAGCCGGCTCCCCGCGGTAGGCGGCGGCGGACGGCCAGGGGTGCCGGGGCCGCCGCCACGGGGCCTGCCCGCCCCTGGAGGGCGGCGCGGCACCGGTGCCCGGGAGCGCGGCCTGATCGGCAGGGGCCGGGCAGGGGGGAGCCCCGGCGCCTGGGGGGGATAGGCACCGGGGCTCGTACGGGGGGCTCGGCGGCGGGGCGGCTAGGCCACGGCGTCGAAGCCGGTGTCGCGCGCCATCCGCTTGAGCTCCAGCAGGGCGTGCTTCTCGATCTGGCGGATCCGCTCGCGGGTCAGACCGTGCTGCTTGCCGACCTCCGTCAGGGTCCGCTCGCGGCCGTCGTCGATCCCGTACCGCATCTTGATGATCGACGCGGTGCGCTGGTCGAGCTTGCCGAGCAGGTCCTCCAGCTCCTCGCTGCGCAGCAGCGAGAGCACGGACTGCTCGGGGGAGATCGCCGAGGTGTCCTCCAGGAGGTCACCGAACTGGGTGTCGCCCTCGTCGTCCACCGACATGTTCAGGCTGACCGGGTCGCGCGCCCAGTCCAGTACGTCGCCGACGCGCTTCTCCGTCGACTCCAGCTCGGCGGCGATCTCGGCGTGCTCCGGTTCGCGGCCGTTCTCGCGGTTGAACTCGCGCTGGACCCGGCGGATCCGGCCGAGCTCCTCGACGAGGTGGACGGGGAGGCGGATGGTGCGGGACTGGTCCGCGATGGAGCGGGTGATGGCCTGCCGGATCCACCACGTGGCGTACGTGGAGAACTTGAAGCCCTTGGTGTAGTCGAACTTCTCCACGGCGCGGACCAGGCCGGCGTTGCCCTCCTGGATCAGGTCGAGGAGGGGCAGGCCGCTACGGGGATAGCGGCGGGCGACGGCGACGACGAGGCGGAGGTTGGAGCGGATGAAGACTTCCTTGGCCCGCTCCCCTTCGGCGGCGAGCGCCTCCAGTTCCTCGCGGGTGGGCTTGTCCCCGTCACGCTCTATCGCGCCGTCGAGGATCTGCTGGGCGTATACACCGGCCTCGATGATCTGGGAGAGCTCCACTTCCTTGGCGGCGTCGAGGAGCGGGGTGCGCGCGATCTCGTCCAGGTACATGCCGACCAGGTCGCGGTCTGCGATCTCCCCGCCCACAGCGCGTGCGCTGCTCGTGGACTGACGGCGGGCGACGGCGCGGGTTGCCATGCGTGCTCCCTTGCGATGAGTTCGGTCGCGGTGCGGCTTCCGGACGGCTACCGCGGTGCGGTAGTGCGTCCTCGGACACTCTCCCGAGTGCCCGCTTCCGAAGGAAACAACGACTGGAATCGGGACAGAATTCCCACGCTGGTCCCTCTTTTTCGAGATCTTGCAGTATCCTGCCCCGCCACGAGAGGGGGCCGAAGGTCGCACGATCGCGAAGAGGTGCAGGTCAGGCCCGGAACAGAGGCCGATCCGGCATCGCCCGCGGACTCGCGTCCGTGAGACGGCCGTCACGCCGGCGCCACCGCGTTCCCCCGGTAATGGCTCCGCCCCCGGCTGCACTCCCACCCGTGAGGACGGCCTCCGCGGCCTTCCGGTTGCCTGGACACCCGCTCGGGTGCGGGGCGCGCACATTTCGGCGTCATGGGCCCGCTCCGGACCCGGAGCGGGCCGTCCACGACGACGGGGCCCGGGTGCCGTACGGGACGGCGGTCACCCTGAGCCCCGCAGGAGGCCTCCTAGCCGAACTGCAGGCTGCGCTTGGACAGGCCCATCCAGAAGCCCGACACCGGGTCGCGGCGGGCCGCGAGGTCGCCGGTGGCGTCGGCCGCGCCGAGGGTGACGAAGAGCGGGGCGAAGTGTTCCGTACGGGGATGGGCCAGGCGGCCGGACGGGGACTTGGCCTCGAAGTCGAGCAGGGAGTCGACGTCGCCGGCGGCGAGCGCCTCGTGGCCCCACGCGTCGAACTCCGCGGACCAGCCGGGAACGCCCGGGCCCGGGTGGCGCAGTGCGGCCAGGTTGTGGGTGAAGAAGCCGCTGCCGACGATGAGGACGCCCTCGTCGCGCAGCGGCGCGAGCCGCCGGCCGATGTCCATCAGGCGGCGCGGGTCCAGCGTGGGCAGGGACATCTGGAGGACCGGTATGTCGGCCTGCGGGAACATCTCCACCAGCGGGACGTACGCGCCGTGGTCCAGGCCGCGGTCCGGGATGTCCTGGACCGGGGTGCCGGGGGTCCGCAGCAGCGCCCGGACCGAGGCGGCCAGTTCCGGGGCTCCGGGGGCGTCGTAGCGGACCCGGTAGTAGTGCTCGGGGAAGCCCCAGAAGTCGTACACGAGCGGGGCGGGCTCGGTGGCGCCGAGGGCGAGGGGGGCCTCCTCCCAGTGGGCGGAGACCATGAGTATCGCCGTGGGGCGGGGCAGCTGCGCCGACCAGGCGGCCAGTTCGCCCGGCCAGACCGGGTCGTCGGCGAGCGGCGGCGCCCCGTGGCTGAGGTACAGCGCCGGCATGCGAGCCGCCTGCGGGGGCGCGCCCGTCGGGGCCTGGGGTGCGGGGGCCGGGGTCATGGGGGCGCTCCTTTGACGTCGTACAGGGCTGCCTCGAAAAGACTAACCCCGCTTGGTTCAAATTTGAACCAAGCGGGGTGTGCAGTCATTCCCGCGGGTGCGCGGCCCCCGTCAGTGGGCGATCACCGGGACCTTGATCCCGGCGTCCTCGGCGGAGCCGGACCCGGAGGCCACCGGGTCGCCCGCACCCGGACGGCCGGTGTTGATCAGTGCCAGGGCGATGGCCGCGCTGGCGACCAGGATGCCCACGGCCCACCAGATGGCAGAGGCGTAGCCCTCGACCATGGCCTGCGCCTGCACCAGCCGGGCCGCGGCCCCGCCGGCGGCGGCCTCGGCCGCGTGGTCGGCCAGGTACGCGGTGGTCGCCGAGGCGGCGATGGTGTTCAGCAGCGCGGTGCCGATGGCGCCGCCGACCTGCTGCGAGGTGTTGACCATGGCGGAGGCGACACCGGCGTCGGCCGGGTTCACGCCGTGCGTGGACAGGGACATGGCGGGCATGAAGGCGGTGCCCATGCCGAGGCCGAGCAGCAGCTGCGCCGGCAGGATCAGCGCCGGGTAGGAGGAGCCGACCTCCAGCTGCGTCAGCAGCAGCATGCCGGCGGCGGCGACCAGGAAGCCCGGACCCATCAGCAGGCGCGGTGCGACGCGGGTCATCAGGCGGGCGCCGATCTGGGTGGAGCCCAGGATCATGCCCGCGATCATCGGCAGGAACGCGAAACCGGTCTTGACGGGCGAGAAGCCCTTGACGACCTGGAGGTAGTAGGTGAGGAAGAGGAACAGGCCGAACATCGCGATGACGGCCAGGCCGAGCGAGAGGTAGACGCCGCCGCGGTTGCGCTCCAGCAGGACGCGCAGGGGCAGCAGCGGGGACTTCACCTTGGACTCGACGAGGACGAACGCCGCCAGCAGGGCCGCCGAGGCGATGAACATGGCCACGGTGACCGTGTCCGACCAGCCGGCCGACTCGGCGCGGGTGAAGCCGTACACCAGGGCGACGAGACCGGTGGTGGACAGGACCACGCCGGGGATGTCCAGCGGGGCGGGGTTGCGGGAGCCGGCGGGCTCGCGGATGACCATCCAGGCACCCACGGCCGCGACGATCGCGAAGGGGATGTTGACGAAGAAGGTCCAGCGCCAGTTGAGGTACTCGGTGAGGAAGCCGCCGAGGATCAGGCCGACGGCGCCGCCGCCGCCCGCGATCGCACCGTAGATGCCGAAGGCCTTGGCGCGCTCCTTGGCGTCGGTGAACATCACCGCGAGCAGGGAGAGGGCAGCCGGTGCGAGCAGTGCGCCGAAGGCGCCCTGGAGGGCGCGGGCGCCGAGCATCATGGCCTCGCTGTTCGCGGCGCCGCCGAGCGCGGAGGCCAGAGCGAAGCCGACGAGGCCGACGACGAAGGCGTTCTTGCGGCCCCACTTGTCGGCGATGCGGCCGCCGAAGAGGAGCAGTCCGCCGAAGGCCAGCGCGTACGCGGTGATGACCCACTGGCGGTTGCCGTCGGAGATGCCGAGGTCGGTCTGGGCGGAGGGGAGGGCGATGTTCACGATGGTCGCGTCGAGGACGACCATCAGCTGGGCCAGGGCTATGAAGACGAGGGCCTTCCAGCGGCTGGGATCGGCAGCCGACACGGGTGTCGCGGCTGTTTTCGGCATGGGGGTACCCACTTCACTGTGCGGAATGACTGAAAAGAGCTGTTTCGTAAACTTGGGCAGCTTTGGGCGGCTTTTGGGCGGTTCACATGGTTTTCATGTGGCTTTCACGTGGTTTTCCATGTCAGGTCTTCCAAAGTGGCTGCGGAACCGGGGAGTTCGGAGCGGGCCGGGGCCCGCAGCCCGTCGAGGAAGAGCTGGAGATGGCGGTGGGCGAAGCGGTCGGTGTCGAAGCAGGCGGTGCCCGGGAGGGGGCGGCTGAGCTGGGAGAGGGCGATCATCAGGTCGCCGGCGCCGATGTCCGCGCGGACCAGTCCGGCTTCCCGGCCGGCGGCCAGCAGGGTCTCGACGGCCTCCGCCAAGGCGGTGCGCGCCGCGAGGAGTTCGGGGTGGTCGCGGTCGAAGCCGTCGGCGAGCATCGGGCACAGGGCGCCGATCCGCTCGTCGGCGGCGGAGTGCGTGAAGCGGCACAGCGCGGCGAAGGCGTCGGGCTCCTCGGCCAGGGCGGCCCGCGCCGAGGCCGCGACCCGCTCCGTCGTGAAGAGCACGACGTGGTGCACGAGGGTGTCGCGGTCGGGGAAGTGCCGGTAGAGGGTGGCGTTGCCGATGCCCGCCCGGCGGGCCACCTCGTCCAGGGGGGCCGCCGAGCCGAACTCGACGAAGGCCTCGCGGGCCGCCGCCAGGATCCGCTCGCGGTTGCGGACGGCGTCGGCGCGCGGGCGGGGCGCGGCGGCGCTCTCGCGGGAAGCCGCGACCGGGCCGCCCTTCGGTGCCGCCGGAGCCGCGGCCGCCCGCGGGGCGGGCGGAGCCGCCGCGGCGGTCGTGGTGGGGCGCTTCATTCCGGGGCCTTCCTGGGGCGGGGGCGAGCGGTTCGGTGCGTACGGGCCGACCCACCGAAACGGGGAGACGGTCCCCGCTTGGCGGGACTCACGTACAAACGGGGAACCGGTCCCCGGATATTTCACTCCCGCGCGTGAGCCGGGTCACACTGCCGAGCGTCGGCCGTCACCGTTTGGCCTCTCCCGGCGCGCGGGCGCGGCGCGCCCGGCGGAGGGTGATTCGCACAGGGCGCAGACCGGACAGGGCCGGCTGCCGCGGACCCGAAGGCGATCTCCATGACGCAGACCCGCCGCCGGATACGCAGACCACACCTCACCGGCGCGTACATCGCACTGACCGCGCTGGCGATCGGCGTCACGGCGACGGCGAGCACGGGGACACCGGGCCGCGGCCGGTCCGCCGCCGGACCGGTGGCCACGACCGTCGAATCGGCGCTCGCACCGTGCCGGATCGCCGGGACGATGGGCGTGCAGATGTCCGAGGGCATGCCGACCCCGCCCGGGTACTCGCGCTCCACGGGAGAGGTCCGGGCGCTGAACCTGATGATCGACTTCCCCGACGCCAAGGGCGAGGGCACCGCCCTGGACCGGATGGCGGAGTTCTTCCCGCAGACCTCCGACTGGTTCCGCACCAGTTCCTACGGCCGGCTGGCCTACCGGGCCGAGGCTCCGATAAGGACCTGGCTGCGGATGCCGATGCCCTTCGCCGCGTACGGGATCGAGCGCGGGTCCTCGTACGAGCCGGGCTACCGGCAGCTCGTCGAGCACATCGCGAAGGCCGCCGACTCCGAGGTGGACTTCAGCCGGTACGACCTGATCAACATCCTGGTCACGCCGAACGCCGGGCCGTCCGCCCTGGACACCGTCCTGTCGGTGACCTTCTCGGGCAACGGCGAGGCGCCGATGGCCGACGGGGTGGCGCTGTCCAACACGTCCTTCGTCTACAGCCGGCAGGACGACGGCTCCGGGACCTACCGCGAGACCGGCTACCGCGTGCTGCCGCACGAGAACGGACACGTCTTCGGGCTGCCCGACCTCTACACCTCCGACGGCGGGAACACGGTCGGGCACTGGGACATCATGAGCGAGGACTGGGGTGCCAACAACGACCTGATGGGCTGGCACAAGTGGAAGCTGGGCTGGCTGGACAGCTCGCAGGTCTCCTGCGCGTCGAAGTCCGGCACCAGCGACCACGTGCTGACCCCACTGGCGGTGGAGGGCGGCATGAAGCTGGCCTTCGTCCCGCTGTCGGAGAGCGTCGGCTACGCCGTGGAGGTGCGCACGCGGGCCGGCAACGACGAGGCCGTCTGCAAGCCGGGCGTCCTCATCTACAAAGTGGACTCCGACGTGGACACCGGGCAGGGCCCCGTGACCGTGTCGGACAGCTCGACCGCGAGCGGCGGCTGCACCCGCCGGCCCAACGTGCACGCCGAGCTGTCGGACGCGCCGTTCCGGCCGGGCGAGACCTTCACCGACGAGAAGGCCGGCATCAGCGTCTCGGTGGTGGGCGAGCTGCGCGACGGCAGCTACCAGGTCCGCATCATCCGCCCGTAGCTCCGGCGCCGGGGCCCGTGGCCGGGGCNNCCGGGGCGGGTCGGGACGGGGTCAGTGTGCGAGGGCCGCGCGCAGGATGTCCACGACCGCGCCGCGGTGTGCGTCGGCGAGGAGGAAGAAGTGGTCGCCGTCGAAACGGCGGACCCGGCAGGGTCCGGTCGTGTGGTCGGCCCAGCCGTCCAAGGGCTCGTGCGGGACCAGTGGATCGGCCGTCCCCCCGATGACGTGGAGGGGCACGTCGAGCCGTACGTCCTCGAAGCCGGCGGCGGCCTCCCTGCTGAGGTCGATGTCTGCGCGCAGGACGCGCGTGACGTGGGCGAGCATCTCCGGGTCGTGCAGGACCCACTCCGGGGTGCCGCCGCCCTCC
The DNA here is from genome assembly GCF_001953875.1 of Streptomyces amritsarensis. Lineage (GTDB taxonomy): Bacteria > Actinomycetota > Actinomycetes > Streptomycetales > Streptomycetaceae > Streptomyces > Streptomyces amritsarensis. The sequence goes on from NZ_MQUR01000024.1 coordinate 75,816, forward strand.
CGCAGCAGCCGGACGGCGTCCTCCTCGCTGCTGGTGGCGTGGGCCCGGCGCCGGGTCCGGCCGGGTACCTGGCCGCTGACGACGGCGGCCCGGCAGTGCGGGCCGAGGAGTTGTGCCGCGCGGGCGGCGAGGAGCGCCCCGAGGCTGTGGCCGAACACGACGGTGGGCAGCGGGTCCCGGCCGAGCACCTCGGCGGTGACGGAGCCCAGGACCTCGTCGAGGCGGCAGCCGGGGGGCTCGCCGAAGCGGCGCTCCCTGCCGGGCAGCGAGAGCCCGAGCACCTCGACGTCGTCGGCCAGCGGTTCGACGAGGGGGAAGAGGGTGTTGGGGCCGGCGCCGGAGTGCGGGAACACCAGCAGGCGCAGCCTGGGCGCGGCGGCCGGCTGGAGGCGCAGCTGCGGCCACCAGGGGGCGGTGGAAGAGGACTTCATCTGCGTCACGTCGTCCGTCCCGGTCACGGGCAGTGGATGATCTGGCCGGCGTAGGACAGGCCGCCGCCGAAGGCGAAGAGCAGCACGGGCGCCCCCTTCTCGATCTCGCCGCGCTCGACGAGCTTGGAGAGCGCGAGCGGGATGCTGGCGGCCGAGGTGTTGCCGGAGTCCACGACGTCCTTGGCGACGACGGCGTTGACCGCGCCGATCTTGCGGGCCAGCGGCTCGATGATCCTCAGGTTGGCCTGGTGCAGGACGACGGCGCCCAGGTCCTCGGGCTTGACTCCGGCCCGCTCGCACACCTGGAGGGCGACCTTCGGCAGGGCGGTGGTCGCCCAGCGGTACACCGACTGGCCCTCCTGGGAGAAGGTGTGGGACGGCGCCTCGATGCGCACGGCGTGTCCCATCTCGGGTACGGATCCCCACACGACCGGGCTGATCAGCGACTCCTCGGAGGCGGTCACGACGGCCGCCCCGGCGCCGTCGCCGACGAGCACGCAGGTGGTGCGGTCGGTCCAGTCGGCGAAGTCCGTCAACTTCTCCACACCGATGACCAGGGCCTTCGTGGCGGAGCCGGTACGGATGCTCTGGTCCGCCAGGGCCATCGCGTGCGGGAATCCGGAACAGGCCGTGTTCACGTCGATCGCGGCCGGAGCCTTGGCGCCGACGGCCGCGGCGACACGGGCCGCCGTGTTCGGGGAGCGGTCCTGTGCCGTGCAGGTGGCCACGATGACGAAGTCCAAGTCCTCTCCGGACAGGCCCGCGTTGGCGAGGGCGTTCGCGGCGGCCTTCGCCGCCATGTCCGCGACCGACTCGTCCTCGGCGGCCACCCGGCGGGTCTTGATCCCGACCCGGCTGCGGATCCACTCGTCGCTGGTGTCGACCATCTGTTCCAGATCGGCGTTGGTCAGCACCTTCGAGGGCTGGTAGTGCCCGAAGGCTAGGACGCGGGACCCGACCATCAGTGTTTCTCCTCGCTCCATGGACCCTGACCCGGATCCGGGTTGACCGATGGTCAGCCTATGCAGCGGTCCGATCGCGCTCATATGACTTTCAGGGATCGGCGCCCGCAGAACTCGATCACATTCGGTGCAACCGCCACACACGCCCCGTCGTCCCCATCGACAAGATGTTCGCGCGTTTCGGAAATGTGTTCGTTTCGACCGAGCTGTACGCATACCCTGAACGCGCTTCACTTTCTGAACTGGTTCAATAAACAAGGGGGGACCGGTGCATCGTCACCGCGTCATGATTTCGGCTGCCGTCGTAGCGGCGGCCATCGGCTTCGTACCGACCGCGGCCCAGGCCGCGGACCAGCCCGCGCAGCGCCAGGGGAGCGCAACCGCGGCCGTGGACTCCGCCAAGGCCGCCGCGGCGAGGTCCACCGTCTTCCACAGCCCGGCGGAGCGCACGGTCCGCACGTCCGCCTCCGGCAAGGCGGCCGCGCCGCAGGCCGCGGGGGCGGCGGGGGCGGCCGCGGGGGCGGGGGCCGCGAAGGGCAACGCCGGCCTCGCCGTCGACCTGCGCGCCTCGGCCACCTCGGGGCGCGGCTTCAGCCTGGCGTCCCAGATCACCACCACCGCCGGCGCCCCCGTCAGGGTCGACATCGACTGGGGCGACGGCAGGACCGACACCGAGCACGTCACCGGGGCGAAGCTCCTGACCTCGAAGCACACCTTCACCGAGGTGGGCAAGCACAAGGTCAAGGTCACGCTGACCGACCAGGACAACAACGTGACGGCCACCAACAGCGTGGACGTGCAGTCGCTCGGCTCGAAGTTCACCCCGCACGCACCGACCCGGCTGCTAGACACCCGGTCCGGTATCGGCGGCACCAACCATCCCGTCACCCCGTACGGCGTGGCCCGCGTGAAGGTCGGCGGCAACAGCGGCATCCCGGCCGACGCGACCGCGGTGGCGCTCAACGTCACCGTCGTCAGCCCCCGTTCCGGCGGCCACATCACCGCCTACCCGTCGGGCACGGAGCAGCCGACCACCTCGAACGTCAACTTCGTCGCGGGCCAGACCGTGCCGAACATGACGATCGTGCCGGTCGGTGCGGACGGCTACGTCGAGCTCCTCAACCGCAGCTACGGCGACGTCGACCTGCTCGCGGACGTCACCGGCTACTTCAGCCCCTCCGCGAGCGCCGGCGGCTACACCTCGCTGGAGCCGTTCCGCATCGCCGACAGCCGTACCGGCCAGGGCACTTGGGGTCCGGTCTCCGGGCAGAGCACGTTCGGACTCCAGGTCGCCGGCAACGGCGCCGTCCCGGCGAGCGGCGTCACCGCGGTGGCCCTCAACGTCACCGTCACGGCGCCCCGAGGGGCGGGGCACCTGACCGTGTTCCCGACCGGGCAGTCGGCACCGGACACGTCGAACGTGAACTTCAAGGCCGGTCAGACCATCGCGAACTCGGTGATCGTCCCGGTGGGGCCCGACGGCAGGATCAACATCCGCAACGGCGCCTGGGACCCGGCCGATGTCATCGTGGACGTCGTCGGCTACTACAGCCCCGGCAGCAAGGCCTCCTACATCCCGACGACGCCGACGCGCCTGCACGACTCGCGCGACTGGGACTTCCCGGTCGAAGGGCAGGACTTCCGCTGGCTGCCGCTGTCGGACGACGACCCGGCGATCACGGCGTTCGTCCTGAACACCACGGTCACCGACACCCAGGGCAGCGGGCACCTCACGGTCGCCCCGGACCCGTACACCTATGCCCAGCGCTACAGCGGCACCGCGCCCAAGCCGACCCCGCCGAACTCCTCCAACCTGAACTGGACGAGGGGCGAGACCGTCCCGAACCTGGTCCAGGCGAGCACCGGCACGACCGGCGTCATCGACTTCTGGAACCGCGGCTGGGACCGCACGCACCTCGTCGTCGACATGTTCGGCTTCTACGACAAGAGCTGACCCGCCGGGCCCCGCCCAGGGGCCCCGCGGCCGTGCCCCGGGAACAGCCGCGCAGGCTGCCCCGGGGCACGTCCGCCCCGGCTCCTGTGGCTGCCGCAGCTCGGTGCAGCGGCACGATCTGTCGGCGGGCGGATCCTGGCCCGCTCCCGAGGAAACCGGGCGGGACGGCACCCGCACGGACATCGGCCGCAACGATGCGGCCCGATGATCCGCGCACGACGCCCGGGGCGCGCCCCGGCGCTCGCCGTGGCGGCGGTGGTGCTCGGCGCGCTCGCCGCCGGATGCTCCGGGGCGGCCGGCGGTAGCGGCAGGGAAGGCGGCCGCTCGGCGGACCCGGGGACGTCCGACTGGGTCGAGGGGGCCACCGCCGAGTCCGTCGCCCGGACCCTGCACGTGGAGGTCCCCTCGACGGCGACCCAAACCGCGGCAGCGCACCGCAGGGGGTTCCAGGACGACGGGTTGATCCTGTCCTTCGTCCTGCCCGCGGAAGCCGTCGAGCCTTTCCTCACCCAGCTGAAGCCGGAGCAGCCCCTCAGGCTGCGCGAGCAGCCCTTCGCCGCCGAGGCAACACCGGCCACGCCGTTCGCACGCCTGGGGCTGCCGGAACCGGATGCGCTTCCGAAGGTCCGGGAGGGGCAGGTGTGCGCTCCCTGCATGGGCGACCTGAACTGGCTCAAGGTCGCGGTGGCACAGCTCGACGAACGGAGCAGCCGCGTCTACCTGAGAGGGGTCGACTGACGCCCGGAGGAGCTGCGGTGCGGTCTGACACCCAGCCGTCGGTCTGGCGGGGTGATGCGTCACCCGAACTCCTCAGCGGACGGGTCGCGTTCGAGGCGGACGGCGAATACCTGCTGAGGTACCGCCACGGTCGTCCTGCCGGTGCCCGTTCCCGCGCAACTGCGCGAGGCCATCAGGGAGGAGTACGCCCGTTCCGAGGCCCTGCTGGAGGAGGAGCGGTTCGCTCCGGCCGCCGAGGTGCTCGGCGAGATCATCGAACCGGCGGCCCTCGCCGTCGCCTACGCCCGCATCGCCGGGCCTACGGAGCGAGGAAGCGGTGGAGCCGGCCGCGGCGCGCCGCCCGGGCACCTCGCAGGCTCGGCTGGAGTCACTGAAGCAGGCCAGGGACCCGCGCGTCCGCACCTCAGAGCCGTGCCTGCGGCAATCCATGCGACCACTCCCAGCACGATCCGCTAGGCTGTCAGCGGTCAGACGACTACCAGGCGTGTGTCGGGAAAATTGTCCGCGAGGACATCTCCATCCGGGCGGACGCACGTCGTCCGACCAGCACGCTTGTCGAAGCGGCTCGGGCGATCCCTCCGGGGTTTCCCGCAATGTTTCCGACCAAGCCCCCGCCTTCGTAGCTCAGGGGATAGAGCACGGCTCTCCTAAAGCCGGTGTCGCAGGTTCGAATCCTGCCGAGGGCACAGTCGAGGACCTCCCGCCGTAAAACGGCTGGGGGTCCTCTTCGCGTTGTGGTTGTATGGCGCCCGT
>NZ_MQUR01000053.1 GCF_001953875.1 Streptomyces amritsarensis
GGTCCTTCAGCAGGTCCATGCCGAGCGGGACGANNGGGCCGCGCCCGGCGGTTTCCCCGCCGGGCGCGGCCCACTCGTTCGGGAAGCGGGGCTCAGCCGTTGACGGGGCGTCGGCCGGGACGGAACGCCTCGGCGGCCAGGAGTCCGGTGTCCGGGTTGTCGGTGAAGATGCCGTCGATGCCCTGTTCGAAGTAGGTGCGGAAGGCGCCGAGCGCGTCGCCGTACGCGGCCGGATCCGTACCCCTGCGGTACTCGGCCGGCAGGAAGCTGTTCTCGTTGCGCGCGGTATAGGGGTGCAGCAGCAACCCGCGGGCATGGGCGTCCCTGACCAGGGTGGTGGGAGCGCCGAGCCGGCCGGCGGCGTCGCGCGGGAGGATCAGGTCCATGGTGGGGCCGATGCCCTGGGCGAAGCCGGCGATCCACTTCAGGCCCTCGGGCTTGACCAGGTCGGCGACGGTGCGCGGGTCCCCCGCCTGCTCGAAGTCCCAGGGCCGGGTGCCGGCGGCGGACAGCAGGACCACGCGGGGCGCGGAGACCAGCCGCGAGAGCCGCTGGATGCTGGACGGCTCGAAGGACTGGAGGAACACGGCGGCGTCCCGGCCGTCGCGCCCGTACCGGCGCAGCAGCCGGGCGAGGGGCTCCTCCAGGCCGAGGCCGAGGCTCCGGAAGTAGCTGGGGTGCTTGGTCTCGACGTGCAGCCAGACGCGCTCGCCGCGCCGCCTGCCCTCGCGGTCGGCCCAGCGGAGCACCTCTTCGAAGGTGGGGACGGCCCACTGCCCGTCGTAGAGCGTGTTGCGCTGGCGGACGGCGGGGATGCGCTCCTTCGCGCGCAGGGTCTTCAGCTCGGCGAGGGTGAAGTCCTCGGTGAACCAGCCGGTGACCTGTACCCCGTCGACGGTCTTGGTGGTGCGCCGGGAGGCGAACTCACGGTGGTCGGCGACGTCGGTGGTCCCGCCGATCTCGTTCTCGTGGCGGCACACGAGGTGCCCGTCGCGTGTCGGCACCAGGTCCTGTTCGACGACGTCCGCCCCGAGGTCCAGGGCCAGCCGGTAGGAGCCGAGGGTGTGCTCCGGCCGGTAGCCGCTGGCGCCGCGATGGCCGATGACCGCCGGGTACGGAAGGCCCCGGTGGCCCCTGTCGCCGTGCCCGGCCGCGGATGCCGCGGAGGCCGGTCCCGCCGCGAGGCCGGTGATCCCCGACCCCGCCGCCAGGACGGCCGCTCCCAGGACCGTGCGCCGCGCTGCCCCACCCTGTGTCATGAGTGCCACACTCCTCGTCGTGAAAGGGGCCGGCGGTCCCGGGACCTGTGGCGTCACGGCATTCCGCGGCCCGCGATCGGCGTGCCGATGGTAGGCAAAGGGGGGTGGCCACGGGGGGTGCCTCGAAGGCACATCCGGGGAACTTGGCGAAAACGCGCGTCAACAATACGTATCCGACACGTGAACCCGATGTGCGCTCGGAGCTGACCCGCGAGTATCGTCCTCACCTGCGCCACCGCCGAGCGGCGGGGGCGCGAGCCGCTTTTCGATGCCGGAGGGCCCACGTTGTTCCGTACGAAGCTCATCAAAGCCACTGTCGGACCGGTCATGCGCACGATGTTCCGCACCCGCGTGGAGGGCGTCGACAACATCCCCGGCTCCGGTCCGGTGATTCTGGCGGGCAACCACCTCACCTTCATCGACTCCATGATCCTGCCCCTGGTGTGCGACCGCACGGTCCACTTCATCGGCAAGGACGAGTACGTGACCGGCAAGGGGATCAAGGGCCGGCTCATGGCGTGGTTCTTCACCGGCTCCGGCATGATCCCCGTCGACCGTGACGGTGCCAACGGCGGGGTCGCGGCCCTGATGACCGGCCGCAGGATCCTCGAAGAGGGCAAGATCTTCGGCATCTACCCCGAGGGCACCCGCTCCCCCGACGGCCGGCTCTACCGCGGCCGCACCGGCATCGCCCGCCTCACCCTGATGACCGGCGCCCCCGTGGTGCCGTTCGCGATGATCGGCACGGACAAGCTGCAGCCCGGCGGCGCCGGCATGCCGCGCCCGGGCCGGGTCACCGTCCGCTTCGGCGAGCCGATGGAGTTCTCCCGCTACGAGGGCATGGACCGCGACCGGTACGTGCTGCGGGCCGTCACGGACTCGGTGATGGCCGAGGTCATGCGGCTCTCGGGCCAGGAATACGTCGACATGTACGCGACCAAGGCGAAGGCGGCGTAACCGTCGCGGTTCCCGCGGTCCTCACTGGCGCCGCAGTGACCGGCTGACGCCCGCCGCCGTCGTGGTGGCGAGGATCCAGCCGGTCACGATCAGCAGGTACGACAGCCACTGGTGCCAGCCGCTCGGCGCGAAGGCCTGTTCCTGGCCGAAACCGATGATCGGCAGCATCAGGTCGATGGTGTAGAAGACGGCGTTGAAGTCCGGCGCCTCGCCCTGCTTGAGCGGGCGCGGGGGCTGCAGCGCGAACGCGACAGCCCCGGTGAGCAGCAGCGCCGTCAGCCACCCCGCCGCGCGCAGCGGCCGGAAGCCGTAGCCGACGGTCGCGTCCTGGAGGAGCCCCCACAGGCGGGTGTGCCGGGGCAGGGTGCGGCGGTGCCGGCGCAGCTTGGCGAGCATGACCGTACGGGCGGCCGCCTCGTCACCCGCCGTACGGTATGCGGCGGCCAGCTGCTCGTAGGCGTACGGGAGGTAGCCCGACTCCTCGCGCTCCAGCGCGGGCAGCCGCTCCTCGGCCGGCAGGTGCGGGGCCAGCGTGCGGTAGGTCAGGCCGTCGATGCGGATGCGATCGGGCCAGGTCTCGGTCGGTATGTGCAGCATGTCGACATGGGAGCGGCGCAGGTTGACCACGCCCTGGATCCGGTCGCAGCCGCGCAGCCACACTTCACCGATGGTGCAGCTGGAGGCGCGCAAGGCGGTTCCGCCGGGGTTGGCGAAGACCGCGCGGGCCAGGTTGAGCTGGCCGGGTATCCGGGCGCCGGTGAGATTGACCATGCCGCGGGCCTCCAGGCGGTGGGCTCGCAGGTCCGTGCCGACGGACAGGGTCTCGGCGTGCAGGGCGATGCCGCCCGGGGCGAGCAGGCGTGCGTTGTCGAGGCTGACCTGGCCGCCGACGACGGCTCCGTTGAGGCGGAGCTGGCCGTGGACGGTCAGGTCGTTGGCGATGATGTCGGTGCCGATCTCCACGTGGTTGAGCTGGAGCGGCGGCTCGTCCGCCTCCTCGCCCGCCACCGGGCCGATCACCGCGCCCTGGAGGAAGAGGCCGCCGGATATCTTGGCGCCCTGGAGCCGGACGGGGCCGCTGATGCGGCAGCAGGAGAGCCGCAGGACGACGTCGACGCGCAGGGTGGCCGCGGTCAGGCCGGGCAGGGTCGAGTAGCCGAGGACGAGGGCCTTCACCTGGGCGCCGTACAGGAGCGGTTTGCGTTCGAACCAGCAGTCGCGCATGCGGATCGGGTGGTCGACCACCGCGTAGCGGAGGTCGAGCTTGCCGACGATCCTTGCGCCCTTGATCTTGAGCCCGGCGACCCGGCCCTCCACGGCGGGGGCGGCGCCCAGCAGGATGGCGCGCAGTACCTCGGCCCGCAGGGTGCGGTCGGGGCCCCAGCCGGCGCCGTCGACGGAGCTGTCCTCGGGGTGCTCCCGGAAGTCGACTCCGTCGCCGCGCGGGAAGGCCTCCCATACGCGGCGCTCGGCCGGGGTCAGATCGTTGATCTCCATCGCGGGGATGGTGTCCCGGAGTTCGACGGACTGTCAACTCGTGCCCGGAAGGCGGCCCTTGACCCGGAGATCGGCCGACGGGCGCGTCAGGCGCCGGATCGTGCGACGGGGGCGGTGGCGGAGTCCGCCACCGCCCCCGTCGCCTTCTAGTACGAGAGGTCCTTCTGCTCCGTGATCAGGCGGCCGGCGATGTGCAGGTTGCCGTCGGAGTCGAGCACCGCGATGACCTTCTTCGTGGAGCCGTGGTGGGTCGTGAAGTAGATCTTGTCCGCTTCCTGCGAGGAGGAGTAGTTCGTGTTCACCGACAGCTCGATGCTCACCGGCGAGCTGATGAGCACGTCCTTCTTGGGCGAGTTCGGGTAGATCTGGTTCGGCCGCAGCTTGATGCGGCCGTGCGTGTCGCCCTCGTCCCAGTCCGACGCCAGTCCAAGATCGATATCGGGCATGTGCCTTCCCCTCCAGTTCGGGCGGACCGCTGCCCTCCCGCGGGTCTCCAGCCATGTCGGTCCATGTCTGCAGCCCGGATCGGACGCACCCCGCTCCCCCAGCGAAAAAGAACCTTTCAGCCGGGTGCGTCGCAACGCTTCTCGGCCAGATCGAGAAACTACACGGCTCATTCATCTGATGATGGGCAATCAGCCCGGATGGATGCAAAAGCCCGAAACATCTTCAGATGTCTGAATATCAGTGCTTGACGCCCTCCTGGAGCCGCTGGCCCCGGAGCAGGAACCAGGCGGCCGCGGCGGTGGCCAGCAGGACGGCCGCGCCGACGCCGGAGGCGAACCGCAGGCCGTCGACGAAGGCCTCCTGGGCGGCGCCGACCATGCGGGCGGCGGTCTCCGGGTCCAGCGCCTTGGCGGCCTCCACGGCTCCGCCGAGGGATTCGTGCGCGGCGTCGGCCACCGGTCCGGCGACGGAGGCCGGGGCGGTGAAGCCCTGGTAGACGCCGGTGACGATGGAGCCGAGCAGGGCGATACCGAGGGCGGCGCCGAGTTCGTACGCCGTCTCGGAGACGGCGGACGCCGATCCGGCCTGCTCCTTGGGCACGCTGGAGAGGATCACGTCGGCGGTGACGGTGAAGGAGAAGCCGGCGCCGAGGCCGACGACGAGCAGGGCCGCGCCGAGCAGCGGGTAGCCGGTGTCCTTGTGGATCACGGTCAGGACGGCCAGGGCGGCGCCGATCGCGGCGAGGCCGCCGGTGACGACGGAGCGCACCGAGTACCGGCGGGCGTACCTGCCGGCGACGAGGCCGGTGACCACCGCGCCGACGGCGGCGGGCAGTTCGGCCAGGCCGGCCTCCAGCGGGCCGCGGCCCTGGACGAGCTGGAGGAACTGGGAGAGGAAGAAGACCAGTCCGGACAGGCCGAAGACGGTGAGGAGGTCGGCGAGGACCGCGCCGGAGAAGCCGCGGTGGCGGAAGAGCCGCATGTCGAGCAGCGGGGACGGCAGGGTGAACTGGCGGCGGACGAAGGCGTACAGGGCGCCCGCGCCGAGGACGGCGCAGACCGCGACCTCAGTGGTCATGCCGTGCGTGGCGGCTTCCTTGACGGCGTAGACCACGCCGATGACGCCGACGAGGGACAGGCCCACGCTGAGCAGGTCCCAGGGGCCGGCGACCGGGTTCTTGGATTCGGGAAGCAGCTTGATTCCCACGAGGACCAGGGCGATCATCACGGGGAGGTTGATGAGGAAGACCGAGCCCCACCAGAAGTGCTGGAGGAGGGCTCCGCCGACGACCGGGCCGATGGCCGCGCCCGCCGAGGCGGTGGCGCCCCAGATGCCGATGGCGAGACTGCGCTCCCTGGGGTCGGTGAAGATGTTGCGGATCAGCGCGAGGGTGGACGGCATCAGGGTGGCGCCGGCCACGCCGAGCAGGGCGCGGGCGACGATCATCATCTCGGGGCTGGTGGCGTAGGCGTTCAGGACCGAGACGGCGCCGAAGGCGGTGGCGCCGGCGAGGAGCAGCTTCTTGCGTCCGATCCGGTCGCCGAGGGAGCCCATGGACACCAGGAGTCCGGCGATGACGAAGGAGTAGATGTCGCCGATCCACAGCAGCTGGGTGCCCGACGGCTTGAGGTCTTCGCTGAGGGAGGGTGTGGCGAGGCCGAGGACCGTGGCGTCGACCGCGACGAGCAGCACGGCCAGGACGAGCACGGAGAGCGCGAGCCAGCGGCCGCGGCTCTTCTCCTCCACCCCCGTCTGACGTATCAGCTGTTCGGTACGGCTCATTTCTCCACACTCCGTCGGGCGCCACCGAGCAGCAGCTCGGTGATCATGTATTGGAAGTCCTTGGCGGCGACCCGGCCGTCCATGACGGCCCAGGCGCAGCTGCCGATGAGGCCGTAGAGGGCCTCGGTGAGCCAGGCGGGGCTCAGGTCGATCCGGATGTCGCCCTCTTCCTGGCCGCGCCGGAACAGGGCGATGACGCGGGCGTCGAGCCGGGCCCAGCCCTCGTTGACCTCGTCGCCCTCGAAGAGCTGGTTCTCGGTGACGAGGAAGGCCAGCAGCTCGGCGTTGGGCTCGGCCTCGGCGACGAGGCGCCGGAGCGCCTCCACGGCGGTGCCCTCGTCGAGGCGGGCGTTGTCGAACGCCACCTCGAACTCGCGGATGCCGAGGTCTTCGAGCGCGCGGACGAGGGCGTCGCGTCCGGCGAAGTGCCGGTGGAGGGTCGCGCGGCCGATTCCGGCGGCGCGGGCGACCTCGTCCATCGTGGCGGTCGATTTGCGGGAGAGCAGGGCGGCCGCGTCGCGGAGCACCTGGTCACGATCCATGGCCATGAGACAAGCATACCCCGATTGAGACACCCACGTCTCATTCTGCCGAAAAATGGGCTGCCTGCGGGCAGCCGGGAGGGAATCCTGCCGACATGAAGCCACTGCTGCTGATCGACGTCGACGGACCGCTGAACCCCTACGCGGCCCGGCCGCAGCGCCGCCCCGAGGGGTACTCCACCCACCGGATGCGGCCGACGGGCTGGACGGCGAAGGAGAGCGCGAAGCCGCTGCGGGTATGGCTGAACCACGGCCACGGAGCGGAGCTGCTCGCGCTCGCCGACGCGTACGAGCTGGTCTGGGCGACCACCTGGAAGGACGAGGCCAACGACTGGATAGGCCCGCACCTGGGCCTGCCCCGGCTCCCGTTCGTCGACTGGCCGGCGATGCACGGCCGGGCGCCGCGCGGCACCTTCTGGAAAACCCAGTACGTCCTGGAGTACGCGGGCGAGCGGCCCTTCGCCTGGATCGACGACGACATCACGGCGATGGACCGCGAGTACGTCGACCAGCGCCACCCGGCGCGGACCCTACTGATGCGCATCGACGAGCAGATCGGCCTGGTGCGCGGGGACTTCGACGCACTGGCGGACTGGGCGGCGTGACCCGCCGAGGCGGGCGAGCGCCGCGGACCGGATTTTTGATCACGCTCCGGCCGCCACTTAGCATGCACATGCCCCCCGCCCCGTACTGACGAAAGCGACCCATGCGCCTTCAGCGGATCCTCGCCGCGACCGCCGCCCTCGGATGCCTCGCCACACTCGCCGCGTGCAAGGAGGGCGGGCAGCCGGGCACACCGGCCGCGGCGTCCTCCTCGGCCGCGGCCGCCGACACGGGCCCGCTCACCGCGGCCCAGCAGTACCTGCGCCAGTTCGCCAACTGCGACGACCTGAGCGAGCGGCCCGACGACCCCCGGATACCCTCGGCCGCCTTCCCCAAGGCCGGTCAGTGGTCGGTGAAGGAGCTGGGCGTCTGCAGCGACAAGGTGCGGCAGGGCGAGATCGTCATCGCCGTTCCCACGGACATGAAGCAGTTCCAGGAGGGCTACAAGAAGTACGTCCTGGACAGGATGGGCGGCGGTGAAGGCTCCTACGGCCTGGAGAGCCGGGTCCTGATCGGCAAGGGCTTCGTCGCGTTCCCGACCAGCACCAGGACGGCCCTCGCCCTGGTCCGCTCCGACCTGCGGGTCCTGACGTGCAACCCGGGTGCTTCCGTCCCCCAGGGCTACAAGCGGGAGAAGCCGCTGGTCGAACACTGCACCCTCAGCGACTTCGTCGGGTCGGAGGACGGATCGGGCAGCCCCAACCTCGAAACCCCCCAGGACCCGGCGGGCGGGGGCGAGAAGGCGGGGCAGCCGAAGACGGGCAGCCTCGGGCTTCCGCGCGCCGACAGCATCGCCGAGCTGCGCACGCTCGTGGGCAACAGCCTCGACTGCGCGAAGCACTTCTCGACCGACCCGGAAGCCGTCGCGATCGAGTCGATCGACTTCGCGCCGGTGGTGACGGGCAGCGCGCTGGAGTGGGGTGTGACGGGCCGTGCCCTGTGCGGGGAACCCGCCGGGGCGCAGCGCGCCCGGAATCTGAGCTGGCTCGACACCGTCGGCGACATGAAGCTGCTCCAGACCAAGGCGAAGGCCGCCCAACTGGCCGACTACAAGGAGGACGGCAGGCTGAAGCAGACCGCGAGCCGGCTGCTCGTCGGCGAGAACATCGCCGTCGAGACCAACAGCCCGTCGTCCCGTCACGGCCTCTACCAGCTGCAGTTCCTGTACCTGAACTGCGTGCCCGGCTTCTCCGCCCCGTCGGGCTACCGGCTGGAGAAGTCCAAGGTCGAGGGCTGCGTCCTGACGAACTACGAGCCGGACAACCCGCTCGGCTGAGCCGCAGGGGACGCGCCGGAGGGGCGGCAGGAGCACAGGGCTCCTGCCGCCCCTCCGGGCATTCCGCCGCGTGCGGACGTACAGGCCCGACCCGGGTCGGGCGGGCGTGCGGGCCGCAGGGCGGCGGGGGCAGTGGGGTGTCTACTGCTTGTGGACGGCCCAGGCGTGCTGGATGACCAGGTCGGCCTTCAGCTCGGTGAGCTGGACCGCGACCGCCGAGGGGGCGGTGCCGCCGCGGCCCTTGCGGGAGGCGAGTGCGCCCTTGACGTTGAGGACGGTGCGGACCTCGGGGGTCAGGTGCTCCGAGATCTTCGCGAACTGCTCGTCCGTGAGCTCGTCCAGTTCGATGCCGAGCGCCTCGCACTCCTTCACGCACTCGCCGGCCACCTCGTGTGCCACCCGGAACGGGACACCCTGCTTGACCAGCCACTCCGCGATGTCGGTGGCGAGGGAGAAGCCGGCCGGGGCCAGCTCCTCCATCCGCTCCCGGTTGACGGTGAGCGTGGCCATCATGCCGGTGAAGGCGGGCAGCAGGACTTCGAGGGTGTCGCAGGAGTCGAAGACGGGCTCCTTGTCCTCCTGGAGGTCCCGGTTGTAGGCCAGGGGCAGCGCCTTGAGGGTGGCGAGCAGGCCCGTCAGGTTGCCGATGAGGCGGCCGGACTTGCCGCGCGCCAACTCCGCGATGTCCGGGTTCTTCTTCTGCGGCATGATCGACGAACCGGTGGAGAAGGCGTCGTGCAGCGTCACGAAGGAGAACTCCTTCGTGTTCCAGATGATGATCTCCTCCGCGATCCGGGACAGGTTGATCCCGATCATCGCGGTGACGAAGGCGAACTCGGCGACGAAGTCGCGCGAGGCCGTGCCGTCGATCGAGTTGCCCACCGAGCCCCGCTCGAAGCCCAGTTCCGCGGCGACCGCCTCCGGGTCCAGGCCCAGGGAGGAGCCGGCCAGTGCGCCGGAGCCGTACGGCGAGACCGCCGTCCGCGTGTCCCACTGCCGCAGCCGCTCGGCGTCCCGGGACAGGGCCTGAACGTGGGCCAGTACGTGGTGGGCGAAGAGCACCGGCTGCGCGTGCTGCAGGTGGGTCCGGCCCGGCATGGCCACGTCCGCGTGGCTCTCCGCGAGGCCGACCAGCGCGTCCTGGAGGTCGGCCATCAGGCCGCCGATGATCCGGGCGTGGTCGCGCAGGTACATCCGGAAGAGGGTGGCCACCTGGTCGTTGCGGGACCGGCCGGCGCGGAGCTTGCCGCCGAGGTCGGCGCCGAGCCGCTCCAGCAGGCCCCGCTCCAGCGCGGTGTGCACGTCCTCGTCGGCGATGGTGCCGGTGAAGGAGCCGTCGGCGACGTCCGCCTCCAGCCGGTCCAGGCCGGCGATCATGCGCTCGAGCTCGTCGGCCGTGAGCAGTCCCGCCGTGTGCAGCACACGGGCGTGGGCGCGCGAGCCGGCGATGTCGTACGGCGCGAGGCGCCAGTCGAAGTGGACCGACGCGGACAGCTTCGCGAGGGCCTCGGCGGGGCCGTCGGCGAACCGGCCGCCCCAGAGCCGGACGTCACCAGCGTTGTTGCTGCTCACAGCTACTGCTCCTCAAGACTGCATGTATGGATGTGCAACGGCCTCCCCGCCGCGGAGGTAACGGGGAGGCCGTCTTCGTACGGGCTGGGTGGCGGGGATCAGGCCAGGTCGCGCTTGGCCGCGATCCTCGACGACAGGGCGAAGATGTCGATGAAGCCCTGCGCCTTGGACTGGTCGAAGGTGTCGCCGGTGTCGTAGGTCGCGAGGTTGAAGTCGTACAGCGACTCCTGGGACCTGCGGCCGGTGACGACGGCGCGGCCGCCGTGCAGGGTCATCCGGATGTCACCGGTGACGTGCTGGTTGGCCTCGTCGATGAACCCGTCCAGCGCCCGCTTGAGCGGGGAGAACCACAGGCCGTCGTAGACCAGCTCGCCCCAGCGCTGCTCGACCTGCCGCTTGTAGCGGGCCAGCTCGCGCTCGACGGTGACGCTCTCCAGCTCCGAGTGGGCGGTGATCAGCGCGATCGCCCCCGGGGCCTCGTAGACCTCGCGGGACTTGATGCCGACGAGGCGGTCCTCGACCATGTCGATCCGGCCCACGCCGTGGACGCCGGCGCGCTCGTTGAGCTGCTGGATGGCCTGGAGGACGGTGACCGGCCGGCCGTCGACGGCGACGGGCACGCCCTCCTTGAAGGAGATGACGACCTCGTCGGCCTCGCGCGGGGTGGCCGGGTTCGAGGTGTACTCGTAGATGTCCTCGACGGGGCCGTTCCAGATGTCCTCCAGGAAGCCCGTCTCGACCGCCCGCCCGAAGACGTTCTGGTCGATGGAGTACGGGGACTTCTTGGTGGTCGCGATCGGCAGGCCCTTGTCCTCGCAGAAGGCGATGGCCCGGTCCCGGGTCATGGCGTAGTCGCGGACCGGGGCGACGCACTTCAGGCCGGGGCCGAGGGCCTGGATGCCGGCCTCGAACCGCACCTGGTCGTTGCCCTTGCCGGTGCAGCCGTGGGCGACGGTGCCGGCGCCGTGCTTCTTCGCGGCGGCCACCAGGTGCTTGACGATGACCGGCCGGGAGAGGGCCGAGACCAGCGGGTACCGGTCCATGTACAGGGCGTTCGCCTTGACCGCCGGGAGGCAGTACTCGTCGGCGAACTCGTCCCTGGCGTCGGCGACCTCGGCCTCGACGGCACCGCAGGCGAGGGCGCGCTTGCGGATGACGTCCAGGTCCTCGCCGCCCTGACCGACGTCGACCGCGACGGCGATGACCTCGGCGCCCGTCTCCTCGGCGATCCAGCCGATGGCGACGGAGGTGTCCAGGCCGCCTGAGTAGGCGAGTACGACGCGCTCGGTCACGGGACTTCTCCTTGCGGTGCATTCAACGACAGGCATAACTATGCACTGCTCCGTATGTTTCGTCAATGGCGGGTCGGTGGCAGGCGCCTGAGCAGGCCGGATATTTCCGGGCAGGGGGTCAGGGCCGCCGCCTACGATCGGGGCTCGAAGACCTTCGGGAGGGGGTGGCGGCGGATGACCCGCACAGGACGCGGCACACGACGCGGCACGGGACCCGGCAGCGACGCCGCGACGGGGCGCGCCCTGGCGCAGGAGCTGCTGGAGGGGCGTGCGGCCGCGGCGCCGCCGCCCGGTGCGGGACCGGACGTCTGGCTCGCCTTCGCGGAGCACATCCGCAGCCGGGCCCACGACGGCCGGCCGCTCCCGGTGCCGGCTCCCCCGGCGCTACGGCTCTGCCACCCGCGGGGGTGGATCCGCGAGGCGGCGCTCGCCGAGCCGGAGGCCCCCGTGGAACTGGTCGCCGTCCTGACCACCGACTGGGCCGCGCCCGTGCGGGACCGGGCCCGCGCCCGTATGGAGCGCACGCTCCACGCCCAGCCGCAGGCCACCCTGCGGGCGGTGACCCCGCTTGCGCTGCGGCTCGGGCGCCGCCACCGGGGGGACTGGATCCTGGCGCGGTTCCAGGACGCGCTGCGCCGGCAGGCCCAGGCCGCCACGCCGTGGTGGCACCTGCCCGCGCCCCCGGCGGCCGGGGGCGGGGAGTGGGCGCCGGACGGCACGACGGCCGCCGTGCTCGCCGGCCTGCTGGACTCCCCCGACCGGCAGACCCGGCAGTTCGCCGTCCGGCTCGCCCTCGCCGGGCCCGGCCGGGCCGACGCCGTGGAGTGCGCCCGGCGGGCGGCCGCCGAGCCCGACCCGGCGACGGCAGCGCTCTGGACCGATGCCGCCCTGGCCGCGCCCGGGTCCGAGGACGACGCGGTGATCGGCGTCCTGACCGGCGCCCGGATCCCCGCCGTGCGCGCCGCCGGGGTCACCGCCCTGCGCCGGGCCGGCCGGGCCGCGGAGGGCGTGACGCACCTCGCGGACGGCTCCGGGCTCGTCCGTGCGTGCGCCCGCCGGCTGGTCGGCCAGGACGGCGGCGACGCCCACGGCCACTACCGCTGGCTGGTCTTTGACCCCGCCGGACCGTCCCCGCACGCCGTGGCCGGACTCGCCGAGTGCGGCCGGGAAGAGGACACGGACCTGCTGCGGCGGCTCGTGGCCCACCCCGCCGGCCCGGTCCGCGCCGCCGCGCTGGCCGGGCTGCGACGCCGGGAGGCCGCTGTGGCGGACTCCGTCCTGCTCGCGCTGCTGGACGACCCGGCGCCGGCCGTGGCCCGGGAGGCGAGCCTGGCCCTGCTGCCGGCGGTCCGGCGCCTGGACCCCTCGTACCTCGCCGAGCGGCTGGACGTCCGCGGCCCGCTGCACGTCCGGCGGGCCGCCTTCCGGCTGTTGCGCGCCCGGGGCGGGATCCACGCGCTGCGGGCGGCCGTCGCGCTGATCGACGACTGGCACCCCAGGACGCGGATGACGGCGCGGGCCGTGGTGTGCGCCTGCCCGTGGCACCCGGCCGAGTTCGGCGGGGAGGCGGACACCGCGGAGCTGGCGGCCCTGCTGAAACGGTCCGCGAAGCTCTTCGACGACTACGGACTGGGCGTGCGGCGCAACCGGTTGGGACCGAGGAGCTGAAATACTCCGGCCCGCACCACCGGGCAGGCAGATAATCGGCTCATGGGAAAGCTCTACGAACGCATAGACAGCAGGCTGCGCACGTTCATCGAGGAGCAGCCGGTCTTCTTCACCGCCACCGCCCCGCTCTCGGGTGACGGCCACGTCAACCTGTCCCCCAAGGGCCGTGCCGGCACCCTCGTCGTCATCGACGAACAGCGGCTCGCCTACCTGGACTTCGGCGGAAGCGGCGCCGAAACCATCGCCCACGTCCGTGAGAACGGCCGGATCACCCTCATGTGGTGCGCCTTCAGCGGACCCCCGAACATCGTCCGCATCCACGGGGACGGCGAGGCCGTCTTCCGCGACGACCCGCGCTGGCCCGAGCTGATCGGCCTCTTCGGCGAGGCCGACGGGCCCGGCGCACGCGCGATCATCCTGGTGCACGCCCGCCGGATCGCCGACGTGTGCGGGTACGCCGTCCCCTTCATGGAGTACCGCGGCGAGCGCACCCTCCATTCGGAGTACCTCGCCCGCAAGACGGACGAGGAGTTCGCCGCGTACTGCGAGAAGAAGGAACACATCGCGACGAGCCTCGACGGCCTGCCTGCACTGCCCCTGCCCCTTCCTGCCCGTACCGTCTGACATGTGCTGCGTACCGCTCTCGTCACGGGCTCACTGATCGTCACCACCCTGCTCCCGCAAGGGGCCGGGTCCTCGCCGGTGCCCCTGCCCGCCCGTCTCGCCGACACCGGCGGCGGCAGTCAGCTGATCACCGCCGTCGCCCCCGCGCCCGGATCCACGACCGGCCGCCTGACCTGGTGGGACTGGCGGGCCGGGCGCTGGTACGAGGCCGGGAGCGCGCCCGCCCGGTTCGGCGCGGGCGGCCTGACCGATGGTGCGACCCGTACGCAGGGCACGGGCACCACCCCGGCGGGCCTGTACGAGCTGCCGTACGCCTTCGGGATCCGGCGGGCGCCGGCCGGGACGGAGTACCGCTACCGGCCGGTGACCGCGGACTCCTGGTGGTGCCAGGACAACGCCTCGGCCGCCTACAACCGCTGGGTGGAGCCGCTGCCCGCGGACTGCGCGCCGGGCGAGGCCGAGCACCTGGTCACCTACGACCGGCAGTACGCGCACGCGCTGCTGATCGCCTTCAACTACGACCGGCCGGTGCGCGGACGGGGCGCCGGGATCTTCCTGCACGTCAACGGCAAGGGCGCGACGGCCGGTTGCGTGTCTGTGCCCGAGCGGGACATGCGGGCGATCCTGCGCTGGGCGGACCCGGACCGGCGCCCGCACATCGCGATCGGCACGCAGGACGGTCCGCTCGCGATCACCCGCTACTAGGAGGGGTACCGGGCGCGGCGTCGGGCCCGTCCTCGTCGGAGGCCCGGTACTCGTACGCGTCCTCCCACCAGACCTTGTCGTCCAGCCACTCGTCGTCCCCGTCCCCGTCGCCGTCGTCGTCCCCGTGATCGGCGTCCTCGTGGACGACCGTGTCGGCGCCGCGCCACCTGTCCCGGTCGCCGATGCTCCGCAGCACCAGCACGCGCTGCTCCTCGTCCAGCGCCGCGCAGGCCGGGTGCGGTGCGGAGCGCACCAGCTCGCCCAGCGGGTCGCCGCAGTCCGTGCGCTCCCGGACCACCCTGCCGGCCTTCTCGGCCGACAGCAGCGCTGCCAGACCGAGGGCCGCCACCCCGGCGAAGGCCCACTCCCGCACACCCTGCGGGCGACCGGTCACCAGCAGCGCGGCGGCGAGGAGCCAGAACAACGCCACCAGGGCGATGCCCGCACAACCCGCGCAGGCCAGGAGGAGGTTCTCCCGGCCGCCGGGCATCCGCGGGAGCTCCGGCAGCAGGGCCTCGCGTTCGCTCCGGTACGCGCTGCGCCGCTCCAGGTACTCCTCGTCGCTCCCGTCGATCCAGCCGAACGAGACGGGTTCGGGGTCGTGCCGGCGTACGGCGTCCAGCAGGGCGGCGGGCAGCGGGTGGGCGGGGGCCCGGGCCGGGTCGCGGCCCCGCCCGGTCAGGAACGCGGCACCCTCGTCGTCGATCCGCACGTACCCGGAGAGGAGGAGTTCGGCGGCGGCCGCCCCGGTCGCCTCCTGCCGCAACTCGGCCATGTAGTACGGCTCCGGCTCGACGGCGGCGACGAGCCGGAGCGTCCGGCTGCGGACCCGGGCGCGGCGCCACCACAGCAGGGCGATGGGCCCGTAGACGGCTGCGGTCACGGCGGACACCAGGGTGGCGAGGGCGAATTGGCGCACGTTCGGAGGCTATGTCGGCGAACGCCGCCGCAGCACCGGGATTTCCCCCGCCCGCGGGCGTCCCCCGGGCCCGTCCCGCTCAGCCCTCCTTCTGTGCCAGCCGCAGGAGGTGGTCGGCGAGGGCCTGGCCGCCCGCCGGGTCCCGGCTGATCAGCATCAGGGTGTCGTCGCCGGCGATCGTGCCGAGGATCTCGCGGAGCTCGGCCTGGTCGATGGCCGATGCGAGGAACTGCGCCGCACCCGGAGGGGTGCGCAGGACCACGAGGTTCGCCGAGGCCTCCGCGGAGATCAGCAGCTCCCCGGAGAGGCGCCGCATGCGCTCCTCCTTCGCGGATTCGCCGAGCGGGGCCTGCGGGGTGCGGAAGCCGCCCTCGCTGGGCACGGCGTAGATCAGCTCGCCGCCGGTGTTGCGGATCTTCACCGCGCCCAGCTCGTCGAGGTCGCGGGAGAGCGTCGCCTGGGTGACGCTCAGCCCGTCGTCGGCGAGCAGCTTCGCCAGCTGGCTCTGGGAGCGGACCGGCTGCCGGTTGAGGATGTCCACGATCCGGCGGTGGCGTGCGGTGCGGGTCTGCGGGACGGCCTGCCCGCCGTGCTCGTTGTCCTGCGGCTGGCTCATCGTCGTCTCATTCTCCGGATCCGTCCCCGTGGGCTGCGTCGAGGATGCCGGGCAGCGCCCGGACGAACGCGTCCGCCTCGGCCTCGGTGAGTACGTACGGGGGCATGAGCCGTACGACGTCGGGGGCGGGCGCGTTGACCAGGAAGCCGGCGTCCTGAGCCGCTTGCTGCACCTTGGGTGCGAGCGGCTCGGTCAGCACGATACCCAGCAGCAGTCCGGCGCCGCGGACGTGGGACACAAGCGGGTGCCCCGAGGACTCGATGCCCGAGCGCAGTCGCTCGCCCCGCGCCTTGACCCGGTCGAGCAGGTCGTCGGCGGCGATGGTGTCGATGACGGCGAGGCCGGCCGCGCAGGCGACCGGGTTCCCGCCGAAGGTGGTGCCGTGCTGGCCCGGCCGGAGCAGGTCGGCGGTGGGCCCGAAGGCGACCACGGCGCCGATCGGCAGGCCGCCGCCCAGCCCCTTCGCCAGGGTGACGATGTCGGGCTCGACGCCCTCGTGGGCCTGGTGCTCGAACCACTGGCCGCAGCGGCCGATGCCGGTCTGGACCTCGTCGAGGACCAGCAGGGTGCCGGTGGCCCGGGTGATCTCGCGGGCGGCCGTCAGGTATCCGGCCGGGGGCACGACGACGCCGTTCTCGCCCTGGATCGGCTCGATGACGACGAGCGCGGTCTCCTCGGTGACGGCGGCCCGCAGGGCCTCGGCGTCGCCGTACGGGACGTGGGTGACGTCGCCGGGCAGGGGCAGGAAGGGCTCCTGCTTCTTCGGCTGGCCGGTCAGCGCGAGGGCGCCCATGGTCCGGCCGTGGAAGCCGCCGTCGGTGGCGACCATGTGGGTCCGCCCGGTCAGCCGACCGATCTTGAAGGCGGCTTCGACGGACTCGGCGCCGGAATTGCAGAAGAAGACCTTGCCCGGGCGGCCGAAGAGCTGGAGCAGGCGCTCGCCGAGCGCGATGACCGGCTCGGAGGCGAAGAGGTTGGAGACGTGGCCGAGCGTCGAGATCTGCTCGGTCACGGCCGTCACGATCGCCGGGTGGGCGTGGCCGAGGGCGTTGACGGCGATGCCGCCGACGAAGTCGGTGTACTGCTTGCCGTCGGCGTCCCAGACCTGGGCGCCCCGACCGCGTACGAGGGCGAGGGCGGGTGTGCCGTAGTTGTCGGTCAGCGCGCCCTGCCACCGTGCCCGGTACTCGTGGTTGCCGGTGCCCTGCGTCATGCTGCTCCCCCTGGCTGTCGGTCGGGCACGACCATCGTGCCGATGCCGGAGTCGGTGAAGATCTCCAGCAGGATCGAGTGCGGGATCCGTCCGTCGAGGACGCGGGCGGTGCCGACGCCGCCGCGCACGGCGTGCAGGCAGCCCTCCATCTTGGGGACCATGCCGCTGGACAGCTCGGGCAGCAGCTTCTGCAGCTCGCTGACGGTGAGCCGGCTGATGACCTCGTCGCTGTGCGGCCAGTCGGCGTAGAGGCCCTCGACGTCGGTGAGGACCATCAGCGTCTCGGCGCCGAGGGAGGCGGCGAGGGCCGCGGCTGCGGTGTCGGCGTTGACGTTGTAGACGTGGTGGTCGTCGGCGCTGCGGGCGATGGAGGAGATGACCGGGATCCGGCCGTCGGCCAGGAGCGCCTCGATGGCGCCGGTGTCGATGTCGGTGATCTCGCCGACCCGGCCGATGTCGATGAGCTCGCCGTCGATCTCCGGGCTGTGCTTGGTCGCGGTGATGGTGCGGGCGTCCTCGCCGGTCATGCCGACGGCGAGCGGCCCGTGCTGGTTGAGCAGTCCGACCAGTTCGCGCTGGACCTGGCCCGCCAGGACCATCCGTACGACGTCCATGGCCTCCGGGGTCGTCACGCGCAGGCCGGCCTTGAACTCGCTGACCAGGCCCTGCTTGTCGAGCTGGGCGTTGATCTGCGGGCCGCCGCCGTGCACGACGACCGGCTTCAGGCCGGCCTGGTGCAGGAAGACCACGTCCTGGGCGAAGGCGGCCTTGAGGTCCTCGTCGATCATGGCGTTGCCGCCGAACTTGATGACGACGACCTTGCCGTTGTGGCGCCGGAGCCAGGGCAGGGCCTCGATGAGGATCTGCGCCTTGGGCAGGGCGGTGTGCTTGCGGGCGGTGCCGCCGGAGGCGCCGGGCTGCCCGGCCTTCTCGTCGCTCATGAGGAGTAGGCGCTGTTCTCGTGGACGTACTCGGCGGTGAGGTCGTTGGCCCAGATGACGGCCGACTCGCCGCCGGTGGAGAGGTCGGCGGTGATGCGGACCTCGCGGTCCTTCATCGAGACCAGGTCGCGGTCCTCGCCGACGGAGCCGTTCTTGCAGACCCACACGCCGTTGATGGCGACGTTCAGCCGGTCCGGGTCGAAGGCGGCCTTGGTGGTGCCGATCGCGGACAGGACGCGGCCCCAGTTGGGGTCCTCGCCGTGGATGGCGCACTTGAGCAGGTTGTTGCGGGCGATGGAGCGGCCGACCTCGACCGCGTCGTCCTCGGTGGCCGCGCCGACGACCTCGATGCGGATGTCCTTGCTGGCGCCCTCGGCGTCGCCGATCAGCTGGCGGGCCAGGTCGTCGCAGACCTTGCGCACCGTGTCGGCGAAGTCGGCGCGGGCGGGCACCTGGCCGGACGCCCCGGAGGCGAGCAGCAGCACCGTGTCGTTGGTGGACATGCAGCCGTCGGAGTCGACCCGGTCGAAGGTGGTGCGGGTGGCGGAGCGCAGCGCCTCGTCGAGGGTGGCGGCGTCCACGTCGGCGTCGGTGGTGAGGACGACGAGCATGGTGGCCAGGCCGGGGGCGAGCATGCCCGCGCCCTTGGCCATGCCGCCGACCGTCCAGCCGTCCTGGGAGACGGTGGCGGTCTTGTGCACGGTGTCGGTGGTCTTGATGGCGATGGCGGCGGCCTCGCCGCCGTCCTCGGACAGGGCCGCTGCGGCCGTCTCGATACCGGGGAGCAGCTTGTCCATGGGGAGCAGGACGCCGATCAGGCCGGTGGAGGCGACCGCGATCTCGCCGGCGTTGTGCTCGCCGCCGCCGAGGGCGTTGTCGTTGAGGGTGGCCGCGACCTTCTCCGCCGTGGCGTGCGTGTCCTGGAAGCCCTTGGGGCCGGTGCAGGCGTTGGCGCCGCCGGAGTTGAGGACCACGGCGCTGACGGTGCCGCCGCGCAGGACCTGCTCGGACCAGTGCACGGGCGCGGCCTTGACGCGGTTGGAGGTGAAGACGCCGGCGGCGGCCAGGCGCGGCCCGTTGTTGACCACGAGGGCCAGGTCCGGGTTGCCGTTGGCCTTGATCCCGGCGGCGATGCCCGCCGCCGTGAATCCCTGTGCAGCCGTAACACTCACGGCGCGACTCCAATCGTGGAAAGCCCGAGCTGCTCGGGGAGCCCGAGGGCGATGTTCATGCTCTGTACCGCACCGCCGGCGGTGCCCTTGGTGAGGTTGTCGATGGCGCTGACGGCGATGATCCGCCGGGCGGCCTCGTCGTAGGCGACCTGGACGTGGACGGCGTTGGAGCCGTGGACGGACTTGGTGGACGGCATCCGGCCCTCGGGCAGCAGGTGGACGAAGGGCTCGTCGGCGTACGCCTTCTCGTAGGCGGCGCGCAGCGACTCCGCCGTGGTGCCGGGGCGGGCCTTGGCCGAGCAGGTGGCGAGGATGCCGCGGGCCATGGGTACGAGGGTCGGCGTGAAGGAGACGCTGACACGCTCGCCGGCGAGGGGGCTGAGGTTCTGCACCATCTCGGGCGTGTGCCGGTGGCCGCCGCCCACACCGTAGGGGGTCACGCTTCCCATGACCTCGGCGCCGAGCAGGTGCGGCTTGAGCGCCTTGCCCGCGCCGGAGGTGCCGGTGGCGGCGACGATCACGGCCTCGGGTTCGGCGAGCTGCGCCTGGTAGGCCGGGTAGAGCGCGAGGGAGACGGCGGTGGGGAAGCAGCCGGGGACCGCGACCCGCCTGGCGCCCGCCAGTGCGGCGCGGGCGCCGGGGAGTTCGGGGAGGCCGTAGGGCCAGGTGCCGGCGTGCGGGGCCCCGTAGAACGCGTCCCAGTCGGCGGCGTCCTTGAGGCGGTGGTCGGCGCCCATGTCGACGACGAGGACGTCGTCGCCGAGC
The DNA here is from genome assembly GCF_001953875.1 of Streptomyces amritsarensis. Classification (GTDB taxonomy): domain Bacteria; phylum Actinomycetota; class Actinomycetes; order Streptomycetales; family Streptomycetaceae; genus Streptomyces; species Streptomyces amritsarensis. The sequence continues at coordinate 19,851 of NZ_MQUR01000053.1, forward strand.
TGGGCGGCGACGGCGGCGGACTGGCCGTGCGGGAGGGCGAGGAAGACGACGTCGTGGCCGGCGAGGGCCTCGGCGGTGGTCGCCTCCAGGGTGCGCCCGGCGAGCGGCACGAGGTGCGGTTGCAGGGAGCCGAGGAGCTGTCCGGCGTTGGAGTTGCCGGTCAGGGCGCCGATCTCCACCTCGGGGTGCGAGAGCAGCAGGCGCAGGACTTCTCCGCCCGCGTACCCGCTCGCTCCGGCCACCGCTACACGTACCACCATCGGACCCTCCTCATCGATGGCATGACTATACGTACCGACGCACGTTTATGCAATGTCGTGGATCTCGGGGGAAGGGCCGCACCGGAGGAAGGGGCGCGGCACGCTCCCTCCGAAGGATGTCTAGCAGGAAAGCCTCCGCTGCGGCGGCGATTGCCCCGCCGGCGCAGGGAGCCGGTCGCGCGGTCGCACCGCGTCGGACCGTCCGGCGCCGCCGCGGGATCGGTCCCGTCGACGAGACGGCGCCCGACGCGCAGTCCGGCCGGCGCGCGGCCGGCCGGCGGGGATCAGGCCGGGGCCTGCAGGCAGAGGTGCCATTGGCCGGGGAAGCCCGTGAGGGTCATCGTCGACAGCGGCCGGACGTCCACGTTCCAGTAGGTCAGCGGGGGCGCCTTCAGGGCGTAGACCAGTGCGGCGCGGACCACCGACGGCTCCGCCACCGCCACGATCGCGCCGCCGTCGTCGGCCGGCCGGGTGTCGAGCCACCCGCCGATCCGGGAGATGAAGGCGAGCAGGGACTCGCCGCCGTGCGGGGCGGCCCGCGGGTCGCTGAGCCACACGTCGACCGCTTCGGGCTCCTGCGCGGCCACCTCGGCGAGGGTCCGCCCCCGCCAGCGGCCCATGTCGCACTCCCGCAGCGCCGGCTGGGCCAGGGGCGCGTACCCGAGGGCCTCGCCCGTGGCCCGGCTGCGCGGGGTCGGCGAGCAGTAGCGCAGCTCGGCCGCGCCCAGGGGTACGAGGCCCTGCGCGGCGGACTCCACCGCCCGCCAGCCGACCCCGTCCAGCGGGCGGTCGTCGTCGAAGCGCTCGGCGAGCAGCGAGGAACTACGGGCTGCGGCGACAAGCGAAACCCGAACATGCATGCGGTGATGGTGGGGCGCGCGGGGCGGCGGGTCAAGCGTCCCTGGCAGGGGCCTCCTCCCCCAGCCCGGCGCGGACGCGCTGGACGGCCTCCACCAGTTCGCCCGGGCCGGAGACGCCGGCGAAGCTCAGGCGGACGTACGCAGCGGGCGGTTCGGCGCAGAAGTAGGGGCGGCCGGGGGCCACCGCAACCCCGGCGCGCAGGGCCGCCGCCGCGAACGACGCGTCGTCGCCGCCCCCGGTCATCCTCGCCCACAGCTGATAGCCGCCCGAGGGCAGGCGGTGGACGGTCAGGCCGGGCAGCTCCCGCCGCAGGGCGCCGGCGAGCACGTCCCGCCGGTGGCGCAGCTCGGCGGCCACCGTACGCAGGTGGCGCGGCCAGGCGGGCGCGCCGACCAGCTCCAGCGCCGCCTCCTGGAGCGGTCGGGGCACGAAGAAGCTGTCCACGACCTGGACGGCGCGCAGCCGGTCCACGACCGGCCCGCGGGCGGCCAGCGCGCCGACCCGGAGGCTGGGCGAGGTGGCCTTGGTCAGGGACCTGACGTGCACGACGACCCCGTCGTGGTCGTCGGCGGCCAGGGTCGCGGGCAGCGGGCCGGAGTCGTCGTGGGCGAGGGCGCGGGCGTAGTCGTCCTCGACCACGAAGGCCCCGGCGGCCCGCGCGATCCGCAGCACTTCGGCCCGGCGCCCGGCGGCCAGCACCGCACCGGTCGGGTTCTGGAAGAGCGGCTGGCAGACGAAGACGCGGGCCCCGGTCGCCTCGAAGGCGGCGGCCAGCAGTTCCGGCCGGACCCCGTCGGCGTCCACCGGCACGGGTACCGGCCGGCATCCGGAGGCGCGGGCGATGGCCAGCAGCCCGGGGTAGGTCGGGGACTCCACGAGGATCGGCGCCCCGGGTGGGGCGAGCGCCCGCAGGGCGGTGGTCAGCGCGCTCTGCCCGCCCGCGGTCACCAGGACGTCGGCGGCGCCGACGGCCCCGCCGATCTCCCGGGCGAACCAGTCGCGCAGCTCCGGCAGCCCCTCCATGGGCGGCCGGTCCCAGGCCCCCGGGCGCCGCCCGGCCCGGGCGAGGGCGGCGGCCATGGCCCGCTCGGGCTGGATGGAGGCGTGCAGGTATCCGCTGTTGAGGGCGATCACCGACGGCGGCGGCGCGGCCAGGCAGGCCAGCACCCCGGAGGCGTCCACGGAGCGCGGGACGACGTCCCCGGCCCCCTCCGCACTGAGCGCGACCTCCTGCCAGGAGGTGTCCCCGGCCGAGGGGAGCGCCGTGCGCGGGGCGGCGCGGTAGACGCCGGCGCCGGGCCGGGTGACGACGAGGCCCTCGGCGGCGAGCTGCGCCAGGGCCCGGGAGACGGTGACGGGACTGACCCGGTAGCGCTCGACCAGAGCCCGGCTGGACGGGAGCTTTCCACCCACCGAGTAGCGGTTCAGCTCGGACCTCAGAGAATCTGCCAGCTCCGCCACACTGCTACGCTCATACATGACAGCACAGAATAGCGCTACTCTCCCGCCCGCGATAGCGGTGAGGAATCCGCTGCTGCGGGGGACGGCCCTCGCCGCGCTCGGCGTCGTCGCCTTCTCGCTGACCTTTCCCGCCACGGCCTGGGGCCTGGAGAGCTTCGGCCCGTGGTCGCTGGTGGCCCTGCGCAGCGTCCTGGCCGCCGCGGTCGCGGGTGTCTTCCTCCTGGCCCGCCGGGCGGCGCCGCCGGCCCGCGAGCACTGGGCGGGCCTCGCCGTCGTCGCCGGCGGGGTGGTCATCGGCTTCCCCCTGCTGACGACCCTGGCCCTGCAGACCTCCACCACCTCGCACGCCGCCGTCGTCGTCGGCCTCCTGCCGCTGACCACGGCCGCCCTGTCCGCGCTGCGCACCGGCAGCCGGCCCCCGCGGGCCTTCTGGGCGGCGGCCGTGGCCGGGGCGGCGGTGGTGCTCGGCTTCACCCTCGCGCAGAGCGGCGGCTCCCTCTCCGCAGGCGACGGCTACCTGTTCGCCGCGCTGCTGGTGTGCGCGGCCGGGTACACCGAGGGCGGCCGGCTCGCCCGCGTCCTGCCGGGCTGGCAGGTGATCGGCTGGGCCCTCGTGCTGTGCCTGCCGCTCACCGCGGCCGGCTCGGTGCTCGGGCTCGTGTACGAGCCGGTGCACCTCACCGGCCACGGGCTGGCCGGGCTGGCCTGGGCGGCGGCCGGGTCCACCTTCCTCGGCCTGTACGTCTGGTACCGCGGCATGGCCGAGATCGGCGCGCCCCGGGCCAGCCAGCTCCAGCTCGCGCAACCGCTGCTGACCCTGATCTGGTCCGTGGCACTGCTCGGGGAGCGCCTGGCCCCCGCCGCACCGGCCGCGGCCTGCGCGGTTCTGGTCTGCATTGCGGTGACCCAACGGGTCAAACAACCCCAGAACGACCTAAACTGCTAGCACCGGATCGGAGCGCCACCGAGGAGGTCAGACATGCGAGCTACCGAGGGCGACCAGCTGGTGCAGCACGGCAGGATCGTCGGACAACCCGACAAGGTGGGCGAGATCACCCAGGTGCTCGGCGAGAACGGGACGCCCCCGTACCGGGTCCGCTTCCAGGACGGACACGAAGCGCTGATGGCTCCCGGACCCGACTGCGTCGTCCGCCACCCCGCAGAGCCCGGGCACTGAATTCACCGCGGGGGCACGGCCGAACCGTAGTGGTCGGCCACCACACGTGCCATCGCCCCGTTGGGGTCCGCGGCCACCTGCTTCGCCGAGAAGTAGACGTGGCCGCGGACCTCCGGGTATCCGCGGGCGAACCGCACGTGCCGCGACAGCTCCGCCGGATCCCGCCAGGCCGCGGTGGGGCTGTCCGCGTCGCAGCGGTAGAGCGCCTCGCCCACGTACAGGTCCGCCTTCGTGCCCGCGACGGTCCGGGCCCACCAGGGGACGAGCGCGGCGTAGTCGGCCGTCGAGTGCCCGATGTGCCAGTAGGCCTGCGGCACGACGTAGTCGATCCAGCCCTCCCTGACCCACTTGCGGGTGTCCGCGTACAGGTCGTCGTACGCCGCGAGGCCGCGGGTCCTGGAGCCGGCCGGGTCCCGGTCCGAGTTGCGCCAGATCCCGAAGGGGCTGATGCCGAACCTGACCGCGGGCCGCAGGGCGCGCAGCCGCTGCGACATCTCGCGGACCAGGGTGTCGGTGTTGTTCCGACGCCAGGCCGCCCGGGACGAGAAGCCGCCGCCGTACTCCTCGTAGGCGTCGTCGTCGTCGAAGTACTCCCCCGCCACCGGATAGGGATAGAAGTAGTCGTCCCAGTGGACGGCGTCCAGCGGGTAGCGGGTGACCGCGTCGAGCATGGCCTCCTGCACGAACCGCCGTACCTCGGGCACCCCCGGGTTGTAGTAGAGCTTCCCGCCGTACTCGACGGTCCAGCCGTCCTGCCGTGCCGGGTGCTCGGGCACCAGCCGGTCGAAGTCGGTGTGGTTGGCCACCCGGTACGGGTTGAACCAGGCGTGCAGCTCCAGACCGCGGGCGTGCGCCTCGGCGACGGCCGTGCCGAGGGGGTCCCAGCCCGGATGGCCCCCCTGCCGCCCCGTCAACCACTGCGACCAGGGCTCGAAGGAGGACGGCCACAGCGCGTCGGCCGCCGGCCGGACCTGGAGGACCACCGCGTTGAGCCGGCGGCGGACGGCGGTGTCGAGCAGGGCCAGCAGTTCCTTGCGCTGGGTCGCGGCCGACAGCCCGCTGCGCGAGGGCCAGTCGACGTTCGAGACGGACGCGATCCACATCCCCCGGAACTCGGGGGTGCCGGCGCCCCTCCCGGGGAGCGGGCCCGAAGTCCGCGGCGCGGCGAACGCCGCTCCCCCCGTCGCCGCGGCGATCACCCCCGCCGCCCCTGCCAGCAGTGCCCGTCGACCGATGTGCGCCATGTGACCTCTCCGTTTCACTGAGTGACGATGCGCGGTGTCCGCCCAGCATGCCCGCCCCGGCCCGCCGCGCCCCGCAAGGTCGGGAGTAACGTCGGGGGGCGTGGCGGGCGCCGGAATCACACGGGGGACCCGCCGACGGATGAGCTGCGAAAGGCACGAAGTGACTGACCTCCCTTCCGACATCACACGCGTCGGCGTAGTGGGCTGTGGCCAGATGGGCGCGGGTATCGCCGAGGTGTGTGCCCGAAGCGGCCTTGAGGTCAAGGTCGCCGAGACCACCGGCGAAGCCCTGGAGATCGGCCGTACCCGGCTTCAGAACTCCCTGACCAAGGCCGCCGAGCGCGGCAAGATCACCGAGGAGGAGCGGGACGCCGCCCTGGCCCGCCTCACCTTCACCACCGACCTCGGCGAGTTCGCCGACCGCGACCTCGTCATCGAGGCGGTCGTCGAGAACGAGCAGATCAAGACGGAGATCTTCCAGGTCCTCGACCAGGTGATCACCCGCCCGGACGCGATCCTCGCCTCCAACACCTCCTCGATCCCGCTGGTCAAGCTGGCCGTCGCGACCTCGCGGCCCGACCAGGTCATCGGCATCCACTTCTTCAACCCGGCCCCCGTGCAGAAGCTCGTCGAGCTGATCCCGGCGCTGACCACGGGCGAGGAGACGATCAAGCGGGCAGAGGCCCTGGTGCGGGACGTGCTCGGCAAGCACGCGGTCCGCGCCCAGGACCGCTCCGGCTTCGTCGTCAACGCGCTCCTCGTCCCCTACCTGCTGTCCGCGATCCGGATGTTCGAGTCGGGCATCGCGAGCCGCGAGGACATCGACAACGGCATGGAGCTGGGCTGCGCCCACCCGATGGGCCCGCTGAAGCTGTCCGACCTCATCGGTCTGGACACCATCGCCTCGATCGCCGACTCGATGTACGCCGAGTACAAGGAGCCGTTGTACGCCGCTCCCCCGCTGCTCCAGCGGATGGTCGACGCCGGCCGCCTGGGCCGCAAGACGGGCGCGGGCTTCTACCCGTACGGCTGACCGCGCGGCCGGCCGAAGGGTGACCCGACCGCTACGGCCGGCCGAGCCGCAGGTGGTGCAGCAGGAGCAGCCCGGCCGCCATGTTGGCGGCCGGGATCTCCCCGTCCGCGATCATGTCCGGCACGAGCTTGAGGGGGACCCACTCCCGGCGCGAGGACTCGAAGTCGTCCTCGGGGTCGCCGGTCCAGGTCGCCCCGTCCGCCCAGAACAGGTGGTGGCGGGCGTCGGTCAGCCCGTTGGACGGCTCGACGGTCATCAGGTGGCGGAGCGGGCCGGGCCGCCAGCCCGACTCCTCCTCCATCTCCCGGGCCGCCGCGGCGGCGATGTCCTCGCCGTCCTCGACCACCCCGGCGGGCAGTTCCCATCCCCAGCTGTCGGTGATGAAGCGGTGCCGCCAGAGCAGCAGCACCTCGTTGGCCTCGTTGACGGCCGTGGCCACCGCCACCGGGCGCAGCCGGATCACGAAGTGGTCCAGGTGCCGGCCGTCGGGGAGTTCCACGTCGGCGAGATTCACATCGAACCAGCGGTTCTTGTACACAGTCTGCTCACTCAGGTTCGTCCACTGCACGGCTGTGCCACCTTCCGTTCGAGTAGGTGGCAAACATCGCAGCAGCTGCCCTGTCACAGCGGAACGCGCAGCGCCCCGTCGATGAGCCGTACGGTCTCCTGCGCGTCCGAACAACCGCTGGTCAGAAGCTGTTCGCGGACCGCCCGCAGCCGATCGCGCAGCCGCAGCGACTCCATACCGCGGGCCCGCTCGGCCATCTCGGCCGCACCCGCCGCGGCCCGGTCCGCCTCTCCCTGACGCAGCTGGATCTCACAGAGCATCGCCAGCCGGTGCACCCGGCCGCGGTCGTGCGCGGGGGTGCCGACGGCGGCGGCCGCCTGGACCCGCGCCGCCTCCAGATCGCCCAGACTGAGCAGTGCCTCGGCGACCTGCACGTTGACGAGTCCGGGCTGGACGTACCCGGTCTCGTCCGGCTCGCTGCCCGGGTGGATCCGCGCGGCGGCCGCCTCGGCGCCGCGGATGCACGCCAGCGCGGCCTGCGCGTCACCGAGTTGGGCGTACGCCTTGGCCTGCATGGCGTGCAGGTCGGCGGCGAGCGCCGGGGTGGTGTGCCGGCCGGCGGCGCGCAGCGCGGCCTCGGCGAAGGCGACGGCCTGGCGGTACTCCCGCAGGTGCAGGGACTGGTTGACGATGAGGGCGATCACGTAGGCGCCGAGCCCCCGGTCCCCGCTCGCCTTGGCCAGGCGCAGCGCCTGGTGGAAATAGCGCTGCGCCAGCCCGTGCGCGTCCGAGTCGTACGCGCAGATCCCCGCCACCGCGACCAGGGATCCGGTGGCCCGGTGCAGGCGGCGGCCGAGGTCGTCGGGGTAACTCCCGCGCAGCATCGGCGCGGTCTCCGTACCGAGGAAGCGGACGATCCGGTCGCGGGTGGCCACGCCGCCGGCCCGGCGGTACATCAGCTCGTAGTGGGCGCGGGCGGCCTTGAGGATCTCCACGTGCTCCGGACCGATCCGGTGGGGGCCGTCGCGCGAGACGTCGGCGTCCTCGGGCGGATTCTCCCACTCCCACACCGGGATCACGGCCGGGGTGCCGGTGACCGCCTCGGCGGTGAGCAGTTGCGGCCGGGCCTGCCCGTCGGAGCGCCACAGGGCGGCGGCCCGGTCCACGAAACCGCTGAGCGGGGAGGCGTGCAGGGACACCGGGTGGTCCGGCACGCCCAGTCCGATGTCGTCCAGCCCGACCGGCCGCCGCAGCCGGCCGCCGAGCACCTCGCAGATCAGGTCGGGAACCTGGCCGCGGGGGCGCTGCCCCTTCAACCACCGTGTCACGGCGGTGTGTTCGTAGCGCAGGGCCAGCCCGCGCGTGCGCCCCGCCTGGTTCACGTGGGCGGCGAGCCCGGCGTGGGACATGCCCGCCTCGGCAAGGAGGGCGTCGAGCAGGACATTGGGCTGCATGGGCGCTCCCGGAGCTCGTCGGTATCAGGCTAGTGGGTGCGCGATTCACACGGGGTGTGAACCTAGTACGCGCATAAATGCGATCCGCACTCTGCCGCACGGACCCCTCAAGGCGCTTGACTGAAGACCCTCGCCAAGAGGAGCTCGGGTCGTCGGCTCCCCCTCGAACAGTGCGACGACCCGTCACCGCGCCGCCCGTCCTGCTGTCTGCCCGACACTCCATGGCAGGCGGGCGGCGCCTTCGGTTCCGTCGGCGCCCGGTTGGTCGCCGGGCCCCCGGCAGGGAACCGGACCGGACGCGCGCCGGGCCCATCCACCGGGCCCGGCGTGCGTGGTCAGTACCGGTCGTTGCGGACGACCAGCAGGGCGACGTCGTCGGTCGGCCGCCCGCCCGTGTGCCGGAGCAGGGCCGCGTGCACGCCCGCGACCAGCCGCGCGGGCGTGAGCGGTGCCCGTGCCAGGACGCTCCGCAGGGGGAAGAACCTCCCCGCGGGGTCACGGGCGTCCTCCGCCCCGTCGGTGTGCAGGAACAGCGTCTCCCCGGGCCGGAGTTCACCGCACGCCTGCGCCCCCGGGTCCGGCGGTAACGGAACCACCCCGAGCGGCGGCAGCGTCTCCCCGTCCAGCGCTCTCACGTCCGGGGCCCGCTGCGGCGGGCGTTCACCCGTGCCGGGCTCCGGACGCAGCCCCGCGCGCAGCCGTCTCCCGGCGGCGGCCGGGTGCGTGCGAGGCGCGGTGGCCGGGGTGGAGCCGCGGCTGCGCGCCGCACAGGGTTCCGGGGCCGGACGGATCAGGTACGGCCAGGGATGGCCGCAGTTCAGGGCCGTCAGGCTGTCGTCCGGGCCGATCTGGAGGAGCAGCACGGTCACGAACTCCTCCGCCGCCGGGGACTCCGGCTCGGCCGGACAGGCCGACGGGTGCTCGGCCCGGGCACGGTCGCGTACGTGCCGGCCCAGGGCCCGTTCCATCCGCCGCAGGACGGCGCCGAGCGAGGGCTCGTCGTACGCCGCCTCCCGGAAGGCCCCCAGGACGGCGGCCGCCGCGCCCAGCGCCGGCAGCCCGTGGCCCCGTACGTCCCCGATGACCACCCGGATCCCGTGGGCCGTCGGCACCGCCTCGTACAGGTCGCCGCCCACCGCGGCGCCCCGGCTCGCGGAGAGCTGCGCCGCGGCCAGGGTCAGGCCGTCGATCCGGCCCGGCAGCGGCCGCAGCAGGGCCCGCTGCGCGGCGCCCGCGATCTCCTGCGACCGGTGCAGCTCGGCCAGCAGCCCGCGCCGGATGTGCAGGGCGCACCCGGTGGCCAGCAGCAGGAAGGCGGCGCACGTGGCCAGGCTCGGAACGAGCATGCCGGGGGTGGACAGCTCCCAGGACACCGCGGCACCGCCCCATGCCGCGACGCACACCCGGCGCACCCGGGTCATCTCCCCGCGCGTGATCATCCGTAGGACTCCCCTCCGGCCGGATCGATTGTGTCGACCGGACGGCGGCCCCCGACATGGGCCCAGAGGGTTCTCACCCGAATGAGTGAGGGGCGCATCCGGTCGCGGATACGCCCCTCATCAGGCCTTGAACGGTCCGAGGACCGATCGGCTACGCGCCCCGGAGCACCGCCCCGGTCCGCTCGCCGGCGAGCGCCACCGCCGCGTCGCGCGCGGCCGTGGACTCCTCGGCGGTCAGCGTGCGGTCGCTCGCGCGGAAACGCAGCGCGTACGCCAGGGACTTCTTGCCCTCGCCGACCTGCTCGCCGGTGAACACGTCGAACAGGCGCAGCGACTCCAGGAGTTCGCCCGCGCCCTTGCGCAGGGCGGCCTCCACGGAGGACGCCGGGACGGACGCGTCCACGATCAGCGCGACGTCCTGGGTCGCCACCGGGAAGGAGGAGATCCGGGGCGCCTGGACGACCTCGCCGCCGGCCGCCGCGAGGCGGTCCAGGTCGAGCTCCATCGCGCTGGTGCGGGCCGGCAGCCCCATGGCCTTGACCACCCGCGGGTGCAGCTCGCCGGCGTGGCCGATGACCTGCTCCACCCCGTCGACGGTGACGACCAGCTCGGCGCAGCGGCCCGGGTGCCAGGGGCCGTACTGGCCCTGGCGGACGACGAGCTCCGTGCCGGCCTCGACGGCCAGCGCGCGGGCCGCCTGGATCGCGTCGGCCCAGTCGGCCGGGCGGCCCTTGCCCCACCAGCCCGCCTGCTCGCGGGCACCGGCCAGCACGACCGCGGCGTACCGCGGCTGCGTGGGCAGCGCCGCGTCCAGGGTGGCGATCTCCTCGTCGGTGGGACGCCGGTCGACGGGCAGCCGTACGGCGACACCCGGCTGCGCGGCGGCCCGGAAGACCGAACCGGTCTCGAAGAGCGCGAGGTCGTGGCTGCCCCGGCTGTCGTTGCGGCGCAGCGCACCGAGCAGACCCGGCAGCAGCGTGGTGCGCAGCGCCGGCTCCTCGTCGGAGAGCGGGTTGACCAGCTTGACGACCTGGCGGGCGGCGTCGTGCGCCGGCAGCTGGAGCTGGTCGAAGACGCCCTCGCCGAGGAACGGGTAGCTGAGCGCCTCGACGTAGCCGGCGCCGGCCAGCGCGCGGCCGACCCGGCGGTGCAGCTGCTGCCGGGCGGTCAGACCGCGGCCGGAGGGCACCTGCGGCAGGGTCGACGGGAGGTTTCCGTAGCCCTCCAGCCGGATGACCTCTTCGGCGAGGTCGTTGGGCGCGGCGAGGTCGGGCCGCCACGAGGGCAGCGTGACGACGAGCTCGTCCTGGCCGTAGACGTCGCAGCCGATCTCCTGGAGGCGGCGCACGACGGTCTCACGGCCGTAGTCCATGCCCGCCACCCGGTCCGGGTGGTCGGCCGCCATCGCGATGGTGCGCGGCGCGCCCGGGGCGATCACCTCGGTGACCCCGGCCTCGGCGGTGCCGCCGGCGAGCAGCACGAGCAGGTCGACGGTCCGCTGGGCGGCCGCGGCGGCGGCCTGCGGGTCGACGCCCCGCTCGAAGCGCTTGGACGCCTCGGAGGAGAGCTTCATGCGGCGGGCGGTGCGCGAGATCGACACGGAGTCGAAGTGCGCGGCCTCGATGACCACGTCGGTGGTGCCGGTGACCACGCCGGTCTCCGGGTCGGTGACGGAGTCGGCGATCTCGGTGTTGGCGCCGCCCATGACACCGGCGAGGCCGATCGGCCCGCTGTTGTCGGTGATCACCAGGTCCTCGGCGTCGAGCGTGCGCTTGACCCCGTCGAGGGTGGTGAACTTCTCGCCCTGCTCGGCGCGGCGGACGCCGATGGTGCCGTCGATCCGCGAGCGGTCGTAGGCGTGCAGCGGCTGGCCCAGTTCGAGCATCACGTAGTTGGTGACGTCGACGGCGAGCGAGATCGGGCGCATGCCGGCCTTCTGCAGGCGGCGCTGGAGCCAGATCGGGGAGCGGGCCTCGGGGTCGAGGCCGGTGACGGTGCGGGCGGTGAAGCGGTCGCAGCCGGCCAGGTCGTCGATCTTGACCGGGTAGCCGTACGAGTTCGGCCCGGGCACGTCGAGCAGCGCGGGGTCGCGCAGCGGCAGGCCGTAGGCGGTGGCCACCTCGCGGGCGATGCCGCGCAGGGACATGCAGTAGCCGCGGTCGGGGGTGACGTCGATGTGCAGCACCTCGTCGACGAGCTGGAGCAGCTCGATCGCGTCCGTGCCGGTCTCGTGCTCCGGCGGCAGCACGATGATGCCGTGCGTGCCGTCGTCGCCCATGCCGAGCTCCTCGCCGGAGCAGATCATGCCGTGCGAGGTCTTGCCGTACGTCTTGCGCGAGGCGATCGCGAAGTCGCCGGGCAGGACGGCGCCGGGCAGGACCACGACGACCTTGTCGCCGACGGCGAAGTTCCGGGCGCCGCAGACGATCTCCTGCGGCTCGCCGGTGCCGTTGGCGGTGCCGACGTCGACCGTGCAGAAGCGGATCGGCTTGCGGAAGCCCTCCAGCTCCTCGATGGTCAGCACCTGGCCGACGACCAGGGGGCCCTTGAGCCCGGCGCCGAGCTGCTCGACCGTCTCGACCTCGAGGCCGGCGTCGACGAGCTTGGCCGCGACGTCGCGACCGGATTCACCGGCGGGGAGGTCGACGTACTCCCGCAGCCACGAAAGCGGGACCCGCATCAGATCTCCATCCCGAAGGGCCGGGTGAAACGAACGTCACCCTCGACCATGTCTCGCATGTCTTCAACGTTGTGACGGAACATCAGCATCCGCTCGATGCCGAAGCCGAAGGCGAACCCGCTGTACTTCTCCGGGTCCACACCGCAGGCGGTCAGCACCTTGGGGTTGACCATGCCGCAGCCGCCGAGCTCGATCCAGCCCTCGCTGGAGCAGGTACGGCACGGGCGGTCGGGGTTGCCCACCGACTCGCCGCGGCACACGTAGCACTGCATGTCCATCTCGGCGGACGGCTCGGTGAACGGGAAGAAGTGCGGGCGCAGCCGGGTGGTGGTCTCCTCCCCGAACAGCTCCTTGACCATGTGGTCGATGGTGCCGCGCAGGTCGGCCATGGTCAGGCCCTCGTCCACGGCGAGCAGCTCGACCTGGTGGAAGACGGGGGTGTGCGTCGCGTCGAGCTCGTCGGTGCGGTACACGCGGCCCGGGCAGACGATGTAGACGGGGGGCTTGCGCTCCAGCAGCGAGCGCGCCTGCACCGGGGAGGTGTGGGTGCGCAGCACGACGCCCGACTCGTCGCCCTCGGTGCCCTCGGGCCCCTTGACGAAGAAGGTGTCCTGCATCTGGCGCGCCGGGTGGTCGGGCGTGAAGTTGAGGGCGTCGAAGTTGAACCACTCCGCCTCGACCTCGGGACCCTCCGCGACCTCGTACCCCATGGCGACGAAGATGTCCGCGACGCGGTCCATCAGCGTGGTCAGGGGGTGCCGGGCGCCCGCGGGCGTGCGGTCGTGGGGCAGCGTGACGTCCACCGCCTCCTCGACCAGCACCCGCTCGTCGCGCTCGGCCTCGAGCTCGACGGTGCGGGCCCCGAAGGCCTTGTTCACGGCGCCGCGGGCCTGGCCCACGCGCTTGCCCGCCTCGGCCTTGGCCTGCGGGGGCAGGGCGCCGATCTCGCGGTTGGCGAGCGCCAGGGGCGAGCGGTCGCCCATGTGCGCGGTCTTCGCCTCACGCAGCGCGTCGAGGTCGCCGGCGGACGCGAAGGCGGCGAGCGCCTCGTCCCGCATGCGCTCGATCTCTTCCGGTTTCAGTGCCTCGACCTCGACAGGGTCGTACGACTTGTTCGGTGCCGACATCTCTTCCCGTACTTCCGATGGCTGGCTGGTTGGGTCCCCCGCGCGACGCGCAGGGCGCGCTCGGCACAAGGACACAAAGGTGCCAAAGGACGAGTCTAAAGGTCGCCGGGGGTGAAGGAGCCCGTGGGCCGCCTGCCGGGACGCTCCGCAGGGCTACTGCGTGAGGTACGCGGGGGCGCTCACGGGCAGGATAAATCGGAACTCGGCGCCGCCACCGGGGCCGCGGCCGACCGTGATGGTCCCACCGTGCGCCTCCACGATGCCCTTGACGATGTAGAGGCCCAGGCCGGTGCCGCCGCGCTTGCTCCCCCGCCAGAAGCGGGTGAAGACGCGGGCCATCGACTCCTCGGGGATTCCGGGGCCTTCGTCGGACACGGTGACAGCGGTTCCCTTCTCATGCGGCGACACCCCGATGGTGACCGTTCCTTCGCCGTGGCGCACCGCATTTTCGAGGAGGTTGCCGAGGATCTGGTCGATCTTGTCCGGATCGGCCCACAGGTCGGGGAGGGGACGGCTGACGCTGACGAGGAAGCGCCCGGGGTCCTGGCCGTTCGCGGTGAGCGCCTGGACGTGGCGGCCCACCGCGGTGGCGATGTCGACCGGCTGGCGGCGCACCTCCAGGCGGCCGGAGTCGATGCGCGAGATGTCGAGGAGCTCGGCGATGAGGCGGGTGACGCGGTTGGCGTCGGCGTCGACGGTCTCCAGCATCAGCCGCTTCTGGTCGTCGGTGAACCTCTCCCACTTGGCGAGCAGGGTCGCGGTGAACCCCTTGACGGAGGTCAGCGGGGAGCGCAGCTCGTGGGCGACCGTGGCGATCAGCTCGGCGTGGCTGCGTTCGGTGCGGCGGCGGGCCTCGGTGCCGCGCAGGGTGACGACGAGCCGGCGCACGGGGCCGGTGGGGTGGGTGCGGACGTAGCTGGCGGAGACGAGCACCTCGCGGCCGCCGGGGAGCAGCAGGTTCCGCTCGGGCTGGCCGCGGCGGGTGGCGAGCCCCCCGTAGGGGTCGGTCAGCGCCCACCAGCGGCGGCCTTCGAGGTCCTCCAGCGGGAGGGCCCGGTCGATGGGGGCGCCGAGCGCCTGCTCGGGCGCCAGGGCGGTGAGCCGGGCGGCGGCCGCGTTGAAGCAGACCACCCGGCCGGTGTCGTCGGCGACGACGAGGCCGTCGGGCAGGCTGTCGGGGTCCACGGCGAAGCCGGGCCGGTCGCCGGGGGCCGCGGCGGGCCCGGCCGCCTCCCGGGCGGCGGGGACCGCCGGGCGGGCGGCCCGGGCCCGGCCCGAGTCCACCGCCTGGGGCGGTACGCCGCACAGCCCGTCGGCGGCCGCGGCCGGGGGTTCGAGGGCGTCCAGGAACCGCTCCTCGGCCGCGTCCGCGGCTCCGGGTGAGCTGTTCGTTCCGACGGTCATGTCCCCGTACCCCACATCTCCGAGTAGCGCAGTGGGCCCCCGGGCCGCCACATTACTAGCTGGGGGTCACGGAGCGGCACCCTCCGGGCGCCCGCTGTGCACGCGCGGACGCGTAGAGGCAGACGGCGGCGGCCGTCGCCAGGTTCAGGCTCTCCGCCTTCCCGTGGATCGGGACCCGCACCACGGCGTCCGCGAGGGCCCGGGTCTCCTCCGGCAGGCCCCAGGCCTCGTTGCCGAACACCCAGGCGGAAGGGCCGCCCATGGTGCCCGCGTCCAGTTCGGCGTCCAGGTCGTCCTCGCCGGCGCCGTCGGCCGCGAGGATCCGTACGCCCGCCGCGCGCAGCCCCTCGACGGCCTGCTCCACCGGGACGCCGACGGCGACCGGGAGGTGGAAGAGGGAGCCCACGGAGGCCCGTACGGACTTGGGGTTGTAGAGGTCCACGGAGGCGTCGGTCAGCACCACCGCGTCCGCGCCGGCGGCGTCCGCGCAGCGCAGGACCGTGCCCGCGTTGCCGGGGTCGCGGACGTGCGCGAGGACGGCGACGAGCCTGGGCCCGGCCTTGAGGATCTCCTCGAAGGGCGAGTCGAGGAAGTGGCAGACGCCGACGAGCCCCTGCGGGGTGACGGTCTGGGAGACCTCGGCGAGCACCTCGTCGGAGGCGAGGTGCACGCGGGCGCCCGCCTCCAGGGCCGCACCGATGATCTCGGAGTAGCGCTCGGCGGCCTCGACGGTGGCGAACAGCTCGATCAGGGTCGAGGCGCCCGTGGGGCCGCGATGCTCGACGGCCTCGCGGACCGCCTGGGGGCCCTCGGCGATGAACCGGCGCTCCTTGGTGCGGAAGTTGCGCCGCGCCAGTCGCCTGGCGGCGGCCACCCGCGGGGATCGGGGGGAGATCAGCTCGGCGGGGTGACCCAGGTCAGCCATGGTCTCTGCGGTTCTCTCTCGGGGTGCGGGCGCCGGGGCGCGATGGTGCGGGAAAGCACTCGGACCCGCAGGCGAATCGCCTGCGGGTCCGAGGGTGCCGACCGCTCGTGCGGCCGGCCAGGCCTTACGCGGCGGCCTTGGGGGCGTTGACGTCGGCCGGAAGCGCCTTCTGCGCGACCTCGACGAGCGCGGCGAACGCGTTGGCGTCGTTGACGGCCAGCTCCGCGAGGATCTTGCGGTCCACCTCGATGTTGGCGGCCTTCAGACCCTGGATGAGGCGGTTGTACGTCATGCCGTTCTGGCGGGCAGCGGCGTTGATGCGCTGGATCCACAGCTGACGGAAGTCGCCCTTGCGCTTCTTGCGGTCGTTGAAGTTGTAGACCAGCGAGTGGGTGACCTGCTCCTTGGCCTTGCGGTACAGGCGCGAACGCTGACCGCGGTAGCCGGAGGCCGCCTCGAGGATCGCCCGGCGCTTCTTGTGGGCGTTTACTGCCCGCTTGACGCGTGCCACTTTTTAACTCCTTGTAGCGGGGCCGTGGGTGTCTTCACACGACCCGGAAATTCGATGGGGTCCCGGTCTCGACATGCATCCGCTCCCTGCGGGGGGAGCGGTGGATGTCAGATGCCGAGAAGCTTCTTGATCTTCGCGGCGTCGCCGGGAGCCATCTCCGCGTTGCCGGTGAGGCGGCGGGTGACACGGGACGACTTGTGCTCGAGCAGGTGGCGCTTGCCGGCGCGCTCGCGGAGCACCTTGCCGGAGCCGGTGACCTTGAAGCGCTTCTTGGTACCGCTGTGCGTCTTGTTCTTCGGCATGGCGCCGTTATCTCCTCGTCGGTGGCGCTCCCTCGCCGGTCCGGTCCGGACCGGCTTGGGGGAGCGTCATGTTGTGTAGGTGATTCGAGACAGGTGCCTCGGAATCAGGCCTCGGCGTTCGCCTCGCCGGCGTCGGCCTCGGTGACCTCGGCATCCTTGGCGTCCGTCGCCTCGACCGGGGCGGCCTCCTGGGAAGGAGTCGCCTCGTCGGCAGCGGCGGCGCCCTGGCGCTCGGCCTTGCGGGCGGCCTGCGCCTCGCGGGCTTCGGCCATCGCCTCGGTCTTCTTCTTGTGCGGACCGAGGACCATGATCATGTTGCGGCCGTCCTGCTTCGGGTTCGACTCGATGAAGCCGAGCTCCTCGACGTCCGAAGCGAGACGCTGCAGCAGTCGGTAGCCGAGTTCCGGCCGGGACTGCTCGCGACCACGGAACATGATCGTGATCTTGACCTTGTCGCCCTGCTTGAGGAACCGAACGACGTGACCCTTCTTGGTGTCATAGTCGTGCGGGTCGATCTTCGGCCGGAGCTTCATTTCCTTGATGACCGTGTGCGCCTGGTTCTTGCGCGCCTCACGGGCCTTCATGGCCGACTCGTACTTGAACTTGCCGTAGTCCATGAGCTTGCAGACCGGCGGGCGTGCGGACGCCGCGACCTCGACCAGGTCGAGGTCGTACTCCTGCGCGAGCTCAAGCGCCTTGGCAAGCGGCACGATGCCGACCTGCTCGCCGCTGGGACCGACGAGTCGTACCTCGGGAACGCGAATCCGGTCGTTGATGCGGGGCTCGGTGCTGATGGATCCTCCTCGGTAGCACCACACGACTGCCTGGCAGACAGCCGCTGACGTGTATTTCCGTCAGACCGACCGCGGCGGGAGAATGAAAAAAGCCCCGCCGGGCACAGGCAGGGGCTCCAAAACAACCGGAGCACCGCCGCATGCAACACGCGGGGCGCAGACTCGGGCGGCTTTCCATCGTCCGTACGGAACGATGGATGCCGCCTGACCGGTGACCCGCCGCCCCGGAAGGCGGTCAGGTGGGAGAACGGAGCCTCCACTTGTGGGCCGGACACCACAGCATCCGGCCGGTCGATGTACATACTAGCACCCGCGTTGCAAGCCCGCCGCACGGCATATCGTGGGGCGCATGACTGACGCGACACCCTCCACCCCCACCGACCCCGCTGCCGACGGCGCCCCCGACTACGACGCCATGACCCGCGACATCGCGGACGTGCCCGCCGTCGAGGTGATCACCACGGTGGCCGTGCACCTGCTGAGCGCCGCGGCGGTCAACCTGGGCCTGGACAAGCCGGACTCCGAGCACAAGGACCTCGACGAGGCCCGCAAGCTGATCACGGCCCTCGCCGGCCTGGTCACCGCGAGCGCCACCGAGATCAGCTCCTTCCACGCCGCCCCGCTGCGCGACGGCCTGAAGTCGCTCCAGCTCGCCTTCCGCGAGGCCTCGATCGTCCCGGACGAGCCGGGCCAGGGCCCGGGCGAGAAGTTCACCGGCCCGGTCTTCGGCTGATCCGGCGGCCTCGCCGGGCACGACGAGGGAGGGGCGGACCGTGGCAGCACCACGGTCCGCCCCTCCCTCGTCGTTCAGCGGGTGAAGAGGGGCTCGCCGGGCGGGACCGGGGCGTCCGGGGGCAGCAGCGCCAGGTTCAGGCCGCGCACCAGGCGGGCCCGCAGGGTCGTGTCCGCCGCCAGGGCCTCGGCGACGCGGCGGGCCGCGGCCGGGGCCTGGGCGTCGGCGGCCAGCACGACCGCGAGGGTTCCGTCCGCGTCCGGGCCGCCCGGGCCGAGGTGGGCGCGCAGCACGGCGGGCTCGCCGGCCACCGCGGCCCGTACGGCGTCCCGCACAGCGGGGTCGGCCAGCGGATCGGTGTCCGTGCGGCCCTCGGCGAGCGCGAGCAGCGCGGGGCCGGTCAGCTGGTAGGCGACGGGACCGGCCAGGTCCAGCACCACGGTGTCGGCCTTCTCGTGGGCCGCGGCGGCCAAGGCCTGGTGCAGCGGTACGGCCACCGGCCGGGCGGCCGGGTCCCAGAGCGCGAGCGAGGCGATCGAGGTGAAGGCGGGCAGGGCCCGCCGGTCGCCCGCCCGCAGCGTCGGGACGGCCATGTCGCTGGTCTTCTCCCGCTTCAGGCCGGTCTCCGGGTCGGTCTCCACCTCGCCGAGCACGGCGACCACGGGGACCAGGAGCCGGGCGCCCTTGAGCGCCGCCAGCACCCGCGGCTCCTGGGTGCGGTCCTCGGCCCACGCGGCGAGCGCCGCGGTCAGCTCGGGATCGGCGGAGCCGTCGTCGTCGGAGAAGCCCGGGTCGGGAATGTTCTTGTTCGCCATGTTCGCCACAGTTACCCGACCCTACTGTGCCGGGTACGCCTCGCCGCCCCGGGGACCCCGTCGCGGGCGCCGGGCCAGTACGGCGGCCAGCAGGAGCAGCGCCGCCCCGGCGACCGCGGCGGCCGGTGCGCCGAGCCGGGCGCCCCGCTCGGGCGGGCGGACCGGCTCGGGGCCCGGGCCGAAGTACGGGCCGGCTGCCGCCACGGGGGCGGGGACCGCGGCCTCCGGCTGCATCGCCTCCGCGACCTGGAGGGCGGCGGCGGGATCCACCATCCCGTGGCCGCGGGCGTCGTCGCGGCCGCCGGCCGGGGAGTCGGAGGCGGTGTCCTCCAGCAGTTTCTTGATCTGGGCCGGGGACAGGTCGGGGTGCGCGGCCTTGACGAGGGCCGCCGCCCCGGAGACGAAGGCCGCCGCGGCACTGGTGCCCCAGCCCTCGTAGTAGGAGCGGTCGGGGTCGGCGATGACGACGTCGACGCCGGGGGCGCTCACGGTGGCGTACCAGTTGCGGGTGGAGAACTTTGCCTTCCGGCCGCGGCGGTCGACCGCGGTCACGGCGATGACCCCCGGGTAGGCGGCCGGATAGGAGACCCGGTCGCCCGTCTCGCCTCCGTTGCCCGCGGAGGCCACGACGACGACGCCCTTGGCGAGGGCGTACTGCACGGCCTCGTCCTCGCCCGCCTCGTGGTGGGCGGAGTCGCTGTCGTCGCCGAGGGACAGGTTGATCACGTCGGCGCCGTGGTCGACGGCCCAGCGGATGCCTTCGGCGAGGGCGCCGCCCTTGCTCTCGCGGGCCTTGGCGCGGCCCGGGTCGCCCTCTTCGAGGATCACCCGCACGGGCAGGATCCGTGCCTGCGGGGCGATACCGAGGACGCCCTGGCCGCGGCTGGGGCCGTGGCCGTGCCCGGCGATGATGCTCGCCATGGCGGTCCCGTGGCGCGCCCAGGCCCGGTCGCCGGGGCCGGCGCCCATGCCGATGAGGTCGGTGCCGGCGAGGACCTGGCCCGACAGGTCGGGGTGGGACTCGTCGACACCGGTGTCGAGGACGGCGACGGTCACGCCGTCGCCCCGGGTGGTGCCCCAGGCCTCCTCGGCGCGCAGGGCCAGCAGCCCCCACTGGCGGTCGCGGACGGTGTCGGCGGCGGCCGGGGCGGCGGTGGCGGTCGCGAGCAGGGCCGCGGCGGCGAGCACGGCCGCGCCGCGCAGGGCGCCCGGGGCGGGGGCGGGGGTCATCGGGCGGCCTTCGGCGCGGGGGTGGCGGGCGGTGCGGCGGGGGTGGCGGGCGGTGCGGCGAGAGCGGCCAGGCCGTCTCCGAGGCGGGCGGCGATCGCCTTCGCCTCGTGGCCGAGGCCGGCCTGGGCCGCGGCGCCCGTCGCGTCCTTCTTGACGAGGTCCTCGGCGGGGCGCGGGGCGTCCTGGGTGCGGCCGTCGGCGAAGGCGGAGACGGCGTAGACGACGACGGGGGCCTCCCTGCGGACCGAAGCCGCCCAGGCGGCCCGCTGGTTGTCGGCGAATCCGTAGGCGGGCGGGGCGGTGAGCCGGCCGCCGAGCGCGTTCATCGCGGGCTCGTCGGCGGGAGTGAAGACCATGCCGACGGCGATCAGGAAGCTGCGGGTGGCGTCGGTGTAGGTGGCGCGGAGCACGCGGGTGCAGCCGGTCGCGGCCACCGCGGCCTGCCAGTCGGCGGGCAGGGCGGTCGGGCAGTCGGCGTCGGGGGCGAGCGCGATGCGGGTCCAGGTGCGGTCGGCTCCGCCGGGGCCGGCCGAGGGGCCGGCGAGGACGGGCGGGAGGAGGCTGTCCACCGGGGCCGCGCGCCAGAGCGAGCCGGCCTTGCGGTAGGCGGCGTCCGCGGGCAGGGGGCGGTTCGCGGCGCGGTGTTCGGCCCAGGTGGTGACGGCGGCTCCGCCGATGAGGCCGCCGCCGAGGATGACGCAGAGGGTGGCGGCCGCGACCCGGCCGGGGTGGCGGCGCGGTGGGGCGTGAACGGGCTGGGGCGGCGGGGACCAGGGGTCGGGCTCGCCCGGGATCGTGGTCCGCGGTGTCGTCGTGGTCATCCGGCGGCTCCGCCCCCCGTTCCGTACGGCTGCCTGTCCGTACTCTACGTGGTCCTCGAGAACGCCCTGCCGAGAACGCCCTGCCGAGACGGCCGCCCCGCGGGTCCCGGCGGGGCGGGCCGGGGCGGCGCGGGCCGGGGCGGCGCGGGCCGGGGCGGCGCGGGCCGGGCGGGGGCGGGGCCGACGGAGCCTTGGCGGGGCCGGGCGGGAGCGGTGGCCGGGTCGGTGCCGGGGCCGGGGTGGGATGTCGTCCGGGACTGCATGATTTATGGCGCCTCGGCCGGGCCCGCCCGTACGGGCTCCCAACGCGCCAACAAATCACGTTTTACGTCCCGGCCAACACCCCACCCCGTCCCCGCCCCCGCCCCCGCGAACCCCCGCAGCCACCCCTTCCGCCACTCAGCCCCCGCCGGCCCCTTTTCAGCCCCGACCGACTCCCCCTCAGCCCCGACCGGCTCCCCCTCAGCCCCGCCGGCCTCCTTCAGCCCCGACCCGCTCCCACTCAGCCCCGCCGGCGTTTGAGGCGCGGGGTCCGGGGCGGAGATCCAGGTCTTGATCCGCCCCGACGCCCCGGCCCCCCACCGACCCCCTTCCTGCCTCCGCCGGCCCGCTTCCAGCTCCGCCGGCTGGATTTCAGCCCCGCCGGCGTTTGAGGCGCGGGGTCCGGGGCGGAGCCTCGGGGGGAGACTGCCCGACCCCTACCCACCGGTACGGACCTCTGGCAAGCTGCCGCCCATGAACTCCCCCGCCGCCGACCGCGCCCGGTACGACCGGGCGACCGCGCACCTGGACGCGCCGTTGGCCATCGTGGATCTCGAGGCCTTCGACGCCAACGCCGACGACCTCGTCCGCCGGGCCGGCGGCAAGCCGGTCCGGGTCGCCAGCAAGTCGGTCCGGTGCCGCGCCCTGCTCGAACGGGTGCTGGCCCGGCCCGGGTTCGCCGGGATCATGTCGTACACGCTCGCCGAGTCGCTCTGGCTGGCCCGCTCCGGGTTCGAGGACGTGCTCCTCGCCTATCCCTCCGCGGACCGGGCCGGTTTCCGTGAGCTGGCGCACGACGCCAAGCTGGCCGCCGCCGTCACGGTGATGGTGGACGACCCCGCGCAGTGGGAGCTGATCGACGCGGCCCGCGACGGCGGCACCGAGGAGATCCGGGTCTGTCTGGAGCTGGACACCGCCCTGCACTTGCTGGGCGGCCGGGTGCGGGTGGGCGCGCGCCGCTCCCCGCTGCGCGAGCCCGCGCAGTTGGCCGCGCTGGCCCGGGCCGTCGCGGCGCGGCCCGGGTTCCGGGTGGTGGGGCTGATGGCGTACGAGGGTCATGTCGCGGGGGTCGGGGACGCGCTGGCGGGGCGCCCGCTGCGGTCACGGGCGATCCGGCTGATGCAGGGCGCGGCCCGTAGGGAGCTTGCGGCGCGGCGGGCGGCGGTGGTGGCGGCCGTACGGGACGTCGTACCGGACCTGGAGTTCGTCAACGGCGGCGGTACGGGCAGTGTGCAGCAGACCGCGGCCGAGGACGCGGTGACGGAGATCGCCGCCGGGTCGGGGCTGTACGTGCCGCGGCTCTTCGACAACTACACGTCGTTCCGCGGGCGTCCGGCGGCGCTGTTCGCGCAGCCGGTGGTGCGCAGGCCCGGGGTCGGGGTGGTGACGGTGCTCGGCGGCGGGTATCCGGCGTCCGGTGCGGCCGGCCCGGACCGGCTGCCGGTCCCGTACCTGCCGCAGGGGCTGCGCTACGACCCGCAGGAGGGTGCGGGCGAGGTGCAGACGCCGCTGCTGGGGAGCCCGGCCGACGACCTGCTGATCGGCGACCGGGTCTGGTTCCGCCATGCCAAGGCGGGCGAACTGTGCGAGCGGTTCGACACCTTGCACCTCGTCGAGGGCGACCGGGTCACGGCCGGCGTGCCGACGTACCGGGGCGAGGGCCGTACCTTCCTCTAGAACACGGTGTCCGTCTGGTCCGGGATGACGGTGGTGTCGTCGCGGCGGACCGGTCCGGGCGTGCCGTCGTGGTCGACGTAGCCGGTGGTGGAGCAGGGGTAGGGGCTGCTCCGGTGCGGCTTGGGCTCGATGAACATCGGGTTGACGATCCACTTGCCGTCGCTGTTGTCGTAGGCCCGGCACATCAGCTCGTTCTTGTTCCGGTTCACGGCGAGGCGCAGGCCGGTCGCGTCGCGCAGGAACGAGATGTCGGTGTCGGAGTCGCCTGCCGCGAACACCTGGCGGCGGGCGGCCGGCTGGACCTTCTCGGCGGCGGGGCCGCGCACCCCGAAGACCTCCTGGTTGATCCAGCAGCGCTTGCCGTCGATGTAGGTGATCATCGTGTCGGCGCCGTCGGGGACGGATCCGCAGCCCTTGAGGTGGGGGGTGTACGTCCCGGCGCGGGTCGTGGTGTTGCGGATGCCGATGACGCGGCCGGCGTCGATGCCGACGCCCTGGGCCCAGACCTCGACGACGGGCTGCGGGGAGGCGGAGCTGATCCAGACGTCGAAGCCGGCCCTGCGGAGGCTGTTGACGAGGTCCTTCTGCTGGTCGTAGTAGCGCACCCAGCCGGTGGCGCGGCCGGTGCCGACCTGCTGGGTGGCGCCGACGGGCGCGGCGAGGTTCTCGGTGCGGGCGGCGGCGGCGAACCTGCGGATGTCGCGGGCGGTCCAGCCCTGCATCAGCTGGGCCAGCCAGGCGTACCCGGGTTCCATGGTGCGGTGGTCCCAGCCGGTGAAGGCGGCGGCTCCGGTGCGGGTGGCCGCGGTGGCGTAGACCGCGTGGACCTCGTCCGCGCAGCCGGCTCCGGCGGGGGTCCCGGTGGGCAGCGGGGTGCCGGGGCGGGCGAGGGGGGCGCAGGCTTCGGCGAGGGCCTTCGCGGCGGCGGGGGTCAGGAAGCGGCTGGTGGTGCTCCAGTCGCCGCGGGCGGGCTGGCGGATTTTGGAGTTGCGCAGCAGCCAGAACATGGTGGCGTCGCCGACGTCGTTCTTGACGACGGTGTTGTCCCAGTCGAAGACGGCGACGGGCTTGGCGCGGGTGGGGCGGTACGGGTTGCAGCGGGCGTGGCGGTCGATGAGCTGCTGGAGGCGGGCCCGGTTGTCGCCGTACCAGCCGTCCTTCAGCTGGGGGGTGGTGCAGGGGGCTCCGGGGTGTGCGGCCTCGGCGGAGGGGGCGACGGCGACGAGGGCCGCCGCGGTGATCGCGGCGGCGGCGAGCCTCTGGAGGCGCCGGGTGGTGTGGCGTGGGGACACGGGTGAACGCTCCTTGGCGGTGAAGGGGTCACGGGTGGTGGAGCACGACAGCCGGGCGTCGTGCGACGCCCGGCTGTCGGGTGGGTGGTGGTGCGGTGGGGTTCAGGGGGTGTCCGGCGGATCAGGGCCGGACAGCCCGGGTCGTCCGGTGCCGTGGAATGCAAGGCGGAGGAGGAAGCCCACGCGGAGCGTCGGCGCCCGACGACAACGCGGCAGGCCGCGGTGCCGGGTGGCCCGGGCCCGGCCCTGATCCGCCGGACACCCCCTAGAGGGGGGTGACGTACGCGCCCGAGATCCCGCCGTCGACGAGGAAGTCGGTGGCGTTGATGAAGGAGGAGTCGTCGCTGGCGAGGAAGGCGACGGCGGCGGCGATCTCGGTGGGCTCGGCGAACCGGCCCAGCGGGATGTGCACGAGGCGGCGGGCGGCGCGCTCGGGGTCCTTGGCGAACAGTTCCTGGAGGAGCGGGGTGTTGACGGGGCCGGGGCACAGGGCGTTGACGCGGATGCCTTCACGGGCGAACTGGACGCCGAGCTCGCGGGACATGGCGAGGACGCCGCCCTTGGAGGCGGTGTAGGAGATCTGGGAGGTGGCGGCGCCCATGACGGCGACGAAGGAGGCGGTGTTGATGATGGAGCCGCGGCCCTGGCGCTGCATGTAGGGCAGGGCGGCCTTGCAGCAGAGGTAGACGGAGGTGAGGTTGACGTCCTGGACCCGGCGCCAGGCGTCGAGCTCGGTGGTGAGGATGGAGTCGTCGTCCGGGGGAGAGATGCCCGCGTTGTTGAAGGCGATGTCGACGGAGCCGTAGGTGTCGAAGGCGGTCTTGAAGAGGGCGTCGACGTCTTCCTTGTCGGTGACGTCGACCTTCACGAAGAGGCCTCCGACCTCCTCGGCGGCGGCCTTGCCGGCCGTCTCGTCGATGTCCGCGCAGACGACGTTGGCGCCTTCGGAGGCCAGTCGGCGGGCGGTGGCGAGGCCGATGCCGCTGCCGGCTCCCGTGATGACGGCGGTGCGGCCGACAAGGCGGCGGCAGATGATCTCGGTGGGCTCTACGGACATGGGTTCAGGCCTCCGTGCTGATGAAGACGTTCTTGGTCTCGGTGAAAGCGGTGAGGGCGTCGGGTCCGAGCTCGCGGCCGAGTCCGGACTGCTTGTAGCCGCCGAAGGGGGTCCAGTAGCGGACGCTGCTGTGGGAGTTGACGGACAGGTTGCCGGCGGCGACGGCGCGCGAGACGCGCAGCGCGCGGCCGATGTCGCGGGTCCAGAGGGAGCCGGAGAGGCCGTATTCGGTGGCGTTGGCCAGGCGTACGGCGTCCTCCTCGTCCTCGAAGGGCAGGACGACGGCGACGGGGCCGAAGACCTCCTCGACGGCGACGGGCGCGGTGGGGGCGACGTCCGTGACGAGGGTCGGCGGGTACCAGAAGCCGGGGCCTTCGGGTGCGGTGCCGCGGATCGCGGTGAGGTCGTCGGTGACGAAGGACCGTACGCGGTCCAGCTGGGTCCGTGAGATCAGCGGGCCCACTTGTGTCTTCTCGTCGAGCGGGTCGCCGACGGCGACGGCCGCGATGCCGGGGGCGACGAGGTCGAGGAAGCGGTCGTGGACGGAGCGCTGGACGAGGATGCGGGTGCGGGCGCAGCAGTCCTGGCCGGTGTTGTCGAGGAAGGACATGGGGGCTGCGGCCGCGGCGGCCTCCAGGTCGGCGTCGGCGAAGACGATGTTGGGGCTCTTGCCGCCCAGTTCGAGGGTGACGCGCTTCACCCGGTCGGCGCACTTGGCCATGATGTGCTTGCCGACGCGGGTGGAGCCGGTGAAGACGATCTTCGCGACGCCGGCGTGTTCGACGAGGGCGTCGCCCGCGGTGTCGCCGCGGCCGGGGAGCACCTGGAAGAGGTGTTCGGGGATCCCGGCCTCGAGGGCGAGTTCGGCGAGGCGCAGCGCGGTGAGCGGGGTGGTCTCGGCGGGCTTGAGGATGACGGCGTTACCGGCGGCGAGGGCCGGGGCCAGGCCCCATGCGGCGATCGGCATGGGGAAGTTCCAGGGGGCGATCACGCCGATGACGCCGAGGGGTTCGAGGAAGGTGACGTCGATGCCGCCGGCGACGGGGATCTGGCGGCCGGAGAGCCGTTCCACTCCCCCGGCGGCGAAGTCGAGGAGGTCGCGTACGTTGCCGGCTTCCCAGCGGGCGTTGCCGATGGTGTGGCCGGCTTCGCGGACCTCCAGCTGTGCCAGTTCCTCGATGTGCCCGTCGACGACGGCGGCGAAGCGCCGCAGGAGGCGGGCGCGGTCGGCGGGGGCGGCCGCGGCCCAGGGCCGTTGGGCCACGGCGGCCCGGGCCACTGCGGCGTCGACGTCGTCCCGTGTGGCGGCCGGGACGACGGCGACGAGTTCCTCGGTGGCCGGATTGAGCACTGTCAGTTCGAAGGGGGCCGGCGCATCGGACACGTGGTGCCTCACAGTTTCGGTTCGGTGGCGTGGGTGGCTACAGGCGTTCGAAGGAGCGGCGCAGCTCCCAGTCGGTCACCGCGGAGTCGTAGGCGTCGAGTTCCACGCGGGCCATGTTGCGGTAGTGGGCGACGACCTCGGGGCCGAAGGCGGCCTTGGCGATCTCGCTGTTCTCCCAGAGTTCGGCGGCCTCGCGCAGGGTGGCGGGGACGTGGGCGTAGTCGCCGGTGTAGGCGTTGCCGGTGCAGATCGGCGGCAGCTCCAGGCGGTTCTCGATGCCGTAGAGGCCGGCCGCGACCAGGCCGGCGACGGCGAGGTAGGGGTTGACGTCACCGCCGGGGAGGCGGTTCTCGAAGCGCATGGAGCGGCCGTGGCCGACGACGCGCAGGGCGCAGGTGCGGTTGTCGAGACCCCAGGCGACGGCGGTCGGCGCGAAGGATCCCGGCCGGAAACGCTTGTACGAATTGATGTTCGGGGCGTAGAGAAGAGAGAAGTCGCGCAGCGCGGCGAGCTGGCCGGCCAGGAAGTGGCGCATGACGGGGGACATGCCGTCTTCCCCCTGGCCCTCTCCGGCCATCGCGTTGCGTCCGTCGGTATCGGTGAGCGAGAGGTGGATGTGACAGGAGTTGCCCTCGCGCTCGTCGTACTTGGCCATGAAGGTGAGCGAGACGCCTTCCTGGGCGGCGATCTCCTTGGCGCCGGTCTTGTAGACGGAGTGCTGGTCGCAGGTGGTGAGCGCCTCGTCGTAGCGGAAGGCGATCTCGTGCTGGCCGAGGTTGCATTCGCCCTTGGCCGACTCGACGACCAGGCCGGCGGCCTGCATCTCGTTGCGGATGCGGCGCAGCAGGGGTTCGACGCGGCCGGTCCCGAGGACCGAGTAGTCGATGTTGTACTGGTTGGCGGGGGTCAGGCCGCGGTAGCTCGCGTTCCAGGCCTGTTCGTAGGTGTCCTGGAAGACCATGAACTCCAGCTCGGTGCCGACCATCGCGGTGTATCCGTGCTCGGCGAGGCGCTCCAGCTGGCGGCGCAGGATCTGCCGGGGCGCGGCCACGACGGGGGTGCCGTCGTTCCATGCCAGGTCGGCCAGGATGAAGGCGCTGCCGGGGTTCCAGGGGATGCGGCGCAGGGTGGCGGGGTCGGGGTGCATGGCGAAGTCGCCGTAGCCCCGGTCCCAGGAGGACATCTCGTAGCCGTCGACGGTGTTCATGTCGGTGTCGACGGCCAGGAGGTAGTTGCAGCCCTCGGTGCCGTGCGCGAGGACCTCGTCCAGGAAGAACTGTGCGGCGAACCGCTTGCCCTGGAGCCGCCCCTGCATGTCGGGGAAGGCCAGGACGACTGTGTCGATCTCACCGCTGGCGACGAGGGCGCGGAGCTCCTCGGGCGCGAGCGGCGGCTTGCGGTCTACCACGGGAATCTCTCCTTCGGTGAGCCGAGGAGGCCTAAGGTATTGAATAGAACCATTGCTTGGGAAGGGGAGGAGCCGAGATGACCGATACGGCGAGCGAAGGCGACGCCGCCCGGCGCCTGAACCCGGTGCTGCGCCAGGTGCGGGCGGGCAACGGGTTCGAGGAGGCGCTGGAGCAGATCCTCCAGGTGGTCCGCCTGGGTCTGGTGCCCGGCGGCGAGCGGCTTCCGCCTGAGCGCGAGCTGGCGGAGCGGATGGGGATCAGCCGGGTCACCCTGCGCGAGGTCCTGAAGGTACTGCAGGACCAGGGCCTGGTGGAGGCGCGGCGCGGCCGGTACGGCGGCACGTTCGTACTCCCCCGCCCCGACACCCCGGCCGGCGGCACCGAGGAGGAACTGCGCAGGCGGGTGGCGGGCGTGGACATCGAGGACGTCCTGCGCTTCCGCGAGGTCCTGGAGGTGGGGGCGGCCGGGCTGTGCGCCTCCCAGGGGCTGACCGAGGAGGGCACCGAGCGGCTGCTCGCCGCACTGGGGGCCACCCACGACGCCCCGCTCGCCGACTACCGCCGCCAGGACACCCTCTTCCACCTCACCCTGTGCGAGCTCGCCGGGTCCGCCACCCTGACGGCCCAGTACGCGGCCGTCCGGGCCACGGTCAACGACCTGCTCGACTGCATCCCGCTGCTGGTCCGCAATTTGGAGCACTCCCAGCAGCAGCACAGCGCGCTGGTGGAGTCGGTGCTGGAGGGGGACGCGGCCGGGGCCCGCGAGACCATGCGCGAGCACTGCTGCGGCACGGCGGCGCTGCTGCGGGGATTCCTCGCCTGAGCCGGCCGGCACGGGGGGCGCGGGGGGGCGTCCGAGAGGTTTTCGTAACTTCTGTTTTACGCAGAGGTCTTGCGCGCTCCGCTCCACTAGGACAAAGGTACGCCCCACAACCATTGCCCTGAGGCAGGAGCGCACGATGGCCGACGACATCGAAGCACGGCTGGCAGCCGTGCCCGCACCCACCACGTCACCCGCCGGCGGCGGCGACGGCCCGGACGACTACCTGGAGCGCCGCACGCTGCGCCGCGGCAGTGCCGGCTGGCTGCTCCTGACCGGTCTCGGCGTCGCCTACGTCGTCTCCGGCGACTTCTCCGGCTGGAACGTCGGCCTCGACAAGGGCGGCTTCGGCGGACTCGCCATCGCCACCGTCCTGATGGGCGCGATGTACGCCTGCCTGGTCTTCTCCCTCGCGGAGCTGTCCACCATCCTGCCGACGGCGGGCGGCGGCTACGGCTTCGCCCGGCGCGCGCTGGGCCCCTGGGGCGGCTTCCTCACCGGCACCGCCATCCTCATCGAGTACATCCTGGCCCCGGCGGCGATCGTCATCTTCATCGGCGACTACGTGGAGTCCCTCGGCCTCTTCGGCCTGACCTCCAGCTGGCCCGTCTACCTCGGCTGCTTCGTGGTCTTCATCGGGGTGCACCTGTGGGGCGTCGGTGAGGCGCTGCGCTTCAGCCTCGTGGTGACCGCGGTGGCCGTCGCCGCGCTGCTGATCTTCGCGGTGGGCGCCTTCACGGAGTTCAGCGCGGACGGCCTCAACGACATCCCGGTCGACCCGAGCGCCTTCGGCTCCAACTCCTGGCTGCCGCTGGGCGTGCTCGGCATCTGGGCCGCGTTCCCCTTCGGCATGTGGTTCTTCCTCGGCGTGGAGGGCGTACCGCTGGCCGCCGAGGAGGCCAAGGACCCGGTCCGGTCCATGCCGAAGGCGCTCGCCATCTCCATGGGCATCCTCACCCTGCTGGCCCTGATCACCTTCTTCGCGGCGACCGGCGCGCAGGGCGCCGACGCCGTCAGAACGGCCGGCAACCCGCTGGTCGTCGCCCTGGAGGGGGACGACGGCCCGACCGCGCTGAGCCGCTTCGTGAACTACGCGGGCCTGGCCGGCCTGGTGGCCTCCTTCTTCTCGCTGATCTACGCGGGATCCCGCCAGCTCTTCGCCCTCTCGCGCGCCGGCTACCTGCCCCGCTTCCTCTCGCTCACCTCCCGGCGCAAGGCCCCGTACCTCGGCCTGATCATCCCCGGCGCGATCGGCTTCGCCCTGGCCGCATCCACCGGCAACGGCGCCCGCATGCTCAACATCGCGGTCTTCGGCGCCACCATCTCCTACGCCCTCATGGCGCTCTCGCACATCGTGCTGCGCCGCCGGGAGCCGCAGCTGGAGCGCCCGTACCGCACCCCGGGCGGCATCCTGACCTCCTCGGTCGCCTTCGTACTGGCCCTTTCGGCCCTGGTCGCCACCTTCCTGGTGGACAAGGACGCCGCGTTCATCGCCCTGGCCGTGTACGCCGTCGCCCTCGCGTACTTCGCCTTCTACAGTCGGCACCACCTCGTGGCATCGGCCCCCGAGGAGGAGTTCGCGGCCCTCGCGGAAGCCGAGGCGGAGCTGGCCCGCGACTGAGATCCTGTCCCTTCCCGTCGTCCGCCGTCCCGTTCACGGAGGTAGAGAACGTGCCCAGGCCGCTCATCGGCATCACCACCTACGTCGAGGAATCCACCCGCTACGGGGTGTGGGACCTCCCGACGTCCCTCGTACCGACCGGGTACTGCGAACTCGTCCAGGCGGCGGGCGGCGCGGCCGTCCTGCTGCCCCCGGACGAACCCGGTTCGGCGGCGGAGGTGTTGAGCCGGGTGGACGGCCTGGTCGTCGCGGGCGGCCCCGACGTGGACCCGGTGCACTACGGGGCCGCACGCGATCCCCGTACGGGCGCCCCCGCCACGGTCCGCGACCACTGGGAGCTGGCGCTGATCAACGCGGCGCTGGAGGCGGACGTGCCCGTGCTCGGCATCTGCCGCGGGATGCAGGCGCTGAACGTGGCCCTGGGCGGCACCCTGATCCAGCACATCGACGGCCACGTCGACGCCCCGGGCGCCATGAGCCGGCACCCGGTCCGCCCGGTCCCGGGCACCCGGTACGGGGACCTGGTCCCGGAGGAGGCGCAGGTCCCGACCTACCACCACCAGGCGGTCGAGCGGCTGGGCCGCGGCCTGGTCGCCTCGGCGCACGCGCTCGACGGCACGGTGGAGGCGATCGAGCTGCCCGATCCGGCGCGCTGGGTGCTGGGCGTCCAGTGGCACCCGGAACGCGACAAGGACACCCGGGTGATGGCGTCGCTGATCGAGGCGGCCACGGCGCGCAGCATGGTACCGGTGGCCTGACCGGCACATGCGAACGTCGCACGTCGCCCGGCGCACGTCGCCCGGCGCACGGCGCCCCGCCCCCGGCCCCGCGGAAGGGGCCGGGGGCGGACCCGTACCGCCCGAATGGCCCCGGGCGCCGCACGCGCGCACGCTGGATGGGTGAGCACCGACGCGCACCGTGCGGCGAAGGGGCCGGTGGCCGGGTTCCTGGACAACCCGGTCGTGGGCATGGCGCCGTGGATCATCTTCTCGCTGCTGGTCGGCCCGGGACGGTTCGAACTGGCCGTCGGACTGGCGCTGGCCGCGGCGGTCGCCCTGATCGCGCTGACCCACCTGGTCTACCGCGGCAGCTCCTGGAAGCTGCTGGAACTGGCCGACGTGGTCTTCTTCGGCTCGATGGCCGTCATCGGAGCCCTCGTCGGCGAAGGAACCCTGAACTGGCTGGAGACGTACGCGGGCGAGGTGGCCAACATCGCGCTGGCGGTGATCGCCTTCGGCTCGATGGCCGTACGGATGCCGTTCACCCTCCAGTACGCCCGCGAGCAGGTCGATCCGTCCCTCTGGCACACCCGCGGCTTCCTGCGCACCAACTACATGATCACGGGGGCGTGGGGCACGGCCTTCCTGGTCGCGGCGGCCGCGGGAGCGTACGGGGACCTGGTCCTGCACAACCCGAACAACATCTGGACCGGCTGGATCATCCAGATCCTGGCGATCGTCGCCGCGGTGAAGTTCACCGTCTGGTACCCGGACGTCGCCCGCGCCCGGGCGGCCCGGGAAGCCGCCGGGCTGCCTCCCGAGCGCACTCGTTGGGCGGGCTTCCTGGTGCCGCTGGCGGGCCTGCTCGTCCCCATCGGCATCGCCGTACTGATCTTCGACGACATGTGGTGGCTGGGCGTGGCCCTGATCGTCGCGGGCTCCCTGCTGACGAAGACCCTCCACTCCCGGTCGGAGGCGCCGGACTGACGCCGGCCGGGCCTGCGGCGGCGGCCCGGCCGGTGTCCCGCAGGCCGCTCGGCTCTTCAGCCGTTCTCCCACCGTGGGCCGGGAGCTGTCCCGGCGGTCAGGGGCGGGCTCACGCGGCCTCGGCAGGGCCCCGGGTCAGGGACAGCAGGTCCCGGGCCGGGCCCGCCGGGCGGGCGCCCGCGGGCCAGACGGCCCGCAGGGCCCGGCCGAGCTCCGCGCCCGTCACCGGCACCTCCACCAGCCGACGGGCCGCCAGCTCGTCCACCACCGCCAGCTCCGACAGCACGCACGGCCCGGCACCGCCCAGCGCGGCCGCCTTCACCGCCGTCGTCGACGCCAGCTCCAGCAGCGGCGCGGCCAGTCCGCCGTACCCGGCCAGCGCCGCGTCCAGCACCTGCCGGGTACCCGATCCCCGCTCCCGCAGGATCAGCGGAGTCGCCGCGAGTTCCGCCGCCTCCACGCCCCTGGTACGCCGCGCCCACCGGTGGACCGGCGCCACCGCCACGACGAGCCGGTCCTGCGCGATCACCGCCGAGTCCAGGCCTTCGGGCACGGTCAGCCCCTCCACGAAGCCGAGGTCCGCCTCGTGCGTGAGCACCCGCTGCACGACCACCGCCGAGTTGCCCGCGTGCAGCGACACCGCCGTGTCCGGCCGCTGCCCGCGCAACGCGATCAGCCACCCCGGCAGCAGGTACTCCGCGATGGTCATGCTGGCCGCCACCCGCAGCCGGGAGTCCCGCCGCCCGCGCAGCGCCTGCGCACCCGCGTCGAAGGCCTCCGCCGCCTCCACCACCCGCCGGGCCCAGTCGGTGACCAGCGCGCCCTCGGCCGTCAGCGTCGAACCCCGCGGGGAACGGTCCACCAGCGCCACCCCCAGCCGGGTCTCCATCGCCCGGATCCGGCTGCTCGCCGCGGGCTGGGTGATGCCCAGCCGCCGGGCGGCGCCGCTCAGGCTCCCCACGCGGGCGACCTCGAGCAGCAACTCCAGCGCACCCAGGTCCGGTACGCGGTGCGCCAGCGGAACCCATGTCTCATCACCCATAACATCAGTTTATGGCCTTATAGACAGGTGGTCCCTGCCGCTCGACCCGCCCCCACCTGACGCTGGACCCATGGCCACCACCCTCGTGCGACCCCGCACCCTCACCGAACCCGCGCCCCCGGCCCACAAGGCACCGGCGCTGCGACACCTCGGCCCCAACTGGTACGCCTGCGTCATGGGCACCGCGATCGTCGCCAACGCCGGCGCGACCCTCCCGTACCAGCTTCCCGGCCAGCGCGTGGCCTGCCAGCTCGTCTGGGCGCTGTCCGCCGCCGCCCTGGCGGTCCTGCTGACCGCCCGGGCCGGGCACTGGCTCCACCACCGCGACCAGGCCCGCGCCCACCTGCTCGACCCGGCCGTCGCCCCCTTCTACGGCTGCCTCTCGATGGCGCTGCTGGCCGTCGGCGGCGGCACCCTCATCGTCGGCAAGGACCTCATCGGGACCGGTGCCGCCGTGGCGGTGGACGCCGTGCTGTTCACCGCCGGCACCGCGGTCGGCCTGGTCGCGGCGGTGGCCGTGCCCTACCTGATGGTGGTGCGGCACGAGGTCGAGCCGAAGCAGGCCGGCCCCGTCTGGCTGCTCCCCCTCGTCGCCCCCATGGTCTCGGCCGCGCTCGGCCCGCTGCTGATACCCCACCTGCCCGCCGGCCAGCCCCGCGAGGCCATGCTGCTCGCCTGCTACGCCATGTTCGGCATCAGCCTGCTCGCGACCCTGCTGATGCTCCCGCTGATCTTCGGCCGACTGATCCTGGGCGGGCCCCTGCCCCTGGTGCTGACCCCGACCCTGTTCCTGGTCCTCGGCCCGCTCGGGCAGTCCACCACCGCCGTGAACCAGCTCGCCGACATGGCCCCCGGGGCCATCGGCGCCCCCTACGCCGACGCGCTCGGCGCCTTGGCGGTCGTCTACGGGGTGCCCGTGATGGGGTTCGCCCTGCTGTGGCTGGCCCTCGCCCTGTGCATGCTGGTCCGGGCCGCCCGCGCCGGCATGGGCTTCACGATGACCTGGTGGGCGCTGACCTTCCCCGTCGGGACCTGCGTCACCGGCGCCGCCGGCCTGGCCCGCCACACCGGGCTCACCGCCCTCGGGTGGCTCGCCGCGGCCCTCTTCCTCGCCCTGCTGACGGCCTGGCTCCTCGCCGCCGCCCACACCCTGCGGGGGCTGCTGTCGGGCCGCCTGCCGTAACCCGCACGCCCGCCGGGTTCCCCCGGAGGCCGCAGGAAGCCTGCGGGCCGCGGCCTCGCCGCACGGGCGGGGGCGTCGCCCTGGGGGCCGAAGCTCCGGCCGGCCCGGGTCGTGCCCGCCGGGCGGGATACGGGCTCGGTGCGGGCGGGTCGCGGCGCCGCGCAGGGGTATCTCCTCGGCTCGGCGCGTGGGGTGTCTCGGCCGTGAGCGGTGGTAGCGCGCTCGTCCTGCGGGGACACCCCTCCCCGTCCCCACTCCAGCAGTACGAGCCCGGCTCCGGGAGCCCTCCCGGCCGGGCCAGGGGCTCGCAGTGCGGGCGGCTTTGGGGGTGGGCTTGTCGAAGCGGGGGCGTGGGGTGGGGACACGGC
>NZ_MQUR01000147.1 GCF_001953875.1 Streptomyces amritsarensis
GCCGTCAACGCCCCGTCGAGCGGCGCGCGCCGAGTCGGGCGTCCAAGGCGCGGACCGCCGTGCGGAAGGAGTGGCCCAGGCCCGGCCGGGCCACGGTCAGGGCCAGGCGGAAGGCGGCCGGGCCGTCCGCGGCGAAGGTCCAGCGGATGTGCGTGCCCGAACCGGCCGGCGTGAGCCGCCACTCCTCCAACAGGGCGCGCACCGCAGGGGCGTTGGTGGTGTCGACGCGGTACGCGTATCGCTTCTCGGGATCCGCGGCCATGATCGTCTCCTGCATGCGCACCCCGCCCAGCAGTCTGATCTCGCGGCCGCCCCCGCCGTGGGTGGGGCGGGCCAGGGTGACCGCCCTGAACCAGCCCGGCCAGCCCTCCACTTCCTCGGCGAGCGCCTGGTACACCGCCTCGGGCGGCGCCGCGGCCCCGGCTGCGAACACCAGCCGGACGGGTGCGTCGTCGATGAAGTCCAGCCCCACCGGGCGGAGTCGGCGAGCCATGGCGGTACCTCCTGGGTGGTGATCCGGACGGATGTGCGCGGTCACCATAGCCGTGTGCCCGCGAGATGTCCGCTGCGATCCGCCGGTGTTCTGCGCCCAGGACGCCGCGTACGACGGCCCGTGCGCCCTACGCCCCGCCTCCCGCCGGCGGTTCCCCCGTACGGGGCCTGGGCAGCGCCCCCACCGCGCGGGATCCTGGAGCGGCGCCGATCCCCACGCGAGCGGAGGCCCCCGTGCCCGACCGCCCCCACACCGAACCCCCACTCGCCCTCGAACTCCTCGTCCACGGCGTCGCCGGAGCCTCCCCGGCCGAGCTGCTCGGCGACCCGCGCACCGTCCGCGTCACCGGCGACTCCACCGCGGCCGTGTTCCGCCGCACCGACGACGCCGACGCCGAAGCCCACCCCGAGCGGTACGCGGGACAGCCCGTCCCCGAGGCCTACTGCTGGTCCCGGCTCACCTCCGGCAACGGCGCCCGCGCCCTGTGGCTGCTGCTCCTGCCCTTCATGGTGGCCAACCTCGCCCACTGGGCCAGGCCGGCCGCCCCCACCGGGCCCGCCGCCCACCCCGCGCCGCGCACGGTGCGCACGTACGGGGTCCTCGTACGGATCCTCGCGCTCAGCCTGACCGTCCTGCTGATCGCGGCCGCCTGCGAGGTCGCGCTCGACCTCGTCGCCTGGCAGTGCGCGGGTGCCGCGGGCTGCACCGCACCCGGCTCCCCGCTCGGCTTCCTCGCCCCCGACGGCGGCGGCTGGTGGTCCCAGCCCGGGCGCCGCCTCGCCCTCGGCGCACTCGTCCCCACCGCGCTGACGGGGCTGCTCTGGTACCTGTCGAACCGCACCTGGAGCGCCTACGAATCCCAGCCGCCGCCCGCCGGCGCCGCCGACCCGGACACCGCCTCCGACACCGCGCCCGCGCTCGGCCGCCCCGGATTCTGGTACGGGCGCCGCATCGTGGCCCGGCTGCGGGCCGCCCACACCGCGGCCGGGCTGCTCACCGTCGCGGTGGCCGTCTCCGCGCCGACCGCCGCCCACGACCGCCGGGCCGAGGCGACCGCGCCCGCCCTCGAAGCCCTCGGCTGGATCACCCAGGCCCTCCTCGGCGCCGGGGCCGTCACCGTCGCCTGGGTCGTCTGCCGGCGCGGCCGCAGCGAGGACCGCCCCGACCACCGCCTGGACCGGGCCGCCGTCTGCCTGCTGCCCGGCGCCGCCCTCGCCCTGCTGGCCGCCGTCCTCCTGCACGCCTGCTGGTCCCGTCCGGGCTGGACTTCCACCGGGCGGCTCCCCGGCGACTTCGCCTTCGGGGTGATCATGCTCGGCCAGGGCCTCTGCGTCCTCGCCCTCGCCGCCGTCGCCCGCCACCTGCACCGCAGGGCCCCCGACCCGGCGGCCGCCCTGCGCGGGCTCGGCGGCCCCGCCGTCGCCATGCTCGGCTGCGCCCTCGGCGGCGTGATGTCGGGCGGGGTCGCCCAGCGCGTCGCCGACTGGATGGACGGCGGAGCCACCCCGGGGATGGCGGGCGCGCCCCTGCCCGGGCCGCCCGTCCTGCTGTCCTGGCAGGCCGCCGTGCTGCCTCCGCTGCTCCTCGTACTGGCGCTGCTCGCCGCCTGGTTCGCGGCGGGCGCGGCCCGCACCCGGCGCCGCCTCGCCGCGGCCGTCGCCGCCGAATACCCGGGCGAGAGCCCGGACGAGGCGCGCAGCCGCCGCATCGCCGGGGCGCGGACGGCCGCCGCACTCACCGACTCCGCGCCCTGGTTCGTCGCGGCCGTCTCCGGGATCACCCTGGTGCTCGGCGCCGGCGCCCTGGCCGGAGCCTGGCTCAGCGGACAGGTCCCGGGCGAGGCCGCCCGCGGGGCCCCGCCGCTGCTGGAGACCGCCGCCCGCACCGCCCAGGACGCCGGGTCCTGGCTCATCGGCCTCGGCATCGCCCTCTTCGCCGCCTGGGGCCGCCGCGCCTACCGCGACCCGGCCGCCCGGCGGACCATAGGGATCCTCTGGGACGTCGGCACCTTCTGGCCGCGCGCCGCCCACCCGTTCGCACCGCCCTGCTACGCCGAGCGCGCCGTCCCCGACCTGACCTGGCGGATGGCCGGCTGGACCGGCCGCACCGGCGGCCGACTGGTGATCTCCGGACACTCGCAGGGCAGCGTGCTCGCCGCGGCGGCCGTCTGGCAACTGCCGCCGCCCGTACGCCGCCGCGTCGCGCTCCTCACCTACGGATCGCCGCTCGCCCGCCTCTACGGCCGCTGGTTCCCCGCCTACTTCGGCCCCGGACAGCTCACCGCCCTGCACCGCGACGTCGACTGCTGGCGCAACCTCTGGCGGGCCACCGACCCCATCGGCGGGCCCGCGCTCCCCGGCCCGGACTCCCCGGAGGTGGACCGCGGCCCGCTCGCCGACCCGCTCGCCTACGGGCGCAGCGCCCGCCACCCGCTGCCCGCGCCGATCCTCGGCCACGCCGACTACCAGGCGGACCCCGCCTTCGCCGCCGAACGCGCCGCCCTGCTCGCCCGGCTGGAGCGGGCCGCACGCGCCGCAGGGCCCCGCACAGCGGTGGCCGGGGGAATGCCCGCTCAGCGCCCCGGCGTCAGCAAGGGGTGGGAAGCGTCGGCAGATCCGCCGGGAACAGCAGGGTGAGCTCGTCCGTGCTCGGCTCCGCGAGCTGGGCCACCCGCCCCGCGTGCCGCTCCACCATCGACTCGAAGGTCTGGCGCGCGGTGCGGCCGTTGCCGAACGCGGGGCCCTTCGGCAGCTCCGTGAAGTACGTCAGCAGGGCCTCGGCGGTGCCCTCCCCGAGACGGTACTCGTGCTCCTCCGCCTGCTGCTCCACGATCCGCAGCAGTTCCCCCGGGCCGTAGTCGCCGAAGGCGATGGTCCGGGAGAACCGCGAGGCCACACCGGGGTTGACGGTCAGGAAACGCTCCATCTCGGCCGTGTACCCGGCAACGATCACCACCACCGCGTCCCGATGGTCCTCCATCAGCTTCACCAGCGTGTCGATCGCCTCGCGCCCGAAGTCCCGGCCCGAGTCCTCCGGGGCCAGCGCGTACGCCTCGTCGATGAACAGCACTCCGCCGCGCGCCCGCTCGAAGGCCTCCTGCGTGCGGATCGCCGTGGACCCGATGTGCTCGCCCACGAGGTCCACGCGGGACACCTCGACCAGATGCCCGCGCTCCAGCACGCCGAGGGAGGCGAGGATCTCGCCGTACAGCCGGGCGACCGTCGTCTTGCCGGTGCCGGGGGAGCCGGTGAACACCAGGTGGCGGCGCACCGAGGCGGCCTTGAGGCCCGCCAACTGCCGCCGCCGGCCCACCTCGATCATGTCGGTGAGAGCCCGCACCTCGCGTTTGACACTGTCCAGGCCCACGAGCCCGTCGAGCTGCCCCAGCACCGCGCCGGACGCCCGCGCGGCCGTCTCCGAAGCTGTGGCCCGCCCCGGATCCGCAGGCCGCGGTACGGACGGCTGGGCCGCCGGGGCCGGCTGCGCCGCGGGGCTCCGCGCCGCGGTGACCGTGCGGACCCCGGCCTGCGCGCCGGTGAAGCCGCCGCCCGGGGCGGCCTGGGCCGCCTGCCGCGGGCCCGACCCGTCGCCGGTGCACTCCTCCACGACGGGGCCGTCCTCCGGGAACTCGTAGCCGCCGCGGGCGCAGCGCTCCGTGTGGCAGCGGGTCAGCGTGGTGCGGCAGCCGTCGAGGACGTGGAAGCCGAAACCGGAACTGTCCGTCACGCGGCAGGCCGTGAAGGTGCCGCGGCCGCCCGCCGACACGTAGAAGCCGGCCTCGGCGGGGGAGGTGACCGTGCAGTCCTCCAGGACCGGGTCGGCGCCCTTGGTGACGATCACGCCGGTCTGGACGGCGTCGATGG
The DNA here is from genome assembly GCF_001953875.1 of Streptomyces amritsarensis. Lineage (GTDB taxonomy): Bacteria > Actinomycetota > Actinomycetes > Streptomycetales > Streptomycetaceae > Streptomyces > Streptomyces amritsarensis. The sequence continues at coordinate 4,357 of NZ_MQUR01000147.1, forward strand.
TGCAGCCGGCGAGGGTGCCGCCGCTGCCGTGGTCGCGGAACCAGGCGCCGGTGGCCGCCTCGCGGACGCGGCAGTCGTCGAGCCGCGCGGTGGCCCCGTCGCTCACCGAGACCGCGGTGTTGCGGACCTGGGACAGATCGCTGTCGGTGACCTCGACGGCCGACCCCCGGTCCAGCACGAACAGCGCGTCGGGCACGTCGTGCACCCGGCAGGAGTCCAGGGACGCGGTGGCCCCGTCGCTGACCCACACCGCCGGATAGTCGCCCGTGCTGTCGTGGATCTCGCAGGACTCGGCGTCCACCCGGGTGCCCGGATCCCACACCGACAGGCCGTTGCGCCCGAAGCGGCGCACCGACGTGCGGCTGAGGGTGAGCACCGAACGCGACCTGAGGTCGATCGCGTTCTCCGGGATGTCGTGGATGTCGCACCCGGCCAGGGTCAGCACGGCGTCGGTGTCGAGCGTGACCCCGTCGGCCGAGGTGCGGTGCACCGCGCAGTCGGTGAGGCGGGCGGCGGCGCGCGCGGCGATCTGCACCCCGGCGCCCCTGACCTCGTACACCTCGCAGCCCAGGGCCTCCAGGCCCGAGCCCTCGCCGGTGACGGCGATGCCCGCGCCCGTGGAGTGGTGGATGCGGCAGCGCTCCAGCCGGGGCCGGCCGCCGCCGCGGACCGAGAACCCGGTCTGTCCCGAGGCCACGACCTCGCACTCCTCGAACACCCCGCCGCCGCCGTCGAGTACGGCGATGCCGACGCCCGCCGGGTTCTCCACGGTGCAGCGGCGCACCAGGGGCCGGGCGCCGGGGCCGCGCACCTCGATGCCGGCCGCCGAGTGCGTGCTCACCCGCAGGTCGGTGAGCTCGGGGGAGCCGTCCTCCACCAGCAGCGCCGGCGCGGCCCGGTCCTGGCCCTCCAGGTGGAGGTCCTGCACCACGGCCGAGGCGCGCAACGTCAGGGCGACGCCGTCGAGCGGCGCGATGCGCACCGAACCCGAGCCGTCCTCGGGCCCGCGCAGCGTGACGGCGTGGTGCAGCACCAGGTTCTCCCGGTAGGTGCCCGGGGCGATGGACAGCACGTCCCCGTCGCCCGCGACGGCGAGCGCGGCGGTCAGCGTCGGATATTCACCGGAGCGGCGCCGCCACCGCGAGGAGCCGCCGTGCGTCACCTGGACCGTGCCCTGAACCATGGTGCTGTCGTGCCCCCACCCTCGTGCTCGCGCTGCCGATGCGGCCGGAGCCGCTGTTGTCCGAGGCCGCTCTCGTGGCTGTTGCCACGGCAGCGACCGGTTCGGCGGCTCCACCGTAGCGCGCGCGGAGCGGATGAGCCGCCAGGTCAGCCACCGGCGTCCGCCCGGCCCCAGTCCGGCCCGGCGGCCGCCCACGCCCGGTCCAGACGTATGTACCGACGGTGCATGAGCCGTCGTACGACCAGGCGGCGGACCGTCACGGCCAGGACGGCCACCCCTGCCGCGGCCGCCAGGCCCGCCGTCCCCGCGTGGAAGGAGGCGGCCGACGGGTCGAGCGGCCGCCCCACCAGGCGCCCCCGCGCGTCGGTCCATATGCGGAACCGCTCGCCGGGGTGCGGCGGTTCCTCGGCGGCCGGCACCGTGCCCTCGTGGCTGCTGCCGTCGGGCGCGGTCCACGAGGCCACGATCTGCGTGCGCCGGGGGGCCGTCCGCTGTGCGGAAGGGTCGGCGGACACCTCCTCGGCCGGGGCCGGGGCGGCACGGACCACCACGGCCGGGACGAGATGCCGCTCCTGCCGCTGCTCGTACGCGGCCCGCTGCAGCGTGCCGTCCACGCTCAGGCCCGCGACCCAGCCGACGGCCGGAGCCACCACCACGACGCACACCAGCGCGGCGAACGCCACCCACGCCTCGAAGAGATCGGTGGGCCGGCGCAGCGGATTGCGCCGCCACCGCCACACACCCATTGCTGTCCGCACGGTCCGGCTCCCCCTACTTGCGCCAGTCTCCGCCTGTCTGCGCGCCCACGCCTTCCGCATGCCCCGGGGGACGCGTTCCGGGACGCACGAGACATGTGCCACCCGATCCGGAACCGGTCGTCCGGTGTCACTGCCCCGTGCGGGTACCCACCTGTCCTGACTGATCCAACGGCCTGGTCACGCCGGTTGGTTCCAGCTCGGGGGCGGAGCCCCCCGAAGGTGTCATTCCAGTGGTCCGGTCGCCACCCGCGGGCGACCCGTCATGCGAGGATGCGGACCTCGTCGCCGACGTGCAGCATGCCCGGCCCCAGCGGCACCAGCAGCCGCCCGAAGGCCAGGGACTTGCCGATCCGCCGGTGCCGGGCGAGGGTCTTGAGCGGTTCCCTGCCGCGCTCGCCCGTCCGCTGGTCGGTGGTGGTCACGACGCACCGGCCGCATTCGCGCGCGCCGCGCAGGAGTGTGCCGCCGATCGCGATGCGCTGCCAGCCGTCCTCCGCCCAGGCCGCGGCCCCCGAGACCACCACGTTGGGCCGGAAGCGGTCCATCGGCAGCGGACCCTCCTCGGGGTGGTCCCCCTGCGCGATCAGCGAGTTGAGCGCGTCCAGCGAAGCGAGCGTGGTGAGCAGCAGCGGATAGCCGTCGGCCAGGCTCACCATCTCGCCCGGCAGTGCGTAGTCGGGGTCCACCGGACGACGTACGGCGGGGTCGTCCAGGTGCACCAGCCGAACCGGAACCCCGAGGAACGCGCTGAACCAGTCGGCCGCGGCCCTCGCCGCGACCACGGTCTCGACCTTCTTCCCGAACAGCGAAACCGGCTCCAGCGGACCCGGATCGGGCACCTCCACCAGCAGTTCCGCCATGCCCGGCGCGGTCAGCGCGATCCGGCCGCCGCCCAGCGGGCGCGCGGAGGCCAAGGCCAGCCGGGCATGCCGGCGTTGGGTGAGGACCGTGCCCTCGGGGTCGATCACGGCCCACCGCCGGTCCCCGGACAGACCCCAGGGCTCCACGGCCACCTCGTCGGGAGCGGTCCCCGCTACCGACTTGACGGGGTGGACGTGGAGCGCCTGAACGTGCAACTTCGACATGGGGGCATACTGCCAGCCCGCTGCGCCGTCCCGGCGCGCGCGAGGGAGCCGGTCAGTAGCCGCGTCCCTGGTAGGGGCGGCCGTAGGGGTCCTCGTACGAGGCACCCGCCACCGGAGCCGGCACCTGCATGGGGCGCGGCGCGGCCGGACGCATCGCCTCGTAGCCGGTGGCCATGGCCGCCGGGCGGGGCTGCTGCGGCTGGGGCTGCGGCACGTACCCGGCGCGGGCCGCGACCGGCTGCTGCTGGGGGATGTAGGGAGCGGGCGCGTTCTGCAGTGGCATCGGCTGCGCGGCGGCCTGCTGCTGGTAGGGGTACCCGTACGCCGGAGCCTGCTGCTGAGGGGTGGCAGGCGGCAGTGCGGGCAGGGCCGACGGGAGGGCCGGCAGGTATCCACCGCTCGAATAACCCGCGCTCGGGGACTCGTAGGCGGCCGGGACGCGGATCGGGGCGATCTGCGGAGTGCCGCGTTCGGCGACGAGGGAGTCGTAGATGGGGGTGTCCGGGAAGGAGGGCGCGGAGTAGTAACCGCCGCCATAAGTGGAGCGGGGGGAGGTCATGAGACATAAGTTAAGCCCACGAATTCACCGGGTCCATAGCGAGGTGGCGTCAACACCGCGCTGACCTGCATATTCGCAGGTCAGAGCCACAGCTTTCACTTGGCGTTCACGTGCACGATTTCGCCACTTCCATCCCACCTTGGTCCAACTCGTACCTACCGGTTGTGCGTTGCACCGACTTCTTGCTGACGCAGCGTCACAACGCGGTGACCTCGGATGACGCGGGTCCGGGCGGAGGTCCCTCGTTTCAGGCGTCGCTCGGGCGGGCATAGGTACGGCCCTTCCATGCCGCGCCCCGCCCGCGGTAGTGCCGGACGGCCGAGTCGACGGTCATCAGGAGGTACAGCAGCGCCGTGAACGGAAGCAGCGGCGCGAGCGCCGCGGGCTGGCGGTAGTAGCGCAGCATCGGCAGGTAGGTGCCGGCCATCAGCAGCCAGGCGAGGCCGCCGGCCCACGCGGCGGCGGGCCGGCCGGCGGCGAGGCCCGCCAGGAGGGCGGCCGGGGGCACCAGGTAGACGAGCGCCAGCCCAGCGACCGTCCCGGCCAGCAGCGCGGGCCGGTGGCGCAGTTGCGCGTATGCGCTGCGCGAGACCATCCGCCACAGGTCCGCGAGCGCCGGGTAGGGGCGGACGCTGTCCACGCGCTCGGCGAGCCCCAGCCAGATCCGCCCGCCGGAGTCCTGCACGGCACGGGCCAGGGAGACGTCGTCGATGACGGCCTGGCGGATCCGGTCCGGGACCCCGGCCCGCACGGCGGCACCGGTGCGCAGCAGTACGCAGCCGCCCGCGGCCGCTGCGGTCCGTGCGGAGGGCCGGTTGATCCGGCGGAAGGGGTAGAGCTGGGCGAAGAAGTAGACGAAGGCCGGTACGACGAGCCGCTCCCACGCGCCGGCGACGCGCAGTCGGGCCATCTGCGAGACGAGGTCGAGGTCGGCGGAGGCCGCGGCGGAGACCAATTCGCGCAGACTGTCCGGTTCGTGTGCGATGTCGGCGTCGGTGAGCAGGAGGAAGTCGGGTTCGGTGGCGTGCGCGGTACGGGCGAGCATGATGCCGTGGCGCAGCGCCCACAGCTTGCCGGTCCAACCGGGCGGGGGGTCGCCGGGGGAGACCACGGTGAGCGGCAGCCCCGGCTGCTCGGCGGCGATCCGCAGGGCGAGGGCGCCGGTGCCGTCCGTGCTGCCGTCGTCCACGAGGATGACCTCGGCCTCACCGGGATAGTCCTGGGTGATGAGCGAGGCCAGGCTCAGGGGCAGCACCTCGGCCTCGTCCCGGGCGGGTACGACGATCGCCACGGACGGCCAGCGGTCGGGGGCGGTGCGCGCGGGGAGCCGGACGTCGGTACGCCAGAACATGCCCTGGGCGAGGGTGAGCCAGAGCCATGCGGCGAGGGAGGCGAAGGACGCGGCGGTGAGGAGGCCCATGGCGGCAGTGTGCCGGGCGCCCGGGCCCCTGTCCCGCACCCGGCACCCCCGGTGCGGCGCCCCTCCGGGCGGGGCGGCGGACAAGGGCGCGCCGGCGCCCCCGCGGCAGCGGGTGCGGCGCCGCGGCGGCGGGTGCGGGAGCGCGGGGCGCGCGGCCGGGGCGCCGGCCGGGGCGCGTGGCCGGGCCGCGGGGCGCGGTCGCGGGGGTGGGGCCGGGCTGCGGCGAGCGCGCGCCCACGCCCCCGGAGCGGGAGGGTTGCGGCGGCGCTGAGGCGGGCCGGGCGGCGGGTGGGGGCGCGATCGCCGGTGTGGGGCAGGGTTGCGGGGCGGGGGCGTCGGGGTGGGGCGAGCGCCCGCCCGTGCCCCCGGAGCGGGAGCGGGCGGCGCCGGTGCGGGCCGGGCGGCGGGTTGGGGCCTGCGGGTGTCGGCCGGGGCGCGTGGCCGGGCGGCGGTCACCGGGGTGGGGGAGCCCCCCCGTGCCCGGGGCGGGAGGGTGCGGCGGCGCCGGTGCGGGCCCGCAGGGTGCTGGCCGGGGCGCGGGCGGGCCGGGAGCACGATCGCCGAGGTGGGGCGAGTATCCGCCCGTGCCCCCGGGGGTGGGAGGGCGCGGCGGCGCCGTTGCGGTGCCGCGGCGTGTCGGTCGGGCCGCGGTGGTGCCAGCGGGGCGCCGGTGTGCGGGCGGTCACCGGAGTGGGGCGAGCACCCCGCTCGTACCCCCTGGGCGGGATGGCGTGGCGGCGCTGGTGCGGGCCGGGCGGCGGGTGGTCCGTGGGGTGTCGGCCGGGGCGTGGTGCTGCTGGCGGTGCGTCGGTGGGCGGCGGGGCCGGGGTCGGGCGAGTATCCGTCCGTGTCCCCGGGGCAGGATGGCGCGGCGGCGCCGGTGCGGGCCCGCGGGTGTCTGCCGGGGCGCGTGGCCGGGCGGCGTGGCGGGGGTGGGGCGCGTATCCGCCCGTGCCCCCAGGGCGGGAAGGCTGCGGCGGCGCCCTTGCGGGCCTGCGGGGGTGCCGGCCGAGGGGTGCGGGCGGGCCTGCGGTCGCCGGGGTGGGGCGAGCATCCGCCTGCACCCCGCGGGGTGCCGGCCGGGCGTGGGGCCGGGCTGCGGGGTGCGGGCGACGGGTTGGTCGTGGGCGCGGCGTGCCCGGTACTCGGGGCGGGGCAGCCGAGGACGTACCCGGCTGCCCGCTGGGGTGTAGGTGGGCGCGGCGGTGGGGGCGGTGTGGTGCCCGTGCGGCCGCGGTGGGGTGGGCGGCTGGATCGGCCTCGGGATCGGGGGCCGCAGGGGGTGTGGTGGCCCGCGAGGGGTGGCGGCGGACGGGCCGGATCCGGTCGCGTGAGGGCGGCGCACGGCGGCGGGATGTGGCCGGTGCCGGGTCCGGCCGGAGCCGGGGTCGACTAAGGTGGCCGGGTGAAGATCGCGCTCATGGACTCCGGAATCGGCCTCCTCGCGGCGGCCGCGGCGGTGCGGCGGCTGCGGCCGGACGCGGATCTGGTCCTCTCCTCCGACCCCGACGGGATGCCCTGGGGTCCGCGGACCCCAGAGGACCTCGCCGGGCGGGCGCTGGCCGTGGCCCGGGCCGCCGCCGCGCACCGCCCCGACGCGCTGATCATCGCCTGCAACACCGCCACCGTGCACGCCCTGGACGCCGTGCGGGCGGAGTTGGAGCCGGCCATCCCGGTCATCGGGACCGTACCGGCGATCAAGCCCGCCGCCGCGGCCGGCGGCCGCCTGGCGATCTGGGCCACCCCCGCCACCACCGGCAGCCCCTACCAGCGCGGGCTGATCCGCGACTTCGCCACCGGCGCCCGGGTCACCGAGGTGCCCTGCCCGGGGCTCGCCGACGCCGTGGAGTCCGCCGACGACGCCGCCGTGACCGCGGCCGTCGCCGCGGCCGCCGCGCTGACCCCGGCCGACGTCACCGATGTGGTGCTCGGGTGCACCCACTACGAGCTGACCGCGGCCCCCATCCGGGCCGCCCTCGCCGCGCGGACCGGGGGAGCGGACCTGGTCTACTACGGCTCCGCCGAGCCCGTGGCCCTCCAGGCGCTGCGCCGCCTCGGCGTCACCGCCGAGCCCGGCCTGCCCCGCACGGGCGGCCTCACCGTCCTGCACAGCGGCCGCGAGGCGGCCCTGCCCGCCGCCGCGTTCGCCTACGCGGAGGGCCGACTGCTGTCGGGCCAGGGCGCTCCCGTCGGCTGACCGCGGTGGCCCGGACGCCGTCCGGGCCACCGCGCGAACCGCCGCCGCCGCGGCCACGGCCGCACACGTCCTCACGAAAAAATGCCGGCCGCGCAGCGGCCGGCTCCGCGCTTCCCCGCTCACGGCTCCCCGCTCCGTGCTTCCGCGGGCCGCGTTTCCCGCACGCCGCTCCGCGTTTCCCGTACCCCGCCCCGCGTTCCCCGTCCCGCGTTCCCCCGTTCCCTCGGACCACCCGCCCGCCCACGCCTTCCGCGGGGCGGGCGAAGCCGACGGGCAGCCGCCGGAGCCGCGGCGTGCCGCGCCCGCTCCG
>NZ_MQUR01000029.1 GCF_001953875.1 Streptomyces amritsarensis
GCGGGCCGCCGCTTCCCGGGGGCGGCGGTCCGTACGGCGAACCGCCCGACGGAGGCGTCGGTTCCTGGGGCTTCTTGCGGAACGGGTCTTCCTCGGGCGGCTGGCCCGGCGGCGGCTGGTCGGTACTCATGGCCCGAGTCGAACCCGGGTCCGCCGTCCCCGCAACGGGACCGCGTCCATTCGGGGGGAGCGGCACCCGGGACGAACCTTGCCGGTCACCGCACTAGCGGGCCACGTACGTCTTGGCGGCCTTGTCGTGCCAGCCCTGGCGGCGGGGTCGGTTCACCAGGCACCACAGGCTGCCGGGCAGGCCCAGGAAGGCGTACACGAGCCAGCGGACCAGGGCCGCGCCGAAGGACGGCGGGCGCAGGGTGGCGGTGGCCAGCACCCGGACCCCCAGCAGCTTCTTGCCCGGGGTGCGGCCCCAGCGGGCGGTGGGCAGCACCTCGTAGAGCACGCCGAAGAGGAGGACGGCCCCGAGGACCAGGCCGAGGCTGCCGGCGATGGTCGAGTCGAACAGCCAGACGGTGGTGGTGCGGCCGCTCGCCCGGGCGGCGTCCACCTTCGCCTGGACGTGGGCGGCGGCCCCGGGCACGAGGGGCCGGGCCACGGCGGCGGCGACGGCGCCGAACACGAGGGAGTCCAGGACCCGGGCGAGCGTACGGCGCACCAGCCCGGCGGGGCGCACGGCCCGGTCGGCCATCCGCTCGAACACCGCCCGCGGCGTCGCGGCGGGGCGGCCGGTACGGGCGCCCGCGCGGGCCTCCTGCGATCCGCGGGGCTCCCAGCCCCCGGGCTTCGACTCCGGCTCCGGCTGCGCCGGGGCGGCGTCCGCGACGGGCTGCGGAACCTTCGGGCGGACCCCGGCGGGCCGGGGTTCCCACACCTCGGGGCGGGCGGGCGCGGGCGCGGCCGGACGTTCGGGGGCGGGGGCGCCGGTGGCGGCGGCGGGGGCGGGAGTGCGGGCGGGGGCGGTGGAGGGTGCGGGGGCGGGAGTACGGGAGGGTGCGGGGGCCGGGGTCGCCTCGGGCCAGGCGGAGGTGACCCCGGTGGGGCCCGGGCCACCCGTTCCGGGGGCGTCGGGCCACGCCGGGGCCGCGGGGGCCGCCTGGACCGCTCGGGCCGCCGGGGCCTGCGCGGCCGGGGAGCGGGCCGAGAGGATGCCCGCGGAGGACTGCGCCGGGAGTCTGGCGGGCTCCGGTGCGGCGGACGGCGTACGGGCCAGGGAGATGCCCGCGGACCGGCCCGACGGCCGGCCCGGCTCCGGCGCGGCCGCCGGCGCGGGGGCCGGTGCCGGTTCCGATGAAGGGGCGGGGGCCGGGGCGTGTGCGTGTGCGGGTGCCGGGGCCGGGGCGTGTACCGGATCGGCCTCGGGTTCCTGCGGGCTGCCCCACGACACCCGGCGGTCGCGCGGCCCGCCGAAGCCGGCCTGGTGCACGGGGTCGGCCTGCCACACGGGCGCCTGTGCGGCCGCGGGCTCCGCAGCCGGAGCGGGCCCGGGGGCGCGTGCGGGAGCCGGCGCGGGCGCGGGTTCCGGGAGCGCCTCGGTCATGGAGGTCTCGTCCAGGAACACCGGCCCCGTCTCGTCGGCGCGGACGGCGGGCGCGGCGACGGGAGCCGGGGCGGGGAGCGGGCGGACCGGGGCGGGAGCGGGCAGGGGCGTGGGGACGGGTGCGGGCGCCGCCGGGGCAGGGCGGCTCGTACCCGGGACCCAGGCCGCGCCGTTCCAGTACCGGATGTACCCCGGGATGGACGGATCCGGGTAGTAGCCCTCGCGGGCCGCGTGCTCGCCGTCACCAGGGGAGGCCGTCATGTCCCCAACTCCGATCGTGGCTTGAGGCTTGTGCAAGGGGAGGACCATAGCCAAGAACCGCCCCCCGACAGGTCCGGTAACGGGAGAATCCAAGCCATTGAGCGAACGTCACTCCCCACGGCGGTTTTCGGTCAGCCGACAGGATCCGGCCAATCTCGCGTTCGTCGCCGGAAGTCGCGTCATACCCGGGCACATCGGAGCTCTCTGCGGGTGTGGGGTGCCATCCGGCCCCCCGCACCGACCGAAGTGAGGCCGTCATGCACCACCCCGTCATCGAGCGCGAGCTGGAACTGAAGCTGGTCCTTTCACCGGAGCGCAGCATCCCCGTCCCGGCGCGCCTGCTCTACCTCACGGAAGACCCGTACGCCGTCCACGTCACCTTCCACACGGGCTCCAGCGCCCCGGTCTACTGGACCTTCGCCCGCGAACTGCTCGTCGAGGGGGTGTTCCGTCCCTGCGGGCACGGCGACGTCCGGATCTGGCCCACGAAGGTCGACAACGAGACGGTGCTCTGCATGGCGCTCAGCTCCCCCGACGGCGACGCCCTCCTGGAGGCTCCGGCCCTCGCCGTGTCGGCCTGGCTGGAGCGGACCCTGCGGGTCGTGCCGCCCGGCAGCGAGTCGGAGCGGCTCGGCCTGGACGCGGCGCTGGCCGAGCTGCTCACCCCGACCCCGGCGGACGACCTGTGGCTGCGCGATCCGTGGCCGTCGGACGAGTCGGCGGACGGGGACCTGTGATGACGCACGGTCCCCGGACCCCCGGCGGCGGCCGCAGACCGGGCGGCCGCCGCGGGCGGGGCGGCCACCTCCGCCTCATACGCTCAGAAGAGCTTGCCCGGGTTGAGGAGTCCCAGTGGATCGAAGGCCTGCTTGACGGCGCGCTGCATCTCCACTCCGACCGGGCCGAGTTCACGCGCCAGCCATTCCTTCTTCAGGACGCCGACCCCGTGTTCGCCGGTGATGGTGCCGCCGAGGGAGAGGCCGAGGTCCATGATTTCGCCGAAGGACCGGCGGGCCCGGCGCGTCTCGTCCTCGTCGGCCGGGTCGAAGCAGACGATCGGGTGGGTGTTGCCGTCGCCGGCGTGCGCGCAGACGCCGATGACCAGGCCCTGGGCGCGGGCGATGGCGGCGGTCCCGTCGAGCATCTCCCCGAGCCGCGAGCGCGGCACGCACACGTCGTCGATCATCGTGGCGGGCCGGAGCGCCTCCAGGGCGGGGAAGGCCATCCGGCGCGCCTGGAGCAGCAGTTCCGACTCCGCCTGGTCCTCGGCGGGCACGACGGCGGTGGCGCCGGCGGCGGCGCACAGCTCCCCCACGGCGGCGAGGTCCTCGGGGGCGTGCGGGGTGTCGAAGGCGGCGAGCAGCAGCGCCTCGGTGGCCTCGGGCAGGCCCATCTTCCCGAGGGTGTTGACGGCGTGGACGGTCGTACGGTCCATCAGTTCCAGCAGGGAGGGCGTCAGTCCGGCCTCCATGACGGCGCAGACGGCGTCGCAGGCGGCGGCCACGGAGGGGAACTCGGCGGCCAGGGCCAGCTGCCGGGGCGGCGCCGGCTTGAGGGCGAGGACGGCCTGGACGACGATGCCGAGGCTGCCTTCGGAGCCGACGAAGAGCCGGGTGAGGTCGTATCCGGCGACGCCCTTGGCGGTGCGCCGGCCGGTGCGCAGCAGCCGCCCGTCCGCCAGCACGACGTCGAGGCCGAGCACGTACTCGGCGGTGACCCCGTACTTGACGCAGCACAGGCCGCCCGAGGCGGTGCCGATGTTGCCGCCGATGGTGCACTGCTCCCAGCTGGAGGGGTCGGGCGGGTAGCACAGCCCCTGTTCGGCGACGGCCCGTGAGAGGACGGCGTTGACCACGCCCGGCTCGACGACGGCGATCCGGTCGACGGCGCTGATCTCGAGGATCCGGTCCATCTTCACCAGGGACAGCACGATGCAGCCGTCGGAGGCGTTGGCTCCGCCCGACAGGCCCGTACGGGCGCCCTGCGGGACCACGGGGACCCGCAGGGCGGTAGCGGTGCGCATGACGTGCTGCACCTGTTCGACGGTCCGGGGCAGGACGACGACCGCCGGGGTGCCGGCGGCGCAGAAGCTGGCCATGTCGGTGGCGTAGGAGGCGGTCACCTGCGGGTCGGTGAGCAGGGCGTCGGCGGGGAGCCCTTCGAGGAGGCTCGCTCGCAGGCGTGCGGAGAGGTCATCATCCATGGGGCCAGCGTGGCAGCCGGGGCCATCGGTGTGAACACGCCCGCGCACGTCTTCGGACATCTCGGCGCGCTCTTCATATTGACGCACAGTGACCCCATGGACCGTTTCGACGAGGATTCGCAGACGCCGGCGCCGCCCGTGACCTTCACCGGCCGCAAGACGCTCGTGGCCGCCGGGGTGGCGGTGGTCCTGATCGCCGGGGCCCTGTTGATCCGGCCGGCCCGGACCGGTGACGACGCCCGTCCGCCGGGGCCGAGCGAACGCGCCGCCACGGCGGTGGGCATGGGCGCGCCCGCCGCGGCCGCGGACGTGGTGGCGCTCGTGGCGGACCGGGAGAAATGGGTGGCCTCGCACGCCGACGACGACGCGTCGTGGGCGGTCCTCGGCTCCGCCTACCTGGAGCAGGCGCGGCGGACCGCGGACTCGGCCTGGTACCCGAAGGCGGAGAAGGCACTGAAGCGGTCGCTTGAGGTGCGCCCCGCGGAGAAGGGCAACTTCGACGCGATGACGGCGATGGGCTCGCTGGCCAATGCGCGGCGGGACTTCGGGACCGGCAGGAAGTGGGGCGAGCTGGTACGGGCGCAGGCGCCGCGGCGGTGGACGGCGTACCCGGTGCTGGTGGACGCGTACACGGGGCTCGGCGACTACAAGGGCGCCCAGAAGGCGATGGAGGTGCTGCTGGAGCTGCGGCCGGGGCTGGCGGCGCACGTCAGGGCCTCGCAGGTGTACCGGGACCGGGGCTGGCGCGAGGACGCGGTGGTGTCGATGGAGTCGGCGGCGGCCGCGGCGAAGGCTCCTGCGGAGAAGGCGTACGCGCTGTTCCGGCTCGGTGAGCTGTCGTGGGAGCGGGGCGACCCGGTGGAGGCGCTGCGCCAGTACGAGGGGGCGCTGCGGACGGATCCGGCGCAGGCGGAGGCGCTGGCGGGCCGGGCGCGGGCGCTGGCGGCGCTGGGGCGCGGCGGGGAGGCGGTGCGGGACTACCGGATGGCGTTGGGCCGGACGCCGGTGCCGCAGCTGGCGCGGGAGCTGGGCGAGCTGTTGGAGTCGCTGGGCCGGGAGGAGGAGGCGCGTGCGCAGTACGAGGCGGTGGAGACGATGGCGGTCCGGGACGGCGCGAACGGGGTGGACGACGACGTGGTCCTGGGCCTGTACGAGGCGGATCACGGGGATCCGGCGGCCGCGGTGCGGCGTCTGTCGCAGGAGTGGGAGCGGCACAAGAGCATGCAGGCCGCGGACGCGCTGGGGTGGGCGCTGCACCGGGCGGGTGATCACACGGCGGCGCTGGAGTACGCGAAGAAGGCGACGGAGCCGGGGCTGCGCAGTGCCGACTTCGCCTACCACCGGGCGATGATCGAGCGGGCCCTCGGCGACGAGGCGGGGGCGCGGCGGCACCTGCAGGAGGCGCTGCGGACGAACCCGTACTTCTCACCGGTGCGCGGGCCGCTGGCGAAGGAGGCGCTGGCGGCGATCGGGCAGCCGCCGCCGGGCGGCCCGGAGCACCTTCAGCCGGTCACGCCGTGGGTCGAACCGGAGCTCCCGAAGCCCAACCCCCAGCCGTCGCCGAAGCCGTCGGCGAAGCCGTCCCCGTCAGCCACTCGCTGACGCGCCGCACCCGGCGCGGTCGAGGTGCCTGCGGGGCCCGCCGGGCCGCAGGGCCGACGACGGCGCGGCCCGCGACGCGCCGCAGGCGGCCAGGGCCTGCTCCGCGGCGGGGCCTCCCCGTCACCCCGGCGCGGCCCGGCGCAGCCGTGCGGCCCGGACGCATGGCTCGGCACGGCCGGGTGGGGCGGCCCGGCGCAGCCGTGCGGCACCGGCTCGGCGCAGCCGGGTGACACGCGCGGCGCAGCCGGGTGACACCGCTCGGCGCCGCCGTAGGCACGCTCCGGCACGGCCGGGTGGCACGGCCCGGCGCAGCCGGGTGACACGCCCCGGCACGGCCGGCGTGGGCGGCGGGGGTGGGGCCGCGCGTGCGGCCCGGGGCGCGGGCGGGCGCCGCGCCGGCCCACTCCCCTCCGGAGGGCACCACGCGGCGGCGTGTCGCCACGCGCACCGGGCCGACGGCAGCCCGAGGCCCCCGGCCGGAGCCGGGGGCCTGAAGGCATGCGTGCAGCCTCAGAGGTTGCCGCGCTTCTCCTGCTCGCGCTCGATGGCCTCGAACAGCGCCTTGAAGTTGCCCTTGCCGAAGCCCATGGAGCCGTGGCGCTCGATGATCTCGAAGAAGACCGTCGGGCGGTCCTGCACCGGCTTGGTGAAGATCTGCAGCAGGTAGCCGTCCTCGTCGCGGTCGGCGAGGATCTTCAGCTCGCGCAGCTCGTCGATCGGCACCCGGGTGTCGCCGACCCACTCGCCGAGCGTGTCGTAGTAGGTGTCCGGGACGGACAGGAACTGGACGCCCGCGGCGCGCATCGAGCGGACCGTGGAGACGATGTCGTTCGAGGCCAGCGCGATGTGCTGGACACCGGGGCCGTTGTAGAACTCCAGGTACTCGTCGATCTGCGACTTCTTCTTCGCGATCGCCGGCTCGTTGATCGGGAACTTGACCTTCTTGGTGCCGTCCGCGACCACCTTGGACATCAGCGCCGAGTACTCGGTCGCGATGTCGTCGCCCACGAACTCCTTCATGTTCGTGAAGCCCATGACCTTGTTGTAGAAGGCGACCCACTCGTTCATGCGGCCGAGTTCCACGTTGCCGACGCAGTGGTCGATGGCCTGGAAGGTGCGCTTGGCGGGGCCTTCGACCATCGGCTCGACGGCCACGTAGCCCGGCAGGTAGGGGCCGGTGTAGTCGCCGCGCTCCACCAGCGTGTGGCGGGTCTGGCCGTACGTCGCGATCGCGGCCAGCACGACCGTGCCGTGCTCGTCCTTGACCTCGTACGGCTCGTCCAGGCCGCGGGCGCCCTGCTCGACGGCGTAGGCGTAGGCGGCGCGGACGTCGGGGACCTCGATGGCGAGGTCGATGACGCCGTCGCCGTGCTCGGCGACGTGCTCGGCGAGGAAGCGGCCGTGGTCGGTCGTCGCCTTGATGACCGAGGTCAGCACGAAGCGGGCGGAGCCGTTCGTCAGGACGTAGCTGGCCGTCTCGCGGCTGCCGTTCTCCGGACCGGAGTAGGCGACGAGCTTCATGCCGAACGCGGTCGAGTAGTAGTGCGCGGCCTGCTTGGCGTTGCCGACGGCGAAGACGACCGCGTCCATGCCCTTCACCGGGAACGGGTCCGCCTCACGCGCGGTGTGCGGGGTGGTTTCGAGGTTCGCCAGAGACTCAGTCATGAGCGCAGATTCCCGCCGATCCACAAGCTGCGCAATAGTTCCCTGAATGACTGTACAAAGTGCACAGCCTGGCCGGAGGATGGCTGAAACATCTGTGCACTATGACCACCCACGGGCACGTGTGGGGCACCCGGAGGCATCCATGGGCATCGACGATCTCGACGGCCGGCTCATCGTCCTGCTGGCCCGTGAGCCCCGGATCGGGGTGCTGGAGGCCTCGCGCCGGCTGGGCGTGGCCCGCGGGACGGTGCAGGCGCGCCTGGACCGGCTCCAGTCCACCGGGGTGATCCGCGGGTTCGGCCCGCAGGTCGACCCGACGGCCCTCGGCTATCCGGTGACCGCCTTCGCGACGCTGGAGATCAAGCAGGGGCAGGGGGCCGACGTACGGGCACACCTGGACGGCGTCCCGGAGGTACTGGAGCTGCACACCACCACCGGGCACGGGGACATGCTGTGCCGGCTGGTGGCGCGCTCGAACGCCGATCTCCAGCGCGTGATCGACCGCGTCGTGGGCTTCGACGGGATCGTCCGGGCCTCGACGGCGATCGTGATGGAGAACCCGGTGCCCTTCCGGATCATCCCGCTGGTGCAGCAGGCCGCGGAGGACGACGCCCGGCCCCAGTGACGCGACGGGGCGCGAAGGCCTCCGCACAACAGCCCCATGCGGATGCGGCTGCTGGCCGCGCTGCGCCGGGAAGGCCCGGCCACCGCCTCGCAACTCGCCGAGCGCTTCGGGGAGTCCAGCGGATCCACCAGCTACCACCTGCGCCAGCTCGCCGCACACGGCTTCGTCGAGGACGCGCCCGGGCACGGCAAGGGCCGGGAGCGCTGGTGGCAGGCCGTGCACGAGGGCACCGGCTTCGACGGGTCGCTGATCCACGACGCCGACCCGGCCACGAGCGGCGCGGCAGCGGTCTTCCTCCAGACCGTCGCCGCGAACCACGCCCAGGAGGTCTCCGCCTGGATCTCCGAGGCCCAGGAGCGGCTGGGCCGCTGGGAACGGGGCGCCGATCTCAGCGACTTCACCCTGCGGCTGACGCCCGGGCAGAGCGAGGAGCTGGTCGGCCGCCTGCACGACCTGGTCAACACCTACAGGGGCTTTCCCGAGACCGAGGGCACCCGGACCGTCCGTATCCACACGCACGTCCTCCCGGGCCCCGCGTCCGAGTAGCGGCCCCCCGTCCGGCTCCGCCCGCCCCACCCGCTGCCGCACCGCGCAACCAGCCGCCGCACCGAAGGAGTTCGCCGTGCCCGCCGTCGCCCCTGCCCGCAGCCGGCCGTTACGCTCCGCGAGCCGGCGTCCGCTGGCCGCCGTACTGGCCGCCAACGCCGTGTCCACAGCCGGCAGTTCACTCACCCTCATCGGCGTCCCGTGGTTCGTCCTCCAGACCACCGGCAGCGCCGGCCGGGCCGGGGTCGTCGCCTTCTGCGCCACCCTGCCGGTCATCGTGGCAGCCCTGGTCGGCGGACCGGTCATCGACCGGATCGGCCGCCGCCGGGTCTCCGCCGCCTCCGACCTGGTCTGCGGCCTGTCGGTCGGCACGATCCCGCTGCTGCACCACCTGGGCCTGCTGGAGTTCTGGATGCTGTGCGCGCTGATGGCCGTCGGCGGCCTCGTGCACACCCCCGGACTGACCGCCCGGGGCGTGCTCCTGCCGAACCTCGCCGAGCACGCCGGCACCCCCCTCGCCCGGGCCGCGGGCCTCTACGACGCGGTCTCGCGCGGTGCGCGGATGGTCGGGGCCGCGGTGGCCGGCGTACTGATCGCGGCGTTCGGCGCCGAGACCGTGCTGCTGCTGGACGCGGTCACCTTCGGGGTGTCGGCGCTGCTCGTGTGCGCCTTCCTGCGCGGCGTCCCGGCCGCCGAGCCGCAACGGGCCGCGGGCAAGGTCTCGTTCGCCGCCTATCGGGCCGAACTCGCCGAGGGCTGGGCGTTCCTGACCCGCTCCCGGCTGCTGCTGGGCATCACGGTGATGGTCATGATGACCAACGGCCTCGACCAGGGCTGGTCCTCGGTCCTGCTGCCCGTGCACGGCCGGGACGTCCTCGGCGGCGCCACCACGATCGGCCTGATGATCTCCCTCTTCGGCGGCTTCGCCCTGCTGGGCGCCCTGCTCTACGGGGCGTGGGGCGAGCGGTTCCCGCGCCGGGCGGTGTTCGCGGCGGCCTTTCTGGTGTCCGGCGCGACCCGGTACGCGGTCGCCGCGCTCACCGACACAGCACTGCCGCTCGCCGTGACGATGGCGCTGGCCGGGCTGGGCGTGGGCATGCTGAACCCGATCCTGTCCACGGTCATGTACGAGCGGGTCCCGGAGGAGCTGCGCAGCCGTGTCGCGGGGGTGACCACGGCGGGCTGCGAGCTGACCATGCCGGTGGGCGGACTGGCCGCGGGCCTGCTCGTCGACGGCTTCGGGGTGGGCACCGCGCTGCTGCTGTTCGGCGGCACGTACCTGCTCACGACGCTCGCGCCGCTGGTCTTCCCGGCCTGGCGCGGGATGGAGTGGCCGCAGGTCAGCAGGACGGGGCCGGCTCTCCCCGGTTCAGTGCGCGAAGAGCGTTCACCGCATCCGTCAGCGAAGTGACGGGCACCAGCTGCAGCCCCTCGGGCAGCTCCGCCTGCGCGTCCGCGCACTCGTCCCTCGGTACGAGGAACACGCTGGCCCCGTCGCGCCGTGCGGCCTGGGTCTTCAGGGCCACACCGCCGACGGCGCCGACCTTGCCGTCGGCGGTGATGGTGCCCGTGCCGGCGATGTTGCGGCCGCCGGTGAGGTCGCCGCCGCTGCCGTCGCCGTCGAGCTTGTCGATGATGCCGAGGGAGAAGAGGAGCCCGGCGCTCGGGCCGCCGACGTCGGCGAGGTTGAGCTCGACCTTCACGTCCTGGGGGTCCTTGTGGAGGAAGCCGAGGGCAGCGGCGGCGGCGGCCGACTGCGACGTGGCCATTTCCTCCAGATTGTGCTTCTCGATCTCCTCGTCGCTGCCGCCGGAGGAGTACACGGCCTCCCGGGGCAGGACCGCCTGGTCGGTCTTGAACCAGTGGCCGGCGAGCTCGGGCAGCGTCATCGTCGAGGACGGCCCGGTGGCGCGGATGGTGGTCATCCGCAGCTGGCCCTTGGTGTCCCGGACGGGTGCCCCGGAGACGGTGATGACGGGCTTGCCCTGGTCGGACCCCAGTACGTCGGCCGTCAGCCCGGGCACGGCGACCACGAAGGGCAGCGGCGCGAAGGCCGCTGCGGCGAACAGCCCGAGCACGGGCACGGCGCAGACGGCCAGGGCGGCGGGACGCGGCAGACGTGTGAGGCGAGAGAGCACCCGCCCAATCTATCCGCCCCACCAGCCCCGCAGACGCCCGCAGCCCCCGCCGCGCGTTCCGGCCCGGCCGCACTGTTCGGCGCCGCCGGCGTGTGAGGCGCCGGGCCCGGGGCGGGCAGAGCCCCCGCGACGGCGCCGCACCCGGCACCACACAGGAACCCGGGGAATCCGCCGGGCCCTCGGCCTAGCGAAGGGCGTCGGCGACCTCACGCGCCGCGTCGACCACCCGCGGCCCGACCCGCTCCGGCACGGCGTCGGCCAGCATGACGACGCCGACGCTGCCTTCCAGCCCGCTGATGCCCACCAGCGGCGCCGCGGCCCCGCTGGCGCCCGCTTCGAGCTCGCCGTGGGTCAGCGTGTACCCCGGCTCGATGAGGGAGCCCTGACGGGCGGCCAGGATGGCCCGCCCGGCGGCGCCCCGGTCCAGCGGGTGGCGGAAACCGGCCCGGTAGGCCACGTGGTAGTCCGTCCAGGTCGGCTCCACGACGGCGACGGCGAGCGCCTCGGTGCCGTCGACGAGGGTCAGGTGCGCGGTCGCGCCTATGTCCTCGGCGAGGGACCGCAGCGCGGGCAGGGCCGCCTCGCGCACGAGCGGGTGCACCTGCCGGCCCAGTCTCAGGACCCCGAGTCCGACCCTGGCCCGGCCGCCGAGGTCGCGGCGGACCAGGGCGTGCTGTTCGAGGGTGGCGAGGAGCCGGTAGACGACCGTGCGGTTGACGCCGAGGCGGTTGGAGAGCTCGGTGACGGTCAGACCGTGGTCGGTGTCGGCGAGCAGTTTGAGGACTCTGAGCCCTCTGTCGAGAGTCTGGGAGGTTTCCGCGGTCACGACGCCTCTCCCTCTTTCGGTGAGCGGCGGTGACTCTCGGGGTGGCACGCCGCCGGTCCCACGGCGGCGCACAGGAGAGGCCGCCGGTAGCGGCCATTGCACCGGCTGCGCTCCCGCGGCGGCGCTGCCACGGTGCGTTCGATGCGGGGAATGTAGCGAGCAGGTCCGCTCAGCGGAAGGGCTCGTCCAGAATCCGGGCGCGAGCTACCTGTTTGTGCCGTTTCCTGATCGCCTCAAGTGTCGTTTCGTGACAACGATTCGTACAGGCGCGCAGATGACGGGACGAGCACGGGGTCCGTGCGAACCTCCGCACGGACCCCGTCCCACGTTCTGGGCGAACCCACCGAATCCACTGAACCCACCGAATCCGCCGAACTCACCGCGCTCCCCGCAACTCACCGCATACGGGTCGCCCACTCCTGCACCTTCTTGATGCGCTCGCGGATCTGCCCCGCCGTCGCCTCCGCGCTCGGCGGTCCGCCGCAGACCCGGCGCAGCTCCGTGTGGATCACTCCGTGCGGCTTCCCGCTCTGGTGGACGTACGCGCCCACCATCGTGTTGAGCGACTTGCGCAGCTCCAGCAGTTCCTTGTGGGAAACGACCGGCCGCCGGTCGGCCGGCAGCTCCAGGAGGTCCGCCTCGGAGTCGGGCCTGCGCCGGCTGTGCGCGATCTGCCGGGACTGGCGCTTCTGCAGCAGCATCTGGACCTGGTCCGGCTCCAGCAGCCCGGGGATGCCGAGGTAGTCCTGCTCCTCCTCGCTGCCCGGGTGGGCCTGCATGCCGAACTCGGCCCCGTCGTAGAGGACCCGGTCGAAGACGGCGTCGGACTCCAACGCCTCGAAGGACATCTGCTCGTCCTCGCCGGTGTCCTCGTCCTCCTGCCGGTTCGCCTCGTCCATCTCCTTCTCGGACTCGGCGTACGGGTCTTCCTCGCCCTGCTTCTTCGGCCTGTCGAGCACGTGGTCGCGCTCGACCTCCATCTCGTTGGCGAAGCCGAGGAGGTAGGGGATGGTCGGAAGGAACACGGACGCCGTCTCGCCGCGCCTGCGCGAGCGCACGAAGCGTCCGACGGCCTGGGCGAAGAACAGCGGGGTGGAGATCGTGGTCGCGTACACGCCGACCGCGAGGCGCGGTACGTCGACGCCCTCGGACACCATGCGGACCGCGACCATCCAGCGGTCGTCGTTCGCGCTGAAGGTGTCGATGTTCTTCGACGCCCCGGTGTCGTCGGAGAGCACCAGCGTCGGCTTCGTCCCGGTGATCTCCCGGATGAGCTTGGCGTACGCGCGCGCCGAGTCCTGGTCGGAGGCGATGACGAGGCCGCCCGCGTCCGGGATGCCCTTGCGGACCTCGGTGAGCCGCTGGTCGGCGGCCCGCAGCACGTTGGGCATCCAGTCGCCGCGCGGGTCCAGGGCCGTGCGCCAGGCCTGCGAGATGGCGTCCTTGGTCATCGGCTCGCCGAGCCGGGCGGCGATCTCGTCGCCGGCCTTGGTGCGCCAGCGCATGTTGCCGCTGTAGGAGAGGAAGATGACCGGCCGGACGACGCCGTCGCCGAGCGCGTTTCCGTAGCCGTAGGTGTAGTCGGCGGAGGACCGCCGGATCCCGTCGTTGCCCTCCTCGTAGGTGACGAACGGGATGGGGTTGGTGTCGGACCGGAAGGGCGTGCCGGTCAGCGCGAGCCGCCGGGTCGCCGGGTCGAAGGCCTCCAGGCAGGCCTCGCCCCAGGACTTCGAGTCGCCGGCGTGGTGGATCTCGTCGAGGATCACCAGGGTCTTGCGCTGCTCGCAGCGGTTGCGGTGGAGCATGGGGCGCACGCCGACACCGGCGTAGGTGACGGCGACCCCGTGGTAGTCCTTGCTGAGCGGACCCGCCGAGTACTCGGGGTCCAGCCGGATGCCTATCCGGGCGGCGGCCTCCGCCCACTGCTTCTTCAGGTGCTCGGTGGGCGCGACGACGGTCACCTGCTGCACCACGTGGTGGTGGAGCAGCCAGGAGGCGAGGGTCAGGGCGAAGGTGGTCTTACCTGCGCCGGGCGTGGCGACGGCGAGGAAGTCGCGGGGCTGGTTCTGAATATAGCGGTCCAGCGCTCCCTGCTGCCAGGCGCGCAGCTTGCTGGCGGTGCCCCACGGGGCACGGCCGGGGAAGGCGGGTGAGAGGTGGTGGGAGGCGGTAGTAGTCACGGTCTCCGGTTCGTGCTCTCGGCGTACTCGGTACGGGGCAGGCGGTCGTACGTAGGACAACCGGGCCACCTTACCGGGGCGGGCCCGCCCCTCGCGGAGGGACAGGCCCGTGACCTCGGGCGGTGCGGCGAGCGTCACATGGAGCGCAGCCGGTCGGCGATCCGGGCGGTCTGCGTCTCGTGCCCGGCCGCCACGTCGATGACCAGGTCGTAGGCGAGTTCCTGGTCCGCGTCGGCGAGGTCGACCCCGTTGACCGCCAGGAAGGTCGCGGCCGCAAGCCATGCGGTGCGCTTGTTCCCGTCGACGAGGGGGTGGTTGGTGGCGATGCCGTGGAGCAGGGCGGCGGCCTGCTCGTAGACGTCCTCGTAGGCCGCCGTCCCCAACATGCGGGCCCGCGGCCGGTGCACCGCGGACTCCAGCAGGCCGGGGGCGCGCAGCTCGACGGGCTGGTCCTGGGCCAGGCAGGCGTGGCGGGCGAGGTCCAGGACTTCGGCGAGCGTGAGGTGGCGGCGGGGCCCCGTGGTGTTCACCGGCCGAGCCTGCGCAGGAGGGGGGCATGCTGTTCGGCGAGCCGTCCGGCCGCTTCCGCGATCTTCTCCCGCTCGGCCCGCAGGTGGGCCCGTACGGCCTCCTGTACGACGTCTTCGGGCGTGCGCCCGGTGGCGTCGGCGAGGTCGCCGAGCTCCGCCCGGTCGGCGCCCGGCAGCCTGATGGTGATCTCGTTCATGGACGGAAACGTAGCCGCCGGGCCGTGCCGGGGCACCGGGGTTTTCGGGGGCTCAGTCCTTGGCGGGCTCCAGCCGGGTCGCGACCCACGCCCCGACCAGTGCCACGCACGCCATCGGCAGGAACACGACCGTGAACGCGGCGGGGTGCGAGGCCCCCGCCCCGCCCGCGGTCACCGCGTGCGCGGCCCCGACCGCTCCCCCGCCGAGCGCGGCGAAGGCGGCGCCGCCGGCGGCGAGCAGCACGACGTTCGCGAGGGCGTCGGAGATCTGCAGGGCGGCGGAGTTGGCGCCGACCTCCTGCGGCGCGGACAGCTTCAGCAGGAGCACGCTCGTGGAGCCGATCACCAGGCCCATCCCGAGGCATCCCACCGCCCAGGCCAGCGCCAGCGTCCACACGGGGACGGACTCGACGAGCACGGCGGGCGCGGCGGCGATGGCCAGTGCCACCAGCACCATGCCGATCACCATCAGCCGCTGCCGGTAGGGGGCCGTCCGCCCCTGCGACTGCACCCACGAACCGCCCGCCCAGGTCACCCCGCCGAGCGCGAGGGAGAAGCCGGCCATCGTCGGGCTGAGCCCCCGCTGGGTGACGAGCATCAGCGGTACGAAGCTCTCGGCGGCGATGAACGCCCCCGCCGCGACCCCGCGCAGCAGCACCACGGACGGCAGCCCGCGCCGGGCCAGGTACGTCCCGCGCGGCAGCAGCCCGAGCACGGCCGGGACGAGCAGGGCCGCGCCGGCGATGCCCGGCAGCAGCGAGAGCCACCGCAGGTCCTGGGCGGCGTACTGCAGCAGACCCGCCCCGACGGAGATCCCGAGCGCGAGCCGGATCCGCCGCCGGTCGAAGACCGCGGGCCCGCCGCCGACGGGACCGGAGGCGGAGCGCCGTATCGCGGGCAGCGCGACGACGAGGGGGACGGCCACGAGGGCGGGGATGCCGAGGAACACCCACCGCCAGCCGAGGTGCTCGGTGACCGTGCCGGAGGCGAGCGGCCCGACGATGGAGGGGACGACCCAGCTGGCGGCGAAGGCGGCCATGATCGCGGGCCGCAGCCGCTCCTCGTAGGCCCGGCTGACGACGACGTACAGCGCGACGATGACCAGCCCGCCGCCGAAGCCCTGCACGGCGCGGCCGAGGACGAACACCCACATGGCGCCGGCGGTCCCCGAGACCACCAGCCCCGAGGCGAACGCGGCGATCCCGACGGTCAGCGGCCTGAGCGGCCCCTGCCGGTCGGCCCACTGCCCGGACAGGACCATGCCGAAGAGGCTGGTGGTGAAGTAGGCGGAGAAGGCGAAGGCGTACAGCCCGATCCCGTCGAGCTCGCGGGCGGCGACGGGCATGGCCGTACCGACGGCGGTCGCCTCGAAGGCGATGAGGAAGACGACCGAGATGATCCCGATGCTGAGCGTCCGGTACGCGGGCCCCATGACCCCGCCCTGCGGTGGGGTGGGGAGGGGTGCGGTTCTCGGGGGCACGCGGGGTTCGAGGGCGCTCATCGCCCCAGAGTAAGGTGCACAGCCCCGTTTCGACCCTGTCCGTTCGACCGATCCCGGCCTCGGCCCCGGGTCCTAGGACCACGCCCCGTCCGTGAACGCGGCATGGCAGCCCTGTTGCAGCCCGGGCCGTCTCCTTCCCCGGCCGGCGGCCGCCCGCGTACGGTCGAGGACATCACCACAGCCGTGCGCGCCGGCCCTCCGGACCACGGCACGGGCGGAGCCCGCCCGGGGCCAGGCGCACCCCCGGGCGGGCTCGGTCTCTTTTCCGGCTCACACCCCGCACTGGGTCTGCTGCTTGGCGGACTCGAGGTACTTGGTCATGAGCGAGGTGAACAGGGCACGGGACGTACCCGGCTTCATGTGCTCCACGGAGCCGCTCAGCGACAATTCCAGCTCGAAGGAGTCCTCGGCCCCCTTGCAGGTGAGGGCGACGCGGGCACCCGTGTCCCACAGGAGCCCCTTGTCGCCGAGAGCGAGCGGCTCGGGCGCGGGTTCACTCTGGTCGGTCGGGGGCCAGAAGAAGCTCTGCCCCTGAGGCTGGCGAGTCGCCGCGACCAGGACACGGCCCCTGCCGTCCACATCGACGGTGCAGGTGGCCGCGCGGCGCTGCGGGGTCAGCCGGGCGTCGGCGGGACCGGACACGGTCACCGTCTCCCCATCGCCCATCAGAGGTTCCAGGTCGGAGCGGGTGAAGACGCCGAAGCAGGTGCGCTCCGGCAGCTGCGGCGCCGCCGCCTTCTTCTCCTCGGCGCACCCCGCCAGCGCGGTCGTCACAGCCAGCGTCCCGGCGAGCAGGAGTGCGGTACGGGCGCGGGGGGCGCGGCCCATCAGGAGCCGCCGTTCGACGTGACGACCTGACCGCGGCCGACCGCGTGCGCGTTGGCCGTCTGCGCCGCGGCCGTGCCGGCGAGGGCGTCGATGCTCCGCTGGTTCATGCCCGTCCCCTCCGCGGCCTTGCGGACCGATTGCGCGGCGGATTCGCCGGCTTCCACCTGGGCCTGCGTGTAACTGAGTACGGCTTCGTGGTCGGCATCGCCCGCCTTGCTCGCCTGGTCCTTCTTGGCCCGTTCGACCACACTCTCCGCGATGTCCTCCTGGAGCCATTCCACGACGTCTCCGGCGAGCGGCACCATCTCCAGGTACTTGCCGCCCGCGGCGCTGATGACGCGGTTGACCCACTTGGCGTTGTCCTCGACGCCCTTGACGTACTCCTCCGCCGTGTGGCCGTTCTGGGCGAACGTCCCCTCGGCCCTGGCCTCGGAGAGGATGCCCGCGATCTGGCCGCCCGGGTGGACGGCGACCGTGATCGCCGCGTCGATCTCCTCGTACTCGGCACGGTGCGCGATGACGTCGTTGATGAGCGTCGTGGTGAACGCCCGCTGGGCGTTGGTGATGGCTCCGTACGCGTCCGGGTCCTGCGCCACCGCGCCGACGAACGCCGCCATGTCGGCCTTGTTGAACTCGGCCATCACACCGTTGGCCTTGATCAGCCGACTGGTGTTGTCCGCCGCGGCCTGGATGTCCGGCATGTACTCCGCGGCCATCTGCCCGAAGTGCCCGGACAGGCCGTTCAGCGGGCCCGCAGGGTCTCCCGGCTTCGCGTCGACCAGATCCGGATCGTCGCCGATCTTCTCGACGATCCGCTCCATGACGGCCGTCATCGCCCCGGTGTGCGGTACGGGCTTCGCCGTCTCGTCGTCCGGTACGCGCCCCGAAACGGCTGCCATCAGGGCGTCGCCGAGGGCCTGCTGGGCCGGGCGCAGGTCGCCGCGTGGGGTGATGTCGAAGCCGTCCATGTACGGCTTCTTGTCGAGCATGTAGTCGACCATGCCCCGGTCCTTGCCGTGCTGGCCACCCACCGGCTTGTCGTCCTTCGTGACGATGCCGTCCTTGTTGCTGTCCTCGCGGACCGGCTCGTTGAAGAAGGCCGTCGCCGCGTCCGGGTTGTTGCCCAGCGCCTCCATGAGCCCGGTCAGGGGGTAGAAGCCGCGGCCGCCCTCCGGCCCCTGGTTGAGTACGGTCTCCAGCCCGATCGGCGTGTGGAACTCCCAGGCCTGCGGGTCCTTGCGGTCCATCGCGACCATGTCGCGGCCGACCGAGGTCAGGAACTCCGTGTCGTACTTCCCCTCACGCAGCAGCGCACCGAGGGCCTGGTAGCCGTAGATCTGCCGGACGCCGCCGAAGACGTCCATCTCCTTGCGCCCGGCCTTCATCAGCTGGGTCGTCCAGGCCGCGTCGAGGTGGCCCGGCACGTCCTTGTGCGTGGCGAGGCCGAGCATCGCGCCCAGGTCGCTCTGGATGTTCGAGACCATGAGCGCCCGGTCCTTGCCGGCGGCGCCCAGGCTGGTCGCGTCCAGGGACATCGCGGAGTACATCTGCAGGGTGCCTTCGGCGCCGATGGTCCGGAACAGGCCCGTCGAGAACTCGGGGTCGTCGCGGTTGTCGTCGAGGAGCTCCTCCAGCTCGCGCAGCGCCTCGACGTTGCGGGCCGTGCCGCCGGGGCCGGTGACCTTCTTCATCAGGTCGGCTGCGCGGGACGCTTGTTCGGCGTCGAGGGTGGTGAACTTCGGTCCGCCGAAGTCGTGTTCGCCGGTCGTATTCGCCTGGAGAACGCGGACCAGGGAGTCGTCGGCGTCCTGCGCGTTCTCGACGGCCCGGTTGACCTGGGACTGCCAGGCGTTGCGGTTGGCGTTGAGGGTCTGCTGGTAGTCGGGGTCGTGGCGGGCCGCGTTCCGCTCGGCCTCGGTGGGCAGCGGGATGGCGCTGACCCGTCCGCTGTCATCGATCCGGAAGCCGGCCGCCGGGGCCTCCGCGGCGAGCCTCTTCAGTTCGTCCTGGGCGGCCTTGAAGGTGGCGTGCGCGTCGGCGAGGACCTGGTGCATCCCCTTGGCCGCCTTGGCGGCGTCCTCGAACTCCTTGGCGGTCTTGTCGACGAACCCGCGTGCCACCCCGGCGGTGATCCCACTCCACTCGGCCTTGTCGGACTTCGCCTTCATGCCGTTGCGGGCGGCCTCGGCCATCTCGTCCAGCTTGCCGGCCATGGCCGTCCAGTCGGTGACCGCGGTCCGGAGCTTGTCCAGGGGGGCGTTCATCACGTTCTCGTACGTCAGCATGCGGGCCGCCTACGTGAGGTACTTGTCGATCGCGGACGCCGTGAAGTCGGCGTGGAGCTGCTGCTCGTCCTTGGCGTGGGAGGAGAGCGAGTAGTTCAGGCCGTTGGAGATGTTGGCGCAGGCGGCCACGAGGGTCTTCACCTGGGTCTCCCAGAGGTTGCCGGCCTTGAGCAGGGCGGCCCCGCTCGCGAACCCTTCCCTGGTGAGGGCCCCGGCGGCCTCGGTGGTGGCGGTGGCGGCGTGCTTGCCGTCGGTCTGCAGGCGGGTGTGCAGCTTGTACGCCTCCGAGCCGACGGCTCCGATCTGGTCCTGGTGGAACGCGAGGTCGGCGCCGCCGGTTCCGCCCCCGGGGTCGGCGGGGGCCTGGTTGAGCCGCATGGCGGCGTTGGAGGAGGCCGTGGCGCGGGCCGCCGACCACTCTTCGTCGAACGACATCGCGTGAACCTCCGGGTCGGGACGGGTCGGATCAGGTCAGCGGTTGCGGCGCACGACGACCGCGGTCACGGCCCCGCCGATGAGCACACACGCCCCGAGCCCGAGCCCCACCCAGAGCAGGGAGCTGCCGCTCTTCTTCTCGGCGGCGGCCTGGGGGGCGGGCGAGGAGGGCGTGGCTGCACCGTCGGGGGACGCAGAAGGCTTACTTCCGCCGGCCGCCGCGGCCAGGTCGGGCAGCGGATAGACATCGGCAGGACCGGGGTCCCCGGGCGTCTGCACCGCGATCCGGGGCCGGACGATGCCGTAGCCGACGTAGTCGTTGCGCTGAGACCCGTCGACGGGCTTCCCCGCGGTGTTCAGGAGCACGCGCAGGACCTGGTTGTTGGTCCACTCGGGATGGGTGGACCACAGGAGCGCGGCGGAGGCGGAGGCGAGGGCGGAGGCATCACTGGTTCCGTGCGTCTTACAGAGCCCCGTCTTGCCCTTGCAAGCCGAGACAATATCGATGCCGGGTGCCGCCAGATCGATCTGTGGTCCGTGCTGCGATTCCTTGGTCGGCTCGCCGTTGCGGTCCACTGCAGCAACCCCAACCACGCCGGGCGTCGCAGCCGGGTATTCGATCAAATTGGTGGCGTCACCCGTGTTACCAGCAGCTGCAAAAATCAGCTTTCCTTTGGAAAGGGCATACTCCACCGCGTCGGCACGAGCCCGATCATCCTCCGGCTTTCCGGCTAGCCCTTGGGAGATATTAATGACCTTGGCTTCCGAGTCAGCAGCGAATCTGATCGCGGCAACCAGATTGGGAGTCGTCGCTTCCTCGAACTGGTCCGGCACTCGGATAGGCAAAATCTTGACGCCAGGGGCCAGGCCATATGAGCCATCTCCACTTGGGTGCTTCCCGGTAGCCCCAATCATCGCGGCCATGCTGGTTCCGTGACCCAAATAGTCGTTGTCTCGACCAACCTCCGCGTCCGCAACAGGGAACGCTTTACCTGGGAGTACTTGACCTTCGAGCTCGGGGATCTGGTTGACACCGGTGTCGATCACCGCAACGGTGACCCCCTTGCCATTTGTCATCTTCCAGATTTCGTCAGCCTTCATGGCGTCGAGATGCCACTGCTGCGATCGGATGGTCTCCGCGTGGGCCGGGGTCGTGGCGACCCCGGCCAGCAGAAGGCCCAACAGGGCCGCGGTCGCCTTGCGCATGTGCATCCCGTACAACGTCCGTTCTGCTCAGTCGATCACGGGCGGGGCGACACGACGGGTGCCCTGCCAGGTCTCTTCGTCCTCGGTCAGGTAGTCGGGACGTGCGCTCCCCTGGTTGTCCCGAGGCCTGCCGGAAGGCTGCGCGCCTGCGTGGCCCATGGCTGCGGCGCCGTTACGCACAAGACCGGAGCCGCCTTGGGTGAACGGCTGGCCTGTTGTAATCGGGCGGCCGACCGTCCCGGCCTGACGCCCCCCGACGACACCACCCTGCTCCGACGCCAGTCGGCGGCCGGCCGTGACGCCACCCTGGCCCCCGCCGTAGGGGCCGCCAGCGCCGTATCCCATGCCGCCGCCCATGGGACGGCCCGCCTGAGTGCCTTCGCCGATGACTGTGCCGCGAGGAATGCCGGAGGTCGGTCCGGTGGACGTCACCGGACGACCGCCCGTGATACCGGCGTCACGCGGGGGCAACCCCGGGGTGCCGATGACCTTGCCGCCCGGAAGGCCCGGACCACCGGTACCCGGGTAGGGGCCGAGGCCCGGCGGAGTCCCGAGGGGACCGGACCCCTTCAGGCCAGCGACCGGCGGAACGGCCACAGGGGGGACGAAAAGGCCGGGCGTGGGCGTGACAGGACCAGTGGTCGGCGGGAGACCAGGCGTGGTCGCTACGGGAAGTGCAGTCGGTGGCGGAAGCGTGCCGACGGTGTCGAGGTCCACGTTCACCTCGCGATCCGGCGTCGACGGGGCCGTGGCGTCCGGCCTCGGCTGGCGTCCAGCCGAGGCGAGATCGGCTGATCCCCGCCCCGAATCACCCGACGTCCCGTAGGAGGGCCCGCCCACTCCGGCCTCACCGACGTATGCGGACTGGCTGCCCCCTGGGCGAGCCATGTCTTCCCCACCCGTGTGGTCTACGGGCACGAACAAACCCGGCGGCGGCGGGAAGGTCGGGATCTCCGCTTTGTCCATCTGCGTCGACGACTGCTCGTACGACCCGGACAGCTTGTTCATCGCGTCCACAGCCCGCGCGTGGTCGCCGCTCAGCTTCGACCAGGCCTCCTGGCCGAGCTGCACCGCATCCGGGTCGTTGCGGTACTCGCGGGACGTGGCGAGGTCCTCCTTGAGGCTCGCCTCAGCCGACGCGCTGTACTTCGGCATGTCCCCGGTGCCGTTCTTCGGCTTGACCTCGCGCATGACCTGGGCCGTCTGCGTCAGGTACTTGCCGCCCGCCTCGCTGTAATCGGCCAGGACCAGCGTGGCACTTCCCGCCTGGTTCACCCAGTTCTGGAATGCCTCGGCCGCTTCGCCCTCCCAGCCCTTGACCTTGTGCTTCTTGAGGTTTTCGCCGATCTCCTTGATCGTCTTGGCGGCCTCGGTGAGCTGCGTTCCCCGGGCGCTGACGGCCTCGTCATCGAGGGCGGCGATCATCGCGTAGAGCTGTGCGTGCGTGTAGCTCTCAAATCCGCTCATCAGAGGACGCCGCCCTTCTTCGTGCCGTTGGGCTGCGGGGTGCTGGGTGCGGGCTGGACGCCTTCGACTGTCTTCTCCGCGTACGGGTCACGCTTCGGGTCGTACTGGTCGTGTGCCTGCTTTGCGAGGAGGGCCATGCGGCGCTTCGTCTCCTCGTCCACCTCGCTGTACCCCTTGCCGGCGGACTGGACCGCGATGCCCAGGGCCTCGATCTGCACCGCCAGCGCCTTCGACAGCTTCTGTAGCTCCGAGTGGACGGTGGTGTAGGACTTGTTGAGCTTCTCGGCGGCGGGGAAACCCGTGCCGAGGACTCCCGCCGGCAGTGCGCCATCCGCCAGGGTCCCGTGGTGCGCCGGGGATTCTTGAAGCTTCGTCAGGAGTCCGTCGACCAGTTTCTGGTAGCCCTTCAGGTCGTCGTATTCGATCTGCAGAGCCGCAGCCCGCGCCTGGGCGTCCGCCTGGGCTCTGATCGACGCCGCGACGTCCCCGGACAGGTCTACCGCCAGAACTCCGCCGTTGTCCTCCGCCACGATGGCCTCCCCGACTCCGCGTCTCCCCGTGGTCGCGGCGCCCCGCGCCGCTCCCCGTCCCCGTTCGCACCCGTTCGCACGTGCGCGCGCACACTCTCGTCGATCACTCTAGCGACCGGCACCGACAGCCCCAAGTCCGGGGTTGCACGTGCAATGCGGTTCAGCCGGTCACGAGTTGGGCGCCGCCACCGCCGCAGACGGCCTGATCGGGAGTCGGTTGACCGGGCGGCCCGTGGCCGCGCGGACTGCCGAGGCGATCGCCGCCGGCGTCGTCACCACCGGGACCGCGCTCGCCGCCTTCGCGCCGAACGGGGCCACCACGTCGCGCTCCTCGACCAGTTTCACGATGCGGACCGTCGGGGAGTCCAGAGCCGTCGGCAGGGCGTAGCCCGTCAGGTCGGGGTGGCGGACCAGGCCGGCGACCGTGCGGAGGTTCTCCGTCAGGGCCGCGCCCACGCCCTGGGTGACGCCCGCTTCGATACGGGCCTCCAGCTGGCGGGGGTTGAGGATGCGGCCCACGTCCTGGGCCACCGCGAGCTCCACCACCCGTACCGAGCCCAGCTCGATGTCCACGTCCACCACCGCGCGGATCGCGCAGAAGGCGAGGCCCACGAACGCGTCGCCCTGTCCGTCCGCGTCCAGCGGTTCCGTCGGGTGGGGGCGGCACTGGGCGGTCGCCCAGAGTTCCTTGCCCGCCATCGCCTCCGCGACCGACATCGAGAACGCGCCGTCGTACGAGGTGATGCGGCCGTCCTGGATCTGCAGGAGCTCCGTCGACATGCCCAGCTTGTGGGCCATCGGCTGCAGCAGCTGGGTGCGGACCATCTTGGCGGCCCGCTCCACCGCGCCGCCCGACACCCAGGTGTGGCGGCCGTGCGCCGACGGGCCGGCCGGCGGCTGGTCGGTGTCCACCGGGGCCACCGCGACCTCGTCGACGCCCAGGACCTCCTGGACGATCTGGCGGGCCAGCGTGCCGAAGCCCTGACCGGTGTCGACCGCGGCGCAGATGACGGTGGCCGCGCCGCCGATCACCTTCACCGTGGCGGTGGAGACCTCGTCGGTCCCCTCCGCGCCGAGCATGTGGACCATGCCGACGCCGTAGCCGACGCCGCGCCGCACCGCGCCCGGCTCGCCCGCGCCCTCAGGGCCGCCGGGCAGCAGCCACTCGTCCTCGGGGGCGTCCTTGGGGAGCGCGGGCAGCTCGACGTCACGTACCGAGCGCAGGAGTTCGGCCACCGGTGCCGGGCAGGTCACCGTCTGGCCCGTGGGGAGCAGGTCTCCCGTCGCCAGGACGTTGCGCATGCGCAGTTCGGCGCCGTCGATGCCGAGGGCGGCCGCGAGCTTGTCCATCTGGCCCTCGTACGCGGCGCACACCTGCATGGCGCCCTCGCCGCGGACGTGGCCCGACGGCGGGTTGTTGGTGCGGACGACCCAGCCCTCGACGAAGGCGTGCGGGACGACGTACGGGCCGCAGGCGAAGGCCACCGCCGCCGCCAGGGATTCCGCGGAGGCGTCGGCGTACGCGCCCGCGTCCATCAGGATCTGCGCCTCGACCTTGATCAGGCGGCCTTCCGCGTCCGCGTGGTGGCGGTAGCGCAGCAGGGTCGGGTGGCGGTGGGTGTGGCCGAGGAAGGACTCCTCGCGGGTGGCGGCCAGCTTCACCGGGCAGCCGGTACGCAGGGCGAGCAGGCCGAGCGGGAGCTGGAAGGCGGCGTCCTCGCGGTCGGCCGTCGCGCCCGGCACTCCGGTGACGACGACGCGTACGCGGTCCGGTTCCAGGCCGAAGCAGGCGGCGGCCAGGTCGCGGTCGGTGTGCGGGTCGGTGGAGGCGGTGTAGAGCTCGACGCCGCCGTCGGGGCGGGGCACGGCCAGTCCGGCCTCGGCGCCGATGGGGGCGGGGTCCTGGCGGCCGATCCGGTACAGGCCCTCGACGACGACCTCTCCGGTGGCCTCCGGGTCGCCGTAGCGCAGCGGGATGTGCCGGATCAGGTTGCCGTCGGGGTGCAGGGCGGGGGCGCCGAAGGACTGCTCGGGGTCGGTGACCGGGTCGAGGAGTTCGTACTCGACGGCGATCGCGGCCGCGGCGAGGCGGGCGGTGTCGGGGTGGTCTGCGGCGACGGCGGCGATGGGCTCGCCGTGGTGGCGCACGACGTCGTGGGCGAACACGGGCCGGTCGGCGATCCGGCGGCCGTGGGTGGTGGCGCCGGGCACGTCGGCGTGCGTGACGACGGCGCGTACGCCGGGCATCTCCGCGGCGGCCTTGGTGTCGATGGACAGGATCCGGGCGTGGGCGTGCGGGGAGCGCAGCACGGCGGCCCACAGCAGGCCCTCGGCCCACAGGTCGGCGGCGTAGGGGAAGGTGCCCTCGGTCTTGGCGCGGGTGTCGGCGGCCTCGACGGAGGCTCCGATGCCGCGCGGTACCTGCGGTTCCGCGGCCTCGGCCGCTCCCGGGACCGTCATGGCCGTCACCGTGGCGTTCACGGCTGCCGTCGCCGTCGCCGTCGCCGCGTCCTGCCCGCTCACGCCGTGCCTCCGTGGTGGATGCCGCCCTCGCCGGGCGCTGCCTGGTGCGGGATGCGCGGCTCCGACGCACCCTCGCCCTGCGCCTGAACCTGTGCCTGGACCTGCCCCTGGCCGTGCCCCTGCCCGTGGCCGTGCCCCGGCGCATGGGCCTGCGCCGCGTCCGCCGAGGCGGCTGAGGCGGCCTCGCGCCCGGCCACGACCTCGCGCACGGCCTCGACGACCCCCGAGTAGCCGGAGCAGCGGCAGAGATTGCCGCAGAGCGCCTGACGGGTCTCCAGCTCGCTGGGGGCGTGGTTGCCCTCCAGCAGGTCGTGGATGGTCATGGCCATGCCGGGCACGCAGAACCCGCACTGCACCGCACCCGACCTGCACAACGCCTGCTGGACGTCCGAGAGTTCCCCGCCCGTGGCGAGGCCCTCGACGGTGCGGACCTCGCTGCCGGCCGCCGTGGCCGCCGGGACCAGGCAGGAGGCGACGAGCCGGCCGTCGACCTGTACGGCGCAGGCGCCGCACTCGCCCTGCGAGCAGCCGTCCTTGGCGCCGGCGAGGCCGAGGCGCTCGCGCAGCACGTAGAGGAGGGACTCCCCGATCCAGGCTCCGGTGACGGGGCGGTCGGCGCCGTTGACGCGCAGCACGTAGGAGGCGTGCGGATGCTCGTGGTGGACGGCGGCGGGCCGGGTGTCCTCCTCGTACGCCGGCACCTCGGCCGGGATCCCCGGGCCGGTTCCCTCGCCCGGGGGCTCCGCCGCACTGTCGGCGGTGTCCGCATCCGGTGTGGACTCGGCCGGGACCTCGGCGCGGGCCTGGGCGGTTTCGGCGGGCGCCTGCCCGTCGGCGTCGGCGCGGTCCGGTGCGGGCGCGCGGCCCGGTTCCGCGAAGCCGTGGGCGTCCGCCGGGCCGGGCTCCGCCTCGGGGGCGCCGCCGGCCGCAGCGGACTGCGGCGCGGGCTCCTGGGCCGGCTCCGGGGCCGGCTCCGGAGCCTGGCCGAAGGCCGCGAAGCCGTGCCCGTCGGTGTCCGCGGGATGCCCGGAATGCGTGGAGTGCATGGAGTGCGCGGATTGAGAGGAGTGGCCCGGCTGACCGGCATGCCCGAACAGGTTGGAATGCCCGTCGTGTTCGGAGTGACCGGCACCCCCGGCGCCCCCGCCGTCTCCACCGTGACCGTCACGCCCGGCCTGCCCGGTGTGACCCTCATGCCCGGTGTGCACCGCATGCCCAACATGCCCGGTGTGCCCGAACGGGTCGGATTCCTCGGTGTGTTCGGTGTGCCCGGCCCGGTCGGAGTGGTCGGGCTCGGCCGGCTGCGCGGCGTCCGCGGCCCGCGCCTCGACCCGCACCCCGCCGAAGAGGTCCACGCCGCCGGCCGCCTCGGCCGGCGCCTGCGCCGCTGCTCCCGGATGGGGCCGCTCCCCCGCGTGCGCCGTCGCCGCCGGGCCGTGCGCGGCCTCGATGTCGTGCGGCGCCTGGTGCGCGGGCTCGGCCTCGTGGAGCGCGGTGCCCACCCCGGGGCCGCCCAGCACCCGCGGCCCGCGGCCCGCGGCGCCCACACCGGGCCCGCCGAGGAGGCGTCCGGCGGCCTGCGCCGTGGCGGCGGCAGCGGCCGAAGCGGCCGCGGCCTCGTCCGTGCCCGGCAGGACGCCCGCGTCCTGGCCGTGCGCCGTGCCGGGGCCCGGGTCCGGGTCGGCGGCCGGCTGCTGCGTCAGGTACGCCCAGGGGGCCGGGGCGCCGCCCGGCAGGGTGGCCGGGGCCTGGCTCCAGTCCGCGTCCAGGCCGCCGCCCGGGCGGAAGTCGCCCTGCTGCCCGGCGAAGTCCGGCACGGCCCACTGGCCGGTCGTCGAGGGCGCTTCCTCGGGCTCGTGCACACCCTCGGGGAACCGCCACTCCGCGGTCGCACCGGGGTCGTGCGCCGGGTCGGACTCCGGCTCGGACTCGGCGAACGCGGCCGCCACCGACGCCGGGATGGGGATCGAAGCGGGGATCGGGCCGCCCACGGACCCGGACACCGCACCGGCGCCGGACACCGCACCGGCGCCCGCGGCGGGCGCCGACGTGTCCGCGCCCGCCTCCGGCCACTGCGCGGGGAGCGTCCAGGTGCCCGTGGCCGCCGGGTCCGTGCTGGCCGAGCCGAGCGGCACGATCATCGGCGGCGGCACGTAGCCGTGCCCGGGCGCCGCGAGCGGCTCGCCGGTGCCGAGTGCGTCGAGCATGTCCTGCGGCAGTTTCACGAAGGCCGTGGCGTCCGAGTCGTACTCGCCGCCCTGCGGGACCGGTTCCCAGCCCCAGCCCGCCGTGCCGTTCCCCTGGGTCACGTTCTCGTTCTCGTTCTCGCTCATGAGGTCAGCGCCCTTCCGAGGGCCCTCCGTGCCAGTACGGCCACCGTCCGCCGCAGGTGCAGTACGCCGGGAGCCACCGGTTCCCCCTGGTCGGGGACGCAGGCGGCCGCGACGTACTCGCCGAAGGCCTCCAGCGCCTCGGGGGCCAGGATCCGGCCGCCGTCCCAGTCGATCAGCGAGGCCACCCACTGCTCGGCCTCCAGCGGCCGCAGCGGCATCGGGGCCACCGCGCCGATCGCACAGCGCACGCCGCGGCGCGCCGGGTCCAGCACGAGCCCCACGGACGCCACCGCGCGCCCGGGGCCCGTACGCCCGGTGGCCTTGAGGAACACCTGCGGGGCGTGCAGCAGGGGCACCCGCACGAAGCCGATGAGCTCGCCGGGGCGCAGCATCTCCCGCCCGGCCAGCAGGTGCGAGACCGGGATCTCGCGCTGCCCGCCGGGGCCGACGATGACCAGTACGGCCTCCAGCGCGGCCAGCACGGGCAGCGCGTCCCCGGTGGGCGCGGCGCTGGCGATGTTCCCGCCGAGGGTGCCGGCATTGCGGATCTGCGGGGGTCCGGCGGCGCGCGCGGCGGCCGCGAGGGCGGGGATCAGGGCGGCGAAGTCGGGCCGCCCCATCCGGGCGTGGGTGAGGCCCGCGCCGAGCAGCGCGTGGCCGTCCTGGTACTGCCAGCCGCGGATCTCGTTGATCCGGCCCAGGCCGACCAGCGCGGCGGGCCGCAGCAGTCCGGCGTTGACCGCGGCCATCAGGTCGGTGCCGCCCGCGACGGGAACGGCGGCGGGCATGGCGGTGAGCGCCGCGACGGCCTCGTCGAGCGAGGCCGGCAGCGTCACGGACTGCGCCGCCTGCTGCCCCTGAGCCCCCTGAGGTGAATCAGGTGCGTGCGGTGCGTGCGGTGCGTGCGTGGTCAACCCAGCTGCCCCTTCCCGATGTCCCGGTCCTGGCGCTCACGCCTGTCCGCCGTACGGTACGTGCTCACCGCCGGGACGTGGCAACTCTGGCACATCTTCCGGGCCGCCCGGCGCGAGGGTCCTCCCGGTGCCCCCGAGGTCGCGGGCGGTGTCCCGTACGGGGTGGAGGGCCCCGTCGCACCGCCTTCGACAACCCTCCTCCCCGATTGCCCGATTTTCCCCGTATTGCTGGAAATCGAGGGAGAGTTCCGGACCCGTTCGGTTTCCGTTCAGGCCGGCTCCGGGCCGGTCCGCGTGCCCCCGTGTCACACGTTCGGGGGCGCTCCCTCGATGGGGCGCCCGCGCACTCCGGGCCTGCGCTGCCAGGGCAACGGGCCGCCCGGCGGCCGGTAGCCGACGCCCAGGGCGTCCAACCGCGGGTAGTGCGCGGCCATCCGCTGCTCGAAGTCCGCGTAGTCGCGCTCCTCGGGCGCCGGCTGCCACGACCACACCGCCTCGGCGAAGGCCGCCAGCCGCGGGAACACCTGGTAGTCGACCCGGTCCTGGTCCTGCGTCACCTCGGTCCACATGTTGGCCTGGGCGCCCAGCACATGGGCGGCGGCCTCAGGCGACAGCTTCGGCGGCACCGGCTCGAAGCGGTAGACGTCCTCCAGAGAGCGCACGTACCCGATGGGCATCGGCTCGTCCCCGCCGCCCGCCTGACGGTGGTCCAGGTACACGTGCTGCTCGGGGCACATCACGACGTCGTGCCCGGCTGCTGCGGCGGCGGTCCCGCCCGCGTAGCCGCGCCACGAGGAGACGGCGGCACCCGGCGCGAGCCCGCCCTCCAGGATCTCGTCCCACCCGATGAGGCGCCGGCCCCGTTCGGCGAGCCAGCCGTCGAAGTGCCGGACGAACCAGGACTGCAGCCCGTCCTCCCCGTCGACGCCCAGCTCGCGGATCCGCTCCTGCGCGGCCGGGGAGGCCTTCCACTGGGCCTTTGGGCACTCGTCGCCGCCCACGTGCACGAAGGGCGAGACCTCCGCCGGGAACAGCTCCAGCAGCTCCTCGAAGACCCCCTCGTAGAAGCGCAGCACGGCCTCGGTCGGCGCGAGGACGTTCTCGCAGATCCCCCAGTCGTCCCAGACGCCGAGCGCCGCCGTGTCGACCACGTCGGTGTTGCCCAGCTCCGGGTACGCGGCGATCGCGGCCTGCGAGTGGCCCGGCAGGTCGATCTCCGGGACCACCCGGACGTGCCGCTCGGCGGCGTACGCGACGATCTCGCGGATGTCGTCCTGCGTGTAGAAGCCGCCGTGCGGGGTGTCGTTCCACAGCGGCGAGGCCCGGTGGCCCCACCGGCTGCGCGGCCGCCAGGCCCCGACCTCGGTCAGCCGCGGGTACCGCCTGATCTCGATGCGCCAGCCCTGGTCGTCCGTCAGGTGCAGGTGGAGCACGTTGAGCTTGTGGGCGGCGAGCAGGTCGATGTAGCGCAGCACGCCGTCCTTGGGCATGAAGTGCCGGGCGACGTCGAGCATCATCCCGCGCCAGCCGAAGCGGGGACCGTCCGCGACGCGGGTGTACGGCAGGCTCCACGTGCGGCCGGGCAGCGGCGCCTTGCGGTACGCGTCGGGCCCGAGCAGCTGGCGCAGGGTCTGGGCGCCCCAGAACAGTCCGGCGGGCGTCGCTCCCGTCAGCTCCGCACCGCCCTCGCCGACGTCGATGAGGTACGACTCCGGGCCGCGGTCCCCCGCGGCGTCCGGGTTGATGCGCAGCCGCAGCTCCGCGGCCGCGCCGGCCCCGGCTCCCGGCCCGGCGGCGGGCAGCGACCAGCCGGTGGCCGCCCCCAGCTCCCGCCGCAGCCAGCGGGCGACGGATCCGGTGCCGGGTCCGGAGTCGAGCAGCGGCTCGGGCCCGAACGCGAAGCGGCGCCCGTCCCCGTCGAGGAGTGCGACCCGGGGTGCGGGGATCAGGCCCGTGCGGATCAGGCCCGTGCGGATCAGGTCCATGCGTCAGCCCTTCGCGGCAGCCGGTTGCGCCCTGCGCAACGCACGTTCCGCCGGGTGCTCGTCGCGCCGACCCTAACGCTCCCTGCGGGCACGGCAAAGGCCCCCGGACGCACCGTGGTGCACCGGGGGCCTCGGTCCCGCGGAAGAGAGGGGGGAAGGGGTCGGAACTACTTGTCCTTGCCGCCCTTGTCCTTGTCCCCGCCGGGGCCCATGGACTCGTAGATCTCCTTGCACATGGGGCAGACCGGGTACTTCTTGGGATCCCGGCCCGGTACCCAGACCTTGCCGCAGAGCGCGACGACGGGGGTCCCGTCGAGCGCGCTCGCCATGATCTTGTCCTTCTGGACGTAGTGGGCGAAGCGCTCGTGGTCGCCGTCACCGTGCGACACCTGCGGCGTCGGCTCTACGAGGGTCCCCGTGCCAGTCCCGCGCTCGGGCTCAAGAGTGCTCATGGAACCCAGGGTACTTAACCGCGCGCCCGTCAGTTGAGCGACGGGTCGTCCGGATAGGTGGCGACCATCGCGAGTTCGCTGCGCTGGCGGCGCAGCACCGAGCGCCACAGCCGCTCCGGATCCGGCGAGGACACGTCTCCGGGCTCCGACTCGACCACGTACCACGCGCCCTCGCCGAGCTCCTCCTCCAGCTGGCCGGGCCCCCAGCCGGAGTAGCCGGCGAAGATGCGCAGGCCCCCCAGGGCCGGGGCCAGCAGCTCCGGCGGCGCCTCCAGGTCGACCAGCCCGATCGCCCCGTGCACCCGGCGCCAGCCGAGCGGCCCCTCCTCACCGGGGATGACGGCGAGCCCCAGGGCCGAGTCCAGTGCCACCGGCCCGCCCTGGAACACCACGCCGGGGGCCCCGGCCAGCGGCGCCCAGGGCAGCAGGACGTCGCCGACGCCCACCGGGGTCGGCCGGTTGAGGACCACGCCGAGGGAGCCCTGCTCGTCGTGGTCGAGCAGCAGCACCACCGCGCGGTCGAAGTTCGGATCCGCGAGGGCGGGGGTGGCCACGAGCAGCCGCCCTGTGAGGGAGGACACCTCGGTCATGCCGCCATGATCCCCCACATCGCCCCTTCGCGGGGAGCGGGCGGGCGGATCCGACCGCATGCAGCTCAGGGCGCACGGCGGCAGCGCGGAGCGCGCACGGACGGACGGACCGGAACGCGACGCTCCGCCATGTGGTGGATACGGAGGGTGTTGTACCGAATTCATGACAGTCCTACGGCCACGTCGCCCTTACGAACAAGGGGGTGATGGCCCTTACCCTTTTCCCTGGTCCCCCTGCCCACCCTCTCCGGAACGCGAGATTCATGACCGGCATCAGTGACGATGTACTGCTTGTCCACGGCGGTACCCCGCTCGAGGGCGAGATCCGTGTCCGCGGTGCGAAGAACCTCGTGCCCAAGGCCATGGTCGCCGCTCTGCTCGGCAGCGAACCCAGCCGGCTGCGCAACGTTCCCGACATCCGTGACGTGCGTGTCGTGCGCGGTCTGCTCCAGCTGCACGGGGTGACGGTCCGCCCCGGCGAGGAGCCGGGCGAGCTCGTGCTCGACCCCACCCACGTCGAGAGCGCGAACGTCGCCGACATCGACGCCCACGCGGGCTCTTCGCGCATCCCGATCCTCTTCTGCGGCCCCCTGCTGCACCGTCTCGGCCACGCCTTCATCCCGGGCCTCGGCGGCTGCGACATCGGCGGCCGGCCGATCGACTTCCACTTCGACGTGCTGCGCCAGTTCGGCGCCACCATCGAGAAGCGCGAGGGCGGCCAGTACCTGGAGGCCCCGCAGCGCCTGCGCGGCTGCAAGATCCGCCTGCCCTACCCGTCCGTCGGCTCGACCGAGCAGGTGCTGCTGACGGCCGTCCTGGCCGAGGGCGTCACCGAGCTCAGCAACGCCGCCGTGGAGCCGGAGATCGAGGACCTCATCTGCGTGCTGCAGAAGATGGGCGCCATCATCTCCATGGACACCGACCGCACCATCCGGATCACCGGTGTGGAGCGGCTCGGCGGCTACAACCACAAGGCCCTCCCGGACCGCCTGGAGGCCGCCTCCTGGGCTTCCGCGGCCCTCGCCACCGGCGGCAACATCTACGTGCGCGGCGCCCAGCAGCGTTCGATGATGACCTTCCTGAACACCTACCGGAAGGTCGGCGGCGCCTTCGAGATCGACGACGACGGCATCCGCTTCTGGCACCCGGGCGGCCCGCTCAACGCCATCGCGCTGGAGACGGACGTGCACCCCGGCTTCCAGACCGACTGGCAGCAGCCGCTCGTCGTGGCCCTGACGCAGGCCTCCGGCCTCTCGATCGTCCACGAGACGGTCTACGAGTCCCGGCTCGGCTTCACCTCGGCGCTCAACCAGATGGGTGCTCACATCCAGCTGTACCGCGAGTGCCTGGGCGGCTCGGCCTGCCGCTTCGGCCAGCGCAACTTCCTGCACTCGGCGGTCGTCTCCGGCCCGACCAAGCTGCAGGGCGCCGACCTGGTCATCCCCGACCTGCGCGGCGGCTTCTCGTACCTGATCGCGGCGCTGGCCGCCGAGGGCACCTCGCGCGTCCACGGCATCGACCTGATCAACCGCGGCTACGAGAACTTCATGGAGAAGCTCGTGGAGCTCGGTGCGAAGGTCGAGCTGCCGGGCGGCGACCTCGTCTGACCCGCTCCGCCGTGCACCCCGCACGGACGCCGAAGCCCCCCGGGCCCGCAAAGGGCCCGGGGGGCTTTCGCATGCCCCGCCGCGCCCCTCGCGCCCCCTGCGCGCCGCCACGCCGCCGCCCGCGCCCCGGCGGGCCCTGACGAGGCGTGACGGGGCCTGACGAGGCCTGACGGGGCCTCACAGGCCCGCAGGGGCCCCTCCCGCGGGGCCGCACGGCGTTCGGTCGGCCCGGGCCGGGGCCCCGGGCAGGCAGAAGGGCGGCCGCCCCGCCCGGGGTGGCCGCCCTTCACCGTTCTACGTACTGCTGCGTCTCTGCTGTGCTCGACGTTGCGAAGGCCTGTGCGGCCGTCGGCGCCGGGGCAGGACTTACTTGCCCTTGGCGGCTTCCTTGAGCTTGGAGCCCGCGGAGACCTTCACGCTGTAGCCGGCCGGGATCTGGATGGGGTCGCCGGTCTGCGGGTTGCGCGCGGTGCGAGCGGCACGGTGGGTGCGCTCGAAGGTCAGGAAGCCGGGGATGGTGACCTTCTCGTCGCCCTTGGCGACAATCTCGCCGACGGTCTCGGCGAGCGCGGCCAGAACGGCGTCGGCGTCCTTGCGGGTCACCTCGGCGCGCTCGGACAGAGCGGCCACCAGCTCACTGCGGTTCATGTTGTACTCCCGTGTTCAACTTGCCTTAGAGGCGTGAGATCGAAGCCGATGCTGCCAGGGCCCTAGGACAGTCCCCGGACCCGGGTCTGAACGTCAGACCCTCTCGCCCGGTTACGCATCCTGCCCCCACCAGCGGCGGGAAAGCCAATCCGGCACCCGCCGGGGTCACACGAAAAGCGCCACAGTCACGCCCCGGTGACGCTCCGTCCGCACCCGTGGGATGCGAACAGCGGAGCTCGTTGGCATCCCCGCAACCCTAGAGGCGGCCCGGTGGGCCCGCATCCCGCGACGCGCCGGGGATCAGGGAGCCGTGAGGCCCGTCACAGGCCCGTTCTGCGCGGCCGAGGCGGCCTTGCGGACGGCCCCGGCCACCGCGCCGGCGACCTTGTCGTTGAACACCGACGGGATGATGTAGTTCGCGTTCAGCTCGTCCTCACCGACGACGTCCGCCAGCGCGGTC
The DNA here is from genome assembly GCF_001953875.1 of Streptomyces amritsarensis. Classification (GTDB taxonomy): domain Bacteria; phylum Actinomycetota; class Actinomycetes; order Streptomycetales; family Streptomycetaceae; genus Streptomyces; species Streptomyces amritsarensis. Next base: position 34,090 of record NZ_MQUR01000029.1, read on the forward strand.
GCGGCGGCCAGCATCATGCTGGTGTTCACGGTGCGGGACTGCGCGTCCAGCAGACCGCGGAAGACACCCGGGAAGACGAGCACGTTGTTGATCTGGTTCGGGAAGTCGGAACGGCCGGTGGCGACGACGGCGGCCGTCTGGCGGGCCACGGCCGGGTCCACCTCGGGGTCCGGGTTCGCGAGCGCGAACACGATGGCGCCTTCCGCCATGGCGGCGACGTCCTCGCCGGACAGCACGTTCGGGGCCGAGACGCCGATGAAGACGTCGGCGCCGACCACGGCCTCCTTCAGAGTGCCCGTGTAGCCCTCGGGGTTGGTGTTGTCGGCGATCCACCGCAGCGGGGAGTCCGCGGCCGCGTCGACGAGGTCGGGGCGGCCCGCGTGCACGACGCCGTGGATGTCGGCGCTGACGGCGTTCTTCACACCCGCCGCGAGGAGCAGCTTGAGGATGGCGGTACCGGCCGCGCCGGCACCCGACATGACGACCTTGACGTCCTCAACTGCCTTGCCCACCACGCGCAGTGCGTTGGTGAGGGCCGCGAGCACGACGATCGCGGTGCCGTGCTGGTCGTCGTGGAAGACGGGGATGTCGAGGGCCTCGCGCAGCCGGGCCTCGATCTCGAAGCAGCGCGGCGCGGAGATGTCCTCGAGGTTGATGCCGGCGAAGCCCGGGGCGATGGCCTTGACGATGGCGACGATCTCGTCGGAATCCTGGGTGTCGAGGCAGATCGGCCAGGCGTCGATGCCGGCGAAGCGCTTGAAGAGGGCGGCCTTGCCCTCCATGACGGGCAGCGCGGCCATCGGACCGATGTTGCCCAGGCCCAGCACGGCGGAACCGTCCGTCACGACTGCGACGGAGTTGCGCTTGATGGTGAGGCGGCGTGCGTCCTCGGGGTTCTCGGCGATCGCGGTGCACACGCGGGCGACGCCCGGGGTGTAGATCATCGAGAGGTCGTCACGGTTGCGGATGGGGTGCTTCGACGACATCTCGATCTTGCCGCCGAGATGCATCAGGAACGTACGGTCGGAGACCTTGCCGAGGCTGACGCCCTCGATGCCGCGCAGCTTCTCCACGATCTCGTCGGCGTGCGCGGTGGAGGTCGCGGCGATGGTGACGTCGATCCGCAGCTTCTCGTGGCCCGAGGCGGTCACGTCGAGGCCGGTGACCGAGCCGCCGGAGGACTCCACGGCGGTGGTGAGCTGGGAGACCGCGGTTCCGCTCGCGGGCACTTCCAGGCGGACCGTCATCGAATACGAGACGCTGGGCGCCGTTGCCATGGCCGTGTTTCCTCTTCTGTCCCTGGTTCGCTTAACACACAGGGCCCGCGTTCCGCAGCAGGTGGCGGCAGGGCCTGTTGTCCGATCGTCCCACCTACCAGCCGGTACAAGGTAACCAGCTACAAAATTCGGAAAGACTCTTCCACCATACGAGATATGAAGGGGGTTCGGAATGGCGGGGTCATACAAAACAGGTCCGCGCCCCCCACAGGTGGAGGGCGCGGACCTGGTTGTGCATACGTTCATGACACCGACCCGCCATGCTCGCCTCGCGGCAAGTGGTCGCTCTGAGCGACGAAGGTTGGGCCCGGGGGCTTGGATCGAGTCGGTGCCGTACCCAGGCTAACAAAGGATCGCCGAATGTGATCCCCCTGCTCGGGCACGGCTTCCGGGGACCACGCGCCTGGCCGCGGCCCATACGGCCGTACGCGGCTCCCAGCCCCCCGGACGGCCCGTCCGGGACGTGGGAGCCGTGCGGGACGTGGGAGCCGTCCGAGCGGCGGCTACGGCAGGAGCAGCTCGGGGACACCCGCGGCGTCCGGCTTGTCCTCTTCGGCGGAGACCACCGTCAGCTGCTGCGTGGCACGGGTCAGTGCCACGTACAGCACCCGCAGGCCCGCCGGGGACTCCTGCGCGATCTCCGCCGGGGAGACGACCACCGTGGCGTCGTACTCCAGGCCCTTGGCCTCCAGGCTGCCCAGGGCCACGGCCCGTTCGCCCAGGTCGGCGAGCCAGCCTGCGGCCTCGGCACGCCGGTCCATGGCCACGACCACGCCCACCGTGCCGTCGACCTGCTCCAGCAGCCGCCGGGTCTCCTCCCGCACCACGGCGCCCAGGTCGCCGTCGGCGGCGGTGAACCGCGGCTGGAGGCCCGTGGAGCGCACCGCCGACGGCGGCTCCATCCCGGGCATCGCCAGGCGCAGCACCCGTGAGGCGACCTCGGCGACCTCGGCCGGGTTGCGGTAGTTGACCGTGAGGGTGAAGCGCCGGCGCGGCCGGGACCCCAGGGCCTCGTCGCGGGCGGCGGCCGCCTCCTCCGGATCCGTCCAGGAGGACTGCGCCGGGTCGCCGACGACCGTCCAGGTGCCGTGCCGGCCCCGGCGGCCCACCATCCGCCACTGCATCGGCGTCAGGTCCTGCGCCTCGTCCACGATGACGTGCGCGTACTCGGTGCGCTCCGCCGCGAGCCGCTCGGCCCGCTCCCACTGGGTCTCCTCGCGGGTCGGCATCAGCTCCTCCAGCCCGCTGAGCTGGTCCAGCGGGTCCATCTCCCGCTTCCGCCTCGGCCGGGCGGCGGCGCCGAGGAGCTGCTGGAGCTCGTCGAGCAGCGCCACGTCGTGCACCGAGAGGGGGCCCTTGCCGTCCGGGCCCACCCGGCGCAGCGAGCGGGCCAGCCGACGGGTCTCGCGCGGGTTGAGGTCGCGGCGCGACCAGCGGCCGAGCAGCCGCTCGTCGGCCATCGCGGCGAGCACCCGGCGCGGGGTCAGCTCGGGCCACCAGGCGTCGAGGAAGTCGATGAACGCGTCCTCGGTGGAGATGTCCTCGTCGAACGCGGAGCGCAGCTCGGCGGCGAGTTCCGGGTCGCTGTGCCGGCCGGCGGCGCCGGTCTTCGCGTACAGGGCGTCGAGCAGCAGCTTGCGGGCGCGCGGGCGCAGCAGGTTCACGGGGGCGGTGCCGCCGAGCACGTTCTGCCGGATCCGGTTCAGCTCGGCGGCCTCCAGCTCCTGGCGGCGGCCGAAGGCCACCACGCGCAGCCGGTCGGGCGCGGGGCCCCGGTCGCCGCCGAGCTCCAGGGTGCCGCGCACGGCCTTGCGCAGGACCGACCGCATCCGGGAGGAGCCCTTGATCCGGGCCACGGCCGGGTCGTCGTAGGTGGTCGCCTCGGCGCCGTCGACCAGCGAGCCGAGCGCCCGGATGGCGACCTGGCCCTCCTCGCCGAGGGAGGGCAGCACGCCCTCGGTGTAGGCGACGAGCAGCGGGGTCGGGGAGACGATGAGGATGCCGCCGGAGTAGCGGCGCCGGTTCTGGTAGAGGAGGTAGGCGGCGCGGTGCAGGGCGACGGCGGTCTTGCCGGTGCCGGGGCCGCCCGCGACCTCGGCGACGGAGGCGGCGGGGGCCCGGATGACCAGGTCCTGCTCGGCCTGGATGGAGGAGACGATGTCGCGCATGGAGTGCGTGCGGGCCCGCCCGAGCGCGGCCATGAGGGCGCCGTCGCCGATGGCGGGGAGCTCGCGGCCGTCGAGGAACGCGGTGACCTCGGGGCGCATCAGGTCGTCCTCGACGCCCAGTACCCTGCGGCCCTTGGAGCGGATGACGCGGCGGCGCACGACACGGCCGGGCTCCTTGGGCGTGGACCGGTAGAAGGGTGCGGCGGCCGGTGCGCGCCAGTCGATGACCAGCGGCGCGTAGTCGGAGTCCAGGACTCCGATGCGGCCGATGTGCAGCGTCTCGGCGATGTCGGCCGTGAGGTCCTCGCGGATGGCCTCGTCGGCGGGCTCGACGGAGGTGTACGCGCCGTCCGGGCCGCGCTCGCCGTCCTTGCCGAGCACCAGGTCGATGCGGCCGAAGAGGAAGTCCTCGAACTCGTTGTTCAGCCGGTTCAGGTGGATGCCGGCCCGGAAGACCTGCGCGTCGCGCTCGGCGAGGGCTCCGGGGGTGCCGACCTGGCCGCGCTGGGCGGCGTCGTTCATGAGGAACTCGGCCTCGTGGATCTTCTCCTCGAGGCGTCGGTACACCTGGTCGAGATGCGTCTGCTCGACCGCGATCTCCCGATCGCGGACGGAATCCGCCGTGCTGTCGACAGCGGCATCCTGCGCGGCCACCAAGGCCCCCTTCTGACGTGCATGGGCGACCGTCAACCGTACGCGAAGCGGCCCCCTGTGCGCACGCCCGTTCCGGAACGGGTCTCGCCCGGTGATACGCCGGCTACCGGGATCCGGACGCCAGGAGCCGTCGGCGGTGGCGGGCGACGCGTTCGCGGTTGCCGCACAGCTCGCTGGAACACCACCGGCGGCGGTGGCCCCGGGAGGTGTCCAGGTAGACGCGGGTGCAGCCGTCGCCCGCGCAGGCACGCAGCAGGGCCCGGTCGCCGGGGTCGGTCAGCAGCTCGACGGCGTCCCGGGCGACGGCCGCGAGCAGCGCGCCGCATTCCACGCCGCCGCACAGCTCCCGCACGAGGTGCCCTTCCTGGTCCCGTACGGCGCACAGGCCCGGGGGTGGTCCGGCGGCCAGCGCGTTGACCCGGGCCAGGGCGCCCTCGTCGGGCTCGCTCCCGGACAGCTCCGCCCGTACGAGGGTCTCCACGTCGGCGCGCAGGGCGCGGAAGGATGCGGCCCAGTCGGCGCCCACCCGGGCCAGCGGCGTCCGGTCGGGCACGAGCCCGGCCCCGGCGAGCCACAGCCGCAGCTCGTCGCCGTCCGGGATCCCCTCGTGCGGGGCGAAGGTGGCCACCAGGTCCAGGCAGACCCGCCCGGAGTCGAACCGCATGTCCGTCACCGCCTCGCGTCGTCGGGCGCCTGTCCAGAGTGCCCGTACGCTGCCCGCTGGGGAAGCCCCCGAACCGGTGCCTCCGCGCCGTTGCCGGGTCTGCGCCCCGGCCCCTCCCCCCGGCCCCCTCCCCCGGTCCACCGCGGGGAGGAGCTGCCCTCTGCTCGGACGCCGGCGGGGCGGGAACGGCCGATCGGCTACCGGTCCGCCGGCGGGTGGTCGTGCAGGATGCGCTGGAAGAGGCGGTGGTCGCGCCAGGCGCCGTTGATGTGCAGGTAGCGCGGTGCGAGTCCGTACTGCTCGAAGCCCGCCTTGGCCAGCACCCGCTGCGAGGCCAGGTTGTCGACCAGGGTCCCGGCCTCGACCCGGTGCAGCCCCAGCTCGTCGCGGGCGATCCGGCAGACCTCTTGGGCGGCGGCCGTGGCGAGCCCCTTGCCGCGGCAGGCCTCGTCCACCCAGTAGCCGAGCCCGCCGCTGCTCAGCGGCCCGTGCTGGATGTTGCCGAGGTTGATGGTGCCCAGCGCCGCGCCGCTCGTCAGGTCCACGAACACGTACGGCAGCAGCAGCCCGGCGTCCCGGGACTGAAGCTGCTGCTCGATGCGCTCCCGCTGGCCGGCCTCCGTGTAGAAGGCCTCGTGCCGGACCGGCTCGGTCGGCGCCATGTTCGCCCGGTTCCGCACGAACGCCTCGGCCAGTCCCGCGGCGTCGTCCGGTGCGACGCCCCTCATCTCCACCCCGTCAAAGATCATCCCGGCACGCTAGCCCAGGACTCCCCTGGCCGTCACCGCCGCGTCCTGCGGGAACTCCCCGTACTTGTCGTCGCCGCCGGCGTCCAGCGACAGCCGGTAGCCGCGCTTGACCACCGTCTGGATGAGGTTCGGCGCCCCCAGCGCCGCCCGCAGCCGGGCCATCGCCGTCTCCACGGCGTGTTCGTCGCGGCCGGCCCCCGGCAGTGCCCGCAGCAGTTCCGCGCGGGCCACCACCCAGCCGGGCCGCCGCGCCAGGGCGTGCAGCAGGGCCATCCCGGCGGGCGGCACCGGCCGCAGTTCCGCGTCGAGGAGGACCGCGTGCCCCCGGATCTCCATCCGGTGCCCGGCGACCGGCAGTACCCGGGCCCGGCCGGGCAGCTCCTGGCAGAGCAGTTGCACCAGCGGGCCCAGCCGGAAGCGCTCCGGCTGGACCGTGTCCACGCCGAGTGCCTGGAGCGGCAGCGCGGTCACCGGTCCGACGCACGCGGACAGCGGCCCGCCGCGCAGCGCGCCGAGCACGGCCTCCCGCATCCCCCGCTCTGCGGCGCGGGACAGCAGTGAGGCGGCCGCCGGGGCCGAGGTGAAGCTGACGGCGTCCACCGCGCCGCCGACGATCGCCTCCAGCAGCCGGTCCAGCGGGGCGAGGTCCTGCGGCGGCATCCACCGGTACACCGGGACCACGACCACCTCGGCCCCGCCGGCCTTGAGCGCCTCGACGAAGCCGGGCAGCGGCTCCCCGTGCAGCTGGAGCGCGATCCGCCGGCCGGCGACCCCGGCCGACAGCAGCCGGTCCAGTACCTCGGCGAGCGATTCCGACCGGGGGGACCACTCCTCCACGAGCCCGGCGGCCCGGATGGCGCCCTTCACCTTCGGGCCGCGGGCCAGCAGTTCGGTGGAGCGCAGCGTCCGAAGGAGTTCCTCGCCGATCCCCCAGCCGTCGGCGGCCTCGACCCAGCCGCGGAAGCCGATGGCGGTGGTGGCGACGACCGCGTCGGGCGGGCAGCCGATCAGCTCCTTGGTGGCGGCCAGCAGTTCGCTGTCGTCGGCGAGCGGGACGATCCGCAGCGCCGGCGCGTGCAGCACCGACGCGCCGCGCCGCCGCAGCAGCGCGATGAGTTCGTCCGCGCGCCGGGCGGCGGTGACCCCGACGGTGAAGCCCGCGAGCGGGCGGGGGTTGCTGTCTTCCATCGTGACCTGCCTACTGACGCATGGGGGCGGTACGGGTGGACCGAGCCTGTCAACTCGGCGTGTCGGACTCGGTTCACCCGTATTTCGCCCCGGTTACACCGACGTGAGCTGGGGTTTCGCGGGGGCCTCGGCGGTGTGGATCACGGGGGCCGCCGGTCGGCGAAGGTATACCGCCCACGTCACCGCGCAGCACAGGGCGTAGAAGCCGAGGAAGGTGACGAAGGCCGTCGTGCCGGATCCGGAGGTGCGAAACGCCTCCCGGAAGACCAGGTTGATGCCCAGGCCGCCGAGCGCGCCGACCGCGCCGATCAGGCCCATGGAGGCTCCGGAGAGCCGCCGGCCGTACGCCGCCGCGCTCTCGCCGCTCATGCCGCGCGCCAATGCCTTGGCCTGGAAGATGCCCGGGATCATCTTGTACGTCGAGCCGTTGCCGAGCCCGCTCAGCACGAACAGGGCGACGAAGCCGACGAGGAAGACCGGCAGCGAGGACCGCTGCGAGGCGAACACGACCACCCCGGTCGCCGCGGCCATCGCGACGAACGTGGCCAGGGTGATGCGCGCCCCGCCGAAGCGGTCCGCCAGCGCCCCGCCCACCGGCCGGATCAGCGAGCCGAGCAGGGGCCCGATGAAGGTCAGCGATGCGGCCTGGAGCGGGGTGCGCCCGAACTGGGTCTGCAGGACCAGTCCGAAGGCGAAGCTGTAGCCGATGAAGGACCCGAACGTCCCGATGTAGAGGAACGACATGATCCAGGTGTGGGCGTCCTTCAGGGCCTCGCGCACCGCGCCGGTGTCGTTGCGGACGGGCACCAGGTTGTCCATCCGTACGGCGGCCAGCACCGCGGCGATCACGATCAGCGGGATGTAGGCGCCCAGCAGCAGCCGGGGGTGGCCGGCTCCGGCGGTGGCGATGACGAGCAGGCCGGCCAGTTGGACGACGGGCACGCCGATGTTGCCGCCGCCGGCGTTCAGGCCGAGCGCCCAGCCCTTCTTGCGCAGCGGGAAGAAGGCGTTGATGTTGGTCATGGACGAGGCGAAGTTGCCGCCGCCGACGCCGGTGAGGGCGGCGACGAGCAGGAAGGTCCCGTACGAGGTCCCGGGCTCCATCACGACGATCGCGGCGACCGTCGGGGCGAGCAGCAGCAGCGCGCTGAAGACCGTCCAGTTCCGGCCGCCGAAGCGGGCGACGGCGAAGGTGTAGGGCACGCGCACCAGGGCGCCCACGAAGGTGGCGGTCGCGATCAGGAAGAACTTCCCGGCCGGGTCGATGCCGTACTGGGGGCCCATGAAGAGGACCATCACGGACCAGAGGGACCAGATGGAGAATCCGATGTGCTCGGAGAGCACGGAGTACAGCAGGTTGCGGCGGGCGACCCGCTCCCCGGTCTCCTTCCAGAAGGTCTCGTCCTCGGGATCCCACTGCTCGATCCAGCGGCCCCCCTTGCGCGGTGCGGTACCGGTCATCACACGCCTCCACAGCTGTCGCGTCCGTGGGACCGACAGTAGGAAGGGCGCGTTTCGGCCCCGGTCCCCGCCGGATGACCGCCGGGAAACCTTGCTCTCACCCGCCGCCCGGGCCGTGTGTGAGCGGGGCGGGCAGCCAGCTCCCGGCCGGCGGCACGAGCCAGCCCCGCTCGGCCGCCAGTCCGGCGGCCGCGGTCCGCAGGGCGTCCAGCCCGGGGTGGCCGAAACCCTTGCGCCACACCATCGACAGCGGTGACAGCGGCACCGGATCGGTCAGCGGCAGCTTCACGCACCCCGGCATCTGGAGGAAGCCCACGGTCGCCAGCACCGGATTGCCGGTCTTGACCATGACCCGGCGGAATTCGTCCATGCCCATCGCGACCGGTGCGGGCGGCGCCATCAGGATCCCCCGCCCGGCGAACAGCTCGCGCGCCAGGCCCGTCCACTCCAGCGTGCGCGGGTTCCCGGCGCCCGCGTAGACGGTCTCCCCCGCCAGCGCGTCCAGCGGTACGGACTCCCCCGCGGCCAGGGGGTGCCCCTCGGGCAGCAGCACGGCGAGCGGCTCGTACCGGACGGGCCGCTGCGCGAGCGGCGCCCGCAGTACGGGGTCGAGCCCGTCGGCGTATCCGAAGGCGACGTCGAGCCGGCCGGCCGCGACCTCGGCGGCGGCGTGGGTGAGCCCGCTCTCGAAGCGGGCCATCAGTTCGCAGTCAGGGGCGAGTTCGCGGGCCCGTTCCAGCACGGTGCGCGCGGTGCCGGGGCCGTCGGTGTTCAGGTCGACGAGGAGCGGCCGGGGCGCCGCACCGGCCGCGGCCACGGCTGCGAAGGCGCCGGCCAGCTCCTCGTGCGCGCGCAGCACGCGCCGGGCCAGGGGCAGCAGCCGGTGTCCGTCAGGGGTCAGCTCGACGGCGCGGGTGGTGCGGACGAACAGCGTGGCCGCCAGGGTCTGTTCGAGGCGCCGCACGTCCCTGCTCAGCGCCTGCTGGGCGACGTACAGGCGGGCGGCGGCACGGGTGAAGTGCAGTTCCTCGGCGACGGCGACGAAGCCGCGCAGCAGCCGGGGTTCCACGTCACGGGGATTCACCCCCGGAGACTAACAACAGGAGCGGGTGAATGGCCTCGGAACAGGTGTTGGACGGCGCAGCCCGCCCCGGCCGAGGGTGGACCCATGCCCCTCATGACCGTCACCGGCAGCACCCTCGTCATCACCGCCCCCTCCCCCGCCGTCGCCCCCGCCGCCCCCCGCCGTGCCGTCGGGCGGGCGCCCGGCCCCTACCGCCGGCTGTTCGCCCTGCCCGGCACCCGGGGGTTCACCGCCGGGAACCTCATCGCCCGCCTCCCGATGGGCATGTTCGGGATCAGCGCGGTCATGATGATCGCCGGCCAGCGGGGCTCGTACGCGCTCGCCGGTGCGGTCACGGCGACCGGCCTGGCGGCCACGGCGGTGGTGGCGCCCTGGACGGCCCGCCTGATCGACCGCCACGGCCAGGCCCGGATCGCCGTGCCGGCCACCCTGATCGCGGTCCTCGGCTCGCTGGCCCTGATCGCCTGCGTCCGCAGCGGCGCTCCCGCCTGGACGCTCTTCGCCTCGTACGCCGCGACCGCCACCACCCCCAACATCGGCGGCATGTCCCGCGCCCGCTGGACGCACCTGCTGCGCGACTCCCCCGCCGCCCACCACACGGCGATGTCCTTCGAACAGGCCGCGGACGAGCTGTGCTTCATGCTCGGGCCGGTCCTGGCGGCCTTCCTCTGCAGCGCCGTCTTCCCCGAGGCGGGCACCCTCGTCGGCGCGGCCCTGCTGCTCACCGGGATGCTGGTGTTCACCTCCTGCCGCGCCACGCAGCCCCCGGTGGCCGCGGCGCCCCGGAAGGGCTCACCGCTGCGCACCCTCGGCCCGCTGCTGCCGCTCTTCCTCGCCACGGGTGTGGTCTTCGGCTCGATGGAGGTCGCCTCGATCGCCTACCTCGACCTCCACGGCCTGGGCGCCGCCTCCGGTCTGGTCCTGGCCCTCCAGGCGGCGGGTTCCTGCGCGGCCGGCCTGCTCTACGGCACCGTGCGCGCCCGCTCGTTGACGGCCTGCGTGTGCGCCCTGGCCGCCTCGATGGCCCTGCCGTGGGCCGCGGCGGCCACCGGCTCGGTGACCGCCCTGGCGGGCGCCCTGCTGCTGGCCGGCATGGCCACGGCCCCGACGATGGTCACGGCGATGTCGCAGGTCCACGCCCGCACCCCGGAGGGCCGGCTGAACGAGGGCATGACCTTGGCGGTGACCGCCATCTTCACGGGCATCGCGGTGGGCGCGGCGAGCTCGGGCCGGGTGGTGGAGGACGCGGGTCCGGCCGCCGCGTACGCGGTGCCGGCGGCGGCCGCGCTGATCGCCCTGGCGATCGCCCTGACAGGCCGATCGATCCGGCGGCCGAGTGATCGTCTCCGCGTGGTACGCACGACCGCCGGTCGGAATCCGCAATAACTGGGGGTGCTTTCCCCCAGCGCCCTTCCCTTTGCGGAGGAACTACCCGTGCCTGCTTCCCGTTCCGTGCCCGCGGCCCTGTTCGTCGCAGCCGTCACCGCCGCCTGCCTGGCACCGGCCGTACCGGCCGCCGCCGACTCGTCGAACATCCGGTTCTTCCAGCCGTACGTACCCTCGATCGCTCCCGGCGGGACGGGCCGCGTCGTCATCGCGGCCGCCAACGGCGCCGACCAGGCCGTCAGCAGCACCTTCCGGATCACCGCGCCGGACCGTACGACCTTCCCCGAGGCCCGCTTCTACTGGGACGGGCAGCGCTCCTCGGTCCCGTGCACGCGCTCGGCCGACGCCCGCCGGCTGACGTGCGATGCCGCAAGCCGCTCCGGGTTCGTCTTCCGCTCGAACGAGCAGACCCGGCTGGGTGTCGACCTGCGGGTGGACGCGGACGCGCCGCAGGGCAGCACCCTGCACGGCGGCGAGTGGTCGACGGACGAGGCGGCGCCCGCCCTGTTCGCCGTCACCACCCCGGTGACCGGGCCCAAGGGAGACAAGGGCGACGACGGCAAGCCGGGCCACCACGGCAAGCCCGGGCGCCCCGGCCCCAAGGGAGACAAGGGGGACAAGGGCGAGAAGGGAGACAAGGGCGACAAGGGGGACAGGGGAGACACCGGCAAGCGCGGGCCGAGGGGCCACGACGGCAAGCCGGGACCCGCCGGCCCCCGCGGCCCGCAGGGCGAGCCGGGCCCAGCGGGCGGCCCGAAGGGCGACACCGGCCCCGCCGGCCCGCGCGGACCGGAAGGCCCCCGCGGTCCGCAGGGCCACAAGGGCGAGACCGGCAAGCCGGGCCCCAAGGGCCACGACGGCAAGCCCGGACCGCAGGGCCCCCAGGGACCGAAGGGCCACACCGGCAAGCCCGGCCCCGCAGGCCCGCAGGGGCCGAAGGGCCACACCGGCAAGCCGGGCCCGGCCGGCCCGCAGGGCCCCAAGGGACCGAAGGGTGACACGGGCAAGCCCGGCAAGCCCGGTGACTGCAAGTGCGGTGGCGGCAAGGGCAAGGACCACCACCAGCACCCCAAGGCCAAGATCGTCTCCCCCGGCAAGGGCCTCGGCGTCCGCTCCGGCCCCGGCACGAAGTACGCGCAGAAGGGCAAGCTCAAGTCCGGCTCGGTCGTCGCCCTCCAGTGCAAGGTCAACGGCCAGAAGGTCGACGGCAACTCGATCTGGTACAAGCTCGCCGACGGCAGCGGCTGGATCGCCGCCCGCTACGCCCTGAACCTCAACAAGGTCCCGTTCTGCTGATCCCCACCCGCGCCTGATACGGGCCCCCGGCCGCACGGCCGGGGGCCCGGCCCGCGCACAGGCCCGTACCCTCGCGGAGGGAGGCCTCACATGCCGGCCGACACCGACGTCACTCGCACCAGGTGACCCGGCAGACGTAGATGCACTCGTGCCGGGGCACGGCCAGGAAGCTGATGAAGCCGCGGCCACCGAGAATGTCGAATTCGCGGAGGCCGCCCGACCTTCCCGTGGGACGGCCGACGGTTTCCGCATCGCGCCCCAGCGCTGCCAGTTCGGTGGCGATGCGCTCGACCTCCGCGATCACACCGGGCGGGAGGCCGCCGGTCACGTGGGCGTGGTCGTCGGTGTTGTAGTCCCAGGTCCAGTCGCTCACAGGCCGGTCTCGGCCTCGGCCTTGTCGAGGATCTGCTGGATCTCCGCCAGCGCGGACGCCGGATCGTCCGCCCCCTCCTGGACCAACCGTTCCAGGGCGTGGAGGCGTGCCGCCCGGCGGGGATGGCGTTCGATCTCCACGAAGACGGCCCAGGAGTGGATGAAGGCGCGCAACGGGGCCAGGGACTGCGCCTGCTGGGCACTCGTCGTGGCCTCGAAGAGGTGCTGCGTCAAGTCGGGCACACGGCTGGGAGCGATCTTGGCGACAGCCTCGCGCAGAGCGGCAGGCGTGAGTTCCGGCATGGGGATCAGCGGCCCGCCTTCGGCGGGGCTCGGCGTACTCACGTGTCCTCCTCGGTCGGGCTCCGCTCAGGAGTGGGTCCCACGCTACCGCCGCACCCACCGTCACGCGGGACGCTTCGTCCACGACGAAGGCCCCGCAGTCCAGGAGACCAGGAGACCAGGACCGGATTGACTGCAAAGTGACTGCATCGACGATAAAATGCAGTCATGACTGCGTTCACGATCCGGGAAGTCCCCGATGAGATCGCCCGCCGCATAAAGGTCCGGGCCGCCGAGGCCGGACAGTCACTCCAGAGCTACCTGCTCAGCCTCGTCACCCGAGACGCCACCCAGCCCACGCTCGCCGAAATGGCCGACCGGGCCGAGCGCTACGCCACGGAGGACATCGACATCCAGGACGTCCTCGACGCCATCGACGCGGGCAGGGCGGGCCGTTGATCGTCGTGGACTCCTCCGCCCTGGTCCTGTTCCTCACGGACAGGGGCTCCCGGGGTGCCGCTGCCCGCCGGCGCATCGGCGAGGAAGACCTGCTCGGCGCTCCCTACCTGCTGGACACTGAGATCGCCTCCGCCCTTCTGGGTCTGGCACGCGGCTCCAAGATCGCCCCCGCGAGCCTCGACGAGCACTTCAAGACCTACCAGGGGCTGCGCGTACAGCGGCACGAGACGGGCCCCCTGCTCCCCCGGATCCGAAAGCTGTACGCCAACCTCTCCGCCTACGACGCCGCGTACGTCGCCCTCGCCGAGGCACTGGACGTCCCCCTGCTGACGGCGGACGTGCGCATCGAACGAGGCGTTCAGAAGCCGCGTTGCCACATCGAGGTCATCACCGCCAACAGCGAAGGGCGGTGCTCCCGTCGTGCTCCCGCATGACGAAGGCCCCCTGACCTGGCGAGATTTTTCGCAGGTCAGGGGGCCTTCGCCCACATGGGATGAGTGGAGATGGCGGGAATCGAACCCGCGTCCAACGGTGCAGAAGCAGGGCTTCTCCGAGCGCAGTCCGCTGCGCTTTTCTCGGCCCCGGAGATCACACGGACAAGTCTCCGACGGGCTCAGTCACTGTTTGATTTCCCTCCAACCCCCGTGACCGGGGCTAGAGGTTTAGATCCCTTGTTGACGCCAGGATCCGGACCGGGACCACTTCCGGGCTGACGCTCCTCACAGAGGCTTCAGCTCACTGTTATTAGGCAGCGAGGGTGAAGCGGGAGTTATCGCTCTTGGAGTTGGCGATTATTTTTTGCGACATGTGGTTAGCGAGATCATTGCCGCTTCCTCGGCTCGCTTCCCCTGCATCGACATCCGCTGTCGAAACCGATCATCCCCATGTTTTTTTAACAATGTGCTCCACCCCGGGGGGCGGTGCTGACGCCATGGTACGCGAAGTGGACCACCGCGTGCCAGGTGATTAAACCGTGCCGCGCTGCTTGCGACGGATGGCCGAGATCACCCGGTTCGTCTCGCGGGTGTCCTGCTTCTCCCGCATCGTCTGCCGCTTGTCGTACTCCTTCTTGCCCTTCGCCAGCGCGATCTCGACCTTCGCGCGGCCGTCCTTGAAGTACAGCGAGAGGGGCACGATCGTGTGGCCCGACTCCTCCGCCTTGCGCTCCAGCTTGTCGATCTCCTCCCGGTGCATGAGGAGCTTGCGCTTGCGCCGGGCGCTGTGGTTCGTCCAGGTGCCCTGGCTGTACTCCGGCACGTGGACGTTGTAGAGCCAGGCCTCCCGGCTCTCCACCGACACGAAGCCGTCCACCAGGGAGGCCCGGCCCTGGCGCAGGGACTTGACCTCGGTACCGGTGAGCACGAGACCGCACTCGTAGGTGTCGAGGATCGTGTAGTCGTGCCGCGCCTTCTTGTTCTGGGCGATCAGCTTGCGCCCTTTTTCCTTAGCCATAGTGCGGTCATTTTCGCACTACGGACCCACCCCGAGGCCACCCAATACCGTGACGGCCCGCTCTTCGGCCCGCTCGCCCGCCGGCACGTCCGGGGTGATGCCGCCGCCGTCCAGGCTGCGACCCGCCGGTGTGCGGTAGGTGCCCACGGTCAGCTCGGCCACCGAGCCGTCCGGCAGCTCGGTCGGCATCTGCACCGATCCCTTGCCGAAGGTCCTGCTGCCCACCGCCACCGCCCGGCCGCGGTCCTGGAGCGCGCCCGTGACCAGCTCGGCGGCGCTCATCGTGCCGCCGTCGACGAGGGCCACCAGCGGCCGGGTCGTGTCCCCGCCCGGGTCCGCGTTCAGGACGCGCTGCTCACCCCGTACGTCGTACGTCGCCACGAGCCCGCCGTCCAGGAAGGCCGAGGCGGCCGTGACGGCCTCGGCGACCAGCCCGCCGCGGTTGCCGCGCAGGTCGAGCAGGACCCCGCCGCCGGCCGGGGCGGCCCGGACGGCCGCCCTGACCCGCTCGCCCGACCCGCGGGTGAAGGAGGTGACCTTGATGACGGTGACGTCGCCGGCGAGCTGCCGTACGGTCACCGGCTCGGCGCTCAGCCGCTCGCGCAGGACGGTCTCGGTGAGGTCGGCGCCGTCACGGCTCAGGTTCAGCACGACGGGGGTGCCGGCGGTGCCGCGCAGCAGCGCGACCACGTCGGCCACGGCCAGCCCGGTCACGGCGTGCCCGTCCACGCTCAGCAGCCGGTCCCCGGCGCGCAGGCCGGCCCGGGCGGCCGGGCCGCCGGGCTGGACCCCGTCGACGGTGATCATGCCGTCCTGGGCGCGCACGGCCCAGACCCCGACACCGGTCCAGTGCCCGTCGAGGCCCTCGGCGAAGGCGGCGTACTCGCCCCGGTCGTAGACGGTGCCCCAGCGGTCGCCGCTGCGGCTGACGACCTCCTGCGCGGCCTTCTTGCCGGACTTGCCCTCGGCGACGGCCTCGGCTGCGGCGCGGGCGACCGCCTCGCGGTCCGCGGTGCCCTCGGCGCGCGGGGCCCCGGGGGCGGGGGCGTCGCTACGGGCGGCGGCCGCCGCGCCGTCCTCACGGTCCCAGCAGCCGGTGAACGCGCCCACGGCGACGACGGCGACGAAGGTTAACGTCAAAACGGCCCCGCGACGTGGGTCGCGGGGCCGGAGACAGAAGGCGGGGACACTCGGCAAGCCCAGCATGGCGCCGAGTCTAGGACAAGGCCCGCGCCGGTACGGATGGTTGGCCGGACCGCTGGCGGGGCGCTTGTCACACCTTCAGGTACTTGCGCAGAGCGATGAAGGCGGCCATGGAGGGCATCAGGAGGCCGATGAAGAGCACGTAGGGGAGCTTGGCCAGCACCGATCCCCAGCCCATGAAGTCGATGAGCTGGATCTTGTCCCGCAGGCCGACGCCGTGGTCGATCACGAAGTACTGGCCGGAGACGAGCATGGCGCAGGCGAAGAGCGCGCCGATGAGCCCGGCGACGGCGGCCTCCATGATGAAGGGGACCTGGATGTAGAAGCTGGAGGCACCGACGAGCCGCATGATCCCGGTCTCCCGCCTGCGGCTGAACGCCGAGACGCGCACGGTGTTGACGATCAGCAGCAGCGCCACGATCAGCATGATCGCCATGATGCCCACGGCCGCCATGTTGAGGTAGTTGAGGATCCGGAAGAGGTCGTCGATCGCCTGGCGCTGGTCGTCGACGGTGTGGATGCCGTCGCGGCCCGCGAAGGCGGAGGTGACCACCTTGTACTTCTCCGGGTTCTTGAGCTTGACCCGGAAGGACTCCTGCATCTGGTCGGGGGTGATGGAGGAGGCCAGGGCGGTGTGGCCGTACTGCTCCTGGTAGTGCTTGTACGCCTCGTCGGCCGACTCGTACGTCACCGACTTGACCAGGGACATCGCCTTGAGCTCGGACTCGATCTGCTTCTTCTGCTCTTCGGTCACGGCGCCCTTGCGGCAGGTGGCCACGCCTCCCGCGCCGCCTCCCGCACTGCTGGCGGCGGCCTCGCCGGCCTCCTGGGCGTCCTGCTTGTTGCAGAGGTAGATCGAGACGTTGGCCTTGTCGTACCAGTAGCCCTTCATCCTGCCCACCTGCTCGCTCATGAGCAGGGAACCGCCGAACAGGGCCAGTGACAGGGCCACCGAGATGATGACCGCGAAGGTCATGGTGAGATTGCGGCGGAGGCCGACGCCGATCTCGGACATGACGAACTGGGCGCGCATGACTCTGGGGGGCCTTTCAGTGCTGGTAGCCGTAGACGCCGCGCGACTGGTCGCGCACGAGTCGGCCCTGTTCGAGTTCGATGACGCGCTTGCGCATCTGGTCGACGATCTGCTGGTCGTGCGTCGCCATGATCACGGTGGTGCCGGTCCGGTTGATCCGGTCCAGCAGCTTCATGATCCCGACGGAGGTCTGGGGGTCGAGGTTGCCGGTGGGCTCGTCCGCGATCAGCAGCGCCGGGCGGTTGACGAAGGCGCGGGCGATTGCCACGCGCTGCTGCTCACCGCCGGAGAGCTCGCCGGGCATGCGCTCTTCCTTGCCGCCCAGGCCGACCAGTTCCAGGACCTGCGGGACGGCCTTGCGGATCTCGCCCCTGGGCTTGCCGATGACCTCCTGGGCGAAGGCCACGTTCTCGGCCACCGTCTTGTTGGGCAGCAGGCGGAAGTCCTGGAAGACGGTCCCCAGCTGGCGCCGCATCTGCGGGACCTTCCAGTTGGAGAGCTTGGCGAGGTCCTTGCCCAGGACGTGCACCTGGCCGTGGCTGGCCCGCTCCTCGCGCAGGATGAGGCGCAGGAACGTGGACTTGCCGGAGCCGGACGAGCCGACCAGGAAGACGAACTCGCCCTTGGCGATGTCGAGGGAGACTTCTCTGAGTGCGGGACGGCTCTGCTTCGGGTAGGACTTGGAGACGCTGTCGAATCGGATCACGGGTGCACCACGGTCGCCGGGAGTAGGTGTGCGTGACCATACGCGAACGGGCGCGAGGTGTGGACCCGGCATCCGGAGTTGTCCGCTTTATCCCACGGTCCCGGAGGGTCCGGACCGCGATTGCCCGGACGGGCCGCGCCGAATGTCGGCGAAGCTGGCACAGTGGTAGGGGGAACGCTCCGGTTCCCCGTGCCGTTATAGGCACGAAGGATGACCGAGGGGACGAGAGGAGGAGCGCATGACATATGACCGGCTCGTGTGCGCGAACTGCGCCGCACCCGTCAGCCAGGGCCGCTGCCCGGTGTGCCGGGCGAACCGGGAGCGCCTCCAGCAGGAGGGCCCCTTCTCCGGCCTGAACCCCGTGGCTCTCATCGTGCTCATGGTGGTCCTCGTGGCAGCTCTGGTGCTGGTGGCCCAGCAGACCGCCTAGGAGGCACTGTCCTGGCGGGAGCGGCGCCGGTGCTCGTCGGTGCCCGCGCCGCGTACCGATCACGAACCATGCGGAAGGGCCCGGACACCTGTCGAGGTGTCCGGGCCCTTCCGGTGTTCCGTGCGTGCGCGCAGCGCCTTACGCGGTCTGCTCCTGCTGCTTGCGCCAGCGGATGCCGGCCTCCAGGAAGCCGTCGATCTCGCCGTCGAGGACCGCCTGCGGGTTGCCGACCTCGAACTCCGTGCGCAGGTCCTTGACCATCTGGTACGGGTGCAGGACGTAGGAGCGCATCTGGTTGCCCCAGGAGCTGCCGCCGTCCTTGAGGGCGTCCATCCTGGCCTGCTCCTCCTGGCGGCGCCGCTCCAGCAGCTTGGCCTGGAGGACGTTCATGGCGCTGGCCTTGTTCTGGATCTGCGAGCGCTCGTTCTGGCAGGAGACGACGATGCCGGTCGGGATGTGCGTGATGCGCACGGCCGAGTCGGTGGTGTTGACGCCCTGGCCGCCGGGGCCGGAGGCGCGGTAGACGTCGACGCGCAGCTCGGACTCGTCGATCTCGACGTGGTCGCTGGTCTCGACGACCGGGAGCACCTCGACGCCCGCGAAGGAGGTCTGGCGGCGGCCCTGGTTGTCGAAGGGCGAGATGCGCACCAGGCGGTGGGTGCCCTGCTCGACGGAGAGCGTGCCGTAGGCGTACGGGGCCTTGACGACGAAGGTGGTCGACTTGATGCCGGCCTCTTCCGCGTAGGAGGTCTCGTAGATCTCCGTGGAGTAGCCGTGGCGCTCGGCCCAGCGCAGGTACATGCGCTGGAGGCGCTCGGCGAAGTCGGAGGCGTCGACGCCGCCGGCCTCGGCACGGATGTTGACCAGGGCCTCGCGCTCGGCGTACTCGCCGGAGAGCAGGGTGCGGACCTCCATCTCGTCCAGCGCCTTGCGCACGGACGCGAGCTCCGTCTCGGCCTCGGCGAGGGTGTCCGCGTCGTCCATCTCCTGGGCGAGCTCGAAGAGCACCGCGAGGTCGTCGATGCGCCCGCGCAGGGTCTCGGCCTTGCGGACCTCGGCCTGGAGGTGCGAAAGCTTGCTCGTGATCTTCTGGGCGGCTTCCGGGTCGTCCCACAGGGACGGCGCGGCGGCCTGCTCCTCGAGCACGGCGATATCTGCCCTCAGCTTGTCGAGGTCCAGGACGGCCTCGATCGACCCCATGGTCGAGGAGAGGGACTTCAGCTCTTCGGAAACATCGACGACTGCCACGGGTCCAGCGTAGCCGGTCCGCGGGCAAGCCCGTCCGGGCAGGCCGGATCACCCGTTCTGATGATGGGTCGCACGGGCGTACGCTCACCGTATGACCGTTCTCCTCGTCAAGCGCCGCCATGTGGACTACATGCGCGTCACGACGACGAGCTGTCAGCCGCCGGACCGAACCCAAGCCTGATCCACCCCGATCCGACTTGGTCCTGTACGCGGCCCGAGCGGCCGTCGGCACCACCCCTGCCGGCGGCCCCGCCCCACCCGCCGACCCCGCCACCTCTGGGGAACAGGACCCCGTGACATCCGAAACGGAGCCGTCATGCCGTCCGCGCACTCCCTCCCCGTCCTGGACCTCTCCCAGGCCGACGACCCGGCCCAGCGGGCCGAATTCCTGAAGAAGCTGCACGCGGCAGCCAGGGACACCGGTTTCCTGCACCTGACCGGGCACGGCGTGACCGCCGCCGAGAGCGCCCGCATCCTGGAGGTCACCCGGGCCTTCTTCGCCCTCCCGGAGGCCGACCGGCTCGCCGTGAGCAACCTGAACTCGCCCCACTTCCGCGGCTACACCCGGATCGGGCACGAGCTGACCGGCGGGGCCTCGGACTGGCGCGACCAGCTGGACGTGGGCGCGGAGCGGCCGGCTCCGGTGGTGGGCCCGGACGACCCGCCGTACCTGTGGCTGGAGGGCCCGAACCAGTGGCCGGCGGCCCTGCCCGAGCTGCGCACGGTGGTCCTGGAGTGGCAGACCCGCCTGGCGGCGGTGGCGCACCGCCTGCTCCAGGAGCTCCTGGTCTCGATCGGCGCACCGGCAGACTTCTTCGACGAGGCCTTCGCCGACCGCCCCCACCTGCACACCAAGCTGATCCGCTACCCGGGGTCGGCCCCGTCCGGCGCCGACCAGGGCGTCGGGGCGCACAAGGACTACGGCTTCCTCACGCTCCTGCTGCAGGACTCGGTGGGCGGCCTCCAGGTGGTCCGCGACGGCGGCTACGTGGACGTGCCGCCGATGCCGGGGGCCTTCGTGGTGAACCTGGGCGAGCTGCTGGAGATCGCGACCGAGGGATACCTGACGGCGACCGACCACCGGGTGGTCAGCCCGCCCGGGGCGGTGGAGCGGTTCTCGGTGCCGTTCTTCTACAACCCGCGGCTGGACGCGGTGGTGGAGACCGTGCCGGGCGACTACCTGCGCTCGGCGCCCGGGGTCGCGCACGACGCGTCGAACCCGCTGCACGCCGAGTACGGCCGCAACGAGCTCAAGGGCTGGGTCCGCGCCCACCCGGCCGTGGCGCGGCGCTGGCATCCGGAGCTGGCCCCGGTGTAGTCCCCTCCCGGGCTGGGCGGCTCGGACGGGACGCGCCCGCCGCGCGGGAGTTCGGAGGCAGGGTCCCGACCGCGGCAGCGCGGCGACGGTTACGGGG
The DNA here is from genome assembly GCF_001953875.1 of Streptomyces amritsarensis. Classification (GTDB taxonomy): domain Bacteria; phylum Actinomycetota; class Actinomycetes; order Streptomycetales; family Streptomycetaceae; genus Streptomyces; species Streptomyces amritsarensis. The sequence continues at coordinate 54,617 of NZ_MQUR01000029.1, forward strand.
CGCGCCGACGGTTACGGGTGGCGGGGGCCCGACTGCTTGTTGTCCTGCCGGGGCTTCGGCTCGTCGCCCCCGGACAGGGCCAGCCAGCTGCCCAGGCCGACCGCGGCGGCCAGGGCCACCGCGACCGCGGACAGGGTCAGGCGCCGCTTGCGCGCGGCCTCGGCCCGGTGCCGGGCCGAGCCGGGCCGGTGCCCGCCGGCCGGGCGCGGCACGCGGGCCGTGCCCAGCGCCCCGCCCGCCAGCTCGTCCGGGCCGGGCACCCGCATCGAGGTGTGGGTGTCCCGGTTGGAGTCGGTCGCCGAGCCCGGTACCAGCGGGACCACGCCGCGCCGCCGCACCGGATCGGCGGAGGGTTCCTCGGAAACCACGGGCTCCGGTTCCGCGTCGTCCGGCTCGTCCACGTCCAGCGGCGGCATACCGGCCAGCATCGGCAGCAGGTCCCGCAGCCGGACCGACAGCTCCGAGGCCCGCAGTCGCGAGGCCGGGGCCTTGGCGAGACACTGCACGATCAGCTGCCACAGCTCGTCGGGGATGCCCGGCAGCGGGACGACCGTCTCCGTCACATGCCGCCGCAGGACCGCGCCCGGGTGGCCGCCGCCGAAGGGCGTGAACCCGGCCAGGAGCTCGTACAGGACGGTGGCCAGGGCGTATATGTCCACGGCCGCGCGCGGGGGCAGGCCCTCGACGATCTCGGGCGCCAGGTAGTCCGGGGTGCCGATGATGCGGGTCGTCGGGGCGGTGGCCCGGCCGGCCTGGGCCCGCCGGGGGGAGTCGATCAGCTTGGCGACGCCGAAGTCGGTCAGCAGGGCGGGGTGCGAGCCGCCCGGGCCGAGCGGGCCCTGCATGTCCAGCAGGACGTTCTCCGGCTTGACGTCCCGGTGGACGACCCCCGCCGCGTGCGCCGCGGCCAGTGCGTCGGCCACGTCCGCGACGATCGCCACGGCCGCCTCGGGGGCCAGCCTGCGCTCGCGGTCGAGCCGCGTGCGCAGGTCCGTACCGCGCACGAGGTCCATGACGAGGGCGAGGTCGTTGCCGTCCACGACGAGGTCGCGGACGGACACGACGTGCGGATGCTCCAGGCCGAGCAGGGCGCTGCGCTCCTGGACGAAGCGTCCGACCAGCTCCTGGTCCGACGCGAGGTCCTCGCGCAGGAGTTTGACGGCGACGGGCCCGTCAGGCCCCTCGCCCAGCCACACCGTGCCCGCGCTGCCGCGCCCCAGGATCTGGTGCGCCGTGTACCGGCTGCCGATTTTCCGTGCCACGACTGCTCCCTCAGTGGCTGGCGTACGCCCCAAAGCTACGCGGCCCGGTGGGCTTCGGAGGCCGGCAGGGGGCCCGATTCGCGACGACCTTCACTTCTGCGGGCGAAATCACGCCCTGGATGTCGACAAATCCATGTAGTCGTCGCTACGGGCCCGGTCTCAGGGGGTGCCGGAGCCCGGGGAACCCGACGAACCCGCCGCGTCCCCGATGCCGGTGACCCAGTCGACGACGCCGGAGCCCCACGACCACACCTGGTCCCACCAGCCCTTGCCGGTGCCGACCCACTCCTGGAGCGGGGTCAGCTCCCAGATCAGCCAGCCCGCCACGAAGAACACCAGGATCAGCACGAGGCAGCCCTTGAGGCAGCCGAGGCCGGGGATCCGCACCGGGTTGGCGCTGCGGCGGCGCGGCTCGCGCGGCTCCCGGGGAGCCGGGGGCTGCGGCGGGGCCTGCTGGGGCTGCTGCGGCTGGCGGTACTGCGGCTGCTGCTGCGGCTGCTGGTACTGCTGAGGCTGGGGCTGGCGCTGCTGCGGCTGGTAGTGCTGCGGCGGCGGGGGCGGCGGCGCGTACTGCTGCTGGGGCTGCTGCGGCGGGCGGTACTGCGGCTGCTGCGGCTGCTGCGGCTGCTGCTGCGGCGGGCCCTGCCGGTACTGCTGCGGCTGCTGGGGCCGGTGCTGCGGCGGCGGCGGCGCCTGGCGCCGGGGCCGGCGGCGCAGCGGGTCGTCCTCGGGGTCGAGGTACTGGATCTGCGTCTGCTCGTTGCGGTCGCGGGCGGCGGCCATCTGCGTCTGCCACGGGTGCGGCGCGTCCGGCTGCTGCACGGGCGGCATGACCGAGGTCGGGTCGGCCCCGGGGCCCCCCGCTTCCCCCGGCCCTCCGGGCCGGGCAGACCCCGTGGGCAGCACCGAGGTGGCGTCGGCCGCGCCGACCGGCGGCATGACGCTGGTCATGGCGTTCGGGTCGTAGGCGCCCGCAGGGGAGCCCGCACCGGCGGGCAGCACCTGGGTGGGGTCCGCGGCGCCGGGGGTCTGCGGGACCGGGGCCGGCGAGGGGTCCGGTGCGAGGAGGGCGCCCACGCCGAGCGCGGCCTCCACCTCGGCGGACGTGGAGTGCACGCCGATGCCGGCGGCGACCACGCGCAGGCCGCGGGCCAGGCTCACGGCGCTGGGGCGCTCGTTCGGCTCCTTGCGCAGGCAGCGCTCGATGACCGTCCACAGCGGCTCGGGCACGGTCGAGGGGCGCTGCGGCTCCTCGCTGAGGTGGCGGTGGAGCACTTCGAGCGCGGTGCCGCCGGCGAACGGCGGCCGGCCGGTGAGCAGCTCGTAGAGCAGGATGCCCGCGCCGTAGATGTCGACGGCGGAGGTCTGCGGGCGGCCCTCGGCGGACTCGGGAGCGACGTAGGCCGGGGTGCCGACGAACTCGTGCGTGCGGGTCAGGCCCGGGGAGTCCGCGAGACGGGCGATGCCGAAGTCGGTGAGCATCGGCTTCATCTGCCCGCCGCGCTCGTCGAGCAGCACGTTGGCCGGCTTGAGGTCGCGGTGCACCACGCCGTCCGCGTGGCTGGCGGCGAGCGCGTCCGCGATCTGGGCGGTCAGCAGGCTCGCGGCGACGGGCGTGAACGGGCCGTTCTCGCGCAGGTACCGGTGCAGGTCCGGACCCTCGATCAGGTCCATGACCAGGGCGAGGAGGTCGCCCTCGACGACGAGGTCGCGGGTGCGCACGATGTTGGGGTGCGTGAGGCGCAGCAGGACCGAGCGCTCCCGCAGGAAGCGCATGACGATGTCGGCGTCCTGAGCCAGCTCCTCCTTGAGGACCTTGATGGCCACCGTTTCACCGGGCTGCCCCGCAACGGCCGCCTCCGCGCCGGCGGTCTCCCTCTGGCGGGCACGCCAGACGGTGCCCGTGGCGCCGCGCCCGAGCGGCTCCTCGAGCAGGTATTTACTGCCGACTGGCCGCACGTCTCGCGCTCCCCTGCTGTCGTCTGCTGTGGTCGATCCGTCGAGTGGTTTTTCCGGCCCACTCTAGGGGGTGTCCCCCGGGAAGACGCCGGTCCCCGGAGGTTGGTTGCCGCACATATGTACGGAGGGTGACGTTTTCGGGGTATGCCGCAGGCGATTTTCCCCTTCTTTCCCCCGCTCCCGGTCCGGATTCGATCGGGCCCCGGCCCGGCCCGCGACAGATCAAGATCATTTATCGTCGGGTGCCGGGCGTGTTGTCCGCGACAGGTGCGAGGATGCACCCGTACGGAACGGCACGGGTCGGGAGCCCCGCCTTCCGGGCAGACCTGACCGGACGACGCGTCCGTGCCGGGCGGGGGGCGATCGGGCACGCGTGTCACGGGACCCCCTGCCGGGCGCACTCACCGCGCACCGCGCAGAAGGGACCGCTGACGGCGATGCAGATCCGGCTGACCGTCCTCGGGTCGCGCAGCGGCCACCAGACCGCGACCGCCCCCGCGAGCTGTGACGTGCTCGTCACCGCGCCGGCCGGCACCGCGCTGGCCGCGGTCGCCTCCGGGCTCGCGGCCACCGTCGGCGGCCCCGACACCGGCGGCACGATCGTGCTGTACGCGGGCTCCGAGCGCCTCGACCTCCAGCGGCGGGTGCTGGGCGAGCCGCCCTTGGTGGACGGCGCGGTGCTGGCGCTGCACTCCCCGATGCCGGACGTGCTGCCCGAGGACGGCCTCGGCGCACCCCAGCTGCACGTCGTGGCCGGACCCGACGCGGGCGGGGTGCACCTGCTGCACGGCGGGCAGATCCGGGTCGGCCGGTCCTCCGACGCCGACGTCCCGCTGGACGACCCCGACGTGTCCCGGATGCACTGCGCGGTGACGGTGATCGGCGACGGCCGGGTCGCCGTCGCCGACCTGGAGTCGACGAACGGCACCACCCTCGACGGCTCCCCGGTCGGGATCCAGCCGGTCGCCCTGCCGCCGGGGGCCCTGCTGCGGGTCGGCGAGTCCACCCTGCGGCTGGCGCCCGCCGGTCCGCCCGCGCTGGCGGTGACCCCGGACCAGGAGGGCCACCTGGCCCTGGCCGCACCCGCCGGCCCGGACGGCCCCGCGGGGGCCTTCCCCGACGCCCCCGGGAGCGCGGCCGGCGCCCGCGGCCCGGCCGGCCCCGGAACGCACGGCCCGGCCGGCCCGGGAGCGTCCGGCCCGCACGCCCGGGTCGCCGCCGACAGGGCGGGGGGCGCCTCCGGCACCGCCGCAGGACCGGCAGGGCCGTACGGGCCGGCCGGCGCGGTCGGAGCGGCCCGTCCGGGCGCGCCCGACTCCCCCGGCGGGTCCGACGGGTCCGGACCGGACGGGTCGCGGCCCGGGTCCGGCCGCCGCAAGGGCCTCGGCGCGTGGGCCCGCAAGTGGGTGCGCGGGGAGGACGTCGCGCAGGCAGCTCCCGAGGCGGCCGTCGCCGCCGCCCAGCCGCACCCCGACGACCCGGCCGCGCTGCTGCTGGCCGCGATGGGGCCCACCGCGCGCCTGTGGTCCCGTACGTCCGGGCGGGCCGCCGGCTCCGCGCCGCTGGAGGTCGGGCTCGGCGCCGGGAGCCGGGTGTCGCTGCCCGCCGTGGGCGCCCTCGGCCTGGCCGGCCCGCGGGCCCGGATGTCCGGGGCCGCCCGCTGGGTGGTCGCGCAGCTCGCCGGGCTCCACGCGCCCGGGCAGCTGGAGATCGTGCTCGTCTGCGCCGACCGGGCCCGTCCGCTCGCCGACCGGCGCCGCGACTGGGGCTGGCTGGGCTGGCTGCCCCACGTACGGCCCGCGCACGGCCAGGACTGCCGCCTGCTCCTCGCGTTCGACCGCGACCAGGCCGCCGCCCGCACGGCCGAGCTGACCCGGCGCCTCGACGACGGTCCGCTCGGCGCGCACTGGGCGAGCGCCTCCGCCGAGCGGGTCCGTGAGACGGCCGACGCCTACGCGGGCCCGTACACCCTCCTCGTCCTCGACGGCGATCCCGGCACCGGTGCGCTGCGCGACATCACCGGCCGGCTCGCCTCGCACGGCCCGGCCGCCGGGATCCACGTCCTGGCGCTCGCCGAGGCCCCGGCCGCCACCCCCGCCTCCCCGGTCTGCGACACCTACGAGACCGCCTGCGCGGCCGTCCCGGCCTTCCGGGACTGCGGTGCGGTCGCCCTGCTCAGCGGGGACGTGGCCACGGCCGTCCGGACCTTCGAGATCCAAGGCGGCCGGCCGGTCCCGGTCGGGGGCACCGCCGTGTCCGACGCCGTCTCCACCGCCTGGGCCGAGCGGTTCGCGCGGGCTCTGGCACCTCTGCGGCCCTCCGACGCGGGGGTCGGCGGGCCGAGCCGTCCCACGGCCGCCACGCTGCCCGCCACGGCGCGGCTGCTGGACGAGCTGGGGCTGGCCCGGGCCACCCCGGCCTCCCTGATGGCCCGCTGGGCTGCCGCCACCGACCAGGGGCAGGGCCAGGGCGGCCTGGCCGAGATCGTGCTGGGCAGCGGGCGGCGCGGCCCCGTCGGCACCGAACTCGTCCACGACGGCCCGCACCTGATCGTGGAGGGGCCGGCCGGCAGCGGGCGGACCGAGCTGCTGCGGTCGGTGGCCGCGTCGCTGTCCTCAGGCGCCCGCCCGGACCGGCTGGGGCTGGTGCTCCTCGACGGGGCGGGCGGCGAGCGCGGCGACGGGCTGCTGCCCTGCACCGAACTCCCGCACGTCTCCGCCCACCTGGTCGCCTCCGATCCGGTGCGCATGCGCGAGTTCGCGCAGGCGCTGGGCGCGGAGCTCAAGCGGCGCGCCGAGCTGCTGGACGGTGTCCACTTCGCCGAGTGGCACGCGCAGCGCGAGGTGTCCGGCCGGATGGTCGCGCCCCGCCGGCCCGCCCCGGGCGAGGTCCGCGGCGATGGCGGCCCGTCGGCCGGCTCGCCGGGCGCCGGCGAGCCCGTGCGGACGGGAACGCTCCGGCTGCGCGCCTCGGTCACCCGCACGGAGCCGGTCGGGCCGAGCCCGCTGCCCCGCCTGGTGGTGCTGGTGGACGACCTCGACGCGCTGGTCGCGCCCGGGCTGGGCAGTGCGGGCCGGCCCGCCGCCGGCTCGGTGGTGCGGGCGCTGGAGGCGGTGGCCCGTGACGGCGCCCGGCTGGGCGTGCACCTGGTGGCGAGCACCTCCCGCCCGGACCGCACGGCCGACACCGGCCCGGCCCGGATGGCCGCCCTGCGGGTGCAGCTGGAGGCCCCGGACCAGCCCGGGCCCGGCCGCGGCGTGCTGCGCTTCGCGGACGGCCGTACGGTCCCCTTCCAGGCGGGCCGGGTCACCGGGCGGATCCCGCGGACGGCGACCCTGCGGCCGACGGTGGTCCCGGTGGAGTGGGAGCGGATGGGCGATCCGCCGGCCCGCCGGCCGGTGCGCGAGCTGGGCAACGGCCCGACCGACCTGGCGCTGCTGGCCAGCGCCCTGGACCGGGCTGCGCACCTGGTCTCGGCGATACCCGTGCTGTTTCCGCCGGCACCCCAGGACGCCTCGTAGGGGGGTCGTGTCGATCAGGTGGGAAGCGCTCGCTGCGGGCGTCGCGAGTCCCGCGTGATCGGCGAGGACACCCCTGGGCCCCGCGCCCGTCCCGGTGACGCGGTATTGCGGGGCCGCGCGGGTCGGCGTAGACCTTGTGGTCCGGGACACACCACGGGTATCGGGGGCAGAGCCATGCGCGAGCACGGAACGGGCCGTACGCATCTCAGGTGGGCGGCGCTGGCCGCGGCGGGCGCGCTCGCGCTCACCGCGTGCGGGGGCGGCGGGGAGAAGGAACCGGGGGCACCGCAGGGCGCAACGGCCTCGCCCGGGGTGGCGTTACCGCGGCTGGACGGCGAGAAGCTCCAGGTCGCGGCCGTCTGGACGGGCCCCGAGCAGGAGAACTTCACGAAGGTCCTCAAGGAGTTCGAGAAGCGGACGGGTGCCACCGTCACCTTCGTCCCGGCCCAGGACCCGATCGTCACCTTCCTCGGCACGAAGATCGCCGGCGGGGCTCCGCCGGACGTCGCGCTGCTGCCGCAGGTCGGGGCGCTGGTCTCGGCGGTGGAGAACAAGTGGGCGCAGCCGGTGGGACCGCAGGCGCAGGCGCAGCTGGACAAGAACTACTCGCCGGGCTGGAAGTCGCTGGGCGCGGTCGGCGGCACCCAGTACGGCGTCTACTACAAGGCCGCCAACAAGTCGCTGATCTGGTACAACGCGAAGGCCTTCGAGGCGGCGGGCGTGAAGCCGCCGACGACCTGGAAGGAACTGATCACCGCGGCGGACACCCTGTCGGCGTCGGGCACCCCCGCGGTCTCGGTCGCGGGCGCGGACGGCTGGACCCTCACGGACTGGTTCGAGAACATCTACCTCTCGCAGGCGGGACCGGAGAAGTACGACCGGTTGGCCAAGCACGAGATCAAGTGGACCGACGACAGCGTCAAGCAGGCCCTGACCACCCTCGGTGAGCTGTTCGGACGCAAGGACTTCCTGGCGGGCGGCACGAGCGGGGCGCTGGCCACCGAGTTCCCCAAGTCGGTGACGCAGACCTTCACGGGCGGCGACCGGCCGGCGGCCGCGATGGTCTTCGAGGGCGACTTCGTCGCGGTGAACATCGGGCAGACCGAGGCGAAGGTCGGCGAGGACGCCCTGGTGTTCCCCTTCCCGGCGGTCGGTGCGAAGGCCCCGGTGGTCTCCGGCGGTGACGTGGCCGTCGCGCTGAAGCCCTCGAAGGGCGCGCAGGCGCTGCTGACGTTCCTGGCGTCGGCGGACGCGGCGCAGATCCAGGCCCGCGAGGGCGGTTTCCTCTCCCCGAACAAGGCGGTCGACCCGGCGGCGTACCCGAACGACATCCAGCGGAACATCGCCAAGGCGCTGATCGAGGCGGGCGACGACTTCCGCTTCGACATGTCGGACCAGGCGCCGGCGGCGTTCGGCGGGACGCCGGGCGCGGGCGAGTGGAAGGCGCTCCAGGACTTCCTGGCGAACCCGTCCGACGTGGCGGGGACCCAGGCGAAGCTGGAGGCGGACGCGGCCAAGGCCTACGGGAACTGATCCCCGTGACGGCCCCCGCCGCGCACGGCCTGTCCGCCGAGGCACGGCGCCGCCGCCTGGTGGCGGCGGCGTTCCTGCTGCCGGCCCTCGTGCTGCTCGGCGCGCTCGTCGTGCAGCCGATCGGCTACTCGCTCTACCGCAGCTTCTTCGACCGCTCCGGCGATGTGTTCGTCGGCGGCGACAACTACCGGGAGATCTTCGCCGACGACGGCATCCGCACCGCTTTGAAGAACACGGCGGTGTGGGTGGTGCTCGCCCCCGCCACGGCCACCGCCCTGGGGTTGATCTTCGCGGTGCTCACCGAACGGGTGCGCTGGGGCACGGCGTTCAAGCTGCTGGTGTTCATGCCGATGGCGATCTCGATGCTGGCGGCGGGCATCATCTTCCGGCTCGTCTACGACCACGACCCGGACCGCGGCGTCGCCAACGCGGTGTGGGTGGGCGTCCACGACACCTTCGCGCAGTCCTCGGCCTTCCCCAAGGCCCGTCCGGGCCGCGACTCCCCGCTGGCGGACGCGGGCGGGGGCGCCTTCGTGACCCGCGAGCCGGTGCGCGCGGGCAGTCCGGTGCTGCTCCCGCTGGTCGGCGTGGCCCCGGAGGCGCTGCCCGAGGGGACCCGGGCGGCGGGCACCCCGGCCGCGGCCGCGGGGGAGGTCACCGGCACCGTCTGGCAGGACTTCACTCGGGGCGGGGGCGGCGCGACGAATGTGGTCGACGGAGGCGAGCAGGGCTTCTCGGGGATGCGGATCGAGGCGGTGAAGGACGGCCGGGTGGTCGACACCGCGACGAGCCGCGCCGACGGCACCTTCACGCTGTCGGCGAAGGCGGACGGGGCGCTGCTGCGGCTGCCCGCGGCCAACTTCCGGGAGGCGTACGGCGGGGTGGAGTGGCTCGGCCCGGCGCTCGTCACCCCGGCGGTCATCGGGGCGTACGTGTGGATGTGGGCCGGTTTCGCGATGGTGCTGATCGGGGCCGGGCTGGCCGCCGTACCGCGGGAGCTGCTGGAGGCGGCGCGGGTGGACGGGGCGAACGAGTGGCAGGTGTTCCGGCGGATCACCGTCCCGCTGCTGGCGCCCCTGCTGGCGGTCGTGCTCGTCACGCTCGTCATCAACGTCATGAAGATCTTCGACCTGGTCTTCGTGATCGCGCCGGGCGCGGTGCAGGACGACGCGAACGTGCTCGCGCTCCAGCTGTACCGCACCTCCTTCGGCACCGACGCCGATCCGGGTCTGGGCAGCGCCATCGCCGTGCTGCTGCTGTTGCTGGTGATCCCGGTGATGCTCCTGAACATCCGCCGTCTGCGGAAGGAGGGGGCCCGATGAGCCGTTCCGAGGCCGCCCCGGACCCGAGCCGAGAACTCCGCCCGCCCGTCGGTGAGGACGGCGCCCCGTCCGGCGGCGGAGCGGCCCGACGTGGCGGCCCGGGCACCGCGGGCGGCCCGGCCCGGCGGGCCGGACGTGCGGCGACGTGGGCCGGGCGGGCCGCGGGCGGCCTGGCCGGCGGGGCCGTGCGCGTCTTCCTGGTCGTGGCGGCGCTGTTCTGGCTGCTGCCCACCCTGGGGCTGCTCCTGTCCTCCCTCGTCTCCCCGACCGATCTGAACGCCGGCGGCTGGTGGCAGGTGTTCGGCGCGCCGTCGCGGCTGACCGCCGACAACTACGAGCGGCTGCTGGCCAACGAAACGATCACCTCCTCGCTGCTGAACACGTTCGCGATCGCAGTGCCGGCCACCCTGCTCGTGCTGGCCCTCGGCTCGCTCGCCGGATACGCCTTCGCCTGGCTGGAGTTCCCCGGCCGGGACTGGCTCTTCCTGGTCGTCGTCGGACTGCTCGTCGTGCCCGTGCAGGTGGCCCTGATCCCGGTGTCGGAACTCTTCGGCACCATCGGGCTGTTCGAGACCACGGCGGGCGTGGTGCTCTTCCACACCGCCTTCGGTCTGCCCTTCGCGGTGTTCCTGCTGCGCAACTTCTTCGCGGAGATCCCGCGCGAGCTGCTGGAGGCGGCCCGCCTCGACGGGGCGGGCGAACTGCGGCTGTTCACACGGGTGGTGCTGCCGCTGGGCGGTCCGGCGATCGCCTCGCTCGGCATCTTCCAGTTCCTGTGGGTGTGGAACGACATGCTGGTGGCGCTGGTCTTCGCCGACTCGGCCAACCCGCCGATCACGGTCGCGCTCCAGCAGCAGGTACGGCAGTTCGGGAACAACATCGACGTGCTGGCGCCCGGCGCGTTCCTGTCGATGGTGGTCCCGCTCGCCGTCTTCTTCGCCTTCCAGCGGCAGTTCGTCACGGGGGTGATGGCCGGCGCGGTCAAATAGCCGCGCACACACACCACACGCACACCTCCCACGTGCCGCGTTGACGCTCCGTAACCCGAATGCCGCACTCTGCGTAACCCGGTCGCCACGCCGGGGGTTCCTGGGCAATATGCCCGCGCCGACCCCTGGATGTCCCGTGCCCCGGTTCAGCGTCATCGTGCCCGCGTACAAGGTCCAGGCCTATCTCCGGGAGAGCCTGGACTCGGTCCTGACGCAGTCGTACCCGGACCTGGAACTGATCGCCGTCGACGACGCCTCCCCCGACGCCTGCGGGTCGATCATCGACGAGTACGCGGCCCGCGACCCGCGGGTGACCGCGGTGCACCTGGCGCACAACCTGGGGCTGGGCCCGGCCCGGAACGCGGGCCTGGCCCGGGCCACCGGCGACTACCTGGTCTTCCTCGACGGCGACGACACCCTCGCCCCGGGCGCCCTGCAGGCCCTCACCGACCGGCTGAAGGCCACCGGCTCCCCCGACGTCCTGGTCTACGACTACGCGCGCGCCTACTGGTCCGGGGAACTGGTGCGCAACCGGCTCTCGCACCGGCTGTCCGAGGAGGGTCCGGGCAGCTTCCGGCTCAGCGACCGGCCCGCGCTGCTCGCCATGCTGATGGTGGTGTGGAACAAGGCGTACCGCCGCGAGTACATCGAACGCGAGGGCCTCGCATTCCCGCCGGGGCTCTACGAGGACACTCCCTGGACCTATGCGGCGCTGCTGGCCGCGGAGTCCGTCGCCGTCCTGGACCGGGTCTGCGTCCACTACCGCCAGCGGCGCACCGGATCGATCCTGACCACCTCCACCCCCCGCCACCTGGAGATCTTCGACCAGTACGACCGGGTCTTCGGCTACCTCGCCGGACGGCCCGAGCTGGAGCGCTGGCGCTCCACCCTGCACCGCCGGATGGCCGAGCACTTCTGCGCCGTCCACGCCGACCCCCGCCGACTCCCGCGCGCCAGCCGGGCCGAGTTCTTCGCCCGGGCGTCCGCCCTGCTGCGCCGCTACCGCGCCCCGGGCGCCCGGAGTTCGCTGCCGCTGTCCCTGTCGCGGACCGACCGGATCCGGCACACGCTGATGCGGCTGGGCCTGCGGCGGTGCTACCGGACGCTGTCGGTGCTGCGCTCGGCGGGTCTCGCGCTGGGCCGGGCCGGCGCAGCACTGGGGCGGGGCCTGCGGGAGTCCTCGCTGCGGCTGCACTACCGGATCCAGCGGCTCCTGCCGCTGCGCCCGGAGCTCGCGGTCTTCTCCGCGTACTGGCACGGCGGGTACGCCTGCAACCCGGCGGCGATCGAGGCCAAGCTGCGCGAACTGGCACCCCGGATGCGGACGGCGTGGATCTGCGACCCGGCGCACTCAGCGACGCTCCCGCGGGAGACGGTGGCGCTGCGTCCCGGTTCGGCCGCGTACTTCAGCGCCCTGGCCCGGGCCGGGTACCTGGTCACCAACGTCAACTTCGACCGGGCGCTGGTCAAGCGGCCCGGTCAGATCCTGCTCCAGACCCAGCACGGCACCCCGCTCAAGCGCGTCGGCCTCGACCTCCAGGACCGGCCGGCGGCCGCCCCGACCGCGGACTTCGCGGGCCTGCTGCGCGGCGCCGACCAGTGGGACTACCTGCTCTCCGCGAACCGGCACTCCACGCTGGTGTGGGAGAAGGCCGTCCCGGCCTCGTACACGACCCTCGAATACGGCTACCCCCGCAACGACGTCTTCCACCGGGCGAGCCGGAAGGACGTGCTGGAGCTGCGCGAACGGCTGGGGATCCCGGCCGGCTCGACGGCGATCCTGTACGCCCCCACCCACCGCGACTACCGCCGCAGCCGTCCGGACCACCTGGACTTCGAGCGGCTGCTGCGCGACCTCGGCCCGCGCTTCACGGTGCTGGTCCGCACCCACCTGACCTACGCGGACGCCGACCGCTCGTGGGAGCCGCACCCGCGCCTGGTGGACGTCAGCGCGCACCCGTCGGTGGAGGAGCTGTGCCTCGCCTCCGACGCGCTCGTCACGGACTACTCGTCCCTGATGTTCGACTACGCGGCGCTGGACCGGCCGATCGTGATCCACGCCGACGACTGGGAGGCGTACGAGGCGGCCCGCGGCACCTACTTCGACCTGCGGTCGTGTCCGCCGGGCGCGATCGCCCGCACCCAGGACGAGCTGGTGGACATCTTCACCACGGGCCACTGGCAGGGCTCGCGCTCCGCCCAGCTGCGCTCCGCCTTCCGCGCGCGCTTCTGCCCCTACGACGACGGGCACGCGGCGGAGCGCGTGGTCCGCCGGGTGTTCCTGGGCCAGACGGCGCCGTCCCCGGCGGTCGTCCCGCTCCCGGACCGCCACCCGGCCCCGCCGGCCCCGACCCCCGCCCCGCAACCCGTGCCGGAGCCGACGCTGGCACACGTCTGGCCGTAGGGCGCACCCGCCCTGCGCGGGATCCTCAGGCCGGGCCCGGGGCCGACTTCAGGCCTGCGACCACCTGGTGGGCCAGGGTGTCCAGGTGGGCGGGGGTCACCGCGTCGCGGACGACGACCTGGCGCCAGTAGAGCGGGCCGATCAGCAGGTCGAGGGCGTGGTCGGGGCTGATCTCCGTGGGGAGTTCGCCGCGGGCCACGGCGTCCGAGACGATGCCCTGCGCCATGCGGTGCTGGCCGTCGAGGAGGGCGCCGCGGACGGCGTCGGCGATCTCCGGGTTGCGGGACGCCTCGACCAGGAGGTCGGGGATCACCGCGGAGGCCACCGGGTGGCGCAGCACGTGTGACATGACCTCCAGCAGGGCTCGTACGTCTCCGTAGAGGGAGCCCGTCGCCGGCACGGGCAGGCCGTCCACCGCGAAGGCCCCGACCAGGTCCAGCACCAGGTGCAGCTTGGACTTCCATCGCCGGTAGACCGCCGTCTTGCCGACCCCTGCGCGCCGCGCGATGCCCTCGATGGACATCCGGGAGAACCCGACCGCGGCCAGCTCCTCCAGCACCGCGGTGCGGATCGCCTCCGTCACGTCCTCGCGCAGGACGGCGGCGCCGGCGGGGGCGCGGCGGGCGGAGGCGGCGGAGGTGGCGGGGGCTGGGGCTGCGGGGGCTGGGTCCGTGGTCATGCACAGAGCATAGCCGCGCACCGTTACGACGATACGGTTGCGTTCCATCGCTCAGCGCCATAACCTCGCCGTAGCGACGATACGGACCCGTCCCGACCTACGTCGAAAGCGAACCTGTGACCACCGCGACCGCACCCCAGACCGCGACCGCCACCTCCGCGGAGCTCGCACGGCTGGCCGCCGCCCACGGCCTCACGCTCAGCGGCGCCCGCCCCACGCTCCCCCGCTACATCGCCCAGCTCTGGCAGCGCCGCCACTTCGTCGGCGCCTACGCCACCGCCCGCATGCAGGCCACGTACAGCACGGCCCGGCTCGGCCAGGTCTGGCACCTGGTGACACCGCTGCTCAACGCGGCGGTCTACTACTTCATCTTCGGACTCGTCCTGAAGGCCAGCCACGGTGTGCCGGACTACGTCCCCTTCCTGATCACCGGTGTCTTCGTCTGGGACTTCGTCAGCAGCTCCGTGAACGCCGGCACCCGCTCCGTCCACAGCAACCTCGGCCTGGTCCGCGCCCTGCACTTCCCCCGCGCGAGCCTGCCCCTCTCCACCGTCGTGCAGCTCTTCCAGCAGCTGCTGGTCTCCATGGCCGCCCTGGTGATCCTGCTGCTGGCCTTCGGGCAGACGCCCGGCCCGGCCTGGCTGCTGGCCCTGCCGGCTCTCCTGCTGACGGCCGTCTTCGCCGCCGGCTGCGCCATGGTCATGGCCCGCATCGGCAGCAAGAGCCCCGACGTCAGCCAGCTGATGCCGTTCGTCCTGCGGACGTGGATGTACTCCTCGGGCGTCATGTGGTCCATCGACCAGATGCTCGGCAAGAACGACCTGCCGCACTGGCTGCTGGTGGCGCTCAAGGCCAACCCGCCGGCCGTCTACATCGACCTGATGCGCTTCGCGCTGATCGACAGCTTCCCCGCGCACGCGCTCCCGCACCACGTCTGGCCGCTGGCCGTCGGCTGGGCGCTGCTCGCGGGCGTCGGCGGATTCATCTATTTCTGGAAGGCGGAGGAGGCGTACGGACGTGGCTGACACCCCGACGCACACCGACACCCGGGTGCCCACCGTGATCGCGGACGGCGTCCACGTCATCTACAAGGTGCACGGCGCCGGCGCCCGCAGGGGCGGCGCCACGGCGGCCCTCAGTCGGATCTTCTGCCGCCGGACCGCCCCGGGGATGAGCGAGGTGCACGCGGTCAAGGGCGTCTCCTTCACCGCCTACGAAGGCGAGGCCATCGGCCTCATCGGCTCCAACGGCTCGGGCAAGTCCACGCTCCTCAGGGCCATCGCCGGCCTCCAGCCGGTGGCCCGCGGCCGGATCTTCTCGCACGGCCAGCCATCCCTGCTGGGCGTGAACGCGGCCCTGATGAACGACCTGACCGGCGAACGCAACGTCATCCTCGGCGGCCTGGCGATGGGCATGACCCGGCAGCAGATCCACGAGCGCTACGACGGCATCGTCGACTTCTCCGGCATCAACGACAAGGGCGACTTCATCTCGCTGCCGATGCGCACGTACTCCTCCGGCATGGGCGCCCGGCTGCGCTTCTCCATCGCGGCCGCCAAGGACCACGACGTCCTGATGATCGACGAAGCGCTGGCCACGGGCGACGCGGCCTTCCAACGGCGCAGCCAGGCCCGCATCGCGGAACTCCGCGAGCGCGCCGGCACCGTCTTCCTGGTCAGCCACTCCCTCCACACGGTCCGCGAGACCTGCGACCGCGCGATCTGGCTGGACTCCGGCGTCCTGCGCATGGACGGCCCGGCGCCAGAGGTCTGCGCCGCCTACGAGGACTCCGGCCGCGCCGCCGCTTGAGGCGCCCCGCGGCACGTGAACGGGCCGGGCCCGGGACCTCGCGGTCCCG
>NZ_MQUR01000016.1 GCF_001953875.1 Streptomyces amritsarensis
CCCCCCCCCGCATCTCCCCGCTCAAGGACCGGCACATCAACTCCCTGGGCCGCTACCTGTTCAACATCACCGCCAGCGGCCCCGGCCAGGGCCTGCGTCCGTTGCGGGACCCGGGCCCGGAAGCGGTCGAGGACGACGAAGACGAGGGGTGACGGGCGGCGCACCCGACATGTCGGCCCCTCCTCTCCGTGCGGTTGAGAGGGGACGACCGACTCAGCCGCCCTGGCCGCGGTAGCTGTAACTGCTTCCGGTCACGCCCTGGGTGTCGAACCCGCCAACGACGTTCGAGCCCCTGGTGGCGGAGTTCGAGAAGCTGTTGTCGCTCCCTCCCACGGTCGTGGAGTGCAGATGAGGAAGGGTCTTAGACGTCATCTCATTTGGTGAGCCTGCGGTAGCAGATGAGGGTGCAGGCGATACTGGTGAAGGCGAGGAAGTGGTCGGCTTTGCGTTCGTAGCGCCGATGGAGGCGACGGTAGCCAGCGAGCCAGGACATGGTTCGCTCGATGGTCCAGCGGTGCCGGCGCAACCGCTGTGAGGACTCGATGCCCTTGCGGGCGATGCCATGGGTGATGCCGCGTCCGCGTAACCATCGCCGCATGTGGGGGTAGTCGTACCCCTTGTCCGCGTGGAGCTTGCCCGGCTTGCGCCGCCTGCGTCCACGGCGGGAGCGAATGGGTGGAATGCCCTGGATCATGGGGATCAGGGCCTGGTTGTCGTGCAGGTTCGCGCCCGAGATTCCGACGGAAATGGGCAGCCCGGTCTTCTCGGTGATCAAGTGGATCTTCGATCCGTAGTTGCCCCGGTCCACAGGATTCGGACCTGTCAGGCCCCCTTTTCAGGGCCCGCATGTTCACCGAGTCGATCACACAGCGCGACCAGTCCACCTCGCCGCGGGCACCGAGCTCGTCGAGCACCACACGGTGGATCTTGGCCCACACCCGCGCCTTCGACCACTCGCTGAACCGCCGATGGGCCGTTGCCCCTGACAGCCCGAAAGACGCTGTCGGCAGTTGCTGCCACGTGCAGCCCGACGTGGCCACGAACACAATCGCCGCCAGCACCTCCCGGTCGCCATGCCGGCGCCGACCGCCGCCCTGAGGCCGCGACGGCGCCTCCGGCACCACTCTCTGCAACAACTCCCACAACTCATCCGGCACCAGTCGCTCGACAATCCCCACGATCTGTCGCGCCTACGACTTGCTGGAGCAGGTGGTCTCGATCCAGGTCGCCTGGAGGTCACGGCAGACAAGGGTGAGGGTGCCGTCCCAGCAGGCGATCTCGTGGCTGCAGCCGTCCCTGTGTGGCAGGATCTCGTCGAGAATCACAGTCCTCAGGTCCGTTCCTCGGTCCCCATCGGCGGGATCGAGGATGAAGCTGGACACCCCTACGTAGCGGATCAGCAGGTCTTGGTCGTGCTTCCAGCAGTTGTGCTGGAACTCGACCTCCATCTCCTCACCGCCAGCGCCCCGGACGGCCCGGAGCGTCAGGTCCTTCACACATCGCCTGCTGCGGAAGT
Organism: Streptomyces amritsarensis; assembly: GCF_001953875.1. Classification (GTDB taxonomy): domain Bacteria; phylum Actinomycetota; class Actinomycetes; order Streptomycetales; family Streptomycetaceae; genus Streptomyces; species Streptomyces amritsarensis. The sequence goes on from NZ_MQUR01000016.1 coordinate 1,517, forward strand.
CGTAGTGGTCCGTGTCCGTGGCGAAGGCTCGGGCGCCTGGCGGCAGGTCATCGGAGATCGAGGAGAGGTGGCTCAGGTAGCGAGCCGGGTCCAAGACCTCTGACAGGTCGCCGACCTGCGCATCGAGATTGACGTATTCCATCGACCTTGGCCCCCGCTCATGACTTCCCACTGGCCGACGAATCGTCGCACAGACCCACCAAATGAGATGACGTCTTAGGAGTCGTGCGGAGGGGTGCTCACCACAGAGCTGTACAGGTCCTGCGAGCCGCCCAACGTGCTGGAGGCAGATGCCTGATTGGCGTAGTTGGTTCCGACAGCGTCGGAGGTCGTGATCCCCTGGCCGAAGTTGCTCGCCGTGCCGCTGTGGACCTCGCTGTCCCACGTATCGGCGGAGCCGCTGGAGACCTGACTCGCAGAGGTGTTGCCCCACTGCGCGGCACCGTGTGGCGCGGCGATGGGCGTGTAGGTGGTGCTGAGGGGGGCATCGCCGGACGAGCCATCGCCCCCGGACGCGGCGTGAGCAGAACCCATGCCGAGGCTCATCAGACCACCTGCCAGCAGCACTGCACTGGCGATAGCTCGAGATCGCATTCAAAACTCCCCACAGAAAAGTGATCTTCACCTGGCCAACGAGCCGACAAGGCAGTGGTTGCTCCTTCGCCCACGCCGACACCACCATTCCGGCGTTCACCCTCGGCATCACCTTCCCTGAGGGCGTCGAGTCCTCCATCGACATCCGCCTCGCCACGCTGAACTCATCCCGGTCCAGGCGCGCGCGCTCGATGGAACCCCCGTCTCCAGGCGATCGCCGGGAGACGGGGAGCATCTGCGGGAAACAGCGACCCACGAGCCGAGGGTGGCTGACGGGTGGGAACCCAGCCGCCTGCCCTGGGGACATGAGCGGAGGGAACTGTCAGTGCCCGACGCGGACCAGGCCTGGCGCCAGGCAGTCTGCCTGCGTCATGTGCCCAGAGCCTCCGTCACAGGCAGGCACTCCGCGAGCAGGTCCACGACGTCACGCCAGGCTCGCTGTGCGTGCTGTGGGTGGTGGCCGACGCCGGGGACCGTGGGGTGGTCGACCGGCGGGTGGTGGAAGGCGTGCAAGGCGCCGCCGTAGACCGTGAGGCGCCAGTCGACGCCCGCGGCCTGCATCTCGGCGGTGAACGCTTCCCATCGCGCGGGCGGCATGATCGGGTCTTCCGACCCGACCCCGGCCCACACCGGGCAGCGAATGCGCGCCGCCTCGCCCGGCCGGCCCGTGGTAGTCGCGTTGACCGTCCCGATCGCGCGCAGGTTGACACCGCCGCGCCCGAGTTCCAGCCCGACGGCGCCCCCGGTGCCGTAGCCGACGGCGGCGATCCGGTCGGGGTCGGTCCGAGGTTCGGTGCGCAGCACGTCGAGCGCAGCATGGCCGATGCCCCGCATCCGGTCGGGATCAGCGAGCAGCGGTATGCAACGGGCCAGCATCTCCTCGGGGTCGCCCAAATAGCGCCCGCCGTGAAGGTCGAAGGCCAGCGCTATGTATCCCAGCTCGGCGAGGGCGTCGGCCCGACGGCGCTCGACATCGCTGAGCCCCATGCCTTCCGGTCCGAGCAGCACCGCGGGCCGGCGGTCGACACCGGCCGGGAGAGCGAGGTGCCCGGCCATCGTCAAACCGTCCGCCGGATACTCGACCGTGCGCGTCGTGATCGTCGTCATGAGCTGGACTGTAGTGATCATCGAGCCCGGTCCGGCCGGTGTTCTGCCGCCGGCAGAACACCGCGCAGAACTTCGAGATGTCGGAGGCGGACGCGGCGGCGGCCGGCCTCGGCGGGGGCGGCCTCGCCGAGGTGTCCACCCGGCGTGGCTCCGTCCGGGCACGGGTCCGTGTCACAGGTATCCGGGAGGGCGTGGTCTTCCTGCCGTTCCGCTACGGCTACGGGGACGCCCCGGCCGGGGAGGGCCACCACCGAGCCGCCGACGAACTCACGCCCACCGCCTGGGATCCGGCTTCCAGGCAGCCGCTGTTCAAGACCGGCGCCGCCCGCGTCACGCCGGTGTCGCGGCTGTCCGGCCCGGCCCCGGAGGGCGCAGCCGGAGTGTCTCGGCATGGACAGGGGTAGGTGCCACACATGAAGCAGACAGAGCAGTGGAAACCAGGAGAAATCGTCGAAGAAAGCGGCATCTACGCCTGCGATTGCGGCAAGGAGCACCTGTGGAGCAAGAGCACCGATGTCCGCGGGCACCGGTTCCCTCCGCTGCCCTACGACTGCGCGGGCCAGGCATGGACCCTGCGCACCCAGGCGCACCCCGAGGAGGGCTGACGTACACGTGCGGCTTCGGACCAGTGATCCCCGGGCGCCGGGGTGGCGCCGCGTGCGACACGGCCGCGGGTTCCGCTACGTGGGCGCGGACGGTGTCGCCCTGTCCGGCGCGGACCGCGAACGGGTACGCGCGCTGGTGATCCCTCCAGCCTGGCAGGACGTCTGGGTCTGCCCCTGGCCGAACGGACACATCCAGGCGGTGGGGACGGACGCGGCCGGGCGGCGCCAGTACCTCTACCATCCGCACTTCCGCGACCGGCAGGACGCAGCCAAGCACGAGCACGTGCAGCGCGTGGCCCGGTCACTCCCCCGCCTGCGAAGGCACGTCGCGCGGGACCTGGACGGGCGCGGCCTGACCCGCGTCCGCGTGCTCGCCTGCCTGGCCCGTCTCCTCGACCTGGGCTTCCTCCGCATCGGCGGCGACAGCTACGCCCGCGACAACGGGAGCTTCGGGCTCACGACGCTGTTGCGGGAGCACGCCACCTGCCGCAACGGCGAGATACGCCTCCACTTCCCCGCCAAGTCGGGCAAGGAGGTCTCACGGGCCTTCGTGGACGAGCAGGCGCACGCCGTGGTCCGGGCGCTGCTGCGGCGCAAGGACGACGGGCCGAGGCTGTTCGCCTACTGGGGACACGGCGCGTGGCACGAACTCCACGCCGATGACCTCAACGCCTACCTCCAGGACCGGTCGGGGCAGGACGTGACGGGGAAGGACTTCCGGACCTGGTACGCCACGGTCCTGGCCGCGGTCGCCCTGGCCGTCTCCGAGAGCACCGCCGACGCGCCCCGGGCCCGCCGCGGGAGGGTCGTGGCCCGCGCGGTACGCGAGGTCAGCGACTACCTGGGGAACACACCTGCCGTGTGCAGGGCGTCCTACATCCACCCTCGCGTCATCGAACTCTACGAAGAGGGCGAGACCATCGCCGCCGCGCTGGGCAGGCTCGGCGAGGACGGCACCTTCGGCCACCCGGCCACGCACGGCCGCGTCGAGCGCGCGGTCCTGGAGCTGTTGCGATCCGGCGCCGCGTGAACCATATGGCAGTCCGACCCGGGCGTTTTTGCCGTAATTGCGGGTAAGAGCCCGATGCCAAGTGACGGTGGAGGTGAGAGGCATGGGCGCAGGCAAGAAGATGAAGCACGCGGCCAAGACGACCAAGGGAAAGGTCAAGGAGACCACGGGAAAGGCCGTCGGCAACGAGACCCTGCAGATGAAGGGCCGGCGCGAGCAGATCGCGGGCGACGCGAAGCAGACCGCGCAGAAGGCGAAGGACACGTTGAAGCACTGACCCTTTGCGGGTATCGGATGCCGTGGCGTGCGGGAGTGCCGGCAGGACGTGCGTCCTGCCGGCGCTCCTCGGAAGGAGCGGCACGATGAGCATGAAGGAGAAGGCGAAAGCCGAGATGGAGCGAGCTGCCGGAAAGGTGGTCAGGAAGACGGCCCATGCCCTCGGCAAGGAAACCCTCGCCGCCAAAGGCGCGGCTCTGGAATCCCGAGGACAGGCGCGGCGACTGAAGGAAAAGGGCAAGGACACCTTCCGGTGACCGTTCCTTGAGTTGAGCCATGAGCCACCTGCCCCGTACGTCGACCGACCGACGCCCCGGGAGTGGACCGGTGGTTTCCACCGGGCCGACTCGGGCTCGGCCGGCCGCCTGCTGCGCACGGTCGCAGCGCATCAGAACACCGCGCGCACCAGACGTCGTACCGCCAGCCGCATGCCCCAGAACGTCAGGCGCGCCCCCCACACGCCCATGCGCACGACCATCCGCCGCAGGACGGACCGAGGCGTCCAGCGGGCAAGGAACCGGCGTCTGCGCCTTCTGCGTCTGAAGCGCCGCAGGCGCCGGCTCACGGTGGACATCACGAAGCCTCCTTGCCTGCTGCCGGCTCAGGCTGCCTGGCGGACGCGTCGACGCCGGGGGCGGGAGGCCTCTTCCTCGTCCTCGTCCTCGTCCTCGTCCTCGTATGCGTCCTCGTCGTCGCCCCCGTCCTCGTATGCGTCCTCGCCCTCGTCCTCGCCCCCGTCCTCGTATGCGTCGGCCTGTTCCTCCTCCGCCTCCTCCTCGGGTTCGTCGGCATAGCCGGAGTCTTCCTCGTACGCGTCCGGCTCTTCGTCTTCGCCGTATTCGTCTTCGCCGTACTCGTCCTCGTAGCGCTCCTCGTCGTCCCCCTGCTCGGCGCCTTGCTCTTCCTCTTCTGCCTCGAGTGCTTCTTCGTGGGTGCGGACGACCTCGCCGTCCCGGATCTCGCCGCGCCAGCCCTCTGGTTCTTCCGTGTTCAAGGTGGCGTAGCGCAGGAAGTGCTTGAGGTCCAGGCGCAGGCGGCGGCCCTGTGCCCGCCAGAGGTTGCCCGTCTTCTCGAAGAGGCCCGCAGGGTGGTATTCGACGACGATGACGATGCGGGTCAAGGACGGAGCGAGTTCGTGGAAGCTGACACAGCCGCGGGTGGTGCCCTTGGCCCCTTCCGAGCTCCATACGATGCGGTCGTCGGGGACCTGCTCCTGGACTGTCGCCTTCCAACCGCGGGTCGACGGGCCGACCTTGACCTTCCAGTCGCTGGTGGTCTCGTCGTTGCGGGAGACGTCGCGGACGCCCTTGGTGAAGCTGCTGAAGTTCTCGTACTGCGTCCAGTGGTCGTACGTCGTCCGCAGGGGCAGGCCTATGTCCATCGCCTCGACGATGTTGACGACGCTGCCGCCGCCTCCCTTGCGGCCCCGGCCCTTCCCGAAGACCTGGGATGCGGTGTCGGACACCTTGTCCTTCAGGTTCCCCAGCGTCTGGCCGGCGATGGCTTTCAGCGGCGAGTCGCCCTGGAGAAGCCGTGCGCCGATGCCGCCGACGTCCGAGAGCTTGCCACCGCCGTCGGCCACGTCGTAGAGCTGGTCGGTGATGTCGCCGAGCTTGTCGGTCGCCTTCTCGGCCAGTTGTTCGGCCTGGGCGCTGAGGTAGTGGGACACCTCGTTGAGCAGTTGGTCCAGTCCCGTGGGGGATTCACTGGCACGGGCGCGGTCTGAGGTTGCCATGGCCTACCTCCGCGCGGACTGCTTGCGGGACGCCGTCTTCTTGGCGGCCGTCTTGCGTGCCGGGCTGCGGCTCGAGGCCTTCTTGGCGGCCGTCTTGCGCGGCGCGCTCTGGCCTGCTGTCCGCTTACCCGGAGCCGCCGTGCCGGTCTTCTTCGCGGCGGGCCTGGAGGAGGCGGTCTTGGAAGCGGACTTCTTGGGCGGGGCCGCCTTTGCGGCGGACCTTCCACTCGCCGGCTTCTTCGCCGCTGTCTTCTTCGCCGCCGCCTTCTTCGCGGTCGCCTTCTTGGCGGGCGCGGCCTTCTTGGCAGGAGCGGATTTTCTGGGAGCCGCGGTCTTCTTGCCGGGGGTCGGCCGCTCCTCGGTGCTACGAGAGCGTGCGGCGGCGCTCGGGGCGGCGCGACGACGGGCCGGCCGGCGGCGTGCGGGCTTCTCCTCTTCCTCCTGGTCTTCCTCTGCGCCTTCCTCCTCCCCTTCCTCTTCTTCGTCCTCCGGCTCCCCCTCCTCTTCTTCCTCCGGCTCCTCTTCCTCCTCTTCCTCGGGTTCGGGGTAGTCCTCGTCCTCCTCGTCCTCGTCCTCGTCCTCTTCCTCGTACTCCGCCTCGTCCTCGTAGGGTTCTTCGTCTTCGTAGTCCTCGTCGCGACGGCCGCTCCGCGTCAGTTCGAGCGTGCGCTCGTGCAGGGAGTCGGCGAGGCTGGCGAGCTGTCGGTTGGCCGCGGCACTCAGCGCCTGACGGCCGGCGTCCAAGGCCTCGCCTCGCAGTTGGTCGCTGAGGTCGGCGAACTGCGGCATCTCCTTGACCTTGGCGAGGCCTTGTCTCAGGAGCTGGTCCGGTTCGAGACCGAATCGACGGCCGGCAAGGTAGGTCGCCACGGCAAAGGCCATGCGACCCTTCTTCGCTCGGCCGAGTACGTAGCCCCCAGCCAGCGCGGCTGCGAGCGCGATCTTGGTGGTGTCTTGCATGATCATCCCCTTTTGGCCGGGGGGTCGCGGGCCTGTCGTTCACGTCGACGCCGATGCGTCGGGACGTCCTGCTGTGCCGGCCGCCGCATCAGTTCCTCACGGGGCGGTCCTGAAAAGCTCCTGCCCCCGATCTCGGACTTATGCGCAGATTTAGTGACATTCTTGTCTAGAAGGCGGACGTCTCCACAGGAGTGGTATATGACCGCGGCAGAACCCGCACACCCGCGGCGGCGCGCTCCGCGCACCGGCGACGGCGAGGACGAAGAGCGCCGGCAGCCCGCTCGACGAGCCGGCTCCGGACCGCGTGCGGGCGTGCGCAGCGCCGCGTCGGCGATGCGGTCGGCGGCCGAGCAGCTGGCTCAGCTTCTCGGCCGCCCGCCCGACTCGGTCTCCTCGCTGAAGCCGAGCCAGGACGGCTGGGTGGCGCAGGTGGAGGTCGTGGAGCTGGAGCGCATCCCGGACACCACGAGCGTCATGGCCAGCTACAAGGTGGTGCTGGACGAGGACGGCGAGCTGATCTCCTACGAACGCACCCGCCGCTACACCCGAGGAATGATCGACCGGCCGACCTGAGAACAGGCCGCCGATGGAAGGAGGCGCCATGACCATGGTGCCGCAAGGCGGCAGCGCCATCGCCCGAGGAGGCGGCGGCAACACGAGCAGTCTCTACGACGTCCTGGAGCTCATCCTCGACCGCGGTCTGGTCATCGACGTATTCGTCCGCATCTCCGTCGTCGGCATCGAGCTCATCAAGATCGATGCACGCATCGTGGTGGCGAGTGTCGACACGTACCTCCGCTTCGCCGAGGCCTGCAACCGGCTCGACCTGGAAGCCGGCCGCAATGCGCCTGCTCAGCTGCCCGATGTCGTAGGGAAGATGGTGGAAGGCGGTGCCCGGGGCAAGTCCAAGGGCGCATTGAGCGGGGCCGTCGAAGCGGTTACGGACTCCTTGACGGGAAAGAAGCCCCGTGAAGAGGAGCCGGAGGAGGTGGAGGAAGAGGAGGCTCCCAGGCGGCGGCGCCCTGCCCGGCGCCCGGTACGCCGGGAGAAGGAGTGAACGATGGCACTTTACGTGTACTCGATTGCCACCGAGGGGCATCCCCGGCGCCTCGACGGCCTGAAGGGGGTGGGTGCCCGACCGGCACCCTTGCGGTCGGTCACCGCCGGGCCCCTCAGTGCAGTCGTCAGCGACATCTCGGAGGAGATCCGGCCCAAGCGCCGAGACCTCCTCGTGCACCAGGAGGTCCAGGAACGCCTGATGGCGGACGGGCCCGTTCTGCCCCTGCAGTTCGGCTACATCGCTTCTGACGACGACGCTGTCCGGGAGGTCCTGGACACGAACGCCGACGGCTATCTCGCCGCGCTGGAGCGGCTGGACGGCTGCGCCGAGTACCACCTGCGGGTCGCCCAGGAGGACGAGGAGCCGCTGCTCCGACAGATCCTTGAGGACTCGCCCGAGGCCAGGGAGCTCAACGAGCGGATCCGTGCGGGGGACCCGGACCCCCAGCTGCCGCTCGCCCTGGGTGAACTGGTCGCGCGCGAGGTGGAGGCTCGGCAGGAGTCCCTCGCCGCCGGCCTCGTGCAGGCGCTGCTGCCCTTCGCCCGCGAGCACGTCGTCCACCCGCCCACGGGAAGCGACTTCCTCAACCTCTCGCTCCTCGTGCCGCAGGAGCAGAAGGAGGACCTGCTGACGGCGCAGGCGAACCTGGTCCGCGAGATCGGCGGCGGCGTCGCCCTCCGCCTGGCCGGCCCCCTGCCTCCGTACAGCTTCGTGTAGGGATCGTCCGACCACACTCCCGAGGGGAGGACGCCATGGGACTGCTGACCTATCTGCTGACGCTTCCCGCCGCGCCGGTCCGAGCGGTCACCTGGGTCGCCCAGCGAGTCGTCGAACAGGCCGAGGAGGAGTACTACGACCCCGCCCCGATCTGGCGAGAACTCGGCGACCTGGAGCAGGCTCTGGTCAGAGGCGAGATCGACCAGGAGGAGTTCGACCTCCGGGAGGACGCATTGCTCGACCGGTTGTCCGAGATCGAAGCATTCCGGCGCGGCATGACATGACCGCCGAAACGAGGCCGCCATCGTGACTGAACCCCTTCCCGACCGGTTCGGAGCCTTCCCGTCCCGCGCCCCGATGCCGTACGGGAGCAGTTCGTCGTCGAGCCTCGCGGACATCCTCGAAAGGGTCTTGGACAAGGGCATCGTCATAGCCGGTGACATCCGCATCAACCTGCTCGACATCGAGCTGTTGACCATCAAACTCCGGATCCTCATCGCGTCCGTGGACAAGGCCAAGGAAATGGGGATCGACTGGTGGGAGCACGACCCCTCCCTGTCGTCCCGCCACACCGGCAGCCCGCTGGAGCAGGAGAACCGCCGCCTGCGCGCCGAGCTGGAGGCTCTGCGCCGGGACCGGGCGGACGAGCAGGAGCCTGCTGAACGCACCGCGGAACGCCGCGACTCGTCCGGCACGACGGCTCGGGAGCGTCCGCAGTGAGCACCGGCCGCGAACCCCTCACCTACGTCTACGCCGTCGCCCGGCGGACCGACCGCCTCGCGGTACTCCTCGCCGGCCTGCGCGGCATCGACCGCGCCCCCGTGACGCTCCTCACCGAGGCCTCCGACAGCAGCCCCGCACCGCTGGCCTTCGTCACCAGCCACGTACCCCATGAAGCGTTCAACGAGTCCGCCCTCAGAGCCCACTTCGAAGACCTGGAGTGGCTCGAGAGCGTCGCCCGCGCCCACCACGAAGTCGTACAGGCCGTGGCCGCCGAACAAACGGTCCTGCCCCTGCGGATGGCCACCGTCTACCAGGACGACGACCGTGCCCGGCAGGCCCTCGGCGAGCAGCGCAGCACCTTCGCCCGCCGTATGGCCGCGGTCGACGCCCACACCGAATACGGCGTCAAGATCTACCTCCCCCCGCCCGCCCCGGCGGAGCCCCCCGCCGGGGCGCCCGCGGCCGAAGCGGACCCGGCGGCTCCGACCGCCTCGCCCGGCAAGGCGTACCTGCAGCGCCGCAGAGTCCAGCACCGCGCCCGGGAGAGGACCTACGAGCAGGCTCAGCGCGCCGCGGCCACCCTCGATGCGATCGCAGCACGCTATGCGGTCGGGCGCGTACGCCATGCCCCGCAGAGCGGCGCCTTGACCGGCCCGCAGGAGAACGTCCTCAACGACGCCTACCTGGTGCCCGACGAGGAGGCCCGCGATTTCCGCGCCGCCGTCGCACAGGCCGCCGGCGACTTCCCCGAGATCCGCATCGAGATCACCGGCCCGTGGGCCCCGTATTCCTTTGCGATGCCGCCGGCCGAGTCCTCGGCACCGACCGAGGGCGAGCGTGCGCCGTGAGCCTCACGGACTACGACGAGCCGCTCCCGGGCCGCCAGGTCGCCCTGGTGGATCTGCTGGACCGGTTGCTCAGCGGCGGAGTGGTCATCGCCGGCGACATCGTCCTGTCCATAGCGGACATCGACCTGGTCCGCATATCGCTGCGGGCCCTCATCGTGTCCGTCAGGTCCGAGACGGCCTCCGGCACGGCGCAGGACGGGGCCGGACATGACCGGTGAAGGCCCCCGCCGTCCACCGCGCGACCCCGGCCCGGGAAGCCTGGACGAGGTCGGCGAGTCGATGGCGCGCGCCTTCCGGCTCGTACGGCCGCCCCCGACGCACCGGGAACAGGCCGCCGGCGCCGCGCACCGTATCCGCGCCGACCGCGACACCGTCGGGGAGGACCTCCTCAAACTCGTGCTCACGCTCGTGGAACTCCTGCGCCAACTCATCGAAAGACAGGCGCTGCGCCGCGTGGACGCCGGCGACCTCACGGACGAGCAGGAAGAGGAGCTCGGAGCGACCTTGCTCGCCCTCCACGACAGCCTTTCCGATCTCTGCGCCGAACACGGCTACCGCCTGGAGGACCTCAATCTCGACCTCGGTCCCCTCGGCCCCCTGCTTCCACCCCGCGATTAGGGCGCCTCGCCCGTTCCTCGGCGGTTTCCCGCCCCGAGGATCAATCCTTGGCGCGGACCACGAGGCGGTAGAGGCCGAGGAGGATGAGGGAACCGACAATGGCGGCTATCCAGGTGGAGATCTCGAAGAATCCGTCGATGGATTCCACACCGAAGATGACTTTCCCCAGCCATCCGCCCAGCAGACCACCGGCGATGCCGATCAGCGGCGTGACGATGCAGCCGCCAGGGTCCTTGCCCGGCATCAGGAACTTCGCGATGATCCCGGCGAGCAGTCCCAGCACGATCCAGCTGATGATGCCCATGACACTCCTCTTCTCACATGAATCCTGTGCCACCCGTCTTCCCTCACGTTGAATTCCTAACCAGCCGCCGGACGTGACATGGGAGAATCACGCCCGGGTAAGGGCCCGATATCGCGCATGCTTTCCGGCTGCTCGCCTTCCGCGGAGGTGGAGGTGGTGTCATGGCGGACGACCCCGGCACGACGCTCGCGGCGACACTGTGCGACGCCCCGGACTTCGGCGGGACCACGGTGACGGTGCTGCCCGACGGCGGGCACGCGGGCGGGGAGCTCCGGGCGTATGCGCTGGCGTGGCTGGGCCTGCGGCGGCTGGGCTCGCTGAGGGCCCCCTTCGTGCCCGCCGACCCCGACAGCCCCTTCAGGCAGGAGCTTCGCCGGGGCGTCAACGTGACCGTGTGGAACCACAGGCCGGCTACGTGGACGCTCCCCGACGATCAACGGGGCAGGACCTGGCAGACCTACGGCGCCGACACCGCGGACCTGGGTGACTGGGCCGCGAAGGCCACGTACGTCCGCGTCTGGGAGGAGGCGGCCGGCAGCCCGTCGCACACGGTCGTGCCCGCCCCGGACGGCGCGGAGCCGGGACGACCGGTCCTGGTGGTGGAGTAGCACGACGACGGCGACCGCCCGAACACGGCGCGCCTGTTCAGCGGCGGGACCTCGCACGGTGGCGGACGGCCGCCCGCACGACGAGCATCGCGGCGGCCCTGCCGGCTCGACGGCCGACGGTCCGCAGAGGGCCGCTCGCGCCCGGGTACGTCCGGTCGGTACGCCAGGCGGCGGCCCGGCGCAGGAGGGCGGGCGCCAGGGTGTACGCAGCGTCGAACGGCCCCGCGTACGGTGCGACGAGCACCCGGCTGCGCGGCCTGCCGGCCGTCCGGACCACGGCTCGGGCGACGCGTTCGCACGAGCCGGCGGGCGTCTTCGACCGCGGAGCCCGGCCTGAGCCGCTGTCGGCGTGAGGGGGGAACGGCACGTGCGGGTCGCCGGGCAGGATGGTGCAGATCGCGATGCGGTACTCGCCCGCGGTCGCGAGCTCCTGGCGGAGCACGTCGTCGAAGGTGACCAGCGCTGCCGTGGACATGGCATAACCGCCCACGTTGAGCTCATCGACCACCGTGCCTGCCAGGGAAGCGATGTCGATGACCACCCCGCCGCCCTGTCGTCGCATGATCGGCACCGCGGCGCGAGCCCCGTGCACGGCACCGAGAACGTTGATCCCGAGGAGCCGCCGCAGGTCCCGGGCGGGCGCCCGGTCGACTCGCACGGGGATCCCCATCCCCGCGGCATTGACCCAGACATCGATGCGGCCGAACCTCGCCACGGCGGCAGCGGCCAGGTCCCGGACCTGCCGCTCGTCCGCCACATCGGTGGGTACGACATGGCCCTCGCCGCCCCGGCGCCGGCACTCGCGCCCCACCGCTGCCAAGGCTGCGGCATCGCGCGCGGCCAGTACGACGCGGGCCCCGCGCCCCGCGCACTGCAGGGCGGTGGCCCGGCCCACTCCGCTCGAGGCTCCGGTCACCACGACGACGGCACCACGCATTCTCACACCGTGCTTCTCACCCTTGGCGTCCCACTTATGTCCTGCGGGTGTACGGCCTTGTGTCCCGCGGAAGTCGGCGGGGCGCGTGTTCGGCGTGGCGGCGCCCTCGGGGCCGGGGGCGTACGGTGGAAGCACCCCAGGACGGCCGGCGCAGAACGGCACTCCAGTCACTCCACGGTGGGAGGGGCGGGGTGAGGAGGCGGCCATGAGCACCACCCCAGCGGATCTTCCGATGCCCGCCCCGGGGCTGAAGACCGACACCGTGCGCGTCGGTGACGCCCTGGTGTGCGTCCTGTCCGGTGACCTGCACACCGGCACGAAGGCCATCGGCGAGCGGGCCCTGAGCGAGGCCCTGGAGCAGGGTCCCGAGCTGCTCGCGGTCGATCTGGACGCGGTGGAGCTGTTCACCGCCGACGGCCTCAATCTGCTGCTGGCCCTGCGGGACACCGCTCGCGCCCGCGAAGTGCCGCTGGTCCTCGTCTCGCCCAGTGCCGCGGTCCGCCGCGTCCTCGAAGTCACCGGCGCGGCCGAGGCGTTCACCGTCAGCTCCACCGTCGCGCAAGCCACCGCCCGACTCGGGAAGTGATCCGGGCGGGCGGCGCCGGAGTACCCGGGGTGAGGACGGGCAGGTGCACAGCACCATACGACTCCAGCCGTCGGGACCGGCCATGGCTCCCCTGCCCTGCGCAGCCCACCACCGCGAACTCCCTCTCGGCGAGACCGCGGAGCTGGAGGCGTGCAGCAGGGGCATCACCTGGGTACGCCAGGCACTCACCGACTGGGGCCTGCTCGACCGGGGCCAGGACGCGCTCCTGATCGCGGCCGAGCTGCTCTCCAACGCCGCCAAGCACGCCGGCGGGATCCGCCGCCTGACCCTGACCCACCACGACGGCCTGCTCCAGATCACCGTCACCGATCCCAGCCCCGACCCCCCGCGGCTGCGCGCACACCGGCCCGAATCCGTCGGCGGCCACGGCATCTTCCTCGTCGACCGCCTCGCCCAGCACTGGGGTACGCGGCCCCACGGCCGCGGCAAGACGGTGTGGGCCACCCTTTCCCTGCCGCCGTGAAGCACCGGCACACGAAGGGGGCCCGTACCGGCCGTCAGGCGGCGGGACGGACGGCGAAGAGACCGCGGGCACCGGCGAGGCCCAGCAGGCGCATTCCCTGCCCGGGGACGTCGCGCAGCTCCAGGACCGCGTGCTCGGCACGCGTGCGGTTGCGCAGGGCGTGCAGGGCGCTGGAATCCATGAAGGCGACTCCCGACAGGTCCAGGATGAGGAGCCGGCCGTGGAGGGTGAGGGCGTCGGTGACTTCGGCGAGCCGGGGGCAGGTGTCCGTGTCGAGTTCGCCTGCCACGCGCACGACGGTATGGCCGGGGTGCACGGCTACGTCGACGCCGAGGGTGGGGTCCATCGTCTCTCCGCCGTTCGGGTTCGGAGCCCATCACGGTCGGCTCCCCAGGAACGCGGGCGGAGGCCGTCAAGTGCGCGGCGGTGGGCGCCGCGCAAAGCCGAGCGAGACCACCCGCACCGTCCACCGGCCACTCTCCGTGGCCACCGGTGGCGCGGGGTCTCCCACCAGACCAGGCTGGTTGCCCCGAACCTACCCGTCCTCCGCGAGGGGACACCGCCCCCGGCTCGGAGCGGGGATACGGCATGGCCATCGGGGTAGCCGGATCACATGGACACCACCACCAACACCACGCCGCTGCGCGCTGTCGCGCTGGTCTGCACGCTCTCCCCGTCGCCGAAACCGTCCAGCTCGCAGCTGCTGGCCGAGCAGGCCATGGCCGCGCTGGCAGACCACGGCGTCACCGGCAAGGTGATCCGGGTCGCCGACCACGACGTCAAACCGGGCGTCGAGGTCGACATGGGCGGCGGCGACGCCTGGCCGGAGATCCGGGACACGATCCTGGCCTGCGACATCCTGGTCGTGTCCACGCCGATCTGGCTCGGCCACCCCTCCAGCATCGCCCAGCGCGTCCTGGAGCGCCTCGACGCCGAACTCGGCGAGAGCGACGACGAGGGCCGCATGCTCACCTACGGCAAGGCCGCCGCGGTGTGCGTGGTCGGCAACGAGGACGGCGCACACCACGTCAGCGCCGAACTCTTCCAGGGCCTGAACGACGTCGGGTTCTCCCTCGCGCCGAACGCGGTCACCTACTGGGTCGGCGAGGCCATGCAGGGCACCGACTACCAGGACCTCGGGAAGACCCCGGAGAAGACGGCCGCAACGACCGCCGCACTCGCCGCGAACACCGCCCACCTCGCCCGCCGCCTCAAGGCGGCGACGTACCCGCCCTCTACCTGACACCCGCCTCTGGCCGTGCCGGAAGGAGACCGCGATGCCCTCGCACGAGCAGGCCCACCTCACCGATCCGGTGGGGCTCCAGCCCCGTCCGCCGTTCCCCGAACAGGATCAGGACCACCCCGGATCGACCGAGGCGATGGATCCCCGCCCCGACCACGGCGAGGCCACCTATCAGGGCCACGGCCTGCTGCACGGCCGCAGGGCCCTGGTCACCGGAGGCGACTCCGGAATCGGCCGGGCCGTCTGCCTGGCCTTCGCACGGGAGGGCGCCGACGTCGTCTTCACCCATCTGCCCGAGGAAGCCGACGAGGCCGAGGAGACCGCCCGCCTCATCCGCCAGGCCGGCCGTACGGCGGTGGCCGTCGTCTGCGACATCCGCCACGAGGACGAGTGCACCGCCCTGGTCGACAAGGCGGTCGGCGAGCTGGGAGGCATCGACCTGCTCGTCAACAACGCCGCCTACCAGATGGCCCAGCCGGACGGGATCGAGGCGATCACCACCGAGCAGTTCGACCGGGTGATGAAGACCAATCTGTACGGGATGTTCTGGCTGACCAAGGCCGCTCTGGCCCACATGCCGCCCGGCGCCTCGGTGATCAACACCGCCTCCGTGCAGGGCTACCAGCCCAGCCCGCACCTCCTCGACTACGCCATGACCAAGTCCGCGATCGTCTCCTTCACCCACAGCCTCGCCCAGATGCTCGCCGAGCGCGGGATCCGCGCCAACGCCGTGGCGCCGGGACCGGTGTGGACACCGCTGATCCCGGCGACGATGCCCGACCCGACGAAGTTCGGCGAGCAGTCGCCCCTGGGCCGGCCTGCCCAGCCCGCGGAGATGGCACCCGCGTACGTCTTCCTCGCCTCCGACCGGGCCTCCTACATCACCGGTGAGATCGTCAACGCCACCGGTGGAACGCCCTTGCCGTGAACCCGGACGAAGCGCTCCGCCGGATCGCCTTCCTCCTCGAATGGCGCGGGGCGTCGCCGTACCGGGTGCGGGCCTTCCACACGGCGGCCGATGCCGTCCGCGACCTGCCACCGGGCCCGGTGGACGCCTCGCAGGCCGGGCGACTGCGCGGGGTGGGCCCGGTCACCGCCGAAGTGATCGCGCAGGCGTCGACGGGCGGGGTACCGGGCTACCTTGCGCGACTGCAGGCCGAGGCCGGACCGGACGCCGGCGCGGGCTGGGACCTCGCTGCCGCGAGCACCGGGGACTGCCACCTGCACTCCGACTGGTCGGACGGCGGCAGCCCGCTCGAGGACATGGCGGGCGCGGCCCGGGCCCTGGGTCACCGATGGGCCGTGCTGACCGATCACTCGCCGCGGCTGACGATCGCCCACGGACTGAGCGCCGAACGGCTCGAAGCCCAACTGGAAGCCGTGGCGAGGGTGAACTCACAAGGCGGGCCAGGCTTCCGGCTGCTGACCGGCATCGAGTGCGACATCCTCGAGGACGGCTCACTCGACCAGGACGAAGACCTGCTCGGCCGGCTCGACATCGTCGTGGCGTCGGTGCACTCCAAGCTCCGCTCGGAACCCGAACCCATGACCGCCCGCATGCTGACGGCGGTCCGCAACCCGCACGTCGACGTCCTCGGCCACTGCACGGGACGGATCATCACCGGCCGGGGCCGCCCGCAGTCCCGCTTCGACGCCGAGGCCGTGTTCGCCGCGTGCGCGCAGGCCGGTACCGCCGTGGAGATCAACTGCCGGCCCGAGCGGCGCGACCCGCCGGACGACCTGCTCGTGCTGGCCGCCGCCGCGGGCTGCCGCTTCGCCGTGGACACCGACGCCCACGCCCCGGAACAGCTGCACTGGCAGAGCACGGGCTACGCGCGCGCGGCCCGTATCGGCATCGGAGCGGACCGGCTGATCACGACCTGGCCGCTCGGGCGCCTGCTGACCGGTTGCGGGGTGTAGGCGGCGGCCGTACGCGCGCCCCTCTACCCGCGCGGTTCGGCGGCGCGGCCGCCGGCGCCCAGCAGACCCGTCGGCTCGAAGCGCTGGGCGCGTTCCAGCCGGGGCAGCTCGGTGCGGGCAATGTGGGTGACGACGGCCGGAAGCAGGGCCCGTACCGGTTGCACCGCACGCAGCCAGGCCGGTACGTAGACGGCGGTCGAGCGTCGCTCGGCGGCGGCTGCCAGCCTGTCCGCGACCCGGGGCGCCGGGTACACGCTGCGTGCCGGGGGTGGCATGTGGGCGCGCAGTTCGCGCAGGACCGCGTGGCGGTCCCCGTCCCGGATCATGTCGGTGTCGGTCCAGTTGATGTAGGCGATGGCGACCGTGACGCCGCGGTGGGCCAGCTCCGCGCGCAGGGCGTGGGCGAACGACTCGACCCCGGCTTTCGAGGCGCAGTACGCGCTCATGAGGGGGGAGGTTCCCATGGCCGCCAGGGAGGCGACCTGGAGATAGTAGCCCCGGGTGTCGAGGAGGTCGGGCAGGAAGGAGCGCGCCGTCGCCGCGCTGCCGATCAGGTTGACCTCGATGACGCGGCGCCAGACCCGGGGATCGGAGTCGGCGAACGGGCCGCCCTCGGCGACGCCGGCGTTGCCCACCACGACGGACGCGGGTCCGAGACGGGTGCGGACGTCCCGGGCCGTGTCGGCCAGCGCCGCGTCGTCGGTCACGTCGACCTCCCAGCAGGCCGACTCGTGGTGCAGGGAGCGCGCCACGTCCCGGAGGCGGTCGCCTTCCAGGCCCAGCAGGGCGAGCCGTGCGCCCCGGTCGTCGAACGCCCGTGCCAGAGCCGCTCCCAATCCGCGCGCCGCCCCCGTCACCACCACGGTACGGCCCGCCAGGGGCCGGCTGTGCGTCCGTGTCCTCACCTGCGCCACCGCCGTCGGCTCGATGCTCTGTTCTCTCCAGCATGCCCCTGCGGACCGGCCTGTGACGCGGCACCTGCCGCCCAGCGCCGAAGCCTGGGCCGTTCGATGTGCACCGTGCGGTTTTCCGGGTAGGCGCAGCACGACCGTGGCATTTCCGCGACGGTGCGGCACCTCGGAGAAGGAGGAACCGTGGCAGTCCGTCACCGGCTGGTCCGCCGTCCGCCCGCCGCCGTGTGGGCCGTACTCGCCGATCCGGCCCTGTACGGGGAGTGGGTGGTGGGCTCCTCGCAGTCCACGCCGCTCGACGACATACGGCCCGCTCCGGGATCCAGGCTGCGCCGCACCGGCCGGCCGGGCCCGAGCGAAGCGGCCCTCCACCTCGTGGAGGAGCAGCCCGACGAGGTCCACCGTGCCTGACGCGGTGGTGATCGGCGCCGGCCCCAATGGGCTGGTGGCCGCGAACCTGCTGGTCGACGCGGGGTGGAGCGTGCAGGTCCTGGAAGCGCAGGAGGCGCCCGGCGGGGCCGTGCGAAGCGATCGCGGGGTGCACCCGGACTACGTGTCCGACCTCTTCAGCGCCTTCTACCCGCTCGCCGCGGCCTCCCCGGTCCTCGCCCGCCTGGACCTCGCCGCCGAGGGCCTGCGCTGGAGCCACGCCCCCGCAGTCCTGGCCCATCCCCTGCCCGACGGGCGGTGCGCGGTGCTGGAACGGCGGGTGGAGGACACCTGCACCGGGCTGGCCGACTTCGACGCCGCGGACGCCGACGCCTGGCTGGACATGTACCGGACGTGGAGCAGGGTCGGGCCGGACCTCGTCGGGGCCCTGTTCACACCCTTCCCTCCCGTCCGGTCGGGTCTCCGGCTGGCCGCGAAGCTGCGGGCCTGCGGGGGGCTGCGGCTGGCCCGGAAGCTCGCTCTGCCGGTACGCCGTCTCGGCGAGGAGGAGTTCGCCGGGGAGGCCGGTCGGCTCCTGCTCGCCGGCAACGCCCTGCACGCGGACCTGGCTCCCGAGGCGGCGGGCAGCGGAGGATTCGGCTGGCTGATGTCGATGCTCGGACAGAGCCACGGCTTCCCGGTCCCCCTCGGCGGGGCCGACGCCCTCACCGCGGCGCTCGTGAGCCGGCTGCGCCGCCGCGGCGGCGTCCTGCGCTGCGGGAAACGCGTCACCTCCGTGGTCCTGCGCGCAGGCACCGCGACCGGGGTCATGACGGCGGACGGGGAGAGCGTCGACGCACGCCGGGCCGTGCTGGCCGACACCTCGGCGCTGGCCCTCTACCGGGATCTGGTCGGCGAGGAGCACCTCCCCTCCCGTCTGGTGCGGGACCTGGGGCGCTTCCAGTGGGATTTCGCGACCTTCAAGGTCGATTGGGCCCTGACGGGACGGGTGCCGTGGACTTCGCCGGGGGCGGCGGGGGCGGGCACCGTCCACCTGGCCCGCGGCGTCGACGGCCTCACCCGCTTCGCCGCCCAGATCGCCGCGGGGCAGGTCCCCGACGAGCCGTTCGTCCTCTTCGGCCAGATGACCACCGCGGATCCCAGCCGCTCGCCGGCCGGTACGGAGTCGGCGTGGGCGTACACCCACCTCCCTCAGGACATCGCCTGCGACGCCGGCCCCGACCGCATCACCGGCCGCTGGGACCGCCGCGAACAGCAGGCCATGGCCGACCGCGTCGAAGCGCAGGTGGAACGCTTCGCACCGGGCTTCCGCGGGCTGATCGCGGCCCGCCGGATCCTCGCCCCCACCACCCTCCAGGCGATGGACGAGAACCTCCGCAACGGTGCCATCAACAACGGCACCACTGCCCTGCACCAGCAGACGGTCTTCCGCCCCACTCCCGGGACCGGTCGGCCCGAGACGCCCGTCAGGCGGCTCTACCTGGCTTCCGCGGCCGCCCATCCCGGTGGCGGAGTCCACGGCGCGCCGGGAGCCAACGCCGCCCGGGCGGCGTTGCGCTCCCAGGGGTTGGCCGGCGTGCTCCACCGCGCCCAGCGCGTCTGACGGGCTCCGGCCGCCCGGAGCGTCAGGGGTGGAAGAGGACCTTCACCATGTTGTCCCGCTTGGCCTGGAAGTCCGCGTACGCCTGCGGGGCATCGTCCAGGGGCAGGTGGTGGGTGGCGAAGCCTTCGACGCCGAGGGGGTCCCCGTCGGTCAGCAGGGGCAGCAGGTCGTCGACCCAGCGGTGGACGTTGGCCTGTCCCATGCGCAGTTGGATCTGCTTGTCGAACATCGTGAGCAGCGGGAGCGGGTCGGCGGCTCCGCCGTAGACGCCGGAAAGGGAGATGGTGCCGCCGCGGCGCACGAGCTCGATGGCCGTCCTCAGGGCGCCCAGGCGGTCGACGCCCGCCTTCTTCATCAGTGCGGCGGCCAGAGCGTCCGGGAGCAGGCCGGTCGCGGTCTGCGCGGCCTTGACGCCGAGGCTGCCGTGGGCCTCCATGCCGACGGCGTCGATCACGGCGTCCGGGCCGCGGCCGCCGGTCGCGCTGCGGACCGCGTCGACGAGCTGATCCCCGTACTGGGAGAGGTCGTAGACCTGGACGCCGTGTCCGGCGGCGCGGGCGAGCCGTTCGGGCACCAGGTCGATGCCGATCACCTTGCCGGCCCCGCGGTGGGCGGCGATACGGGTGCACATGTCGCCGATGGGTCCGAGTCCCAGGACCGCCACGCTGCCACCGGAGGGGATGTCGGCGTAGGCGACGGCCTGCCAGGCGGTGGGCAGGACGTCCGACAGGTACACGAACCGCTCGTCCGGCGGCCCCTCGGGGACACGGATCGGGAGGGTGTCGGCGAAGGGGACGCGCAGGTACTCGGCCTGTCCGCCGGGGACCTGTCCGTAGAGCTTGGTGTAGCCGAAGAGGCTCGCGCCGCTGCCGTGCTCGTGGACCTGGGTGGTCTCGCACTGCGAGTGCAGGCCGCGCTCGCACATGAAGCAGGTGCCGCAGGACACGTTGAACGGTATGACGACCCGGTCGCCGACCTTCAGCTCGCGGACCTCGGGCCCGACCTCGGCCACGACGCCCATCGGCTCGTGCCCCAGGATGTCGCCGGCGTCCAGGAACGGCCCGAGCACCTCGTACAGGTGCAGGTCCGATCCGCACAGGCCCGTCGTCGTCACTTCGATCACGGCGTCCGTGGGATCGACGATCTGCGGATCCGGAACATTCGCCACCTCGATCTTGCGGCGGCCCTGCCAGGTCACGGCTCTCATCACGCCTCCTCGGTCATGTGCGCGTCCACCCCTGTGCGGCGCCTGTCCACTCACACAGCACCCATGCACCCGGTCCCGGGAGAGTTCCTCCCGGGGCGATGCGCCGGGGACCGCTCCGTGTTCGGTTTGTCGGGGCTCCTGCCGGACAGATGCCGAGCAGAACCCGTGCCCAGCACCGAGGTGAGACCTGTGAGAAGCCCCGTACGCCTGTCGGAAGGCCTGCTCGCCGCGCTGCGGCACCTCAGGGAGCGGCGAGAGATCAACACGGTGACCCTGCGCTACGCGGACGCGCCGGCAGTCCTGGTACCGGAGGCCGAGGGCAACCTGACCCATGAGGAACTGGTGCAGGCCCTGCCGGCGGATGAGGCGCGCCTGGTCGTGCACGAGCTGGCGTTCGCCAGCCCGGAGGGCACCCGCAGGCACACCTGGCTCCTGATCCTCTGGATGCCGTCGGCAGCCGGTGCGCAGGAGCAGTCGTACACGGCCGGCTTCACGGCCTTGAAGGAGCACCTCCCCGATGTCCGCGTCCACCTCACCGCCCGGCGCGCCGACCAGTTGGCGTACCGGAGGCTGGTCGCCCTGGCCGGGTGAGGAACGCTCCGACGGAAGCCGGACCGGCGCGATCGGGCGCGGCGGCTCAGGGGCCGGCGCTGCCGAGTGCGGCCAGTACGCGGTCCGGTGTCAGGGGGAGTTCACGCAGTCGGCAACCCGTGGCGTGGTGGAACGCGTTGGCGACGGCGGCCGCCGTTCCGACGATGCCGATCTCGCCGATCCCCTTGCTGCCCATGGGGTTGAGGTGCTTGTCGTGTTCGTCGATCCAGTGTGCCTCGATCGCGGGTACGTCGGCGTGGGCCGGTACGTGGTAGGCGGCGAGGTCGCTCTCGGTGAAGTCGCCGAACTGCGGGTCCATCGTGCTGTGTTCGGTGAGCGCCATGCCGATTCCCATGACCATGCCGCCGGTGAACTGCGACCGGGCGGTGAGCGGGTTGAGGATGCGTCCGGCCGCGAAGACGCCCAGCATGCGCCGCACGCGGACCTCCCCCGTGATCGTGTCGACGCGCACCTCGGCGAAGTGCGCACCGAACGCGTGCCGGGAGTAGGGGGACTTCTGCTTGGCGGACTGTGTGGTGTCCGCGGACGCGGTCAGTCCGCCGGGCGGCAGCGCCCCGTGGTGGCGCTCCAGGCGTGCGGTGAGGGCCGTGCACGCGTCGTGGACGGCCCATCCCCAGGAGGCGGTGCCCGAGGAGCCGCCGGCGAGGGGGGCCGCGGGCAGGCCGGTGTGGCCGATGGCGACGGTTACGCGGTCGAGCGGGACCCGTAGGGCGTCCGCAGCCACCTGCGCCAGGACGGTACGGGCGCCCGTCCCGATGTCGGTGGCGTTGACCTCGACGAGGTAGCGGCCGTCGGAGCGGGCGTGCGCGCGGGCGGTGGAGGGCATGACGAGGACGGGGTAGGTCGCGGCGGCCACTCCGCTGCCGATGAGGTACGGGCCATCTCGGCGGGGCTCCCGGCAGCGGGCCCAGCCGAAGCGCTCGGCGCCCTCGCGCAGGCATTCGACGAGGTGGCGGCTGCTGAAGGGGTGGCCGCTGTCCGGCTCGGTACGGGGTTCGTTGCGGATGCGCAGCTCGATGGGGTCGACGCCGAGGGCGTCGGCGAGTTCGTCCATCGCCGATTCCAGGGCGTACATGCCCGGCGCCTCGCCGGGGGCGCGCATCCAGGACGGGGTGGGTACGTCGAGTGCGACGACCCGGTGGGTGGTGCGCATGTCGGGCACGGCGTACATGATCCGGGCCGGCACCGCCGCCTGTTCGACGAACTCGCGGACGCGCGAGGTGTGGGTGGTGACCTCGTGGGTCAGGGAGGTCAGGGTGCCGTCGGTCCGGGCGCCGAGCCGGATGCGGTGCAGGGTGGGCGCGCGGTGTCCGACGGTGGCGGGCAGGTGGGCGCGCGGGAGGGCCAGTTTGACGGGCCTGCCGTAGTGGCGTGAGGCCATCGCCGCCAGGACCACGTGGGGGCGCGGCGTCCCCTTGGAGCCGAATCCGCCGCCCACGTGCTCGGAGACGACGGTGATGTCCTCCTCCGCCAGATTGAGCAGTGCGGCCAGCGCGGCACGGACGGCTCCCGCTCCCTGGCTGGAGTCGTGCACCGTGAGGTGGTGGCGTTCCGCGTCCCAGGCGGCGGTGGCGGAGTGCGGTTCCATGGGGTGGTTGTGCAGGGGCGGCACCGCGTAGGCGCGGTCGATCCGCACGGGGGCGGCGGCGAACGCCGCGTCCGGGTCGCCCTGCCGGCGGTGCGCGGGGTGGCCGCCGTTGGCCTCTGCGGGGGTGTAGACGCCTGGGTGGTCGGCGCTGAGGGTGACGTCGTGGGGGTCCGTCTCGTAGGTGACGCGTACGCGGGCCGCGGCGGCCCGCGCGCCTTCCGGGGTGTCGGCGACGGCCAGGGCCACGTACCAGCCGCGGTGGGGCACGCTCAGGTCCTGGAGGAGGTGCAGGGTGGGGTCGTCGGCCGTCCCCAGGCGGGGCGCGTCGTACGGGGTCAGCACGCCGATCACACCGGGTGCGGCGGTGGCGGCGGCGATGTCGACGGAGGTGACACGGCCGCGGACGATCGTGGCGGGAACGGGCCATGCGTAGGCGCAGTCGGGCGGTGTGTGCTCAGCTGCGTAGCGGGCGGCTCCGGTGACCTTCGCGTGTCCCTCGCTGCGCCGGGCCGGGCTGCCGAGGGCTGAGGGGCCGTCGGGCGGGGTGGGCATCGCGGGATCCCCTTTCGGTTCGGGGGCGGTCACGGCCGCCGGCCGGTGGGAGCGGCGCCGCCGGGGGCGGAGCGGGCCAGCGTCGCGAGGACGTCGCGGGCGAGGTTGCGGGCGAGGTCGACCTTGAAGGCGTTGTCCCGCAGGGGCCGGGCCGCGGCCAGTTCGGCGTCGACGGCCTCCCCCACCGCGTCGTCGGTGGGTACGGCGCCGGTGAGGTGCTCTTCGGCGGTGGCGGCACGCCAGGGCCGGTGGGCGAGGCCGCCGAAGGCGAGGGCGACGTGGCGTACGCGGCGGTCGTCGAGTCGGAGCACGGCGGCCACCGACGCGAGGGCGAAGGCGTAGGAGGCACGGTCGCGGGCCTTGCGGTAGAGGGAGACGGCTCCGGGGGCGAGCGGTGGCAGGAGCACGGCGGTGACGATCTCGCCCGGCCGGATCACGGTGTCCTGGTCGGGGTGGTCGCCGGGAAGGCGGTGGAAGTCGGCCGCCGCCACCCGGCGGGTGCCGTGCTCGCCGTCGTGGAGCTCGATCTCGGCGTCCAGGGCGGCGAGTGCGACCGCCATGTCCGAGGGGTGGGTGGCGATGCAGTGAGCGGAGTGGCCGAGGACGGCGTGGTCGCGGTGCAGTCCGTCGCGGGCCGCGCAGCCGGCGCCGGGCTGCCGCTTGTTGCAGGGCTTGGACACGTCCTGGAAGTACGGGCACCGGGTGCGCTGGAGCAGGTTCCCGCCGACGGTGGCGACGTTGCGCAGCTGTCCGGACGCGCCGGCGAGGAGGGCCTGGGACAGGACGGGGTAGCGGGTCCTCACCAGCGGGTGCACGGCCAGATCGGTGTTGGACACGCAGGCTCCGACCCGGAGCCCTCCGGTGGGCAGCTCCTGGAAGTCGTGGAGGGGCAGCCGGGTGAGGTCGATGAGGGTGGCGGGGGTCTCCACGCCGTGTTTCATGAGGTCGACCAGGTTGGTGCCGCCGCCGATGTAGCGGGCGCCGGGGTGGCTCGCGTAGGCCTCGGTCGCTTCCTGGATGCTGGTGGCCCGTACGTAGGCGAAGGGTTCCACGGGATCACGTCCGGGGGCGGCGCGGGGCCTGGTCGGGGGCTTCCGTTGCGGCGCAGGCCGCCACGGCTCGGGTGATCGCGTTGTAGGCGCCGCAGCGGCAGAGGTTGCCGCTGAGCCGTTCCGCGATTTCCTCGGGGGTCAAGGCGGCCGGGTGGGCGGTGTCGGCCGCGGTGGCGGCGTCGGTCACACAGGAGGGGTGTCCGGCGGCGGCTTCGCGCAGCATGCCGACGGCCGAGCACAGTTGGCCGGGGGTGCAGTAGCCGCACTGGAATGCGTCGTATTCGAGGAAGGCCTCCTGGAGCGGGGAGAGTGCGCCGTCGGAGGCGGCGAGTCCCTCGACGGTGGTGATCTCGGATGCGTCCAGGGTCACGGCCAGCAGCAGGCAGCTGTTGGCGCGGCGGCCGTCGACGAGGACGGTGCAGGCCCCGCACTGCCCGTGGTCGCAGCCCTTCTTGGACCCGGTCAGGTCCAGCAGCTCGCGCAGGGCGTCGAGGAGGGTGACCCGGTTGTCCAGGTCGAGGGCGTACGTCCGGCCGTTGACGCGGAGCGCGACGCGCGAGCGGACGGGGCCCTCGCCGGCCCGCGGACCGGCCTGCTGCGGGTGCTGGGGAGCGCGTGCACGTGCCACCACGGATGTCCTCCATGTCCGGTTGCGGGAGGTATGTCTAGCACCTTCCCGGGCCCCGCCGTGCCATACGTCCCCGTGGGGACGCCCGGGGGCCCGGAAACGATGCCTAGTCGCAGTAGGACTCCAAGGTGCCGCGCCGCCGGATGTCGAGGGTCGCGCAGTGGAAGGAGCCGCCGAAGGGGGCGTAGTGCAGCAGGTCGCACGGGACCGGCTCGAAGCCCCAGCGTTCGAGCGCCCGGAGCATGCCGGTGTGGTGCCGGTCGGCGATCACCCTGCCCTCGCCGATCGCGAGCACGTTCATGCTCAGCCACTTCCCGCACATCGAGGTGACACTGAGCAGCGGCCCCTTGATGGGGTCGGGCTCGGGGGCGGTGAGCACGTCCCAGGAGCGGAGCGCCTCGGGCAGGTGGTCCACATCCACGTACTCCGGGCTGACGAGCACCTTGCCGGGGGCGAGCGGCAGGAGCGTGGTGTCGATGTGCATCGGCGTGCGGCAGCGGCTGCGGACCTCGTGGATGCGGTAGTCGGGCCCCAGATGGCGGCGCAGCCACTCGATGCCCAGGGCGTTGGTCACGTTGCTGCGGAGCACGAACAGGTCGCGGCCCGCCCGGACGAAGTCGGCGGCGTCGAAGACGGGCTCGAACTCCGTGAGGATGTACCGCATGGGCTCTCCCGGCTCGGGGATCCGGTACTCGGGGTCGAAGAGCTCGTCGGTGAGTTGCGGTCGGGGCGC
Source organism: Streptomyces amritsarensis (assembly GCF_001953875.1). Taxonomy (GTDB): domain Bacteria; phylum Actinomycetota; class Actinomycetes; order Streptomycetales; family Streptomycetaceae; genus Streptomyces; species Streptomyces amritsarensis. Next base: position 27,127 of record NZ_MQUR01000016.1, read on the forward strand.
AGCCGTCCAGCGCGCGCCGCGGCGGAAGTAGTCCTTGAGGACGGACCGGTACGAATGTGTCTCGAAGTACCGGCAGGGCCAGGCCATGGGGGTTTCGATGATCTCGTCGCCGATCACCAGGAGGCTGTCGCGGGGGCAGCTGCTGCAGAAGCCCCGGGAGGACCAGTCGGGGGTGGCGAACCGCTTGCGGTGGACCACCGCCTCCGGACGCCGGACCGTCACCCCGAGCGACTCCAGCAGGGCGACGAATCCGTCCAACTCCTCCTGCGCGGGTCCGATCAACGCCCGGGGGAACCGCGCTCCCGCCGCGAGCCCCTGCAGGCGGGCCGCCCACGGTGGGATGTTGCAGGCCACGACCGGGTGGCTGGAGGGAATCGTCGCCCCGTCCAGCGTGCCGACGATGATCTCCTCCAGCGGATCCCATTCGTTGTGCGAGGCGACGGGAGAGGCGAGAGTCTTGGCGGTGGCGCCGACGTCAACCGGCGGGGCTGTCATGTCCATGGGCCTGACCAGGTGCTCGGGCGGTCCCGGCCGACCGGGGCCGACTGTCGTGTTCCACGGCGCCCGGACGCACTCCGCAGGCTGTACGCCACACGGGGTCGTCCAGGCCCCTCCCCCGGCGCCTACCCCGAAACCGGGAGCCTAAGGGCTGTCCGGTGCCGTTATGCGCCGGGGTGCAGGCCGGGGCCGAGGGGCGGCCCGGCCAGAGGCGTGGGCGAGAGGTCGGTCGGCTCCTCACCTGCTTCGAGGAGGGTGTCGGCGGCGCCGACGATGAGGGTGTCGGGCCGGCCGACCGCCGTCTCGTCCTTGCGGTCGTAGTCGATGCGCCACAGCAGGCTCCGCATGGCCTCCAGCCGGCCGCGGCGCTTGTCGTTGGTCTTGACCACCGTCCACGGTGCGCGAGCGGTGTCGGTCGCCCGGAACATCTCGACCTTCGCCGTCGTGTAGGCATCCCACAGGTCCAGGGAGGCCAGGTCGGTGGGCGAGAGCTTCCACTGGCGCACCGGATCGACCTGGCGGATCGCGAAGCGGGTGCGCTGTTCGGCACGGGAGACCGAGAACCAGAACTTCACCAGCAGGATCCCGTCCTCCACCAGCATGGCCTCGAAGGCGGGGCACTGCCCCAGGAACTGCTCGCTCTGCTCCGGCGTGCAGAATCCCATGACCTTCTCCACGCCGGCCCGGTTGTACCAGGACCGGTCGAAGAAGACGATCTCACCGGCTGCCGGCAGGTGCGGGACGTACCGCTGGAAGTACCACTGCCCCGCCTCCCGCTCGGTCGGCCTGTCGAGGGCCACGATCCGCGCCCCGCGGGGATTGAGCCGCTCCGTGAACCGCTGGATCGTGCCGCCTTTGCCCGCGGCGTCCCGGCCCTCGCAGACCACCACCAGGCGCGCACCCGTGTCGTGGACCCAGCGCTGCAGCTTGAGCAGCTCGATCTGCAGGACCCGTTTCGTCCGCTCGTACTCCCGGCGCCCGATCTTCCTGGTGTACGGGTAGTTCTCCCGCCACGTGCGGATCGGCGCACCCGAGGCGTCCAGCAGGACCGGCTGCTCCGGTCGGCGGGCGTCCACACTCAGGCCGGAGAGCAGGTCTGCGGCTTCCTGCCGCGGCGATTTCGGATCACTCACGCCGCGCGCCTACCCCGAACGGCAACAAATATGGGAGGACCGTGCCGGAGCGCCTTCACCTGCCGGCGGGCCCTTCGGTCCGGTGGTCCTCAGGGCGGACGCCGGTGAAGGCGGAGGCGTCCTTGCTGCCACTGGGGCGCTGGGACTTGCCTCTCGGCCCCTTGTCACGCATCCCGTCCTCGCCCTTGCGGGCCACTTCCTCCCCGCCGCGGCTGCTGCTCTCGGTGGGCCTGCCGTGGGGGTTGCCGGACTCCTCCTTCGACACGGTCCTGCCCGCACCCGGGGCAGGGGCGTACCGGTCGGGGTGGAAGGACCGGTGGGCGCTGGGGTTGTCCTGCTGCCGCTCCTCGTCGATGTCCGGGGACCAGCCGTGCTCCGCTCCCCCGTGCCGGCTCGCCTTGTGCTGCGACGTGCCCTTGTGCGACTTCCCACTCATGATCGTTCACCTGCTCTTCCGGGTGGTCCTTCATGCCTGGTGGCCTACGCGGGCGCCTACCCGGAGCCGCCGCCGGCACTCCTGGGCGCAGCAGCACCCGGCGGTGCGCGGTCGCCGCCGTCACCGCCCTTCCCCGCCGCCGGACCCTGACGCCGCATGTGAGCGTGGCCGGGGCGGCCGGTCAGGGGGCCGGGTGGGGGACGAGGTAGCGCTCCAGCCAGTCCGCCGCGGCTCGCCGGTAGAGCTTCCTGTTGTCCGCCCGCAGGAACTCGTGTCCCTCGTCGCGCAGCGTCAGCTGGCGCGCCGGCACCCCGCGGCCGCGTGCCGCGCGGATGAACTGCTCCGACTCCGTCGGCGGCACGTTGGTGTCGTGCTCGCCGTGCACGGCCAGGACCGGAGTGCGCAGTTGGTCGATGCGGCTCATCGGGGACAGGGCGCGCAGCAGTTCCCGGTCGTGTTCGGGGTGGCCGTACTTGGCGGTGGCGGACTGCGCGATCCAGGGTTCCGTCCCGGCGAAGAACGTGGCGAAGTCCGACATGCCGCAGACGGCGACTCCGGCGCGGAAGAGGTCGGGATGCCACACGAGGGAGGCCATGGTGAGGTAGCCGCCGTACGAGCGGCCCATCACGCCCAGCCGCACGGGGTCGGCGTAGCCGAGCGAGACGACGTGTGCGGCGCAGTCGGCGACGTCGTCGATGGCCGCGAACCGGCCGGCGCCGAGGTCGGCGTCGACGAAGGAGCGTCCCCAACCGGAGGAGCCGCGGACGTCGGGGGCGAACACGTCCAGCCCCCTGCCGAGCAGCTCGTGGTAGAGCGGGCTGAACACCGGCCGTTCCTGTTCCTCCGGCCCGCCGTGGAGGTGGATGACGCACGGGCCGGGGCGGCCCGGGTCCCGGTCGGGCGCCCGGTAGTACCAGCCTCCCAGCTCCAGTCCGTCCCGTGCGCGGCAGCGCAGGGGGACGGGGCGTACCGGTGGCCGCCCGGGCGGGACCGCGTCCTCGTCACGCGCCGACCAGCCCGCGCGTGCGGGTAGCAGGCCCTGGTCGAGTTCCCAGATGCCGGGCCTGCGCCGCGAGCCCGCCAGGGCGGCGAACAGGCCGCCGCGTTCCAGCGGTGCGACGCGGGTCACGACCTCGTGGGGCAGGACCGCCCGGTGCACCGGCCCCAGGTCCACAGGTCCGGCGTCCGCGTCCGGGTCGGTGGGGGGAAGCCGCACGCTCTCCAGCTCGGTCGCGCCGTGCACGTTCCATGCGAGGACGGCCCACCGGCCGTGGTCGGGGAGGTTCAGCAGGTCGAGGGGGGAGGTGTCGCGTTCGACCGCCACGGACACGTCCCGGCCGCGGCCGTCCCCGTCCAGTCGCACCCGGAGGAGGGCGGCGAACTCGCGTTCGGTGTCGCTGCGCAGCCACAGGGTGCGGGCGTCCGCGGAGAACCGTCCGATCCAGGGGTCCCCGTCGGCGACGTGCAGGGAGAAGGCGGTGCGGCCGGAGGCCGTGTCGAGCACGAGGGCCTCGCGCCTGCCGCGCGGGCCGCGTCGCAGGAGTGCCAGGCGGCCGTCCGCGCTCGTGTCGCAGACCCGGAGGGAGGCCGCGCCCTCCTCGCCGTACAGCAGCACGGGCGCGTGGGCTCCGTCCGGGTCGACCAGGTAGGCGGCCAGCCCGCCGCCTCGGACCCGGCCGGGATCAGGCAGCGGGCGGGCCGCCGCCCGTACGTACGGCGGTCCGAGCAGCGTCGCGGGGCCGCCGCGTTCGGACCAGGCCGTGCCGGGGGTCCTCGCGGCCGTCGAAGGGGCGTCGTCGGCGTCCGGGGCGAGGTGGCCCGCCCCGGCGTGTTCCGCGCCCGACAGGGAGGGCTGGGCGACCGTGACGGCGAGGGCGGCGCCGTCCCGGGTCCAGCATCCGAGGTGGGCGGAGCTCCCGGGCTCGGCGCCCGCGAGGACCTGCCGTCCGGTGCCGTCCGGGCGTACGACCAGGACGCGGGTGTGCTCGCCGCCGCCCGGAGCGGACGTGTAGGCGATCCAGCGTCCGTCGGGGGACCAGGACACCTCGGTCACCGGGTCGGGGTCCCCGTCGAGGATGTGGGCCTCGGGCCTCCTGGCCGGTCCGCTCCACAGCTGGGGGACTCCGGCGCGGTCGCAGATGAAGGCGACGTGTTCCCCGGTGGGGTCGGCCGACGGGTACCAGCATCCGTGGGCGGTGAGCAGGGTCGGCGGGTCGGCGCTGAGATGGTCGGGCAGCGGCACCGGTACGGGCGCCGGCGACGGCGGGGCCGCCGGGCCTGCCGTACCGAGTGCGTGTGTCACCGGCTGCGTCTGCTCCAGGGGCATGGCCACCTCTCCCAGGCTTCCGCTTCCCGGGTGTTCCCACCACCCGGTGGTACCGCTCAACGGATGTCGTGCGCCTGGAGCCAGATCTCCAGCGTCGCCACCTGCCACAGGGTGTTCGCCCCGCGCCGGGCACGGTGCCGGTTGGGCGCCGCGAGCAGTTCGTCCACGAGGCGTTCGTCGAAGATGCCGCGCCGGCGTGCTTCCGGGGCCTTGAGTGCCTCCCGTACGCGGGCCAGGACGGGCTGGGCCATGTGCCGCACCGCCGGGACGGGGAAGTAGCCCTTCGGCCGGTCGACGACCTCCCGGGGCAGCACCGTGCGTCCGACGTCCTTGAGCACGGCCTTGCCGCCCTGCGCCAGCTTCAGCCGCGGCGGACAGGCCGCTGCCAGCTCGACGAGGTCCTGGTCGAGGAACGGCACCCGGGCCTCCAGTCCCCAGGCCATCGTCATGTTGTCGACCCGCTTGACCGGGTCGTCGGGCATGAGGGCATGCACGTCCATCCGCAGGGCGGCGTCGAGGGCGGTGGCCGCCCCGGGGGCGGCCATATGGGTGCGGACGAAGTCCGTGGAGGCGTCGTGGGGGGCGGCGAGGTCCGGGTGGACCATGGCCGTCAGGTCGGTGTGCGTGCGGTCGAAGTAGACGCGGCCGTAGGCGTCGGCCGCGCCCGTGCGGGGGGCGGAGGCGATCTGCGGGTACCAGTGGTAGCCGGCGAACACCTCGTCCGCGCCCTGCCCGCACAGGACGACCTTCAGCTCCTTGGAGACCTGTTCGGCCAGCATGTGGAAGGCCACGGCGTCGTGGCTGACCATGGGCTCGCTCATGGCTCCGATCGCTGCCTCCAGGGCGGTGGGTAGCCGGTCGGAGGGGATCAGGAACTGGTGGTGGTCGGTGGCGTAGCGACGGGCGACCAGGTCCGAGTAGCGGAATTCGTCGCCGTCCTCACCGTTCTCCTCCTCGAAGCCCATCGCGAACGTCGGGACGTCGTCGTGTCCGTCCTCGGCGAGCATCGCCACGATCAGGCTGGAGTCCAGACCTCCGGACAGGAGGACACCCACGGGGACGTCCGCGACCGTACGCCGCCTCACCGCGGTCCGCAGCGCGGCCTGCACCGCCTCCCGCCAGGCCACCGGGTCGTCGCCGAGCTCGCTGTGCCGGGTGTACGAGGGCTGCCAGTAGCAGTGGTCGCGGCTGGTGCCGTCGGGCTCGACGACCCGCACGGTGGCCGGCGGCACCTTGCGTACGCCGGCCAGTACCGTGCGGGGCGCGACCACCGTGCCGTGCCAGCTCAGGTACTGGTGGAGGGCCACCGGGTCGATGGAGGTGTCGACTGCGCCCCCCGCCAGCAGGGCGGGCAGGGAGGAGGCGAAGCGCAGACGGTCGCAGTCCTCGGTGACGTACAGCGGCTTGATGCCCAGCCGGTCACGGCCCAGGACGACACGGCCCGTGTGGTGCTCGGCGACGGCGAAGGCGAACATGCCGACGAAGAATTCGACGCAGTCACGGCCCCACTCCGCGTAGGCCTTCACGACGACCTCGGTGTCGGAGTCCGAGAAGAAGCGGTAGCCGTGCTTCTCGAGTCGCGCGCGCAGTTCGCGGTGGTTGTAGATGCAGCCGTTGAAGACCACCGTGAGGCCCAGCTGAGCGTCGACCATGGGCTGTGCGCCCCGCTCCGACAGGTCGATGATCTGCAGGCGCCGGTGGCCCAGGGCGACGGCCGCCTGGGACCAGATCCCTCTGCCGTCGGGTCCCCGAGGCTCCATCACATCGGTCATGCGTTCGACGGCGGCGAGGTCGGGGCGCCTCCCGTCGAACCGCACCTCTCCGCTCAGACCGCACATGAGGCACCTCCGCCCGCCTCGACGCCTCGGGACGCCCGGGCAACCCCGCTGCTCTCGGCGGACCAGGTCGCGTACACCATGCTTCTGCACTCCTGTGCCGGTTCGGCCTGACCCTGCGAGCCGGTCCGAACGGGCGGTCGACATGTCGGGCGTCTGCCCGGCCTGGCGTCTCGCAAGCGGGCGCTTGCCCGAAGGAAGCGGGCGCGGCGCTCATCGCCGCCGCGGCCGCGCCTTCACCGCGCACCGCCACCGTCGGCGGGTGCACGCCGGGACGCCGCGCCCGGCCCCGAGGCCCCGCCTGCCGGGCGCACCCCCTCCAGGAGACCGAACATCTCGTCGATCACCTTCCGGAAGTCGATCCACGGAGACTTCGCCCGGTCCGCCTCGTCGACAGAGGTGTCGGTCGGGCTTCGGCCCGCTCGTTTCGAGGCCATCGTCCACCTCTGGGATTCGTCGGCCGGCTCTGCGCCGGGCTTCCTCGCACACGTCGCGCGTGTCCGGGGCGTCTTCCCCCGCGCCGGCGGTTCATGCCGGACAGGGGGCGGGCCCACCGGGCAGGCCGGGGCGGTCCGGAGGACTCCGCCCGCGTGGGCGGGCGTACATGGCGCGCCGCGAGGCCTGTGCCGGAGAGGCGCACCCGCAGTGGCCCGAAGGTGTCTGGCCGCCGGGCATAGAATAGAACACATGTCCGAGTTTCCGCCTGATCTGCTGCGCCTGGGGACGATCGTGACGTACCTGCGCCACGAGCTGGGCCGGGCCGAGCGCGCGCTGGCCGCCGCGGAGGCGACGGCAGCCGCGGCCGCGGCCGCACGAAGCCGCCCCCGTCCGGACGCGCCGGCGTGGGTGATCGAGCAGGGCATCGGGGACGGGCGTCCGCCGGTCAGCGTCCACGCCGGCGACTGCTGGGACCGCGGCAGGCGCTGGCGACCGCTGAGCGCCGAGGAGGCCCGCCGGGCGCTGTCCGAAGGCGTCATGGCCTGCACCCACTGCCGCCCCGACACGGCTCTCGGCGTGATCGACTGACGCTTCGCTGCGCGGACGAGCCTGTCGAGGCGGATGGCCGGGCAGTTGGACCGGCCTCGTCTCCCCCGGCCGGGCGCCTGTGCCCCGATCGCCCCCGGCGGCTCGGGGAACGACGCCCACCCCCGCAGGCCGCCGCCGGGAGCCGCCGCCCCGGGGTCGGGCTGCCTCGGCACCGGCTCCGCCCCGCACCCGTGCCCGCGGGCCCCTCTGGCCCTTCCGGCGCAGACGTGGCACCCTCGAAGGTACCCAGCCTGGTCTGGTGGGAGACCCCGCGCTGCCTGATGGTCACCGGCAAGTGGCCGTCCAGAAGGTACGGGTGGTCTCGCTCGGCTGTGCGCGGCCCGTATGCCGCGCGCTTGACGGCCTTCTCCGCCCCGAATCCGGGGAGCCGACCGTAATGGGCTCCGATCGAAACGGGGCGTTCACGCATGTACCCCCCCTTGGATCTCGGCGTTGCCGTGAGCCCCGGCAGGACGGTCCTGACCGTCGGCGGTGAACTCGACATGGACACCGCGCCGCACCTCACAGAAGCCTTCGACCTCCTCGACCTGCACCAGCGCCTGATCCTGGACCTGTCGGGCGTGACCTTCATCGACTCCTGCGGCCTCAACACCCTGCTCACCCTCCGCCACCGCGTCAGCCTCACCGGCGGATCCCTGGAACTGGGCGGGCTGCCCGATCAGGCCCTGCGCCTGCTGGACCTCACCGGCACCCGCCACCTGTTCACCCTCCGGGCCGGCTCCGCGCGCGTGTGAGCGTTCGCGCGGAAGGATCGCGCCCGGCGGGCCCGGGCTCGTGGGTCCAAGGTCCGTTTGCGAACACGTGATCTTCGTTTCGTGGCTTTCGGCGGACGCGCTGCGCCTCGTACGGTCAGTCCGGTCAGATCCTCTCGGGTTCCAGGAGGCAGTGTGCAGACGCCCCAGGTGACGGTCAGGGCCGAGGCCGACGGTGTGCGGGTGGTCGTCTGTTCCGGCGAGTTCGACCTGGACACCACGGGGCTGCTGGTGGAGGCCTGCGACGTCAGACCGGTACCGGCCGGCCTCCTGGTCGTCGACGTGCGGCAGGTGGCCTTCGGCGACTCCAGCTTCCTCAATGCCCTGATCCGGCTGCGCAACACCCGCCCCCTCGCCCTGCGGGGCCCGCTTCCCAAACAGCTGAGCAGAATGATGGAGATGACCGGCGCGCTGCCCCTGTTCGACGTCCGCGACAGCACCGAACAGGCAGGATGAACCGCTGGGTGGAGCGGGGGCGGAATCTCTTGCTTCGCCTGGGGCAGCCGAGAGGTATGAGGCCCCACATCGGCAAGCCGAATGCGCCGACCGGGATGAGCTGTGCGCAGGCGAGGGAGAGCGCCCGCCGGATCCTGGCCGAGCAGGACGCGCCCGCGCCGCTGGTCGCCGACGTCCTGACGGTGGTGAGCGAGCTCGTCTCCAACGCCGTGCGGCACGCGGGAGGGGTCACGGACTTCCGGGTGACCGTCCGGCCCGACCAGGTCGTCGTCGAGGTGTCGGACGGCTCGGCGCTCCTGCCTCACCTTCGGCCGGCCTCCCCGCACACGCCCGGCGGCTTCGGATGGCGGGTGGTGAAGACTCTCGCGCCCGGCACGTTCGTCCGGTCCCACCGCAGGGGAAAGACCGTCATCGCGGCCCTCCCCGTCCCCACCGTCCGCCCGCCCGCTCCCTGACCCCGGTCCTCGACGCCCGGTCCGCGAACCGGAACACGCACGCGGGAGCTGGAAAAGTGCTCGGCAATTGACAGTTGGGGTCCGACCGAACCGACTTGCGAGGGATGATGACCGGGACCGGCCCCCGGGCGAACCGGCTCCCCCAGGCCCGGCTGCGCGGGTGCTTCGTTCCTTCCAAGGAGTCCCGATGAACAGGTCGCACCCCCGGCCCGAGCTCTCCAGGCCGGCCTTCACCGCCGTATGCGCACTGGTGGTCGTGGGCGTGGCCGCCGGGCCGGCCGCTGCGCACGCCGGGGTCACCGCCTCCGACCCGCGGGCGCTCGCCGAGAACGTCACGCTGTCCTTCACCTCCGAGGCGGAGTCGGACACCGCGGGCATCGCAGAGTTGCGCGTCGTGCTCCCGAAAGGCATCGCCCCGGACGCGGTGACGCTCAAGGACGCGCCCGAGGAGTGGAAGCTGACGGCCACCCCCGAGGGTTACACCATCGGTGGCCCGGCCCTGGCCACCGGCACCGATGCCGAGTACAGCATCACCGTGCGCCAACTGCCCGACGAGAGGTCCCTGGTGTTCAAAACGCTGGAGACGTACAGCGACGGCAAGATCTCCCGCTGGATCGAGGTGCCCACCGACGGCGAGAAGGTCGACAACCCCGCCCCCGTCCTGGAGTTGAGGGCCGCGGCCCCCGGAGCCGAACTCATCGCCCCGAGCCCGTCGCCGTCCCCGACTGTCCACGCGCCCGCGACTGGGACTGCGACTGCGAGCGGCGTCCCGTCTCCCGGGCAGTCAGCGGCCCCGCCGCCTCCCGCCGCGTCCGCGAGCGCGCAGGCGGCGGGTGCGGAGGAAGCCGGCAGCGGTACCGGTGCCACCGCCGGTGTGGTCGCGGCTGTGCTCCTGCTCGCCGCCGCCGGCACCTTCGGGTGGGTGCGGCGCAGCCGTGGCCGGGTCTGACACAAAGGCCCAGGGCCGTCCGCCGTCCGCCGTCCGTCGTACGGCATGTGCGGCGCGGCGGGGTCTACGTGATGCGGACGGTCTCACGCACGGTGACCTGGTCGATGTCGGTGGTGCGCACGGTGATGTTCAGCGTCCAGGCGCCGGGCGTGGGCAGTTGCAGGTCGTAGGCGGCCCAGTACCCCTTCTGGTTCTTGAGTCCGCCGTCCAGCGGACCGATCCCGAGGTCGTTCTGGGTCAGGGTCAGGCGGAGTTCGGGGACGGTGGCGAAGCCGCCGTCCGCGGTGTACACGACGGCTTCGACCGTGTTCTGTCCCACGCGTCCCGGCTCCAGCGTGATCTGGACGGTGCCCTTCTGGTTGGCCGTCCCCATGTCGAACGGGACCGTGACCACCTTCGTCTGCGGCTCCGCGGCGGTGGCCGTCGCCGCCGTGTCGGCGGCGCGGCTGGGCTGGGTCCCGGTGAGCAGGGTCGTGATCGCCAGGACCACGACACCGAGTGCGGCTTCGACGGCCACGGTACGCCGCAGCCTGCGGCGGTGCGCGCCGCTCGCCGGGGCGGACGGCCCGGTGCCGTCCCCGTCGTCCCCCGGCTCCCCCGCGGCCGGTTCGTGCGGCGGCGTACCGTCGGCGGCGGGTACCGGTGAGGGCGGCGTCGGAGCGCCGACCGTCTCCACGATCCTCACCCGCTCGGGCTCGGGCACCGCCTGCCCCTCCATGGCGGCCGACGGCACCTCGTGATCGAGGCGGGCCGCCCAACGGCGGGAGACGAACGCCACCCCCAGCACCACCACGACCGCCGCGAGCTTCACGGCGAGGATCCTGCCGTACGACGTGGTGGAAAGGGCCTCCCAGGAGCCGACCTGACGCCAGGACTGGTACATCCCCGTGGCGACCAGAACCGCGACAGCGCCGAAGGCCAGGGTGGAGAACCGCCCGACCGCGGACGCGGGGACGTCCGGGCCGCCGGGGTCTCGCCGCCGCAGGACGGTCACCAGCGTGATGAGGCCGCCCAGCCAGACTCCCATCGCCAGCAGGTGCAGCACGGCCACGGGGATCGCCAGCGGCACCTGGATGCCCGCGGAGGCATGCTCCGCGGCGGCCCAGGTCGACGCCATGGCCAGGGCGAGTCCCGCTCCGACGACACGGACACCGGTACCGAGGTCGGCCGGCGTCGTTCCGTCGTGCTGCCGGTCCAGCCGTGAGGCCGCACGCCTCAGCAGCACCGCGGCGCCCGCGAGCAGCACGAGCCGTACGAGCAGTGCGATCCCGGGCCTGCCGGTGACGGTTCGACCCAGCTGGGACGGGTCGAAGGCCGATGTCAGCGCTCCGGCCGTCTCGTACGGGCCGCGGAGCAGCAGGAGGGCCGCGGTGGACGCCACCAGGGCCACCCAGCCGACTGCCAGCACTCGGCGTACCGGGCGGACCGCGCGTGCGGTGGGCCAGCACACCAGGACGAAGGCGACAGCCCCGACCAGCAGGGCCAGTCCGCTGTAGGCGACGTGGCGGAGGATGCCGTACAGGCGGCCGGCGGCGGTGTCCTCGATCGAGCCCGTCGCCACCACGGCGGCGGTGCCGGAGGGTTTGCCGATGGAGAAGATGAACGCGCCCGAGATCGGGTGGCCGTCGGCGGAGACGACGCGCCAGGCCACCGTGTAGGTGCCCTGCGCGAGCTCGTCCGACAGCTCCACCCGTGCGGTGTTGTCCTTGCCGTCCACGTGCTGGGCCGGGCGCGGGTTGACCCGCTCGTTCTGCGGGGACAGCACTCGCAGCGAGTCCTCGGAGAAGCCCACCGACTCCGTGAAAGTGAGGGTGACCTGCTGGGGGGCCGTGCCGAGGATGCTGCCCTCCGCAGGATCGGAGCCCTTGAGGGCGGCGTGTGCGAAGGCCGGGGCCGCCCCGCCGAGGACCATGGCGAGCAGGGCGGCGACCAGCGCCAGGGCCGTCAGTGGGGTCCTCGCGTGAGGCGATCCGAGGCGCATGAACAGTCAGTCTCCGAAGTGGCGGTCGGCAGCGGCGGCACACAGGAGATGTGGACGATAGTGCGGCCGCTCCCAGGGCAGGGCCTGTTGCGCAACTTCGGCTAAAGGGCGGATCGGAAGACCGCTGCTCGGAGCGGATTGCTGTATGGAGCGGAGCGGGCCGCGGCCCGGGCGCCGGTCGGCGGCGGGTGGCCGTGCCCGGAGCATCACGTGGCTCGGTGTCCCGCCCAGGCGGCCGCCTTCCGCAGCACGGGGACGCGACCGCGGTCCGGCACCGTCCACAGGGTCTGCCCGTGGAGGCCCCAGCGTTCGAGCAGCGCATTCGCGGCTTGGAAGCCGGTCGTGGCCGCCCGTTCCATCAGCGCGACCGGAAGGTCCGTACGCACGACGTCGCCGGCGACGACCAGCCCGGGGTCGGGGGTGCGGACGGTGGGTCGGTCGGCGTAGCCGCCGACGGGGAAGAGCGGGCAGTCCTCCCGCCATTCGTGCCGGACGTCGACGACCTCGGCCTCGCGGGTTTCCGGATACACGCGGTGGAGCTGCTGGATGAGCTGCTGCTCCTGGACGGTCCGCGGGACGCGCGCATCGGCGGCGTAGGCGTGGAGTTCCACGACGGATCCGCCCGTGCGTGCCGCCCAGCGGGCCGCCTCGTCCTCCCAGCGGTTCAGGACGCTGATGTTGTCGAGGCCGCCGAATCCGCTGGTGCCCAGGAATCCGGGACGGTCGGGGTCGACGGATCGGTCGAGCCAGAGCCGGGTGACGAGGAAGGGCGGGGCCGAGCGCAGGTGCGCCACGCGCTCCCGCCAGGTCCGGTCGCCCAGCCGGTCGGAGCGGGCCACCAGGGACCGCAGGCCCGCGGCGTCCAGGGCGAGGACCACGGCGTCGTACCGGCGCGTTGTGCCGTCCCCGGTCACCTCGAACAGGCCGGCAGGGGTGGGTTCGACGTGTTCGACGGTGCTGGCGGTGCGTACCTCGGCGCGGTGCCGGTCGAGGTAGGAGGCCAGGGGCTGCCACAGCGCCGCCGGGTAGGGCGAGCGGGGCACGTCGAACAGCAGGCCTTCGGCGGAGCCCAGGAAGTAGATGTGGAACATGAGGGCCATCTCGGCTGCCGACAGCTGCCGCGGGTCGGCGAAGAAGCTCCGGGAGAAGACTTCGAAGGCCAGGTGCCGCGCCTGCGCCGGGAAGCCGATGGCCTCGAGGAAGTCGTAGGCACTGGTGTCGTCGAGCCGGTGGTACACATCCGGCACGCGGATGTCGAGCAGCGGCAGGGCCGGGGCCGGTTTCATGGCGCGCAGGTCCCGCAGGCGGAAGGTGGGGCTGAGGGCGACGAAGCCCAGTGCGCTCCACGGCGGGGTCCGCGGCACGTGCCGGAAGCTGTCGCGGAGGCCGTCCGCGTGCAGCAGCGGGTAGTCGGGGAGTCCGGTGAGGGCGGCCAGTGCGGGGTCGGTTCGGCGGAGCAGGCCGCGCAGGTTGTAGTACTGCCGGAAGAAGGCGTGGAAGCCGCGGCTCATCGTCACGGTGCTGCCGTCGCGCAAGCGGGTCGGCCAGCCGCCCGCGCGGCCGCCGAGGTAGGGCTCGCGCTCGTACAGCGTCACCTGTACGCCCCGTTCGGCCAGCGCGGTCGCGGCGGCGAGGCCGGCGATCCCGCCGCCGATGACGGCTGCCGTGTGGCGGCCCGCCGCGTGGCGGGCTCCTGGGCGGGCGGGCAGGACGCGTGCTCGTCGGTCCCTGCCGCGGCGTGCGGCAGCGGGCCGGTGGGCGGGGGCGGTCGTCGGCGCCGGGGCGGTCATCGGGGGTCCTCCGGGCGTACGGCGACGAAGGTGTGGGTGATGCCGGTCTGCCAGCCCGGCAGAGGCAGGGCGCGGACCTTGGCGAAGCCGGCTTCGTGGAGGCGGGCGGCGAACCGGTCGGCCGGGTCGAAGTGGACGACGCTGCGCCACAGATGGCGGTAGAGGGGTCCGTCACCCAGCAGGGTGGCGGCGGGCTGGACGATGCCGCGGCACACCAGGGTCCACACGGCACGGTCGGTGCGTCGGCCGCTGAGGCTGTACTCGTGTACGGCGAGCCGCCCGCCCGGTCGCAGGGTGCTGCGGACGGTGCTGAGGACGGCGTCGGGATCGGTGAGGTTGCGGAAGAGGTAGGCGGCGAACACCGCGTCGAACGGTCCGTGCACGCCCGCGGCCGTCGTCAGGTGCTCGGCCGGTGCGTGGACGAAGCGCACGCCGTCCGCCCACGGCTTGGCGGCGGCTTTCGCGAGCATGCCGGCGGACGCGTCGACGGCGGTGATGTCCGCGGCGGGAAGGACTGAACGGATCGCGGCCGTCGAGGCCCCGGTGCCGCAGCCGAGGTCCAGGACCCGCAGCCCCTCCCCCGGTGCGGGCAGGCCGAGGCGGCGGACCGAGCGCCGCAGGTGCGCGTGGTAGCCGGGGTTCGCGGCGACGAGGGCGTCGTAGGTGCGGGAGGCGTGGTCGAAGGCGGCGGCGAGGTCCTCGTCGCGCAGCAGGGTCATACGGTCTCCAGGGGCTGGTGGTGACGCGGTCGCGGGGGCACGGCAAGGGCGGCGTCGAGGGTCACGGGAAGGGGCGGCGCGGCAGGCGGGGCAGCTCGACGGCGGTGCGCAGCATGGGGCCGACCGGGGCGTGTCTGCCGACGGCCAGGTCCTCGATCAGGTTCGTACGGCCGTCGAGGAAGCGCAGGAGCCGGGCCGCTGGGACGCGGGTGAAGAGGCGGCAGAACAGGGCCGGTCCGTCGACCCGGCCGCTGTCCAGGGCCCGCAGCAAGACCGCGTCCATGGTGCGGGAGCGGACGGAATGGGCGGCCGGGGGCACCGGGTCGCGGCCCTGACGCAGTGCGGTGGCGACCGCCCGGGTCTGGCGCTGGAGTCCGGCGAAGGTGTACCCGGTGGACGGGCGGGTCGCGCCGCCGGCCGCGCCGATCCGGAACACCGACGCGCCGACGCGTTGCGGCAGGGGGGCGTCCGTCATGGGGATCAGGCCGGTCTCGGTGGCGAGGACCTCCAGGTCGCCGAGGGCCAGGACGTCTGCGGCGTAGTGCCGCAGCGCGGCCTCGTAGCCGGTTTCCGTCAGGACGTGCGGGGAGAACTCGGTGTACTCGACGAGCGCTTCGCGCGGGCCGGTGGGCAGGACGTAGCCGAAGGAGAGCCCGTGGGCGGGCTGTGGTGTCCGGAAGTCCATCAGTTCGGCGGTCCCGCGGTCGAAGACGGGGCGGGCGGTCCGGACGAACCAGCCGTGGAAGTGCTGCAGCACGGTGGTGCGGGCGGCCGGGAGGCTTCCCAGCGGACGTGAGTCGAACACCCAGCGGGCCTCGAGGACATCGCTTGTGCCGTCGGGCCGGGTCATCGACACCCGGGGGCCGGACGGGGCCTCCTCCACGGTGTCGACGGTCGCCTCCAGGCGCCGGACGTTGGGGCTGTGGGCGAGGTCGTGCGCGACCAGTGCCTCGAAGTCGTCGGAGCGGATCATCTTGTACCGCAGCGGGGTGATGTCGCCCTCGATGGCGGCGCCGGCGGGTGGCCGTACCCGCAGGTGTCGCCATTGCGAACGCACCGCGGCGTCGAAGCGGCCGCGGCCGGACTCCCAGAAGCACCAGGTGCGCGGGGCGGGGCGCAGCGGACCGGGCGGGGCGTCGACGAGGATGACGGACGGGGCCGGGCCGCCGGGTCCGTTCAGCCGGTGGGCCAGGGACAGGCCGGCGGCGCCCGCCCCGATGACCGCCACGTCCGCCTTCAGCACGGCTGTTGCCTCCATCTCCGGGTCGGCGTTCACGCGGGTTTCCCTCCGCGGAGTGGAATCGGATGCGCTCTCGTGCGGCGGTCACCTGGTCAGGTGCGTCCGCACGATGGCATTACCGCGCGTTCGGGTATCCGCTCCGAACCGCATCCGTATCACGGGAAGGGACGGAAGACACACGCGCCGAGCGATCGACACCACGACGGTCGACACCACGACGGTCGACACCACGACGGTCGAAGACCACGACGGTCCACGACCACGACGAGAGGAACCGGGATGCGCCGCACCCAGGCCAAGGACCAGCCCGCGGGCGCACCGCCGCCCGTCCCCCGCCTGGTGGCCTTCTCGGGGTCCGCTCCGGGGCGCCGCCAGGCCGGTCGGGCGGTCGCCGGAGCCGACCACACCCGGTACGGTGCCGCGTGGGTGGTGGACCCCGCGGCCGTGGATGCGGACGTGCCGTCCGCGATCGGGGACGCGCTGGAGCGGGTACTCGCCGACCGGCTCACCCGGGCCGGTGTGCTGGACGCCGAGTTCGCCGGGGAACTGGCCGAGCGCGTCGCGCGCTTCACCCGGGAGGGCGGCAAACGCACCCGCTCGCAGTTCGTCTGGTGGTCGATGCGCGCCTGCGGCGGGGGTGACGAGCCGACGACCGCGGCCGCCCTGCGCATCGGCGCGGCGCTCGAACTGCTGCAGACCTGTGCCCTGGTCCACGACGACGTGATGGACGGATCGGCTCTTCGGCGCGGCCGTCCGGCGCTCCACGCCGACGTCCGGGACAGCTGCAGCGGTGCCGCTCCGCCGGCCCGCGCCGCCCGTTTCGGCGAGGCGGTCGCGGTCCTGGCCGGTGACCTGGCCCTCGTGTGGGCGGACGACATCGTGGCGGACACCGCGCTCGACCCGTGGACGGCGACCGCCGTGCGCGAGGTGTGGAGCGACATGCGTACCGAGATGGTGGCAGGTCAGTTCCTCGACCTGCGGGGCCAGCTGACCGGGTCGCGCTCCCCGGCGCAGGCGCTGCGCGCCGCCCACCTCAAGAGCGCCCTGTACTCCGTCGAGCGGCCCCTGGCGCTGGGGGCGGCGGTGGCCGGCGCCGACGGCCGGACCATGCGGGCGCTGTGCTCGGCCGGGCGCTGCGTGGGCATGGCCTTCCAGTTGCGTGACGACCTCGAGGACGTCTTCGGCGACCCGCGGCACACCGGCAAGAGCTGCGGAGGCGACATCCGCGAAGGCAAGCCGACGTATCTGGCCGCGCTGGCGGTCGCGCGCGCCGAGGCCGCGGCCGACCGGCCGGCAAGGGAGGTGCTGGAAGGGGCCCTGGGGAACGCGGACCTTTCGCGCGACGGTCTCGACGAGGTGCGGGAGGTGCTGGTTCGCACGGGTGCCCGAGCGGCGGTCGAGGCGAAGATCGAGCGTCTGTCGGCGCAGGGGATGCGTCACTTCGACGGCGCCCTCCTCGACGCGGAGGCCGCGGCCCGACTGCGCAGGCTGCTGACCGCGCAGGCCGCTTCGCGCGCCGTGGACGACCCGCCCGGCCGCGCGCGTTCCGCGTCCGCCGCCCCGGCCTGCGACGCACCGGAGGGCGGGCGATGACCCGTACCGTCAGCGGCCGCACGGACCATGTGGTGATCGTGGGGGCGGGCCTGGCCGGCCTGTCGGCCGCGCTGCACCTGCTGGGCGCGGGGCGCCGGGTCACCGTCGTCGAACGGGACGCGCTGCCCGGCGGGCGGGCGGGTCGCCTGCTGCGGGGCGGCTACCGGATCGACACCGGCCCGACCGTGCTGACCATGCCCGACCTGGCCGACGAGGCCTTCGCGGCGGTCGGCGACGGCCTGGAACGGCGGGTGGAGCTGATCCCGCTGCACCCGGCCTACCGGGCGTCGTTCGCGGACGGCAGCACTTTGGACGTGCACACCGAAGGCGAGGCGATGGCCGCCGCGGTCGAGCGGTTCGCCGGAGCCGGTGAGGCGGCCGGCTACCGGCGGCTGCGCGCATGGCTGGAGCAGCTCTACCGGGTGCAGATGCGCCGCTTCATCGACGCGAACTTCGACTCGCCGCTGGACCTGCTGACCGGTGACCTCGCCCGGCTGGCGGCGCTCGGCGGTTTCGGGCGGCTGGACCGGCGCATCGCCGGTTTTCTGAAGGACGAGCGGCTCCAGCGGGTCTTCTCCTTCCAGGCCCTGTACGCGGGCGTGCCGCCGGCCCGAGCCCTCGCCGCCTACGCCGTCATCGCCTACATGGACACGGTGGCCGGCGTGTACTTCCCGCGCGGCGGCATGCACGCCCTGCCCCGGGCCATGGCGGACGCCGCGGCCGACGCGGGCGCCGCGCTGCGGTTCGGTGAGCCGGTGACCGGACTGGAACGCTCCGGCGGGCGGATCACGGCCGTCCTCACCGCGCAGGACCGCATCCCCTGCGACGCGGTGGTCCTCACACCGGACCTGCCCGTCGCCTACCGGCTCCTCGGCCGCCGGCCGCGCAGGCCGGTGAGGCTGCGGCACTCCCCCTCCGCCGTCGTGCTGCACGCGGGCACGGACCGCACGTGGCCGCAACTGGCCCACCACACGATCTCGTTCGGTGGCGCCTGGCGGGACACGTTCGACGAACTCACCCGGCGGGGGGAGCTGATGAGCGATCCGTCCCTCCTCATCACCCGGCCGACGGCCACCGACCCCTCTCTCGCCCCGCCCGGACGGCATCTGCACTACATCCTCGCCCCCTGCCCGAACACCGAGATCGGCCCCGCCGGGAGTGCCTGGGGCGAGCTCGGCTCCCGCTACCGGGACGAGCTGCTGCGCGAGCTGGCACGGCGCGGCCTCGACGGCATCGAGGACGCCATCGAGGACGAATGCCTCGTCACCCCGGCCGACTGGGCCGCCCAGGGGCACGCGGCGGGCACCCCCTTCTCGGCCGCCCACACCTTCCTGCAGACCGGGCCGTTCCGGCCGCGCAACCTGGTGCGCGGCACGGCGAACGCCGTCCTGGCCGGCTGCGGCACCACCCCCGGCGTGGGCGTGCCCACCGCCTTGGTGTCGGGGAAACTGGCGGCGGCCCGGATCACGGGCGGCACCCGGCGGGCCTCCGCACGCTCCGCGAGGGCGGCCCGATGACGCGGCGCGAGCTCGACGCGGCGGGGATCACCGACCCGGTACTGCGGGCGGCGTACCGCCGCTGCCGCGCACTGAACGCGGCGCACGGGAAGACGTACTTCCTGGCCACCCGGCTGCTGCCCGTGGAACGCAGGCCCGCCGTGCACGCCCTGTACGGCTTCGCGAGGTGGGCCGACGACATCGTCGACTCCACCGCTCCCGGCGCCGGCGACGGTCTGCGCGGTGCACGGCTGGCGGCGCTGGAGCGGCGGCTCGACGAGGGGTTGCGCCGAGGGGATGGCGGCGAGCCGGTGGTGGCGGCCTTGGCCGACACCGCGCGCCGCTATGCCATCGATCACCGCCACTTCCAGGACTTCATGGCTGCCATGCGGTCGGACCTGGTCGTGACGGCCTACCCCACCTATGCCGACCTGCGCCGCTACATGCACGGCTCGGCGGCCGTGATCGGCCTGCAGATGCTGCCGGTGCTGGGCACCGTGGTGCCGCGGGAGGAGGCCGAACCGCACGCGGCAGCCCTCGGAGTGGCCTTCCAGCTCACCAACTTCCTGCGGGACGTCGGCGAAGACCTCGACCGCGGCCGGGTATATCTGCCGGAGGACCTGCTGGCCGGGTACGGCGTCGAGCGGGACCTGCTGTACTGGTGCCGCAGGACGGGCCGCCAGGACCAGCGCGTGCTGGCCGCCCTGCGGGAGTTCGAGGCGCTCACCCGTGGCGTCTACCGTCAGGCCCGGCCCGGTCTCGCCATGCTCGATCCGGTGTCGCGGCCCTGCATCCGCACCGCATACGTCCTGTACGGGGGCATCCTGGACGCCGTTGCGCGCGACGGCCATGCCGTGTTGCACCGGCGCGCGGTGGTGTCGCGCCGCAGACGTGCCTCGGTGGCGGCGGGGGCCCTGGTGCGGGTGGCGGCGATCAGGGTGCGCCACCGTCGGCGCCGCCCCGTACCCACCCCGTCACCGCCGTCGCCCCCGTCGCCGCCGTCGCCGCCCGCCGGCCCGGCCCGGCCGGTCCCCGAGGAGGTCGTGTGAACCCCGAACGGTCGGCACGCCGTGGCCGTCTGCCCCTTTCCCTGCGCCGCCGGCCCGTGTCGTGGGAACGGCAGCAGCCGACCTGGCGCGACGCCCGGCCCGGTCTGATCGCCGAAGCGCTGAAGCGGGCGCAGGACCGGCCGTCGGGGAACTGGTACGTCGTGGGGGTGTCCTCCGCGCTGGGCGGGGACCGTCCCGTGGCCCGCACCGTCGCCGGCCACGAGGTCGTGCTCTGGCGCGGCGCACAGGGCCGCCTCCACGCGGGGCCCGGTGTGTGCCCGCACCTCGGGGCGCCCCTCGCGGACAGCCCGGTCCGGTGCGGGACTTTGGTGTGCCATTGGCACGGGCTCGCCCTCGACGGCTCGTCGTTCGCGGGCTGGGAGCCGTTGCCGGCCTTCGACGACGGCATCCTGCTGTGGGTGCGGCTCGACGAGGCAGGAGGGGAGGAGCCCTTGGCCGCCCCCGTCGTGCCGGCCCGGCCGGCTCTCACGCGCGGGGTGACCGCGGTGTACGAGGGCACCGGGCTGTGCGAACCCGAGGACGTCGTCGCCAACCGCCTGGATCCATGGCACGGGGCCTGGTTCCACCCGTACTCCTTCGTCGATCTCACGGTCGTCGGCCGGCCCGGCGGACACGACACCGAGGACCGCTTCACCGTCGACGTCTCCTTCAAAGTCGCCGGGCGACTGGTCGTGCCGGTGCGGGCGGTCTTCACCGCTCCTGAACCGCGTACCGTCGTCATGCGCATCACCGAGGGGGAAGGCGTGGGCTCGGTGGTGGAAACACACGCGACCCCCCTCGGCCCGGACGAGCGAGGTCGTCCGCGCACGGCGGTGACCGAGGCCGTGGTGGCCGCTTCCGACCGGCAGGGATTCGCGTTCGCCCGCTGGGCCGCGCCGGTCCTCCGTCCGATGATGCGCACTGCTGCGGCCCGGCTGTGGCGGGACGACCTGGCCTACGCCGAGCGCCGCTGGCAGCTGCGCTCCACAGGCCGGTTCCCCGGGTGAAGGTGACGGTTGCTTCGAACCCGCCGTGATCGTGGGCCCGGCCACTCGGGTGGCATCGGCCGGGGCCACGGCCCTGTACCCCCGCGCCACGGCGCGGCCCGGCAAGTATGGGCCGCAGGCCGGCCGCACCCCGACCCGGCGGCAGGCACCCACCGGGCCCGGAGGACGTACATGGATGCGATCGTGCCGCTGCGCGACGAGCACAGGACGGGCCCTCCCGGGCGCCGCCGGTCGGTGGCGTCGCGGGGCATCGGGCCCCGATCCGGTGCTCTCCGGGCCGCTCGGATGGTGATCGGTGCCGGCGTGCCGACCGTGGTGGCCGTGGCGCTCCTCACGGGGTGCGGGGCGTCGGCGGTGCGGGTGGACGGCGCACGCGATGCGGCGCGCGTCTTCGAGCGGGCCCTGGCCCTGCGCGAGTTCGCTGCGGCGTGCGAGCTGCTGGCCCCGCAGACCCGTACCCAGTTGGAGCACGACGAGCAGCAGAGGTGCGCGCAGGCGTTGGAGCGTCAGGAGCTGCCGGTGTCCGCGGCGGTCGGGACGACGGAGGTCTACGGGCGGATGGCCCTGGTCCACGCCGAGCGGGACGCGCTGTTCCTGTCGCAGTTCACGGGCGGATGGCGGGTGGTCGCGGCCGGCTGCACCCCGCAGGGCGACCAGCCCTACCGGTGTTCGTTGAAGGGCGGCTGAGATGCGGGGCCTGTTCGCCGCCTGCCTGATCGTGATCCTGGGCGGGCTCGGCTACTTCATCGCGATCGGGGCGATGCACCGATGAACCGACAGGAACGGAGCGGGCCGCGGCAGGGGAGCTTCTGGAGGGACAACAGCCTCACGCTGGCCTTCGGCATCGCGTTCCTCATCGTCCTGGTCGGCCAGGCAGTGGCCGGACACGCCGAGTTCAACGAGCAGCTCACCGTCGATGGCCTCCAGCAGCTCTCTCTGGGCCAGTACGTGACGTCGTCGGACTTCGCCGTGGACGTCACCGAGAACTGGCAGTCGGAGTTCCTGCAGTTCTCCCTCTACATCTTCGGGACCGTCTGGCTCGTCCAACGCGGGTCACCCGAATCCAAGGAACTCCACAAGGTCGGTACGGAGTCCGACCGCGAGCAGCGCATGGGCGACCACGCCACGCCGGACTCGCCGCGCTGGGCCGGCACCAAGGACTGGCGCCAGGGCGTGTACGCACGTTCCCTGGGGCTGGTGATGGGCGGTCTGTTCGTCCTGTCCTGGACCGCGCAGTCGATCACGGGTATGGCCGCCTACGACGAACAGCAACTGCGGCAGCTCCAGGACCCCGTCGGATGGGGCGGCTACCTGGCCTCGCCCGACTTCTGGAACAGGACCCTGCAGAACTGGCAGTCGGAGCTCCTGGCCGTGGCGGCCATGGTCATCCTCTCCGTGTACCTGCGCCAGCGCGGCTCACCGGAGTCCAAGCCGGTCGGCGCCGCCCACACCTCGACCGGCGTCGAGGGCTGAGGCCGTACGCGTGCGGACGCGGTGCGGCGCCGTCAAGCGCCGGCGGACCGGGGCAGTTCGTCCAGGAACCGGGCCAGCACCTGGGTTCCGAGGCTGAGCGCACGGAGCTCCACCCGCTCGTCGGGGCCGTGCCAGCGGTCCCCCGGCAAGCCCGTTCCGAAGAAGAGCACGGGCGCGGCGCAGGCCCGGGCGAGCTGCGCGGCGGGGGCCGCCCCGCCGTTGCCGATGGGCCGGGCCGGAGCGCCGTGGGCGTGAGCGACGGCCCGGTGCAGGGCGGCGAGGGCGGGATGCTCCGGCGGCGTCCGATAGGGGTCCGAGATGGTCGGGGAGACGTCCAGGTCGTAGCTGTAGCCCGGTCGGCGGTGTTCCGCCAGCCAGGTGCGGAGCTGGTCGGCGACCCGGTCGGCCTGCTGGTCGGGCACGAGCCGGAAGAGCAGGTCCGCGCTCGCCTCCGCCGGGATGAGCCCGAGCGCCGGAGCGCCCGTACGGCCGGCCGTGAGGCGGGCGATCTCGACCGAGGGACGGGTCCACAGGCGCTCCGGCACCGAGAAACCCGCTTCGCCGGGGGCGGCGAAGGTACCGGTCTCGGCCCGCCACGCCGACAGGTCGAACGGCAGCGTGTGCAGGGCCGTGCGCAGGGACGGGGCCGGCTCGGCCACCGCGTCGTAGAACGCCGGCAGGGTGACCCGGCCC
Source organism: Streptomyces amritsarensis (assembly GCF_001953875.1). Taxonomy (GTDB): domain Bacteria; phylum Actinomycetota; class Actinomycetes; order Streptomycetales; family Streptomycetaceae; genus Streptomyces; species Streptomyces amritsarensis. The sequence continues at coordinate 50,055 of NZ_MQUR01000016.1, forward strand.
TGCGCGTCGGTCAGCAGGTCAAGGATCCTGCACAGCTCGAAGGCGGCATTGGAGGCGGCGCCGGACACGGCCCCGCTGTGGATGTCGCGCCGGGCGCCGCGGACGGTGAGGGACGCCGTGACGGAGCCCCGGACCACGCCGCAGACCGTCGGCTCGTCCAGGGACCAGAGCATGGAATCGGAGACCATGACCACATCGGCGCCCAACTCCTCGGCGTGCTGCGACAGCAGCTCGGCCAAGTGCACCGAGCCGATCTCCTCCTCCCCCTCGACCAGGTACTTCACGGTGACGGCCGGTGCGGGGGCGCAGCGTACGGCGAGGTGCTCGCTCAGGGCCCACAGGTGGCACATGACCTGCCCCTTGGCGTCGGAGGCGCCCCGCCCGTACAGGCGGCCCCCGTGCCGCAGAGGTGAGAAGGGCGGGGTGACCCGCCATGCGGAGGGGTCGGCGGCGTGCACGTCGTGGTGGCTGTAGACGAGCAGGACCGGCGCGTCCGGATCGGCTGCCGGCCGGCAGCCGTAGACGGCCGGGAGGCCTTCCGTCTCCCAGATCTCGGCCCGGGAGATCCCTGCGCGGCGAAACGCGTCCGCCAGCCACCGGGCGGACCTGCGCACGTCGTCGGCGCGGTCCGGATCGCAGGAGACGGACGCGATGCCCACCCACTGCGCCAGGTCCGCCACCGCCTCACGGCCGGGCACCCGGCCGGCCTGCGCGGCGGAGCGTTCGGCGTTCATCGTCGGCGCGGCCGCGTCCGGCGCAACAGGTCGGTGGGGCGGAGGGACACCGGCCGCCGTACCGCCGCGACGGGCGTCCGGTGTACCGGGGCGGGGCAGGCCGGGCCGGCGACGGCGCCCGCGACGACGTCGCAGGGGTCGTGCGGGTGGTGCGCCGCACAGCGGACCCGATCGGCGGCGAGCCGAGAGGCCAGACTGGCGCATGCGGCCCCGGCCGGAGGCCGGACGGGCGCGGCCACGTCGGACACCGGTTCCGCCGGCGGCACGTCCGCGATACCGGCTGTCGCGGCCCGGCGGGTGAGTCGGCCGTCCTGTCGGCGCAGGCCCGTGGCCCGCTGTGGTCTCCCCCGGTGTCGGTCCATACGGCTCATCGCTCCATGCGGCGCCGGTCGGCGTCGTCCCACGCCCGGGTGTCCCGGGGCCGGACGTAGGGTTCCTGGTCCTCGGGCAGCCCTCCGGCGATCGCCCGTCGGCGACCCAGTTCGGCGTCGAACTCCAGGCCCAGGAGGATCGCGAGGTTGGTGATCCACAGCCAGACCAGGAAGACGATCACCCCGGCGAGTGTGCCGTACGTCTTGTTGTAGGAGCCGAAGTTCGCGACGTAGAACGCGAAACCGGCCGAGGCGATCATCCAGATCAGCAGGGCCAGGAAGCTGCCGGGCGTCACCCACCTCATTCCACGGCCCTTGGCGTTCGGCGCCGCCCAGTACAGCAGCGCGATCATGACCGTGACGAGGAGGACGAGGACCGGCCACTTCGCGATGGACCACACCGTCAGGGCGCTGTCGCCCACGCCCAGGGCCGCGCCGGCGCGCCGGGCCAGGCCGCCGGTGAAGACGACGATGAGGGCGCTGGCGCAGGCGAGGACCATCAACGTGACGGTGAGCGCCAGGCGCAGCGGGAGCACCTTCCAGACGGGGCGGCCTTCGGGTATGTCGTAGACGGCGTTCGAGGTACGGATGAACGCGGCGATGTAGCCGGAGGCCGACCACACCGCGACGACCAGCCCCACGATCGCCACGAGGGAGCCGACACCCGCATTGCCCTGCAACTGCTGCACCGCGCTGGTGATCACCTCGCGTGCCGAGCCCGGTGCGAGAGTGCGCAGGTTGTCCAGCACCCGCTGCGTCGTCGCGTCACCCGCGATGCCCAGCATGGAGACCAGCACCAGCAGGGCGGGGAAGAGCGCCAGCACACCGTAGTAGGTCAGCGCCGCCGCACGGTCGGCCAGCTCGTCGTCCTTGAACTCCCTCAGGGTGCCGCGCACCACCTCCTTCCAGGACTGGCGGGGCAGAGCGGACAACCGGTCCGGCTGCCGCTCCTCGACCTTCTCGTCAGGGCCGGCGGCGGCCGGAACGGCCTGTCGGCTCTCGTCGGCCCGCTCGGGCTCGCCGCCTCGATATGTCTTCGCCGTGTGCTTCATGCCCTGCGGCTGTCCAAGACGGCGCCACTCATGTCACGGCGCCCCGTGATCGTCGCCGGCCGGTCAGCCGTCGAATGCGACGTCTTCGACCAGGCAGACGTCGGCGGACATGTTGCGGCTCATCATCCGAAGGGCCGCCTCGGCCAGATCGCCGTCGATGTGGGCCACGGCGTCCTGCGGCACGACGACGTCGAAGTGCCGGATGTGCGCGTCCAGCGCCGAGTACAGCACGCACTGCTCGGTCACCTGGCCGCACAGGACCAGGCGCTCCGCCTCGAGCTGGCCCAGCAGGTAGGCCAGCGGGGTTTCGAAGAAGATCGAGTGCCGCGCCTTGACCACGAAGAGCGAGTTCTTGTCGGGGGCGATCGGCTCCACGAGGCTCCTGTGGCGGCCGGCGAGGGCCGCGTCGACGATTTCGCCGTGGTGGGAGCGCCATTGTCCGAAGTTGTCGTTCACGTAGACGACGGGCGAATCGCTGGCGCGGGCGTGCTCCAGCAAGGTCGTGATGCCGGGGAGCACCCCACGGACGGATGTGACGAGGGTTTCGGCGTCCTTGTGCTCGTAGGTGTTGAGCATGTCGATCACGATGAGCGCCGTGGGGGGCATGGGAGCCGCCGCCTCTCGTCTTCGTTCTCCGCCCGGTCTCTTCCAGTCTGGGTCATCCGGGCCCCGGCCACACGAGTCGGGTCCGCAACGCGCGCACCCCTGGGGCAGCCCCGCGCAAGGCCGGGCCTGCGGGCGTAAACGGGGACGGCCCGGGCAGGCGCCGTGCGAGACAAGCGAGAACGGGCAAGCGAGAGGAAGCACCATGACCACCGCACGCGAGATCATGACTCCGGACGCCACCTGCGTCGACGCGCAGGAGAACATGCTGGAGGCAGCCAAGAAGATGGCCGCCCACGGAGTCGGCGCACTCCCCATCTGCGGGGACGACAACAAGCTGAAGGGCATGCTGACCGACCGCGACATCGTGGTGAAGGTACTCGGCGCGGGAAAGGACCCGGCCCGGACCAGCGCCGGCGACTTGGCGCAAGGGGAAGCCGTCACCATCGGAGCCGACGACGAGGCGGAGGAGATCCTGCGCACCATGACCGAGCACAAGGTACGCCGGCTGCCGGTCATCGACGGTCACACCCTGATCGGGATCGTGGCCCAGGCGGACGTGGCCCGCGCCCTCCCCAACCCGCAGGTCGGCGACCTTCTGGAGGCCATGTCCTCCTGACGCCGACGCGGCTCGGTGACGGCCGACACCCGGCGAGCCGCGGTCGTTCGTCACCCGCGGCGGCCAGAACGCCGTCGCGGAGTGCGCGGCCGCGCGCCGCCGGGTCGGCCGTGGTGCGCGACCGGTGGCCCAGCCGGAGCAGCGGCCGGCCGTCCTCGACGAGGCGTCGGCCCTCGACGGTGGCGCGTGGCTCCACGCGGGCGCCCGGCGACGGCCGCCCTCCGCGCGGCCGGGCCCTCGACTCGTCGACCGGGGCGGCGAGGGCGGCCGAAGTCCTGCTCTCCATCACGGACACCTGATCCCGCTGCCCGCAACCAGCCCCCCGTCAGGAGGAGGAGCGGTACCAGCGTTGTTGTTCGCGCCTCCTGCGCCTGATGACGTACAGGTCCACCAGTGCCACGAGGGCCAGGAGGAAGCAGCAGACGGCGAGGGCCGTGTAGAGGGTCGGCGGCGGGCCGGCCGTGGCGGCCGCTTCGGCTCCGAGGAGCAGCAGCAGGACGCCGCCCAGCGCGAAGATCGGCGCGAAGAGCAGGGAGAGCAGGTGGCGGAGCCTCAGATCGCTGCGGGCCCATCGGGGTTCACTGCCGTCGTGCCGCCAACGCACGGCGGCCGCGCGCGCCTGCCGATCGGCGGCGCGCCCGCTCGGGTAGTTGCGGTGTCGGTCGTGGGAAGCCATGCGCATCGCCCTCCCGCCGGCGGCGGACCGGCCTGCGCGGGGACCCGAAGGGCTGCGGCGGGCCACCTGCGTCCGTCTCGGATCAGGTCGTCTGCCCGAGCCGGGCCGCCTCACACCCGTGTGGCACGCGGCGACGGCGGGGCCCGGCCACAACGGGCGCCGTAGTCGCGCCCGGACCGACTACAGCGGGAAACGGAGGGTAGAAGCAGTCGACTGGAAGGGAGGGGCCGACTGCAAGGAGGTGGGCGGCGTGGCTCGTCCTGTATGGGCCGGGAACCTGTCGTTCGGGCTGGTCAGCCTGCCGGTGGGCCTCTACACGGCCACCGACAGCCACACAATCCGCTTCCACCAGCTACAGCGCGGGACCTCCGACCGGATCCGCAACCGGAGGGTGAACGAGCGCACCGGTGAGGAGGTCGGGCTCTCCGACATCGTCAAGGGCTACGACGCGGGAGGCGAATACGTCCTGGTGGAGCCGAAGGAACTCGACGAGATCGCCCCGGGCCGCTCGCAGACGCTGGAGATGGCCGGTTTCGTCGACCTGGACGAGGTAGAGCCGATCTTCTTCGACAAGACCTACTACCTCGGCCCGCGCGGCAAGGAGTACGAAAAGGTCTACAGCCTCTTGGAGCAGGCCCTCAGCCGGACCGGCAAGGCGGGCATCGCGACGTTCGTGATGCGCCAGCACGAGTACCTGGTCGCGGTGAAGGCCGAGGACGGCCTGCTGACGTTGCACACCCTCCACTGGGCCGACGAGATCCGAAACCCCGAGGACCAGATCGACGGCCTGCCGGGAAAGGCCCGGGGCACCGCCAAGGAGGTGCGGATGGCCGAGCAGCTCATCGAGGCCCTGGCCATGAAGTGGGACCCCGAGCAGTTCCATGACACCTTCCAGGAGAAGGTCGCCGCCCTCATCGAGGCCAAGAAGGCGGGCGAGACGGTCGAGAAGGCCGAGCCGGCCGCCGAGCCCACCGGCGCCGTCGACCTCATGGAGGCCCTGCGCGCCAGCGTGGAGCGCGCCCGCAGCCCGAAGGGCGACGGCGGCAAGGCCACCGCCTCCGGCAAGGCCGCCGCGAAGAAGGCTCCGGCGAAGAAGCGGGTCCGGGCGAAGCCGAAGGAGGACCTCGGCAGCCTGTCGAAGGCGGACCTCTACAAGAAGGCCGCCGCCGCCAACGTCTCGGGCCGCTCCCACATGACCCGCGACGACCTGGTCGAGGCCCTGTCCTCGGCATGAACGCGAAGGGCAGGTCCCGGGATGACCCTGCGGGCGCCGGTGGAGCCGATGCTCGCCCAGGCCGTGGAGGCGGTACCCGGACCCGGGGTGCTGGGCGAGCTGGCCTTCGAGCAGAAATTCGACGGCTACCGTGCGCTGCTCTTCACCCGCACCGCGACGGGAGAGGACCTCGTGCTGCAGACCCGGCGCGGACGCCGGGTCCAGAACCGGTTCCCCGACCTCGTCTCCGCCGCCGAACAGCTGCCGGACGGCCTGGTCCTCGACGGTGAACTCCTCACGTGGGACGCGGCCGCGGGCCGGCTGTCCTTCGAGGGCCTCCAGCGCCGAACCGCCGCCCGCGGCCCCGCCGCGCGCCGCCTCGCCGCGGCCCTGCCCGCCTACTTCGTCGCCTTCGACATCCTGCAGCAGGACGACATCGAACTGCTGCAGCACCCCTACCGGCAGCGCCGCCTTCGGCTGGAAGCCCTTTTCACGACCCTTCGGCTGTCCGCTCCCTGGACGTTGGTCCCCATGACCACGGACCTCCTCAAGGCCGAGCAGTGGCTGGAATCCCGGGCGCAGATCCCCGGCATCGAAGGCCTCGTGGTCAAACCCATGAACCAGCCGTACCTCCCCGGGCACAGGGGCTGGTACAAACTCCGCCGCCGGGACACCACCGAAGCGATCATCGGCGCGATCACCGGCACCCTGGTCCGACCCCAGCTCCTCCTGCTGGGCCGCCGCGACCCCCACGGCACCCTCCTTCCCACCGGCCGCACCGCCCCGCTGCGCCCCGAAGCCGCCCGCCTGGTCGCGGAGAACCTCACCCCCGCGGACCGGACACACCCCTGGACGGGGATGCGTTTCGCCTCGGCGTGGGGCAGCCGCGCGACGCTCGACGTGACGCTGGTCCACCCCGACCTCGTCGCCGAGATCAGCGCCGACACCGCCGTCGACCGCGGCGGCGTCCACCGCCACCCGGTGCGGTACAAACGGCTGCGTCTGGACATGAGCCCCGAGGAGGCACCCCTCTTCGCCACCGCCGACAGCTGACGCAGCCCTGGCGACGACATCCCGGGGCCGCGCCCCGCCCCTTGCGCCACGGCCGGACGCAAGGGGCGGTGCGGACTGCCGGCCTGCCAGGTCAGTGGTAGGCGTGGACGACGGCGTGGCCCTTGCCGCGGCCGATCATCCACTTGTTCACCGGCGTCGTGACGAGGAATGCGACGGCGAAGCCGCCGAGCAGCGCTCCCCAGAACAGTCCGTCCGAGAGGTGGGCGTCCATGGCGCCGGGGGTGAGGGCGATGATGCTGTTGTCGACGAGCTCCATGACGGCGATCGAGACGGTGTCGGCGGCCAGGGCGACCTTGATCGCGCTCTTCCAGTCGAGGCCGGCCCTGCGGACCGCGAACAGGGTGAAGGAGTAGCCGAAGACGAACGCGAGCGTGATCGCGAGGATCATCGTCTGGACGTTGCCCCACATCAGGGCGGTGCCGATGACCATGCCGAGGATCTCGCCGATGGCGCACCCGGTCAGGCAGTGCAGCGTCGCCTTCGCCGCGGCCCCCCAGGTCACGCCGCCCGTCCGGTGCCCTGCGTGACCCTCGTGACCCGCGTGCCCTGCGTGACCCGCGTGCGCCTGGTGCGCGTCGTGGTCGTGTGCGGTGGTCGTGTGGTGTGCGCCGTGATCCATGACCGTCATCTCCCATACCGTCAGTGCGATCCCGCCCCCGCGGGCCCACTCCATCACTGTATACCCCCTGGGGGTATCTGCAAGGGGGGTTTTCGGATCGCTGTGCGCGGCGGCGCGCCAACCCGGAAAACCGGAACGGGCCCCGACGGATACGGCGGCGTCCAGCCGGCGGTGCCCGGCGGCGCTCTGCACGACAGGCGGCCCCGCCCGGGCACCCGGAACACCCCCGCGGGTATCACGGTGCGAGCTGGTCCGCTGCGACCCTCGCCTCGCCACCCGCGGAGTGGGCCGCTTACGATGCGGGCATGAACGGTCAGGTCGTGCGCGCGGTGCAGCCCTTGGGGCTGCGCTCCCGCGTGCTCCTCGTCCTGGCCGTACTGGCGGGGCTGGTGGCCATGCACGGTCTGGGGCCCGCCCCCCTGCCGGCCGCCGCGCACGCGGCGACCGCTTCCCACCACGCGGCGACCACGAGGCACGCCGAACGGTCGGCGGCCTCCGATGCCGCATGCCCGGACGGATGCGTCCACGCCGGTGATCCGGCCGGCGGCGAAGGCGGCGGGCACGCCGAGCACGCCGACGGGACCTGTGCCGCAACGGGCACAGCCGGCGCGCCGGTGCTGTCGGCGCCCGCGGTCCTGCCCGGCAGCACCGAAGCCGAGGCGGTCCCGGCACACGGGGTCGTTCCCGGCGCCGCCGCCTGCGGGCGGGCACCGCCGTCACTGAGCGAGCTGCAACTCCTGCGCATATAGGGCCGCCCCGGCCGCCCGGCCCCGAGCGGCCGGCGAGCCTCCGGCCCGTCCTCCCCGCACGCCCGCGAGACGCCCGCGTGCCCTCCCGCAGGAGTTCCACATGATCACCACGCGTTCCCTGATCCGCCGCGCCACCGCCGTGGCCGCGGCCGCCAGCGCCGCTGTCGTCCTCGCCGCCTGCGGCGCCGACGGCGACGACCGCGGCGGCGCAGCCCACAACGGGCTCGACGCCGCCTCCCCGTCCGCGTCGGCGCCCGCGCAGCAGGGCGACCACAACGGCGCCGACGTCGCGTTCGCACAGGGGATGATCCCCCACCACCGCCAGGCCGTCGACATGGCCGACCTCGCCGCGACGCGCGCAGAATCGGCCGAGGTGAAGAAGCTGGCCGAGGAGATCAAGAAGGCCCAGGACCCGGAGATCAAGACCCTCTCCGGCTGGCTGACCGCCTGGGGCGAGCAGGTCCCGGCCGGGGGCTCCGGCCCCGCGGGCCACGAGGGCCACGACATGTCCGGGATGATGACGGCCGAGGAGATGAAGCAGCTCCACTCGGCCTCGGGCAAGGCCTTCGACACGGCCTTCCTGACCATGATGGTCAAGCACCACGAAGGCGCCGTGACCATGGCCAAAACCGAGCAGGCCGACGGCACGCACCAGGGCGCCGAGGACATGGCAGGACAGATCATCACCTCCCAGAGCGCGGAGATCGCCCGGATGAAGGCCCTCCTCGGACAGAGCTGAGCCGCATCAGCGGTACCCGGGGGCGGACGGCCGCGACGGCCGCCCGCCCCCGGGTCGGACGGCCCCTTCCTCCCCTTCAAGCGTTCTGGACCCACCCATGACCCTCCATTCGCGCACCGTCGCGTTCACGGCAGCCGCCGCGGCCGCCGGCCTGCTGCTGACCGCCTGCTCGACCGCCGACACCCGCCCCGCACCCGGCAAGGCCGGCTCCGGCAGCGACGCCGACCCGGGAACCGGGCACCTGCACGGTCTCGGTGTCGACCCGGCCGACGGCACGCTCTACGCAGCCGGGCACCTCGGCGTCTTCCGCCTCACCCCGGCCGGCGCCGTCCGGATCGCCGACCGCCGCCAGGACACGATGGGCTTCACCGTCACCGGCCCGCGTACCTTCCTCGCCAGCGGCCATCCCTCCCCCGACGACCCCGCCGCGACCTCCCCCCACCTGGGCCTGATCCGCAGCACCGACGCCGGGGGCACCTGGTCCACCGTCTCGGCCGCGGGCGAAGCCGACTTCCACTCGCTCCAGCAGGCCGGCCCGCTCCTCTACGGCCTCGACAGCCAGACCTCCAAGGTCTGGGCCAGCACGGACGGCGGCGCCACCTGGGAGCGGCGCGCGAAGATCCGGGCCGGTGACCTCGCCGCCCACGCGGGGACGCCGCATGAGGTGTGGGCGGCCGGGTCCGGCGGGCTGCTGCACAGCACCGACGGCGGTGCCACGTTCCGGCCGGTTCCCGGCGCGCCGGCCGTGGCCGCCGTGGAGCAGCCGGCTCCCGGCAGGCTGTTCGCCCTGGCGGTGGACGGCAGGGTCCTCGCCGGTGGCGACGGGAACTCCTGGAGCGAACAGGGGCGGCTTCCCGGCGGCGCCCAGGGGGCCGTACTGACCGCGGTCGGGCCCGACCGCCTGCTGGCCGCCGACAGCGCCGATGCCGTTCACGAGTCCACGGACGGCGGCCGCACCTGGACGACGGTCCACCGGCCGGGCCACGCGAACACCGGACACTGACCCGCAGCCCGCACCGCCGCGCCTCTGCCGGAGTGGACCCGGCAGGGGCCACTGGTGCGGCACCGACGCCGGCTCCGGCCGCAACCGCACGCCGGTGGCGGGCTCAGCCGCCGAGGAGGACGACCAGCAGCCGCCGCGTCGTCTCCTCGGCGTCGGCGGTCTGCCCGGGGCTGCGGGTCATCAGCAGATGGTGGGTCGTGCCGACGAGCGCGAGCGCGATGGCTTCGGCATCGCTGCCCGCGGGGATCCGGCCGGCGCGCTGTTCCGCCTGGAGGTAGGCGGTGACGGCGTGCTGGATCGCGTCGAAGGCCGGCGCGCCGGACCGGAAGCCCTCGCGGGTGTGCGACGCGGCCGCGGGGCGGGTCATCGCCAGGCCCACCACCGCAGGCGGCAGCGAGTCCAACAGGGCCAGGACGACCTCCTGGAGGTTCTCCGCGACCGTGCCCTGCCCCACTTCGGCCTGCAGGCCCTCGGCCTGGCGGGCGCTGCGCGCGAAGCGGTCGAGGACCAGTTCGGCGACGAACTCGTCCAGGCCGGCGAAGTGCGCGTGCAGGACGCCCTTCGCGCAGTCCGCCTCCGCGGTGACCGCCCGGCTGGTCAGGGCCGCGGCGCCGTCGCGGGCCACCACCCGTTCCGCGGCCGCGAACAACCGCTCGCGCAAATCCGGAATCGCCACTCCACGAGGTGACACGACAGTTCCTTCCCTTCGGCCGATTGCAAGTATGGGCGTTCGCCCATACTGTTTGGGCACTTGCCCATTCTAGGGCCGGGGCCCTCTCCGCGCCCCGGCGGGAGGGAGTTCACCCATGGGGCACTTCGCCAACACCGCGCAGGCCGAGGCGTGGAACGGATACGAGGGCGCGCAGTGGGCCCGCAGCCAGGAGCGCTGGGACGCCGTCAACGACGGCTTCAACCAGCCCCTGCTGGACGCCGCGGCCGTCCTCGACCGCGACACCGTCCTGGACGTCGGCTGCGGAGCCGGCCGCACCACCCGCCTCGCGGCCCGGCGCGCCGCACGCGGCCGGGCACTCGGCCTGGACCTGTCGGGGCCGATGCTGGCCAGGGCCCGGGAGAGCGCCGTACGCGAAGGGGTCGAGAACGTGGCCTTCGTGCAGGGCGACGCCCAGGTCCACCCCCTGGACGCCGAGGCATTCGATGCGGTCATCAGCCGGTACGGCATGACCTTCTTCACCGACCCGGTCTCCGCGTTCGCCAACCTCCACCGCGCGCTGCGCCCCGGCGGCCGGCTGGCCTTCATCTGCGCGGCCGAGGCCGAGGCCAACGAGTGGCTCGCCGCGCTGGCCTCGCTGGGGGACGTCCTGCCGCTCGGCGGCTTCGGGAAGGCCGGCGGTCCGGGCATGTTCTCGCTCACCGATCCCGGCCGCATCCGCGCACTGGTCACCGCGGGCGGGTTCAGCGGGGTGGAGGTGCAGCGGGTCGAGGCGGTGGGCAAGTGGGGCGCCGACGCTGCGGACGCCGCGGCGTTCCTGCTGGACTCCGGCCCCGGCCGGCACCTGCTCGACCAGGTGACCGCGCCCGAGCAGGACGCGGCGCGTCAGGCGCTGACGGCCGCCCTGCGGCGCCACGAGGCGGACGGCGGGGTATGGCTGCGCAGCAGTTCCTGGCTGGTCACCGCCGTGCGCGGCGGGGCGGCAGGAGGCTGACACCGCCGTCCCCGCACCGGCCGGGGCGTGCGGACACTCGCACACCTGGGCCGCGCCTGGCCGCACGCCGCGCCGCGGCCAGGCGCGGCGCCGCCGAGCACTCACGCCGGCGCCAGCCTTCCGGGCTTCCCCGGCTCCCGGCAGCGCGCTGTCCGGTCCGCCGCCGGGTGGGCACCACAGGCATCGAAGACCCGACTGCCACGCCCGGACGCTCGTCTGCCTGCATCCGCGGGGCGCACTCCCCTAACGTCGGAGTGCGCGGCACGCATGCGGCGCCCGTCGGCTGACGAGTCGTCATCGCCTCCGGCAGGTGGTGCCGGAGGTCGCATGGAGGAGACGGGGCCGCCGGGACCGACAGCCGAACCGGTCTCTTGCGACCCGCAAGAACGCCGCGCGGAGAGTCTGCGCAGAGAGCCACCTGTCAACCCCACCGGGAGATACGCGTGAGAATGCTGATCAACAGCCCCCAGACCGTGGTCGCCGACGCCCTGCGCGGCCTGGCCGCCGCCCACCCGGACCTTGACGTGGATCCGCAGGCCCGGGTCGTGGTGCGCAAGGGTGCGCGCGAGGGCGGGCGGGTCGGCCTGGTGTCCGGCGGCGGGTCCGGTCACGAGCCCCTGCACGCCGGCTTCGTAGGCCCCGGAATGCTGTCCGCCGCCTGTCCTGGCGAGGTGTTCACCTCCCCCGTGCCCGACCAGGTCGTGCGGGCTGCCAAGGCCGTGGACTCCGGCCGGGGGGTGCTGTTCATCGTCAAGAACTACACCGGCGACGTACTGAACTTCGACATGGCCGCCGAACTCGCCGAGGAGGACGGCATCCGGGTCGAGCGCGTGCTCGTCGACGACGACGTGGCCGTCACCGACAGCCTCTACACGGCCGGCCGGCGCGGCACCGGAGCCACCCTCTTCGTCGAGAAGATCGCCGGGGCCGCCGCCGAGGAGGGCGCCCCGCTGGACCAGGTCGCGGCGGTGGCCCGGCAGGTCAACGCGGCCTCCCGCAGCTTCGGCGTGGCCCTGAGCGCCTGCACCACACCCGCCAAGGGCAGCCCCACCTTCGACCTGCCGGACGGCGAACTCGAACTCGGCATCGGCATCCACGGCGAGCCCGGCCGCGAGCGGCGCCCGATGATGTCCGCCCGCGAGATCGCGGAGTTCGCCGTCGGCGCCGTACTGGACGACCTGGCCGGCGTGGGCCCCGCGGACGGTCCGGTCCTGGCCCTGGTGAACGGGATGGGCGCGACGCCGCTGCTGGAGCTGTACGGCTTCCACGCCGAGGTGGCGCGGGTGCTCGCGGACCGTGGCGTACCGGTGGTGCGGACCCTCGTCGGGAACTACGTCACCTCGCTGGACATGGCGGGGTGTTCGGTGACCCTGTGCCGGGCCGACGAGGAACTCCTGCGGCTGTGGGACGCGCCGGTACAGACGCCGGCCCTGCGCTGGGGCCGCTGAGCGGCCTCCGGACCGCCCCTTCCGGATCCGGCCGGGCCCGCGCCCACAGCTCGTCCCCCCGGACTCCGTCCGGGGGGACGACGCGGGCCGGCCGGCAAGGTCCGGAAGGGACGGACCAGGCTAGTCGGTGTCCTGCCGGTAGGCGATGTGGCCGCCCAGGGCCCCGGTGACGGCCACCGCCGCCAGCCCGGCCCATGCCCACATCCTGCCCTTCACCGGGCGTCCGCCCAGGCGTGCCGCCAGGGAGACGGCGTAGCAGCTGACGGCGGCCGCGTTGGAGGCGGCGTGGGCGAGGCCGACCCGGGCCTGCTCGGGCGGCTGATCGGCCCAGTCCGCCCAGCCGGCGATCGCGGCGGGGGCCACACCCAGGAGGCCGACCGCCGTCAGGGTCGTGGCCGCACGGCGCTCGCCCGGTACGGCGTCCAGTACGGCGGCGGAGAGCCAGCATCCGATGGGCACCTGGACGAGGACGGGGTGGAGGGGATGGCCCAGCGGCCTGCCCTTCAGCAGGTCCCTCACGCCGCCCAGCGGCAGCGAGCGGATCCCCCGTTGCAGGACGCGGATCGCCGGGTCGGCCGCTGTGGTCCTTTCGATACGGCCCAAGGTGGTCAGCCACCATCCGGAAGCGGCGTTCAGGGCGGGGGCGACCTTCGCGGGGTCGAGGGTTCTCGTGTTCATGGATGGCGCCTACCCGGCTTCGGGCCCGCGCCCCACGTCGGTGTCGGCCGAGAGAGTGGACCGGCCCGCGAACGGCACGTCCGGCCTGCTCGTGGCGTGGGCGGCCGCCCGATATGACTGATCCACCCATGCGAGTGGATCATCCGCCCGCCCGTGCCCGGCCGTCCGCGCCCTCTCTATATACAGGGGATGTCGTTTACCCCACCGTTTGACTGATGGGTCGTCATGTCATGCTGAAGGTCGCTCTCCGAGTCCTCGCCGCCTCGTTCCTGCTCTCCGCCGCCGTCACGCCGTCCGCCGCAGCCGCGCCCGCGGCGGAGGACGAGACCACCGCCCCCTGTGGACCGGTCGTCGAATACCGCGCCATCGACTGGTGGCGCACCACCACGATTCCGCAGATCGCCCGCTCGGTCGCGGCCCAGGCGTCCAGCGAGCGCTGGCAGTGGCGCAATGACGTCAACACGCTGTGGCGCGGCGACACCCGGGAGACCGTCGAGGAGATCTTCCGGACCGGCTTCACCCCTCGCGGCGACCAGCTCACCCCGTTGGCGGAGTACATCGTCAAGGGAGGGGGCCAGCTCAGTGCCCACCTCAGCACCAGCTGCGACGTATCGGTGGCGAAGAGGTTCGCCACGTACGGCGCGGAGCAGACCGGCTGGGTGTACGAGATCTACGCGCCCGGCGGCATCGACGTGAACGCGACGGCGCGGGTGAACAACTACCAGTCGCCGTACCTGTGGAACAAGGAGATCGACTTCCCCGGCGGCGTCGACGGCAACTTCATCAAGGGGGCGTGCAAGTACCGGCTGACCGGCACCGACCCCGTCACCAACGAGAAGACGTGGGAGCAGCTCGGCTGCAAGGAGAACGCCGGCTTCGCGCCCTACAAGTCCGAGCCGGCCGCCTACACCCTGGCGCGCTGAACCGAGCCGCGGCGAACACGGGAGGCCCCGCGTCGCGGGGCCTCCCGCTCACGTGTGCCGGTCGGCCGCTCAGGCAGCGGCAGTGATCACGGCGGGTCCCGCGGCCGCCTTGCTGCCGAGCCCGGACATCCGCCGACCGGCCGGCCGGGGGCCTACTGGTCCTCGTCGACGACGGATGGCGCATCGCGAACAAGGCCTGTCACCGGCATTCATAATTTCTTAGCACTGGAAGCCAACAATTCTCACGGCCTCTACCCGGCGGACTACAAAGGATCGCATCGGACCGAATCCGACCCCCGATGAGGGTAAGGAGCCCGTCAGTGGTCGGAATGATGGCGAAGGTGGTGAGCGTATGCGTGAGTCCAGCCCAAGCGATTGCGGTCGGACCACTTGCGACAAGTCCGGGTCCCGGACCTCTCCCCTGGCAGGCCGGCCATGCTGATGCCCATCCTGTTCTCCCCGGCGCAGGCCTCGGCCCACGAATACCGGTCCCTGACGTCCACCATCCGCGCGAAGGCGGAAGACGCGCAGGGATTCTTCGGCGGAGCCGGGCGCAAGGAAGGGGAGATGCCCCATCTCCCCCTCCACATCACGCTCCGGGGTCTGTTCATCGAGCTGTTCATCGAGCTGCGGCCGCGCAACACGAGCCTGCGTATCGCGGGTTTCCGCAGCCTCGTCGAGAACGGCCGAACCCCTCCGCAGGCGTCCTTGCACCGCGTGCGGGACGCGGTGGCACCGCAGGGCATCGACCGGACGGAAACCCTGCCGTTCAGCGGGAACCGCTCCGACCTCGAGGCGGCCGCCGCCGTCCGGCGCGCCGGGATCATGCTGGGGCGGCGGTACTTGAGCCTCGCCGTCATCCGGCTGCACCGCAACGACGATCCGCGCAGCACCGCTTACGGAATGCTCGTGCTGTCGGAAATGCTCTGCGAGGCCGCCCGGTACCCCGCCCTGGCCGATGCGATGTCACGCCTGTGGACGGCCGGAGGACGGCTGTAGGGCGCGCGCCGGGTCAGAGGGTTTCGCTGAGCGAATCCGCCAGGCGGCGCCGGGCCGTCCGGGTCGCCGGTAGTGCCGCCGCCGCCACCGCGCCCAGCACCGCCGCGGCTGTCACCGTCAACAGCACCGGGATCGGCGGCAGTTGGGCGATCCCGGCGCCGATGCCACTTGATGCGCCCTGGGTGTCCACCAGCCAGGTGCCGGCCAGGACGCCCAGGGCCGTGCCCGCCAGTGCGGCCACGAGCGCCGTCAGGCCGGCGGCCGTCACGATCATCGCGCCGATCTGCCGGGGCGTGAGCCCGATCGCCTTCAGTGCGAGCAGGTCGCGCCCCCGGTCGCGTACGCCCGTGCCGATCAGGGTCAGCAGTTCGATCAGTCCGATGAGGGCCAGTACGGCGATCAGCGCGCCGATCACCCCGCGCGCCGGTTCCAGCCGGTCGGCCGGGTTGGGTGTCTCGCGGATCTCGAGGGTGCCGCCGGCGGCCGTGGCGAGTGCGCCGCTCACGGCCCGGGGGTCGGCCCCGTCGCGCAGTTCCAGGGCGTGGTAGGCGGGACGCAGCTGCGGGTCGCGCTCACGCAGGGCGTCGACGGTCGTGGTGATCACCCGGCCGCCGGATTCGGGCTCGATGGTCCGGCCGACGAGGTGGAGGATCTGCGGCCGTCCGCCGACCGTCATCCGTACCCAGTCGCCGACCCGTACGCCGAGGAGGTCCAGCAGCCCCTGGCCGGCGACCGCCTCGTCGGGTCCGGCGATCGCGCGCCCCTCCACCACCGCGGAGGGATAGGGCTGCCGGGCCGTGCCGAGGCCGCGCAGGGTGATGGTGCCGGTCTGGCCGGGGACGAGCGCCGCCATCTCCGCGCCCGGATGGACGGCCTCGATGTCCGGGACGGCCCCGAGGGTCCTCTCCAGCTCCGTGTCCGACAGCCCGGCGGGCTGCTCGGCCCGTACGGTCAGTGCCGCGGCCAGGCCCATCTGCGCGGGGCGGCTGCGGAACTGGTCCAGGGTCGACCAGGCGACGAGGGCGACCGTGATGAGCACCAGGGGCAGCGCGAGCCGGGCCACCGGTACCAGGGTCCGGCCGCGCCGGGGGAACGCCGCGCGCCATCCCAGGACGAGGGCGGGCGGTACCCGCATGCCGAGCGCCCGCTTCCCGAGCGCGGTCATCGGCGCGGCGGACGGCAGCGCGGCCCGGGCCACCGGCACCGGGGGCACCCGTCCGGCCCGCCAGGCGGAGAGGCCGGTGGAGGCAGCGATCAGCAGTACCGCGCCGGCGGGGATGCCGATCATCAGGGCGGTGTGGCCGGGCAGGTCCTGCCACACGGCGGCCGCCTCCCCGACCCGGCCGGGTATCCGGGCGCCGAGCAGGGCGATCGCCGTGGTGCCGAGGGCCACGCCGAGGAGCGCGAAGGCCAGGTGCTGCACGAGGAAGCCGCGGGCGACCTGGCCCGGGGTGAAGCCGATGGCCTTGAGGACGGCGATGTCGCGGAGCTGCCCGCGGACACGGGCGCCGATCGCCCCGGACGCGGCCAGCGCGGCCGCGAGGAGGGCGCCGAGTCCGAAGACGGCGAACATCGCGCCCAGGAGGCGGTCGTCGCCGCCCGCGTCGGCGCGGGCCTGCTGCCACTTGGTGACCTCGGCCACCCGGTCGGCGCCCAGCACGGTGACGGCGCGCTGGACGATGAAGTCCGTGTCGTCCGGGTCCTCCAGGCGCAGCCCGACGCTCTGCCCGGTGTCCCCCCGGGCGATCTCCTCGAGCGTGGCGGGGAGCACCCAGCCGATGCCCGCGGCGCCGCCGGGCTGGTAGCGGGGTTCGGCGACGTCGGCGGTCCCGCTCACCCGCAGCAGGTGCGGGGCGCCGTCCGGGCCGGTCACGCGTACGGTGTCGCCGGGCTCCGCCCAGAGGGCCCGGGCGACCGAGGTCTCCAGCACGACGGAGCCGGCACCCTCACCCGAGCCCGAGCCTGCGCCCGTACCTGCGCCGCCGGCGGGGTCTTCGTCCGGCGCCTCGAGCCAGGTGCCCGCGCCGACGAGCGGCCGTCCGGTCTGCGGTGGCTCCACCGACGCCGCGCGGAGCGTCACGCCGGCGCGGGCGCCGCGGGACTCGACCGTGGTCGCCGCCGTGCGGTGGGGCCCCGACAGCGCCGCGACCCCCTCCACCCGGGACAGGGCGTCCGTGTCCGCACCGGCGCGGGTGTGCAGCCAGATGTGGGCGCCGTGGGACTGGTTGAAGACCCGCTGCCAGGGGTTCGCGGCGTAGCCGAACAGCGCGCCGGCCAGCAGGAGCGAGGCGATGACCCCGGCGCTGGCCAGGACCACGAAGAGGGCTTCGCCGCGGTGTGCGCGGAAGTCGGCCTGCGCCCAGCGCAGGGTGGCCCGCACGGTCACTCCTTCAGTTCGAGTACGCCGCGGACGCCGCCGGCCGGGCCGGGAGGCCCGCCGCCGAGCTGTGCATCGTCGGCTATTCGACCGTCGAAGAAGCTGATGACGCGGTCGGCGGCGCTGGCCATCCGGGCGTCGTGCGTGACCATCATGATCGTCTGGCCGCGCTGGTGGAACCGGGTGAGCAGCCGCAGCACCTCGCGGGTGCCCTTGCTGTCGAGGCTGCCGGCGGGTTCGTCGGCGAGCAGCAGCCGCGGGTGGTTGACCAGGGCGCGGGCGAGCGCGACCCGCTGCTGTTCGCCGCCGGACAGCTCGCCGGGCATGGACCGCTCGCGCCCTTCGAGTCCGAGTTCGGCGAGCAGTTCGGCGCGGGAGTCGCGGGCCGCCTTCGGGGAGACGCCGGCGAGGAGGGCGGGCAGTTCGACGTTGTCGGCGACGGTGAGGTTGGAGACGAGGTTGAAGAACTGGAAGACGACGCCGATGCTGCGGCGCCGCAGCACGGCCCAGCGGGCCTCGCGGTACGCGTCGACCCGTTCCCCGTCGAGCCACAGCTTGCCGCCGTCGGGCCGCTGGAGGCCGCCGATCAGGTGCAGCAGCGTGGACTTGCCGGCTCCGGACGGTCCGGTGACGGCGACGAACTCGCCGGGCTGGACGGACAGGTCCACGCCCCGGACGGCGGGCACCGGCGCGCCTTCGCCGTGGTGCGTCTTGGTCAGTCCCTCGGCGCGGACGATGGGCACGGCGGGGCGGGCGGCGGGTGGCACGGCTGGAGCGGCGGTGGCGTCGGCGCTCATTCCAGCTCCTCCTGACAGCGTTCCAGCCAGTCGAGGTCGGCCTGCAGGTGCAGCATGGCGCCCTCGATCAGCAGTTGGGAGATCTTGTTGTCGCGGTCTTCGGCAGCGGCCAGCTTCGACAGGTCCCGCATGGTGTTGAGGTACTGGCGCCGCTGTTTGTTGATCAGGGCGATCGGGTCGGCCAGACCCGACTGCGGTGCGAGCGCCAGTTTCATGAAGAACTCGTCCCGTACCCGGGGTTCCTCGGCTGTTTCCTCGAACCACGCCGTGACGGCTTCGCGCCCGGCGTCCGTCAGTTTGTATGTGCGTTTGTTGGGGCGGCCCGACTGTTCGACGTCCTCGCCCTCGATCAGGCCGCTCTTCTCGAGCCGGCCGAGGGTGACGTAGATCTGGCCGACGTTCGGCTGAGGGTACGCGGCGCCCAGGAGCTTCTCAAGGTCCTGCTTGAGCTCGTAACCGTGCGCAGGGCTACGGGTGAGGAGCGCAAGGAGCGCCAGCCGCACTCGCCCCCCCTCCTTCCCCTCCGTAGTCAACCGTTCACTGGCGTCCGGCCGGATGTCGCCGACGTCCGCCCCGTCTGCCTGGACGTCTAGTATCGCTCATGCCTAACGGGTATATATAGGCCACGATGGTCGGCAGTGCAGCCGGATCGTGTTTCTGGGAGGAATCTATGCGGTGGATGCGTGCCGCGGGTAGAGCTCTCCTGGTGGTGGCGGTCGTGCTGGCGGGGTATGCCGGTCTCGGCGTGCGTCCCGACGCGGGCGCCGCGGCCTCCGACGCCCGCGGCCCCCTGACCCTCGTGACGGCGGGTGATCTGACCGACTACCTCGGTCCGCTCCTCGACGACTGGAACGCGAGCCGTCCCGACGAGCGGGTGACGCTCGTCGAGCTGCCCGACTCGGCCGACGAGACCCGGGCCCAGATGATCAGCGAACTGAGATCGGGCCGCGACCGGTTCGACGTGCTGAACATCGACGTCGCCTGGACGTCCGAGTTCGCGGCCGCCGGATGGATCGCGCCACTCGACCGGCGCCGGTTCCCGCTGGACGCCTTCCTGCGGCCGGTCGTGGACACGGCGACCTTCGAAGGACGGCTGTACGCGGTCCCGTACGTCACGAACGCCGGCCTGCTGTACTACCGCAAGGACGTCCTGGACCTGGCGGGCGAGCAGCCGCCGCGGACCTGGTCCGAACTGGCCCGTCAGGCGCGTACGGTCGCCCCGCGGCACGGGCTGGACGGCTACGCCGGGCAGTTCCTCCCGTACGAGGGGCTCACCGTCAACGTCACCGAGGCCGTGCACTCGGCGGGCGGTTCGATCCTGCGCGACGACGGCGCCCGCGTCACCGTGGACTCCGACGGCGCGCGGGCCGGGCTGCGGTTCCTCGCGGACGGGGTGCGGGAGGGCTGGATCTCCCGCGAGGCCCTCGGCTACAAGGAGGAGGAGTCCCGCAAGGCGTTCCAGGACGGCCGACTGCTGTTCCTGCGGAACTGGCCCTACGTGTACGCGGACGCGAGCGCGGCGGGGTCGAAGGTCGCGGGCCGGTTCGGTGCCGTACCGCTGCCGGGCGCCGACGGGCCCGGCACCAGTGTGCTGGGCGGATCCAACCTCGCCGTCAGCCGCCATGCGCGGCATCCCGCTTCGGCGGCCGACCTGATCTCCTACCTCACCAGTGAACGGGTGCAGCGGCGGGTCCTCACCGAGGGCTCGCTGCCACCGGTGCGCGCCGCACTGTACGAGGATCCCGAGCTGGTGCGTGCGTATCCGTACCTGCCGACCCTGCGCGAGAGCGTGCTGTCGGCGGTGCCGCGCCCCAAGAGCCCGCGCTACGACCAGGTGAGCCTCGCCGTCCAGGCCGTGGGCCAGGACGTGATGGCGTTGCGCCAGACGCCCGAGGAGGCGGTGGCGCGGCTGACGCGCGAGCTCGGGACCATTTCCCGTACGGGCTGATCGCACTTCTCCACCTCGCACTTCTGCACCTCCCCGAGGGCTCCTACTTACATGTTAAGTAGAAGCCCTCTTTCGCGCACCCGGTCATTGGCGGACAAACCACCCCAGCTTTCGCCTGTTTCTGGACACATCGTTGACACCTTCCGGTCGCCGCTACTTAACATGCATGCATAACAGCGCACCTGATCCAGGGCGCTCTCGCATTCAGAGACAGGTCGACGCGAGATGCTCAGCACCCTTCCGGCCGGTACCGGTCACCCCTCCCGCAGCGCCGCCCCTTCCGCCCCCTGGTGGCGCGACGCGGTGATCTACCAGGTCTACGTCCGCAGCTTCCTCGACAGCACCGGGGACGGCGTGGGCGACCTCGCCGGCGTACGCGCCGGGCTCCCCTACCTCAGGAAGCTCGGTGTCGACGGCATCTGGCTCAGCCCCTTCTACCCGTCGCCGCAGCACGACCACGGCTACGACGTGGCCGACTACTGCGGTGTCGACCCGGTCTACGGCGACCTCGCCGAGTTCGACCGGCTGGTGGCCGACGCCCACCGGCTCGGCCTCAGGCTGCTGCTCGACATCGTCCCCAACCACTGCTCCAGCGAGCACCCGTGGTTCCGCGAAGCGCTCGCCGCGGCGCCGGGCAGCGCGGCCCGCTCCCGCTTCCACTTCGCTCCGGGGCGCGGCCCGGAGGGCGAGGAGCCGCCCAACAACTGGCGCGCCATGTTCGGCGGCCCGGCCTGGAGCCGGACCACGGCGGCCGACGGCACTCCCGGGGAGTGGTACCTGCACCTGTTCACGCCCGAGCAGCCGGACCTGAACTGGCGCGACCCGGTCGTGGGCGACGACTTCGAGCGCGTGCTGCGCTTCTGGCTGGACCGGGGCGTCGACGGGTTCCGCATCGACGTCGCCGCCGGCCTCTTCAAGCACCCCGAGCTGCCCGACTCGGACGACCCCGGAGCGGACGAGCGGGCCCGCGACGCCGTCAACCAGCTGGCCTGGAACCAGCCCGAGGTGCACGGCGTGTGGCGCCGCTGGCGCTCGGTCTGCGAGGAGTACACCGCCCGGGACGGTCACGAGCGGCTGCTGGTCGGCGAGGTGTCCGTACCCACCGCGCGCGAGCACGCCGAGTACGTCCGCCCCGACGAACTGCACCAGGCGTTCTTCTTCGACCTGCTCAGCGCCCCCTGGGACGCCGGCGCCTTCCGCGCGACGATCACCGAGGCGATACGCGACATCGCCGGTACCGGCTCCACCGTGACCTGGGTCCTCAACAACCACGACCAGGTCCGCACGGTCACCCGCTACGCGGGCGAGCCCGGCGTCGAGGGCAGCGGACTGGGAGCGGCCCGCGCCCGCGCCGCCGCCCTGCTCATGCTCGCCCTGCCCGGCGCCGCCTACGTGTACCAGGGCGAGGAGCTCGGCCTGCCCGAGGTCCTCGACCTGCCCGACGAGGTCCTCACCGACCCGATCTTCCGCCGTACCGGCAGCCGCAAGCACGTACGGGACGGCTGCCGCGTGCCCCTGCCCTGGTCCGGGCACGCCTCCCCCTTCGGCTTCAGCCAGGAGACCGCCGGCGTCAAGCCGTGGCTCCCGCAGCCCGAGTGGTTCGCCGAGCACGCCACCGACCGCGCCCTGGCCGACACCCGCTCCTTCTGGCACCTCTACCGCGACGGCCTCCAGCTGCGCCGCACCCTGCCGCAGCTCGGCGAGGGCCCCCTGCGCTGGCTGGACGCGCCCGCGCAGGTACTGGCCATCGCCCGCGGCGAGGGCCTGGTCTGCGCCGTCAACTTCGGCACGGAGCCGGTGCCCGCACCGGTCGCCGGTACGCCGCTGCTCGCCAGCGGGCCCTGTCCCGACGGGGTGCTCCCCGCCGCGACCGCGGCCTGGTGGGCGGGCGAACTCCCGGCCCCCGGCCCGGCGGCCCCGCAGCCGTAGCCCGCCGGCCGGCGTAACCCCCGCAGCCCTGGCCACCTCAGCCGCACCCGGCGGCGACCACCCCTCCGCCCTCTCACCCCGCAGACCCCGAGCAGCTCCTCCCCACCCAGGACCTCCCCGAAAGGACCCGTCATGCGACGACCCGGCAAGACGACCCGACGCAGCGCCGCCACCACCACCGCGGCCCTCGCCCTCGCCCTCGGCGCCACCGCCTGTGGCGGCGCCACCGGACCCGCGAGCGGTGGCGGGCTCAGCGGCCAGACCGTCACCGTGGCGGGCGTCTGGACCGGCGCCGAACAGGAGAGCTTCAAGAAGGTCCTCGACGCCTTCACCCAGAAGACCGGCGCCAAGACTGTCTTCGTGCCCTCCGGGGACAACGTCTCCACCTTCGTCGGAAGCAAGATCGAAGGCGGCAACGCGCCCGACGTGGTCATGGTCCCGCAGGTGGGCGTGCTCCAGCAGTTCGCGAAGGAGGGCTGGCTCCGGCCGCTGTCCGAGCAGACGGCCCAGACCGCCGGGTCCACCCTCGCGCCCGTGTGGAAGAACTACGGCACGGTCGACGGCACCTACTACGGGCTCTACTTCAAGGCCGCCCACAAGTCGACGGTCTGGTACGCACCCGAGGCCTTCGCCCAGGCCGGCGTCGCCGAGCCCAAGAGCTACAGCGACATGCTGAAGACCGGCCGCACCCTCGCGGACTCCGGCCGCCCGGCCTTCGCCATAGCCGGCGAGGACGGCTGGACCCTCACCGACTGGTTCGAGAACATCTACCTCTCCCAGGCCGGACCGGAGAAGTACGACCAGCTCGCCCAGCACAAGCTGAAGTGGACCGACGAGAGCGTCGTGCGTGCCCTGACCACCCTCGGGGAGCTGTTCAAGGACAAGCAGCTCGTCGCCGGCGGCGCCCAGGCGGCACTGGGCACCGACTTCCCCACCTCGGTCGCGCAGGTCTTCGGCCCGGAGCCCAAGGCGGGCATGGTCTACGAGGGCGACTTCGTCGGCGGTGTCGCCAAGGGGCAGTTCGGCAAGAAGCTCGGGCAGGACGCCAAGTTCTTCCCGTTCCCCTCGGTCGACGGCGGCCGGGCTCCGGTCGTCAGCGGCGGTGACGCGGCGGTCGTCCTGAAGGACGGCAAGAACGGCCAGGCCGGCATGAAGCTGGTCGAGTTCCTGGCAAGTGCCGAAGCCGCCGAGGTCTGGGCCGGCTCGGGCGGCTTCCTGTCCCCGAACAACGAGGTCGACTTCGCCAAGTACAGCGACGACACCACGCGCAGCACCGCCAACTCGCTCATCGCGGCGGGCAACTCGATCCGCTTCGACATGTCGGACCAGGCCCCGGCCGCGTTCGGCGGCACGAAGGGCGCGGGCGAGTGGAAGCTCCTCCAGGACTTCCTGCGCGACCCCTCCGACCCGCAGGGCACCGCCGCGAAGCTCGAGGCCGAGGCCGCCAAGGCCTACGGGAACTGAGGCCACCGCCATGGCTGACACCATGACCGACCGCCCCGCCACCGGCCGCCCCTCGACCGGCCGCCCCGCGGTCGACGGGCGGCGCCGGGCCCAGCGCAGGAAGCGCCGCCTCGCGGTGGTCTTCGTCCTGCCGGCCCTGCTGCTGCTGGGCGCGCTGGTGGTCTATCCCGTCCTCTTCTCCTTCGGCCGCAGCCTCTTCGACGCCGACGGCGACCGGTTCGTCGGAGCCGCCAACTACGCGGCGATCGTGCAGGACCCGGCCACCCTCAAGGCGATCCGCAACAGCGCCGTCTGGGTCGTCGTCGCCCCCACCCTGCTCACCGGACTCGGGCTGATGCTCGCCGTGCTCACCGAGAAGGTGCGCTGGGCGACCGCGTTCAAGCTGGTGCTCTTCCTGCCGATGGCCGTGTCGTTCCTCGCGGCGGGCATCATCTTCCGGCTCGCCTACGAACAGGACCCGGACCGGGGCGTGCTCAACGCCGCCGCCGTCGCCGTCCACGACGGCTTCGACGACGCCGCCGCCTACCCCACGGCCCGGGCCCGGGAGGGCCACGGCCTGACGGGCGGGGCGGGCGGACCGTACAGCACCGCGGCGACCGTACGGCCCGGGAGCTCGATCGGCCTCGGATTCATCGGGGTCGCTCCCGAAGCGATGCCGGCCGGCGCGAAGGCCGCGGCCGATCCTGCCGCCCCGGCGGGCGCCGCGCCCGGCGCGGACGCGATCGGGGGCGTCGTCTACCTCGACTTCGCCCCCGGCGGGGCGGGTACGCCCGGCACGGTCGACCCGGGCGAGAAGGGCCTGCCCGGCATGACGGTCGAGGCCGTACGGGACGGCGGGGTGGCCGCGACCGCGACCACGGCCGCGGACGGCTCCTTCCGGTTCGCCGGGCTGGCCGACGGCGACTACACCGTCCGCCTGCCCGCGGCCAACTTCGAAGCCCCCTACCAGGGCGTGCACTGGCTCGGTCCGGCGCTGGTGACGCCCGCCATCATCGGCGCCTACCTGTGGGTCTGGACCGGCTTCTCGATGGTCCTGATCGGCGCCGGCCTCGCCGCCATCCCGCGCGACGCGCTGGAGGCGGCCCGTATGGACGGCGCCACCGAGGGCCAGATCTTCCGCAAGATCACCGTGCCGCTGCTCGCGCCGGTGCTCACCGTGGTCTTCGTGACCCTCGTGATCAACGTGATGAAGGTCTTCGACCTCGTGTGGATCATCGCGCCCGGACCGGTCCAGGAAGAGGCGAACGTCCTGGCCACCCGGATGTGGATGGTCTCCTTCGGCGGCGGCAACGACCAGGGCCTCGGCAGCGCGCTCAGCATGGTGCTCCTGCTGCTCGTCGTCCCGGCGATGATCTTCAACGTCCGGCGCTTCCGAAGGAGTGGAGCATGAGCGGCCACAGCACCGTCGAACGGCACGGCCCGTCCCGGCGGACGCCGGCGGTCCGGCCCGGCGGCCCGCCGACACCCCCGTCCCCGTCCGTATCGCCCTCCGCGCCCACGTCCGCGCCCGGACGGCGCCGGGGAAACCGGATCTCACGCCTCCTGGGCAGCTCCGCCGTCCAGGGCGTCCTGATCCTGGTCGCCCTCGTCTGGATCACACCGCTGGCAGGCCTGCTCCTGTCCTCGCTGCGCTCCGAACAGGACAGCGCCACGGACGGCTGGTGGACCGCGCTCGCCGACCCCTCGCAGCTGTCCCTGGACAACTACACGGCCCTGCTGGCCGATTCCGGCATCGGGGCGGCGTTCTGGAACACCGTCCTGATCTCCGTGCCGACCACCGTCCTGGTCGTCGGCATCGCGGCACTCGCCGGATACGCCTTCGCCTGGCTGGAATTCCCCGGCCGGGACGGCGTCTTCCTCGTGGTCGTCGGACTTCTCGTGGTCCCGGTGCAGATCGGGCTGCTGCCGGTGGCGAAACTCTTCGGCGCGGTGGGCCTGTTCGGGACGATCGCGGGCGTCGTCCTCTTCCACGTCGCCTACGGACTGCCGTTCGCGATCTTCCTCCTGCGCAACTACTTCGCCGAGATCCCGCGCGAGATGCTGGAGGCCGCCCGGATGGACGGCGGCAGCGAGTGGCGGATCTTCTCCCGGCTCGTGCTGCCGCTCGGCCGCCCGGCCATCGCGAGCCTGGCCATCTTCCAGTTCCTCTGGGTCTGGAACGACATGCTCGTGGCCCTGCTCTTCGCGGACACCGGGTCGCAGCCGCTCACGGTCGCGCTGCAGTCCCAGATGCGGCAGTTCGGCAGCAACATCGGCGTCCTCGCGCCGGGGGCGTTCCTGTCGCTGGTGGTCCCGCTGGTCGTCTTCTTCGCCTTCCAGCGGCACTTCGTCCAGGGCGTGATGGCCGGCTCGGTGAAATAGCGCCGGCCGGAGGAGCTTTCGTACGCAGGCCTCCGCACGGGTATCCGTACCCGTGCGGAGGCGTCCGCGTGTCCACGGCCCCGCCCGCGCACGGCCGTCAGGAGGCTGCCGACGGCGGGCGGCGCCCCGCCCACGGTCGGGCCTCCTCGAGCTGCGCCGCCACCCGCAGTACGGACACCTCGTCGTCCCGGCGGCCCACCAGTTGCACGGCGAGCGGCAGGCCGTCCGTGCCCAGGCCCGCGGGTACGGAGGCCGCCGGGTGTCCGGTGACGTTCCACAGCGCGGTGTAGGCGACCATCGGGCGTGACCGCGCCAGCGCGGTCAGCAGCCCCGCGCCGTCCAGCGCGCCCACCGGGCGCGGCCGGGCGGCGACGACCGGGGTCAGCAGCAGGTCCATCGAGGTGAACATCCGGTCGGCGCGCTCCGCCAGCCGCTCTCCCGCCCGGATCCCGCGTTCCACGGCGGATTCGGGGACCAGGCGGGCGAGCGCGAGGGTGCTCCGGGTGCGCGGCTCCAACAGGTCCGGACGTTCGACGGCGGCAGCCTCCGCGCGCACCCCACCGCAGAACTGCGCCGCGAACGGGACCGTCGCGTCCGGATAGCGGGGGTTGACCTCCCGTACGTCGTGGCCCAGTTCCCGCAGCGCCCGTACGGTCTCCAGCAGGGCTCCGACGTGCTCGGGATGCGGGCGCACCCCGGGTACGGCGGACTTGGCGCAGTAGCCGATGCGCAGTCGGCCGGGCGGGGTCTCCAGGGCCCGGAGCCAGCCGGTGGCGGCGGGGCGGGCGCTCCAGCGGTCGGCGGGCGTGGTGCCGGCGAGGACGTCGTAGAGGAGGGCGGTGTCACGGACGGTGCGGGTCAGCGGTCCCACGGTGCCGAGGGCGTACCAGAGGTGGGCGTTGGGGGCGGTGGAGACCCGGCCGCGCTGCGGTTTGAGGCCGAACAGACCGCAGCAGGCGGCCGGAATGCGGATGGATCCGCCGCCGTCGCCGCCGAGCGCCGCCCCGACGAGTCCGGCCGCGACGGCCGCGGCGCTGCCGCCGCTGGAGCCGCCGGGGGTGCGGGTGGTGTCCCAGGGGTTGTGGGCGGTGCCGTGGGTGTCGGACTCGGTGAAGGGCCACTGGCCGAACTCGGGCATCGTCGTCTTGCCGATGACGACGGCTCCGGCGGCACGCAGGCGGCGCACGGCCTCCGAATCGGCGGCGGCGGGGGTGCGGTTGGCGGCGCCGCCGAAGGTGGTGACCTGCCCGGCGACGTCGAACTCGTCCTTGACGGCTACGGGCACGCCGTGGAGCGGGCCCCGCGCCGGCTCCGCGTCCGCGTCCCGGGCGTCGGCCTCGGCGCGTGCCTGCTCGGCGAGGACGACGCGGAAGGCTCCGAGGGCGGGGTCGAGCCGTTCGATCCGGCGCAGCGCGGCCTCGACGAGGGCCCGGGAGGTCACCTTGCCGGTGCGCACCAGCTCGGCCTGCCGCTCGACTCCCTGGAACATCAGCTCCGCGTCGTCCCTGTCCATGGCCGCCCCTTCGCCCCTACCTACCGGTAACTGCGGGCAAGGCTGTCGCCCCACCGCCCCCGCGTCAAGGCACGGTTTCAGACGGCAAGAGGACATCCGCCTGGGGCGGCGCCGGCGGATCGAGGACGTCACGGAGGCGGGTGACGCCCTGACGCGGTCGCACTCCGCTCGGGGCGTCCCCCACGCTCGGGGGCGGGCGGGACCGGCCAGCCGCCGGCACGTGGCGGCCCTCCACCAGTGCGTGCGCGGCGCCGCGCAACGGGAGCCCGCCGGAACCCGGTACGGTCGCCGGCTAGCCGGCGAGGGTGGCCGCATGGTCGGGGACCGCCTTCTGGAGATCCTTGGGCGGGCGCACGTAGCCGGTCGAACGGGGCCGCGGCGGGAGGACGAGCGACGGCAGGGCCACGTCCTCGTACGGGACCGTGGACAGCAGGTGGGCGATCATGTTGAGTCTCGCCCTGCGCTTGTCGTCGCTCTCGACCACGTACCAGGGGCAGTCCTCCGTGTCCGTGTGGACGAGCATCTCGTCCTTGGCCCGGGAGTACGCCTCCCAGCGGGTGAGGGACTCCAGGTCCATCGGGGAGAGCTTCCAGCGCCGCAGTGGGTCCTGCGTGCGGCGGCGGAAGCGTTCCTCCTGGACGGCGTCGCTGACGGAGAACCAGTACTTGCGCAGCAGGATCCCGTCCTCCACCAGCATGCGCTCGAAGGCCGGGCACTGGCGCAGGAAGCGCTGGTGCTCCGCGGGGGTGCAGAAGCCCATCACGTGCTCCACGCCGGCGCGGTTGTACCAGCTGCGGTCGAAGAGCACGATCTCGCCGGCGGCCGGCAGGTGCTCCACATAGCGCTGGAAGTACCACTGGCCGCGTTCGCGCTCCGTCGGCTTCGGGAGGGCCGCGATGCGGGCCACGCGCGGATTGAGGTGCTCGGCGACCCGTTTGATCGTTCCTCCTTTGCCCGCCGCGTCGCGTCCCTCGAAGATGACGACGAGTCGGGCGCCCTGCGTGCGCACCCATTCCTGGAGCTTGGCCAGTTCCGTCTGCAGCCTCAGCAGCTCCTGCTCGTAGACCGCCTTCTTCAGACCCATGGCGCTCGCCTCCCCGTCGTGGTCCGGTGTGTCGATCAAGTCAGTCACGGCGGGCATCCGAGCGCAACGACGTCTGTCCGGCCCGGGCGTGTCGGCACGCCCGCCGCCCGCTTCCGCAGGCCTCAGTCGGCCGCGGCCTGTTCCTCGTAGCGGTGCACCTCGTCGATCAGGCGGTGCAGGAGGCTGCGCGCGGCGGCGATGTCGGCCGTGTCGATGTCGGCGGTCAGTACCTGGTGGATCGCGCTCGCGCGGCTGGTGATCCGCGCCAGTGTGGCGTGCCCGAGCGGGGTGAGGGCCAGCAGCGGTGATCCGCGGTGGTCCGGGTTCGGATGGAAGCCGGCGAGGTTTTCGCGGACGAGGTCGTTGGCGACCCGCTGTACTCCCTGGCGGGCGATTCCGAGGCGGCGGGCGGCCCGTGCGACGGTCAGCGGCTCCTCGCAGACCACGCTGAGCAGTTGCCAGCGTGCCTGGGTCTGCCCCTCGGCGGCTGCGACGCCCTCCCCCATCCTGCGGAGCAGTCCGGCGGCCTCGAACACGTCCGCCACCAGCAGCGCCAGCTCTTCCGACACGTCACACCCCTCCGGACACCCCTCCAGTGATCGACAATGCGATGACAGTTCGGGAACTTGTTGTCATTGTACGGGTGCCGGTACGGCCAGTGCCCGTGCCGTTGCTGCGGTGCCGGCCGGGGCGCGACCGGGGAGGTGGTCAGGTCCGCTCCCGGGCCCACGCCTTCAGCAGGGCTTCCCGGACGGCGGGCTCGGGTGTGCCCTCCGAGGCGTGCTCGCGGCCCCACGCCGCGGGGGAGCGCGGGTCTGCGGTCCCGGCGACGAAGCGGGCGAGCAGTTCCCTGGAGAGTGCGGCCTCCTGGGCTTCGTATCCGCCGGCCGCCGCTGCGTACACGGTCACCTCCTGAACCCCGGACTCCGTCTCCAACCGCAGCCGCATCTCGGGCGGCCCCTCCCCGAGGAAGGCCCCGGCCGCTGCCGCCACCCTCGAGCCCAAAAGCCTGGCGACGCGACCGGGCGTGCCCGCGGTGGGCCCTCGCGCTCTCGCCCGTCTCGCCCCGCCGGACCGGAACACCGCAGACACGCCGGTGGCCTCAGGCCAGACGGCTGCTGATCCGGCATCGCATGTCACCGGCGGCTCGGCGGACCTCCTCGGGCTGCCCCTCGTCCTCAAGCAGGCCGAGCAGCACGATCAGCGCCCTCGCCTCGTCCGCGCCGATCAGTTTCAGCCTGGGCTCCGTGACACCGTCGAGCAGTGCGTCGAGCAGGTCCAGTACGTCCTCCATGACCCTACCAACGTCCGACGCCCCGCCGACGTCACCCGGCCCGCACCGGCCCGGTCGCGGTACAGGCTGAGCTGCCGGCGAGGGAGAAGGGCCCGAAGGCGTGCACGAGCGCGTCCTCGACAGCCCCCGCGTTCCTGGAGGAGCCCGCGCCGCTCAGCGGGGCAGGGGCAGTTGCCAGAAGAGCCGGTTGTCCAGGGCCCCGGTCAGGTAGGGCACGCCGTCGGTGTAGCCCGATCCGTGGGCGTCGCCCAGCATGCGCGCGGCGAGGCCTCGATGGGCCGACTTCCACCGCTGGTGCCGGCTCTCCAGCCGGCCGAGGGCGGCGTCGAGGCGGCCCCACGCCGCCCCGCCGGGGCCGCGTTCGCGGCGGAGGTCGAGGTAGGCGCGGGCGACGGTGTCGTGGCCGGGGTCCTGTGCCTCGGCCCGTACGGCGGGGACGCTCGTGAAGGCGGTCGAGTGCAGACGCGGGGTGCGCGGCACACCGCAGAGGCTCTCGAAGCGTTTGTACTGTTCGGACTGGATGGCACTGGCACCCTGGGTGTAGTGGCGGAAAGCGGAGAAGTGTTCCGCGCGCATCGTGGCGACCGTACGGAACAACCCGGCGGCCCGTTCGAACATCGCGACCGCGTCGTCTATTCGCTCGGCACCTTTCTCCGGATTCCCTTCCCGCAATGCCGCAACGGCCGATCTCACATGGCCGGCCATCGCAGTGAAAAGCATTTCATGGGCCTGGAGAATGCGGATGAAGAAGTATTCGTCGTGCAGTACGTACACCGGCTGGACGGTCACGTCGAACCACGCCCAGGCGTCCGTCGCCGGCGGCCGGGGCAGGTGGCCGGCGAGTTCCTCGATGCGCGCCCCGGAGGTGTCGTCCAGGCGTGACGGCAGGTCTTCGGCCGCCGATCCGCCGACACCCCGGGCGACGAACCGCAGAGCGTGCCGCAGCCGGGTGCTCACCGTCTCCGCGTCCGGCCGGCCCCGGCCGGGCCCCTCCCGCGAACCGCCCGCCGCCCCCGCCTCGAAACGGACGACATCGGCCATGAGCAGGGTGGACATCCGGTCCGCGCTCACCCCGGAATTGCGTTCGTCCAGGAGGAGCTCCAGGATCGGAAGTGAAAGATAGGTGCGATTCCAAAAACGTCCTTCGTGCTTGTCGAGCAGGCAGTCGAGAAAGGCGTGGAGAAAAGGGAGGTCTGCGGCATCCCTGCGGCGGATTTCGCTCAGGCGGAGCAGCATGCGCTGCGGCAGGAAGTGCTTTCCCGTGCGCCGCACGTGGTCGTTGACGGACCGGGCGAGGGCGAGGCCGTCGGATTCCACCGGAATCCGGTCGGCGGCCACCCAGCGCCTGACCGCCCGCAGGGTCGACGCACACCGCTCGTCCTGAGGAGTCATCGCCACTCACCTCTCCCGGGTCGCTGTGCGGCAGCTCTGGCTTCCACCAGACATCACCGGAGGGCCGCAGGTCATGTCTCGGGAGTTCGTGGCTTGACAGCGGCGGGAGCAGCGATCGCAGGGGGCGGGGACGTCTGTGGTTGCCGACGGCCCGGCACCCTGTGAGCCAGAGCCGGCCGGTACCGGAGAGCATCGTGCGGCCCGGGCGGGTTCGTCCGGGTCCAGCAGGTCGGCGCCGGCCCGGCCGACCCTCCGCTCGCCGTGCGCGTCGGCCGGGTCGAAGGCGGGCCCCGCCTCGGGGTGCCGGCCGGCAGGGCCCCTGGTCGACCCGGGCGGTGAACCGCTCGCCGGGGTGGGGGCCCGGACCGTGCGCGTCGACCAGGGTCCGGCTATGCAAGGCGAGGCATTCGGTCGGTCCCGGAACAGACCGCGGAACAGGTCCCGGCCGGGGTGCCGCTGCGGCGCTTCCGGAGGCCGCGAGGGCGGTGCCGAGTACGACGGTGGTGGGGAACTCACGCATGGTCAGACCTCCATGGGAAGTGGGGAGTCCGATACTCGCCCGCTGCCTTCAAGGTCTCAGCTCGTCCAGGTCCGCGGCCTCCCCCATGGAGGGGGGCCGTCTCCCCCGGACGGGGGAGACGGCGCCGGCGTTAGGGTGAGGTCATGCCCGCCATGATCGTCCCGCCGCAGCGGACCCTGCGACTGGAACCCGTCACCGCCGACAACTTCGACGCGGTGTGCGCCGTACAAGTACGCCCCGACCAGGCGCACCTGGTATCCCCCGTGGTCAAGTCCCTCGCCGAGGCGTACATCCACCCTGCCAGCGCCTGGCCGCGTGCCGTCGTCGACGGCGGCGACGTCGTCGGCTTCGTGATGGCCTTCCACGACATCGTCTGGGACCCGGCGGGCGATCCGGCCGACCGGCGCAGCGGCATCTGGCGCCTGAACATCGACGCCGGCCGCCAGGGCCAGGGCTATGGCCGGTTCGCCGTTCACGCCGTCCTCCAGGAGATCCGCCGGCGCGGCGTCCACCGGACGGCCCACGTCAGCTGGCACGTCGGCTCCGGCAGCCCCGAACCCTTCTACCTCGGCCTCGGATTCGCCCCCACCGGCGAACTCATCGGTGAGGAACGCGTCGGTGCGCTCACCCTCGCCCCGACGGCCGCGCCTGCGGCGGGCTGAGTACCACCGTGCCCCCGGGGCCGGGCACCAGCCCGGCGTCGGGCCCGGCGCCGGGCCCGGCCGTACCCGTGCGGTATGTCTGCGGGCTCATCCCCCGGACCCGTTTGAATGCCGCGGAGAGGGCGAACGCGCTGCCGTATCCGACTCGGCGGGCCACCCTTTCGACCGTGGCATCCGGCTCCCGCAGCATGTCCGCCGCCAACGCGAGCCGCCAGCCCGTCAGATATCCGACCGGCGGCTCCCCCACCACCTCCCTGAACCGGCGTGCCAACGACGCCCGTGACACCCCGACCCGCACGGCCAGCTCCTCCACGGTCCACCCGTGGGCCGGGCTCTCGTGCAGCAGCCGCAGCGCCGGGCCGACGACCGGGTCGCTCTGGGCGCGCAGCCACGCGGGCGCGCCGGAATCCGCCGCCGACGGCCACGCCCGCAGAACCCCGATCAGCAGCAGGTCCAACAGCCGGTCCAGCACGACCTCCTGGCCCGGCTCCTCGCTCGAGATCTCGGAGGCGAGCAGGTCGATCAGGGTCGCGTCCGCCGCTCTCGCCGGTCTGACCAGGATCGTCGGCAGGGCCCCCAGCAGGCGGCGGCCGATCTCGCTCGGCGCCTGATAGGTGCCGCTGAGCATCACGGCCGACCCCGCGTGCTGGTGGGCCGCTCCCCACGTCCGCACGCCCAGTGCCATGGACTCCGTGACGTCCTCGCCCTCCGGAGTGCTGCATCGCTGATCCGGCCCCACGGTCACCGTCACCGGGGTGTCGGGGGCGTCGGCCACCGTGTACGGATCCGGCCCGCGCACCACCGCCACGTCACCCGGTGCGATCAGCACCGGCTCGCCCCCGTCGGGCAGCATCCATGCGGAGCCGCGCACCATCGTCGCCACCGACAGGGGAGCGCGGTCCTCGATCCGCATCGCCCACGGCGGGTTCAGGACGGACTTGAGGAGGAAGGCCCCCCGGGCCTGGGGGCCTGCGAGCAGACCGGTCAACATGTCCATGCGTCCATCTTCTCCACTCCCCCGCTCCCGGGCCGGTGCCGGCCCGGTGTGAGGGGCGGTCGGGGTCGGGCCGGTCAGTTGGCCGGTACGTCCCACACACCGGTGGCCGCCGCCTCGCGGGCGAAGTCCGCGAAGTCCCGGGGCGCCCGGCCCAGGACCTCTTCGACCCCGTGGACCAGGTGCGCGTTGCGCCCGTCCAGGATCAGCGTGAACAACTCGGCGAAGTCCTCCGGGAGGCCGTGCTCCCGCAGCTCCGCCCGGTAGGCCTCGTCCGAGACCGGCACGTAGGCGATCTCACGGCCGGTGACCTTCGACAGCTCGGCGGCGACGTCCGCGAAGCTCATCAGCCGCGGCCCCGACAGCTCGTAGGTGCGGCCGATGTGCCGGTCGTCGGTCAGCGCGGCCACCACCACGTCGGCGATGTCCCCGGTGTCGACGAACGCCTCGACCCCGTCCGCGGTGGGCAGGGCGATCACGCCGGCCAGCACCGGCTCCAGGAAAAAGCTCTCGTCGAAGTTCTGGTTGAACCAACTCGCCCGTACGACCGTCCAGTCGGCCCCGGAGGCCTTCACCTTCTCCTCGCTGAGCCGCGCGGCCTCTTCGCCCCGTCCGGACAGCAGCACGAGACGGCGCGCCCCCGCGGCGACCGCCACCTCGGCAAAGGCCCCCACCTGCTCGACGGCGCCCGGGAAGGCGAGGTCGGGGTAGTAGGTCACGTACACCCGGTCGACGCCCTCCAGTGCCGGGAGCCAGGTGCCGGGCTCGTTCCAGTCGAAGGCCGGCTGCCCGCTGCGGGAACCGACCCTGACGGGCCGGCCCTGCGCCGTGAGCTTCTGCGCGACCTTGCGGCCGGTCTTGCCGTTCCCTCCGATGACGAGGGTGAGGGCCTGGTCGGTGGTCTGCGTGTCGTTCTTCGTCGTCTTCGTCATGACCTCAGTCAAGTCGAGCGGAACGAGACGCGACATAGCCGAAACGCTCACCTCCATACGCGAGCGTCCAAACGAGGAGGTGGTCACGTCCTCCCAGCACGACGGCAGCGGCCGGTGGTCGGGCGAACCGGGTGCGGCGTGGACACCTGTGGACAGGGGTGGGCAGTCGTCGGCGCCGCGGGGGCTGGAGAGTGGACAGCGTTCGACGCGACGGTGTGTGACGGGTGAGGCAGCGCCACCGCGCTCGACCGGCGCCCGCATCCGACGCACACCCTTGACGCACACCATTGACGAAGGAGTCCCCTGATGACGTCCCGCCCGCTGCGTACCGTCACCGTGCTGGCCGCCGCCGCTGCTGCCGCCCTCTGCGGCACCGCCTCGACCGCCCACGCCACCCCTGCCGGCCATGGCGCCCAGGAGGCCGACCGCCGTACGCCGAGGATCGTCACGGCCTGGGCCGGCGCCTGGAACGGCAGCGATCCCCGGGCCCTCGGCGCCCTGTTCACCGCCGACGGCACCTACACCGACGAGGCGGTGGCCGTCACCTTCCGCGGCCGCAAGGAGATCTCCGGGTGGAAGGCCCGCGCCGACTCCCTCATCGACAACGTCCGCGTCACCGTCCGCACCACCCGCGTCGACGGGGACCGCGTCACCGTCCGGGCCGTCTACTCCGGTCATCTCAAGGGCGCTCCGCAGCCGTTCGCCGTGCCGATGACCACCGTCCTCGACCTCGACAGGAACCACTGCCGGATCACCTCCGACAAGGACCACTACAGCCTGGCCGCCGTGCTCAGCCAGTCCGGCCTGCCCGCCGACTGGACCCCGCCCGCCGGCTGACGGCGCGCCACGCCGCCGGTCGTGGACAATGGCCGACGGCTGAAGTCGACAGGGAGGAACGGACCATGCGTGTCGGGGTGTACCTCGCTCATCCGCGGCCGGGCAGTTTCAACCACGCGGTGTTCGACGCCGTCGTGGACGAGCTGCGGGAGCGGGGGTGCCGGGTGGTCGCGCACGACCTGTGCGCCGAGGGTTTTCCGCCGGTGGCGTCCGCCGAGGAGACGGGGACCGTCTCCTCGGCCCCCGACGCGGACGATCCGCACGTGGCCCTGCACCGGCGGGAGGTGTCCGCGCTCGATGCCCTGGTGTTCGTCCACCCGAACTGGTGGGGCATGCCGCCGGCCGTCCTGACGGGGTGGGTGCAGCGCGTCCTCGTCCCCGGCGTGGCCTACAAGCTGGGAACCGCCGACGGGGAGCCCGCGGGGCTCCTCAACGCGGGCCGGGCCCTCGTGCTGAACACGTCCGACACCCCGGGCGAGCGTGAGGAGAGCGAGTTCGGCGACCCCCTCCAGAAGGTCTGGGCGGCGTGCGTCCTGCCGTACGTGGGGGTCGCCGACGTGCGGCGGACCGTCTTTCGTACCGTCACCGACTCCACCGACGCGGCGCGCCAGGCCTGGCTGCGGCAAGCCCGGCAGGAGGCCGCCGCGCTGGTGGGGTGACCGCCGTCAGGCCGCCGGGACGGTGGCCGTCGGCGTGTTCCAGCCGGAGATCCGCAGCCGCGGCGCGGCGCCGCGCAGGTCCGCGGTCCGGTACTGCGCCGTCAGCGTGACCGACTCCCCCGGCCAGAGGCTGACCTGGTTGTCGGTCCACCGCACGGGCAGCACCGGTACTCCCTGCGACCCCACCAGATGGACGTCGGTGAGCAGCGCCGGGGTGCCGCCGGGGCCGGTGTGGCGCAGGGTCACGGTGGTCGTGGAGGTGCCCGAGGGGTCTGCCGTCGTCGTGGCCGTGACGGCGACCGCCGTCCGCGCCATGGAGCTCAGCCCGCGGAGATCGGCGTAGGAGGTGGTGGGTGTGTAGTACCAGTCGCTGCGCTCGTAGTCGAGGACGTCGGCCTCGGTGGACAGCCAGTAGACGTTGCGGCTGACCTCCCGGCCGGCTGCGTCGGTGAGGAGGAGCCGGGCCAGGTAGGTGGTGGGCAGGCCGGGCACCGACTCGGGGAGCGTCAGCGCGGTGCTGCTCGCGCCGCCGCCGGCGACGCTCAGGCCGGTCACCGAGCGGTCGTACTTCTGCGTTCCGTCGGGGGCGAAGAGCGTCACCCGGGCCGTGAGCCCGGAGGCGGGTGCGGTCCGGTTGTTGACGACGGCGACCGCGTGGTCGTCGTACCCGTACTGGACGTGCAGGGGCTCGTTGGCCTTCTTCGCGCCGAAGTAGGCACCGCCCTGGTCGAGGTAGCGGTCCACGAGCTGCCAGTGGAGGGAGGTCCAGCCGCTGTTGAACATCCAGTAGACGACGCCGGTCGACGGATCCTCGGGGTCCTTGGCGTTGCGGGAGTACGCCTCGAACTGGGCGCGGACGTTCTCGTACTGGGCGAGCTGCGCCTTGCGCACGTAGTCCTCCAGGCTCGCCGGGGGGCCGTAGCGGGCGGTGAGCGCGGCGTTGTAGAGCTCCAGTGTGTCGAAGGTGGCGGACGGGGAGCGGTGGTACTGGCGGGCGGCCGGCTCCTTCCACAGGGTTTCGAGTTCGGCCGGGGTCATCATGCGGCGCAGGGTGTCGAGGGTGGGGATGTCCGGGCCGGCGCTGGTCTCGGAGTTGAAGCCGCTCGCTCCGCCCTCGCGCTTGTCGTACCAGTAGCCCGGCGGGACCCAGTCGTACGGTCCGGTCATCTTCATGCCGGAGCGGCCGGTGATCGGGGACGCGGTGTCGGCGGCCGCGGGGATCACGGGGGCGGTCCAGTCGGCGGCCTTCAGCGCGTCGAGGTAGCCGCGCTCGATCTGCTCGTTCGGGGCGGCGTCGCTGCCGATCAGGAAGGAGATCACGCTGGGGTGGTGGCGCAGACGGGCGGCTTCGGCGGCCATCGAGGCCTTGGCGACGGAGTGGTCGGCGGCGGTCCACCGTTCCCCGGCCTCGTTGCGGTTGACCTCGCCCTCCCATTTGGTACAGCACTCCCATCCGGGGAGGGTGAGGATCCCGTGCCGGTCGGCGAGGTCGAAGAACTCGTCGGGCTCGATGTGGCCTTCCAGGCGGAGGGTGTTCAGGCCCAGGTCGAGCGCGTACGTGAGGCGGTCCTCGGCATAGGTGGGGTCCCAGCGCAGGAACGCGTCGGGGGACCAGCCGCCGCCCTTGAGGAGGAGGGGGCGGCCGTTGACCTCGTACTGGCGGGCGCCGTCCGCGTTCAGGGGTGCCCGTACGTCGCGGACGGCGAAGGCCTGGTGGGCGGTGTCGGAGGGGATGCCGTTCACGGTGGCGGTGAGGTCGAGGTCGTACATCGGCTGCTCGCCCATGTGGGCCGGCCACCATACGCGGGGCGCTTGCAGGCGCAGCGCCGGGTGTTCGGCGGGGGTGAGAATGACGGCCCTGGTCTCGTGGGGGCCGAGTGTGACGCTGGTGGCGACGGCTGCGCCGGCCGCGGTGCCGGACAGGGTCGTGGTGACGGTGGTGTCGGAGTCGTTGCGCACGCGGGCCTTGACGGTCAGGTCGGCCGTGGCCATGGAGGGCATGGCCAGTGCGGTCACGACGTGCGCGTCGCGCAGGGCGACGGGGCCGGCGCGGCGGACGGTGACGTCGCGGACGATGCCCATGTTCTCGTCCGGTGGCGGCTGCAGCCAGTCGAGCCAGCCCATCGTCAGGTGCTTGCGCGGATTGTTGGGCTGGATGCGGAAGGCGACCGTATTGGTGCCGGGCCTGACGAGGGCCGTGATGTCGAACTCGTGGCGGGTGTACGCGCCGGCGACGGTGCTCGCGGCGGCGATGCGGCGGCCGTTGACGAAGACGTCGGCTGCGGAGATCACGCCGCTGAAGTCGAGATGGGTACGGGCCGTCGTGTCGGCGACGGTGAAGTCGGACCGGTACCACCAGGGAACGGTGAAGTCCGCGGCGGGGATCAGTTGCTGCTGCGTGGAGTGGAAGGGGTCCGGATACACGCCGGCCGCCAGCAGCGCGGCGAGCACGGTGGAACGGGGGCCTGCGGGATACCAGCCGGTGGCCGGATATCCGGGGCTGGACACGGCCTCGGCCGTGTCGGGGACCTTCGCGGTGGACTGGACGGCGTAGCCGGAGAGCGGGGTGGCGCTGCCGGGTGCGCCGGGCACGGCGGTGGTCGCGGCCACCGGGCGGGGTGCCGCCCCTGCGTGCCGGGCGGCGGGAGCCGCAGCGCCGGTGGTGCCCGCCGCGAGGAGGAGGACCAGGCCGGCCAGGGCGAGGGCGGCGGTCCTCGCGTGGCGGTGGCGGTGGCGGTGGGCGAGGCGGCGGAGCACGGGGCCTCCCGCGGGACGGGGCCGGGATCGCGCGCGGCCGGAGGCGGGCGCGGCTGAACCGTGGGCTGTGGGGCTGCTCATCGGGGGTGGCACGGCCGACCCGCTGCGCGGCGGCGGCCGGGCCGGAGGGGACCGAGTCTGCCACGGGCGCGGCCGCGTGCGGCGGCGACAGTCCGGGATGCGCCGCACCTCTTCCCACGTGCCCTGAGCCTCGCGTCCCCCGACCGCTTGGGTCCGGGACCGCTTGGGGCTGGGACCGCTGCTCCGGGACCGGTGGGGTCCGCGACCGCTTGGGGCTGGGACCGCTGCTCCGGGACCGGTGGGGTCCGCGGCCACTGGGGTCCGGGACCGTCGGTCCGCGACCGATGCTCCCCGACCGCTGGTCAGCGACCGCTTGGGGCTGGGACCGGTGGCGCTTGGGGGCGGGGCCGGTGGTCCGCGGCGCCGCCCTGCGGCCGCTCAGGGAAGGGCGACGGGCGGATAGTCCTCGGTGTACGACTGGCCGCCCGCGCCGTAGTAGGTGCAGGTGCGTGCGGCGGTGTCGACGTCGTACCAGACGACGCCCGCGTCCCAGCAGCCCCGGACGAACTCGGGGAAGGCCGTCTCCCCGGCCTGGTCGGCGCGCAGCGCCGCGATCAGGCCGGCCCGGTCGAAGGGCGGCGCGGCGGCGAAGCCGGTGACGAGCGGCTCGCCCTGGACGACGACGTGGCCGTGCTCGGTCAGGTAGAGGAAGGCGTTGGAGGGGACGGCCATGCGGCAGTGGCTCACGCC
The DNA here is from genome assembly GCF_001953875.1 of Streptomyces amritsarensis. Taxonomy (GTDB): domain Bacteria; phylum Actinomycetota; class Actinomycetes; order Streptomycetales; family Streptomycetaceae; genus Streptomyces; species Streptomyces amritsarensis. The sequence continues at coordinate 89,510 of NZ_MQUR01000016.1, forward strand.
GGCCTGGCGCAGACTCTCGGCCAGGTGGGGAAAGCCGCCGACGACGGGCCGAACGGCAGCACCGCGCTCCAGAGCGGCCTGCAGATGGCTGATCGCATCGATCTCATTCATGACATCATGATGACAGACAACATGTTGTCGAAAGCAGAGTCGACCCCACCCCGGTCGCCGGACCCCGCCGCCGCGGTCGGCGCATGTGGGCCTCGGCACCGTTCGCCGCCGCGACGCTGCCCCCGACCGGGCCCCGGGCCGCGCGGCGACGCCGCTCACCTCCGTGCCCGACGCCGCCGACCGCCCCCAAGCACCTCCACGGACACCGGCACCGGCACCGCCGCCCGCACACTCGGGCCGGCCAATGCCACAAGAATTGTTGAATCTTGCCGCAATGGCCTGGAATCTTCGGTCAATTTGGTGACTTGCGCACTGATGTTTCATCATCATGACTGCACGTCAGCTTTCGGCGTGCGTCGAGGAGGCGGGGGCGCCGGGGGGTCCCCCGTTCGTACCGGTAGATGCGGCAGGCGAGTTCACGCTCTCGCCGTGCCCCGCCGTGGCTCCCGTCCCACTTCCGTCACCTAGGCAAAGGCCCATGTCCGCCCAGCAACTCTCGGACCTCATACGTTTCGCCCGTCACAACTCGCCCTTCTACCGGGACCTCTACGGATCCCTGCCACCTCACGCCGACCGCCTCACCGACCTTCCGGTGGTCGACCAGGAGGCGTTCTGGGCGGCGAACACCCTGCACGACAGCCGCGTACTGACCGGCCCGCTCAGCGAGGCCACCGTCTACAAGACCGGCGGCACGACCGGATCCCCCAAGTTCTCCGTCTACACCCGGGACGAGTGGCGTACCTTCGTCACCGCCTTCGGGCAGGGCCTCGTGGACACGGGACTGCGCCCGGGACACCGTGTCGCCGACCTCTTCTACGCCGGTGAGCTGTACGCCAGCTTCCTGTTCGTCCTCGACTCGCTCTCCCACGCGCCCGTGGACAACGTCCGCCTGCCCATCGGCGGCGGCGCCCCGCTGGAGTCGACGATCCCCACGCTGCGCGATCTCGCCGCGCAGGTACTCGCCGGCACGCCCACCACGCTGTGCCGGCTCGCCGAACAGGTCGTCGCCTCCGGCGTCCGGCTCGACTCCGTCGAGCTGCTCCTCTTCGGCGGCGAGGCGCTCTTCGACGACCAGCGGCGGCTGCTGGCCGCGGCGTTCCCCCGCGCCGAGGCCCGCTCCGTCGGCTACGCCAGCGTCGACGCCGGCCTGCTCGGCCGCCCCGTGCCCGGCCCCGACGCGCGGGTGCACCGGGCCTTCACCCCGTACTCCGTCGTGGAGATCCTCGACGACTCCACGGACGAGCCCGTCACCGAGCCGGGCCGGCCCGGCCGGGTCGTCGTCACGAGCCTGTTCCGCCGCCTGATGCCGATCATCCGCTACCCCGCCGGCGACCGGGCCGAATGGACCGGCACCGGGCCCGGGCACTTCCGGATCCTCGGCCGTGCCGAGGAGGGCGTACGCGTCGGGCCCGTGTCCCTCTACACCCAGGACGCCCAGGACGCCGTGGCAGCGGCGGACAGCGCCGGGCAGGTCGTCGGCATGCAGCTCGTCGTCCGCCGCTGGGAGGGCCGCGACGGGCTCGTCCTGCGGCTGGCGACCGCCCCCGGCGGTGAACGGGACACCGACCGCCGCGAGACCCTCGCGCGGGCCGTCGTCGCGGAGCTGGAGACCGTACGGCCGCTGTATCCCGACAGCGTGCGCGCCGGGTTCGTGCACCCGCTGTCCGTGGAGTGGGTGCGTCACCGCGACCTCGCCGTCAACCCCCGCTCGGGCAAGCTCGTCCGGGTCCTCGACGAGAGGCCGACGGCATGACCGCCGCCCCCTGCACGCCCGCCGCTCCCCCCGGCCGGCGTACCCCGCTGATCCTGCGCAACCGCGCCTTCGCCGCCGTGTGGCTGGGCCAGGTCCTCACCCAGGCCGCCGTGCGCATGTTCCAGGTCGGCGTGTCCTGGTGGATCGTCGCCTACGCCGTGCAGAGCGCCCGCGGTCTGGCCTCCGGGCTGTTCATGGCCCTGTGCACGCTGCCCGCCGTGGTGCTGGCTCCGGTGGTGGCCCGGACGGTGGCCGGCTTCGCCCACCGTTCGGTGCTGCGGACCGCCGCCGGCCTGGCCGCGGCCGTCGCGGGCGGGCTCGCGGTGTGGGCACAGGGCGGCGGACCGCCGCTGGCCGGGGTGTACGCCGCCGCTCTCGTCCTGGCCACCTGCCAGGCGTTCTTCGACCCCTGCCTGACCACCTCGGTGCCCGAACTCGTCGACGACGCCGACATCGAGACGGCGACCGGCTTCGAGCTGTCCACCCAGTCCCTCGCGGGTCTCGCAGGGGCGCTGCTCGGGGCCCTGGCGGTCGACGCGGCCGGCGTGGCCGGACTGGCCGCGGGCTGCGCGGCCGCCTACGCCGGCGCCGCCCTCCTCGTCGCGGGCGCCCGTTTCCGCGACGCGGCGGCGTCCGCGGAGTCGCCGGAGCAGGAGTCCCGGCGCCCGCTGCGCCGTATCCTCGGCGAACTGCCCTATGTCCGGCGGATCCTGGTCTGCTTCACCGCGGCGAACCTCTTCACCGCCGCCGTGTTCGTCGTCATCCCCCTCTACACCCGTTCGGTCCTGCACGGCGGTGGCGGCACGGTCGCCCTGCTGGAGGCCTCGCTCGGCGCGGGCGCCCTCGTGGGGGCCTTCACGGGTACCCGGGTGCCCGGGCGGCCCACCGTCGCCGGCGCCTGGTGCCTGGGCCTGATGGCCCTCGCCCTGGCGCTGCCCGGGCTGTTCGCGCACCGCCTCGTCATCGCGGGCTGCCTGGCCGTGGCCGGCTGGTGCGCGGGGGCGGTCAGCGTCCGCTTCGTGGCCCTCTTCCAGCGGCTGGTGCCCACCGCCGACAAGCCCGGGTTCTTCGCCGTGATGCAGGCCGTCCTGGGCGCCTCCCTGCCGGTGGCGTCCCTGGTGTTCGGCTCCGCGGGCGACCTGTTCTCCCCGCGGACGCTGTGCCTGGTGCAGGGTGTCGGGCTGCTGCCCGCCGCGTGCGCGCTGGCCCTGCTGGGGTCCGGTGCGCCCGCGCCGGAGACCCCGGTGGAGGCGGAAGCCGTCGGAGGCGCCCGGTGAACGCCGTCATCACCCCGGCCACCGCCGCGGACATCGCCGAACTGCGCCAGCTGTACTACGCCGTCTACGGCCCGCACTACCCCGTGGCGCTCGGCACCGACCCTGCCGAGATGGCCCGGCTCATGGCGGACCCGCACTCGCTGTGGCTCGTCGCCCGCTGTACCGCCACCGGTGCCCTGACCGCGTCCGCCGCCATCCACGGCGAGGCCGGCAGCCGCATCGCCCGGCTGGAGGGCATCGCCGTGCACCCCGAGCACCGCTCGGCCGGTCTGGCGGCCACCCTGACCGGGGCGCTCTGCTCGGAGATGCTGGACACGGGCCGGCTGGACTCGGTGTACGCGACCGTACGCACCGTCGGCTCCGGTCCGCAGCGGGTCGTCGCCCGCAGCGGCTTCCGCCCGCTGGGCATCCTCCCCAACGCGGTGGACCTCCGCAGCCGTGAGAGCCTCGCGCTCTACGCGCGTCATTCCCCCGGTGTGCTCGAACGCCGGGTGCCCGTCACCGAAGTGCCCGCCGTGCTCATGCCGTTGCTGCGCACGGCCGGGCAGGCCCTCGGCATCGACTACCCGCAGGTGCGCGCCGCGGCCGACCCGCTGACGGCGCCCGCGCCGCCGGGAGGGGCCGTCGAACCGCTGGAGCTGATCGAGGCACCGGCGTTCGTACGCCGCCGCTTCCGCGAGCGGTTCCCGGGCGCGGAGGGCTGGTTCTATCCGCTGCACACCCCCAACGTGCTGCTCACGCCCGAAGACGGCCGGTTCGAGGTGTACGCCTACCTCAACCGCGCCGGCGGGTACTGCTCCCTGCTGACCGCCCACCCCGACCCGGCGGCCGCCGCCGCCCACCTCGAACCCGTCACCCGGGCCCTGGCCCGCGCCGGCGCCGGCTACGTGGAGGCGCTGGTGCCGCTCGCCCACCGGGAGGCCCTCTCCGCGTTCCTGGCCCAGGGGTTCGTCGCCGGAGCCCTCTACCCGGCGATGCGCGCGGACGGCGACGGCTTCCACGACTACGCCGTCCTGTCCCGCTCCGGCGAGCGGATCGACTTCCGCGGCGTCGCCGTCGAACCGCCCCTCCAGCCCTACCTGGACTGCTACGCGTCGGCCTGGGCGTCGGCGCACCTGCCCACACCATCCGAGGTTGCCCCGTGAACCGCATGAACCCCCATCTCGCGCCGGTCGCCGTACCCGACCCGGCCCTCCTGCCGCACGTGCAACAGCTGTGCGACCTGACCGACCCCTACGCCCACGGGCCCGCGGTGGACGCGCTGTTCGCCGCGGCCATGGCGGAGACCAACGCCTGGCACACCGAACGCTCCCCGTTCTTCCGCTCCCTGTACGAGGCCACTCCCCCGGCGGAGCCGTACCGTACGCCGCTCGTCCACGCGAACTTCTTCAAGCGCCACGAGGTCCTCTCCATCCCCCGCGAGGACGTCGAGCTGCACCTGACGTCCTCCGGCACCACCGGCCAGAAGTCGCAGATGTTCTTCGACCACTGGACCATCCGCTCCGCGCAGCGCATGGTCGCCCGGATCTTCGAACGCAACGGCTGGATCACCCCGGACCAGGAGGTCAACTACCTCCTGTACAGCTACGAGCCGGCGCCGTCGCTGAACCTGGGCACCGCCTTCACCGACAACTACCTGTGCGACTTCGCTCCGGCGCGCAGCGTCGAGTACGCGCTGCGCCACACCGGCGGCGACCACGAGTTCGACCCCTTCGGCTGCATCGCCGCGCTGCGCCGCTTCGAGAGGGAGGACGCCCCGGTCCGCATCCTCGGCTTCCCCGCCTTCCTCTTCTTCACCCTGGAGCGGATGCGGGCCATGGGGCTGGCGCCCCTGCGGCTGCCCGAGGGCTCGCTCGTCGTCCTCGGCGGCGGCTGGAAGGGCCACGCCGACCGGCGCATCGAGAAGGAGGAGCTGTACGCGCGCGTCACCGAGCAGCTCGGCATCCCGGGTGAGCGGATCAGGGACACCTTCGGCTCGGTGGAGCACTGCATCCCGTACGTCGAGTGCGACCACCACCGGCTGCACGCCCCCGTCTGGTCCCGGGTGACGATCCGCTCCACCCGGGACCTGGAGCCCCTGCCGTACGGGGAGCGGGGCTACCTGCACCTGGTGTCGCCGTACATCACCTCGGTGCCGGCGCAGAGCGTGGTCATGGGCGACCTCGCCTCCCTGCAGCCGGGCGAGGCCTGCGGGTGCGAGCTGGAAACCCCGTGGTTCACCGTGCACGGCCGTGCCGGGGTGAGCCGCAACCGGAGCTGCGCCGTGGCCGCGGCGGAACTGATGAAGGGAATGGCGTGACCATGAGCGTGCACCACCACTACTGGCAGGGCTCCTTCGTCGGTGACGAGGAGGCGGGGCGCCGCCTCGCCGAGCTGCCGGCCGCCGTCGAGGCCGCGCTGGCGGCGGAACTGGAGACCGAGACGGTCCTGGCCGCCTGCGACGCCCTCTCCACCGCGCTGTGCGACGCGGACCATCCCGTGCACGGCCGACTCGCCGCGCACCTGCCGGAGGGCGAGGACCCGGCGGTCCTGGCCGAGCTCGGCACCCTCCTCGGCCGGCGCGAGCTGACCCGCAAGCTGCGCCGGGAACTGGGCGGCACGGCTCCGGGCCGGCTGAACCGGGCCGATCCGCGGGAGACGGTCTACGAGGCGTGGGCGCCCGTCGGCCTGGTCGCCCACATCGCCCCGGGCAACGCGGCCACCGTGGCACCGCTGAGCATCGTCGAGGGCCTGCTCGCCGGCAATGTCAACATCCTCAAGACGAGCAGCGCCGACACCCTGCTGACACAGCACCTGATGGCCGAGCTGGCGGCACTGGACCCCAGTGGCGCGCTGGCGGCGCGGATCGTCGTGCTGCGCTTCCCGTCGTCCCGGCAGGAGTGGCTGCGCCTGATGTGCGCGCCCGCGGACGCCGTGGCCGTGTGGGGCGGGGAGGGTGCGGTGGAGGGTGTGGCGGCCCACGTGCCGGCCGGCTGCAGGCTGGTCGAGTGGGGGCACCGGATCTCCTTCGCCTACCTGACGGCTGACGCCTGGTCGGACGCGGTGGTGCTCGGCGCCCTCGCGGACGACGTGTGCCTGCACGAGCAGCAGGCCTGCTCCAGCCCCCAGGTGGTCTACCTCGACACCGAGGACGAGGGCGAGGTGTTCGCCTTCGCCGAGCGGTTCGCGGCCGTGCTGGGGGCCCGGCCGCCGGCGGTGGGTGCCGCGTCGGCGGCCGAGCCGGACCCGGCGGAGGCGGCCGAGCTGACCACGACGGAGCTGGTGGCCCGGCTGGAGGAACACCTCGGCCTGACCCGGGTGTTCGCCGCGCCGGACGGCTCGTGGCGGGTCATGGCCGACACCCGTTCCCCGCTGACCGCTTCGCCGCTGCACCGGAGCGTCTGGGTCAAGCCGCTGCCGCGGAAGCGGATGATCGCCACGTTGCGCCCGATGCGCCGCTACCTGCAGACGGCGGGCATCGCGGGCAGCCCGACCGACATCGCCGAGCTGTCCCGCACCGCCCTGGCCGCGGGCGCCACCCGTGTGACGCCGGTCGGCGCCATGCTGGAAAGCTACGCGGGCGAGCCGCACGACGGTGTGTACGCCCTCCAGCGCTACAGCCGCCGCGTCGCGGTCCAGGCCGACCCTTCGCTGTTCGCCACCACCGCCTGCCTGGACGACCTGGCCCGGCCCGTCGTCCTGCCGCCGCCCGGGGGCCCGTTGCTGGGCAAGGAGGACGTGCAGGAGCCGGCCCGGCGGCTGGCGCGCGCCGACGCGGAGCTGTATTTCCGCAGCGGCGGCAGCACCGGGGCGCCCGCGCTGTCCGTCTTCAGCTACGACGACTACGACACCCAGATGCACGCGGCGGCCCGCGGCCTGCTCGCGGCCGGCTACGACCCGGTCGGGGACCGCACCGCCAACCTCTTCTACTGCGGCGCCATGTACGGCAGCTTCATCAGCTTCTTCTCCGTGCTGGAACGGCTCGGCGGGGTGCAGCTGCCCCTGTCGGCGGGGCCCGACCACCGGGCGACGGCGCAGGCGCTCATCGACCACGGGGCGGACACGCTGTTCGGGATGCCCTCCTACCTGTGGCAGCTGCTGCACGCGGAGGCGGACGCGCTGCGCGCGTACGGCGGTCTGCGCAAGGTCTTCTACGGCGGCGAGCACTTCACCGCGGAGCAGCAACGCACCCTCCGGGACACCTTCGGCATCGAGGTGATCCGCTCGATCACCTACGGCAGCACCGACCTCGGCCCGCTGGGCTACCAGTGCACCGAGAGCACCGGCGGCGTCCACCACCTGCACGCCGACCTGCACACCATGGAGATCCTGGACCTGGCCGAGGACCGGCCGGTGGCGCCCGGGGAGACGGGCCGGCTGGTCTTCACCACGCATGCCCGGCGCGGCCAGCACCTGGGCCGGTACGTGATCGGCGACCTCGGGCGGGAGGTCCCGGGCCGCTGTCCGTGCGGGCGGCACGCTCCCCGCTTCGAACTGCGGGGCCGCACGGGCGATGTGATGCGGGTGGCGACGTACTTCCTGGGCCACCGCCGTTTCCTCGACCTGGCCGGGGAAAACGGCGGCCACCACGGCGAACTGCAGGTCCGGCTCGATGCCACGGACGCCCGCGAGCGGCTGACCGTACGGGTGGAACGCACCGGGGCCACGGATCCGGAGCGGCTGCGGGAGGTCTTCCTGGCGGGCTACCCGGAGCTGCGGTCGGCGGTCGCGGAGCGGCTGCTGGACCTGGTCGTCGAGGCCGTCGACGGCGCGTCGCTGGACCGCAGCCCGACCAGCGGCAAGCTCCTCGCGGTGGTCGACACCCGCAGGTAGACCCCCCGGACGCGGCCC
>NZ_MQUR01000052.1 GCF_001953875.1 Streptomyces amritsarensis
GTTCGAACCCTTCGACTTCACGTAGCCGTTGATCGACGGCGAGGGGCCGATGAAACCGATGTCGAGGGAGCCGCCGTTGAGGGCCTCGATCTCGGACGGGCCGGCGTTGAAGGACTGCGGCTTGATCTTGGTGCCGTTCAGCTCCTTCTCGATCAGGCCTTCCTGCAGGCCGACCAGGGCGGTGGCGTGCGTCAGGTTCGGGAAGTACCCGATGCGGACCTCGGACGCCGACAGCTTCTTGCCGTCGGTGGCCGCGACGTTGGCCTTGTCGTCTTCCTTCTTCGCCTCGGAACCGTAGCCGCAGGCCGTCAGGAGGAGGGGGAGCGTAGCGGTGACGGCGATGGCGCGCAGGGTGATGAGCGGTCTGGCGGCAGACACGGAGGTGTCCTTTCACGGGGAGGGTCTTCGGGAAGCTGTGGAGCTGTGGAGCTGTGGAGCTGTGGTGTGGAGGTACGGAGTTGCGCTGTGCGAGGTCGTCGGCACGTACGGCGCCCATCGCCGGTCGGCGGTGGGACCGCCGGCGCGGGCGGGGACGCAAAGGTGTCGCGGATGCCGAAGGGGCGGATGTCGAGCCGCCGTCCATCGCGCGCCGCGCTGGAAGGTGCTGCGGGGCGGCGAGGTCAGCCGAGAGGGGCCATCCGGCTGACGGGGAGCGGGATGGTGAAGCGCACTGCGGTGCTCTGCGCGCGGAGCGGCGCTCCGCTCACCGCGTCAGGCAGGCTGACAGATGGCGCTGGACGTACGTGCCAGGTCGATGTGCCGGCGGGTGGTGAGGCGGGGCAGCAGAAGGCCTGAGTGATGCGGCGTGCGCATGGTCACCTCACCTTCGAATCCCTAGTTTTCCTACCTGGCTGGTAGGCATATTGGCAGACAGCGACACGCACCCCAAGGGGGTGCCCATATGGTGGACGACGCAGTCTCGTTATGTGAGAAAGTGCAGGTGGGAGGTGGTCTGGCCGGGGGGCCTGGCTCAGGGATTGGTCCAGGCGTCGGGGACGTCGGTCAGCGCGGACACGTCGGCCGGCAGCTCGGAGGCCGCGACGTCGGCGAGGGACACGCCGTCGAGGATCTGGCGCACGTTGGACCGCAGTGCGATCCACAGGGGGAGCAGCGATGCGGCGGGGCCGGTGTAGGACAGGTCCGGAGGGCGGACCCCGCGTACCGAGACCAGCGGGCCGTCCACGACGCGGATGACGTCCGCGATGCTGATCGCCTCGGCGGGTTTGGCCAGTCGGTAGCCGCCGTTGCCGCCGCGCTGACTGAGGACGAGGCCGCCCCGGCGCATGTCGTTCAGGATGCCCTCGAGGAACTTGTGCGGGATGTCCTGGGCGTCGGCGATGGCTTCGGCCTTCAGGGGCCCGCCGTCCTGTGACACCGCTAGCTGCAGTGCGGCACGTACCGCGTAGTCCGCCCTGGCTGAGATCCGCATGCGCTCATTATCCCGTACGGCTTCGGCCCACGTCCTGCGGGTGGGCGGCGGTCGGCCGCCGCCCACCCGCAGGTCAGTGGAAGGCCGCCGCCACCGCGCGGTGAGGGCCGTTGAGATAGTGCTCGCCGATGGAGCGCAGGCGGTGCGCGGCCGGGCGGTGGGCCGTCAGGACGCGGGCGTTGCGCCAGAAGCGGTCCAGGCCGGGCGCGTCGGCGAGCTCCAGCACCCGCGTGGTGACGTGCAGGGCGGCCCGCGACGTCACCGTCTCGGCCGTGGCGACCAGGGCGGCGACGCCCGCGGGTTCCTCGGCGTCGAGGTGCGTACCCGCGTCGAGGGCCTGCGCCATCGCCTCGGTCGCCCGCTCGACCACCGCGGTGGCGGTGTGGGCGGCGGAGGCGAGCTCCCCGTAGGTCAGCAGGAGGTCCGGGTCCTCGCCGGGCAGCCGGTGGGCGCGGCCGCCCCGGCTGAGGTCGCGCGCTTCGGTGAGCGCGCCCTCGACGATGCCGAGGGCGACGTGGCACAGGGCGAGCCGGAGCGCAGGCTCCGCCAGCGCGGTGAAGGGCGCGGTCGACTCCTCGTCCTGCGGGCGACGGCCCAACACCTGGCCCGGTGCGACGGTGACCCGGTCGAGCACGACTTCGCCCGCGCCGGCGAGGCGCTGCCCGAGGCGGTCGTGCGCGACTTCGACGCTCACGCCCCGCGTGCGCGGCGAGAGCCGTACGACCAGGACGTCACCGGTCGCGGCGCAGACCGCGTCGAGCACGATCTGGTCGGCCACGGCCGCCGCCGTGTCGACGCAACGGCGCCCGTTCAGGACGTAGCCGGTGCTGCGGGGCCTCAGCGCGAGGTCCGGCCCGCCGCCGTCCTCGTCGGGTGCGGGCGCGCGGACCGCTCCGGTCCACAGCCACTGTTCGCGCACCGACGCCTCCTCCAGGGCGGCCGCCTGGTGGTGACCCGCGTAGAACCGGCCGCTCCAGGTGTGGACGTAGTGGCGTGCGAGGACGTCGCCGACGGAACTGTCCGCCGCTGCGACCTCCCGTATGACGGCGCATCCGGTACGCCAGTCCGTGCCGCGGCCGGGCGAGGGCGGGGTGAGGGCCGCCAGCAGCCCGGCCTCACGCAGCCGGGACCTCTCGTCGGTCGGCGGCCGGCCCGCCTGCTCGCGGGCGATGGCGTCCGCGGCGAGGTCGTCCGCCACATCGCGCGCGGTACGCAGCAGCGCACGCCGCTCGTCGCCCGACCGGGCGGCAGCCGTGCTCGGTGTCGTCGCCACGGGCTTCACCGGCAGGCCGGGGTGCCGTGGCGGGGCGCGCGGGCTGGTCGGACGGCGGGGCCATGCGGGGCGGCGGGGGTCATGGGGCTACTCCGGAACGTGTCGGACGGCCGCGGCCTGTTGCCGGGCGGTGTGGAGTTCGGGGGACGGGCGGGAGGGGGAAGGCGGTGCGGCGGCGCGTGTGCGAGCCGCGCCCGGCCGGGCGGACGCCCGCAGCGGCGCAGCGGCTTCGGCGAGAGCCGACAGGAACAGCGTCGTGGCGGGGAGCCGCGCGGCACCTCAATCCCACCTTCCCTATCGGATTGATAGGGATCCTCGCGGACGGCGGCCCCCTCAGCAAGACCGCGACCGCATCGTGGACAGCTCCGTCTCGGACCAAGAGACTCACTGATCAGCGGCCCCGCGAGGTCACTCCAGAGGCTGTTCCACCGTGCTCGTCCCGCTGCCCTCCCGGGATTCCCAGGTCCAGGTCTCCTCCATGCGCAGGCGGCCGTCCGGGAGTTCGGTCACCAGCGACGTGCAGTGCCCGGACGCGGTCGTGCCGTCGAGCCGGAGTTGGACGTAGCGGAAGTCGACGGTGTCGTCGGCCCGGGTGCCGATCAGGTGCCCCCTGACCACGTCTCCGCCGTGGTAGTCGGCCCAGACGAGACCGTCGCGTTCGTGATACTCGAACCGGGTCCGGCGCCCGACCTGACCGGGGGCCTGGTCGGCCACGGGGACGAAGACGAGGCCGTCGAGCGAGCGTGCCATGGATGACTCCTGGAGGACGGTGGTCCGGGCCGGCCCGGACCGGAGATGAAACGGGCCGCCCCGGGTAGTCGGAGGGGGAGCGAGGGGCCGTAACGGGCCCGGTGACGGAAGGCGAACCATCCATGACCCAGGACGCCGCGACCGCGACGAACGAACCGCACGAGCCGACCCCCGAGGAGCGTGCGGCCCGCGACAGGGTACGACGACGGGCCACGGGCATGACGCACCACCAGAGCGCGGACGCGCTGGAGGCAGCCGAGGAGGCGGCGGGCGACCTGGACGCGGCGGACACCCGGACCCGCGCGGAAGTGGCCGAATGGCGCCGCATCACCGATCTGCTCTTCGACCACGGCGGCCCCTACGCACCGGAGGCCGACGCCTACGTCCAGGGCCAGCTCACCGCCCGCAGGAACCGGCGGGCGGCCAAGGCGTAGCGAAGGCGGCCATCCGGTCGCGCGCTGGTCGACGTCGACCAGTCGGCGGGCCCGCCCGGGTAGCCCTCTGACGGGCCGTCGGCCAGGGGCGGGATCGCACGCAGCATTCCGGTGAACGGTTGCCGGGGATCGCAGCGCGCCCGGCCGCCCGGCACGGCAGCCGATCCGGAATACACCGTCGGGGTGACAGGGGAGGGGCCGGGCCCGTCGGGTGACGGGCCCGGCCCCTCCTTCTGCCGCGCGCAGGCGCGTCGGCCGGTTCAGGACCGGCGCATGCCCTTCTTGGTCCTGCTCGCGGCATCGGAGGCCATCTCCTCCGCCTTGCCGGTCATCTGCTCGGCGCTGCCTTCCGCCTGCATCCGCTTGTCGTCCATCGCGTCGCCCGCGGTCTCCTTGAGCTTGCCCTTGATCTGCTTGGCCTTGCCCTTTGCCTTGCTCATGACGAGGTGCTCCTTGAGTGAAGGGGGGTTGCACTGCCCACCATGCGTCCGCCGGGAGTGACCCGCAACGCGCGCTGGCCCGTACGGTTCGCCGGCCTAGTCGGGCGGTTCCGTGGCCGCCGGCCGCTCGCTGGGAGGCGGCTCGGCGGGAGCGGAGCGGGCTGGACCCGGCCGAGGCCGGCGTTGGGCGTGCGCAGGGTCCCGGGGAGTCGGGTCCGGCTTCCGGGGTGTCGGCCCGGAGTCTTCGGATTCTGCTTCGGACGCCTTCCGGTCCATGCGGTCCATGCGTTCACCTCGGCGTTCGTGTGATCGAGGGTGGGTGGTCGCGCGCCGTACGCGCGCTCCTGCGTCTGCCCGGCCGGACGCGTTCCAATCAGTCGCGCGGGATCGGGAGCGGACGCGGATAAGGACGGCTTCCAGGGGCAGACGGCGTCTGAAACGCCACGGCGGATCCAACAGTTCCGCCGACATTCGAACGCGAGAATGAGGTACTCATGATTGCCGTCGGTCTGATCCTCCTGCTCATCGGACTCCTGACCGGGGTTTCCGTCCTGTGGACGCTCGGGGTCATCCTGCTCGTGGTGGGCGCGGCGCTGTGGATCCTGGGCTCGGCCGGGCACGCGGTCGGCGGCCGGCGCCACTACTGGTAGCCCAGGACGTGGCCGAATCGGGCCTGCCCGGTCTGTCATGACCGACCGGGCAGGCCTCGGTACGTTGAGCCGCGTGACCCCGTACCTGTCATCGGCCGCGAGCCGCGGGCGATACCCGGCATCGACCCGCAGGCTCTGTGCGGCCCTGGACCCGGCACCCGATGGGCCGTCATGTCTCTGATGCGGCCGTACCGTTCAGCACCGGCGATGATGCGGGCCTCGCGTCCGCACCGCGCCGGCTCTGAGGGCTACCGGCCGCCCCTACCGTCCCTCGCCAGGTTGTAGACCAGGATCAGGATGGCCGCCGCCATCACGGCCAGATGGACCCAGACCGGGGCGTCCACGACACCCGCACTCGCAGTCGTACTCGCAGTCATCATGTACCGCGCCTGCCCGCGCCGTGCCGGACAACGCGTCACGGGACCCGAATTCGGGCCGCGGCCGGCCAGAAGGCCGCGCGGCAGCTCACGGGCTCGGCGCTGCCCACCTCGCGCTCTCAGACATACGCCTTCGCTGGTCGGGCACCGGTGTCGCCGAGGACGGTCGCCCCCGAGTGGGACCCGGTCACCGGCCGGGAACACGACGTCCTGGCGGCTCGCGGCCACGGGAGCGACCGGCACGGACGCCGCCCAGCAGCTCGGCTTTTCACGGCGAAGCCACCGTGAGACCCGGCGGCGGCCCCGTTCACCGCCGCCGATCCGCCTCACGGCGCGGGTGCGCGTTGCGGGGCCCCATCGACAGCGGTGGCACCCTGCCCAGGACCACGAGCCGGTGGCGCACGACCATGACGGCGACCGCCGCCACGGCGATGAGCACCCCGCCCAGCCGCAGGATCGCGTCGTAGGCCTCCTCCGGCGACCGCTCCGGCGTCATGGCCGAGATCGCCGCAGCCGTTCCCGCCAAGGCGATCGCACCCGACGTGACCAGGAACGTCAGCAGGACCCCCGACGCCTCGCCCGCCCGGGCCGGGGCGACGACCTGCTGCGTCGCCACGCTGGAGTACGTCCAGCCCAACCCCAGGCCCAGACCGCACCACGCGAACACCGGCACGTACAGCCACCACGCCGCGACCCCGGCCAGCGCGTACATCCCCGTCCCCGCGACGGCCCCCGCCAGCGCCATCACCGCGGTCGCCCGCATGTGCCGGCCCAGCCGCACTCCGAGCGGCCCGCTGAGAGCCACCAGCAGGGCCGGGGCCAGGAACACCGTGCCCGCCTGCAGCGGCGAGAGCCCGCGTACGCCCTGGAGGTAGAGGGTGGCGAGGAAGACGGTGACGCCGTAGCCCATGTTCGTGAGCGAGCCCATAGACGTGACCAGCACATACGGGACGTTGCGGAACAGCCGCAGATCGACCAGCGGGTGCCGGGCGCGCCGCTCCCGTACGAGGAACAGCCCGCCGGCCGCCACGGCCGCGGCGAAGACGGCGAGGGTACGGGCGCTGTCCCACCCCCAGGCGTCCCCGCGTTCCACGGCCAGCGTCAGCGTCGCCAGCGAGCACACGATCAGGGCGCAGCCGAGGAGATCGAGCTGCCGCGGCGCCGACGCGTCGCGCGAGTCCGGTACGTACGCGAGGGCGATCAGCAGCGACAGCGCGCTCAGCGGCGCCATCAGCCAGAAGATCCATCGCCAGCCAGGCCCCTCGGTGAGCCCTCCGCCGACGAAGGGCCCGAGCGCGGTCCCGATGTTGGCGACGCCGAACACCGCCCCCAGGGCCCTGGCCCGGGTCTCCTCCGGGAACGTGTTGGTGATCACGGACACCGACACCGGGAAGACGAACGCCGCGCCCACCCCCTGTGCGATCCGGGCCGCCACCAGGGGCCCCAGGCCGGGAGCCAGCGCGCAGCCCACGGAACCGGCCGCGAAGAGGGCCGTCCCGGCCAGCAGGGTGCCGCGCCGGCCGAAGACGTCCCCGACCCGCCCGCCGACGATGAAGAAGCAGCCGATGGCGAGCATGTACGCGGACAGGGTCCACTGCGCGGCCGAGACCGTGACGCCGAGCTCCGCCGAGATGCCGGGAAGGGCGAGGTTGAGCGCGAAGAAGTCGAGCTGGATGCAGAACAGGGCGAGGGCGACCGCGACGAAGGCCCCCTTCCTCCGCGCGGTCGGCGAGGACTCAGCGCGCATGAAGGCGATTCCTCTCGGCCGACACGGTCGCGGCGGCACGGCCTACGGCCGCACGCACGCCCACAACCCATGGTGAAGGCGCCCGCGGCGCTCCGCAGCTCCACCCGAGTTCCACCCGGTGTGCCGCGCCCAGCGGGAAGCGGCGACGGTCGTCCTGGCCCAGCCGCAGCACATCGCCGCCCTCGGCCGCGCCCGGCTCCGCCGCGGCCGCACCCCGTGCTGAACGCCCGCCGGCCCGGCCGGACCCGACGCCCCCTCGCGTCAGTGCAGGACCAGCGCCCAGGCGAGGAGGCCGAGGGCGACCGTGCACAGCACGGCCCGCCACATGTTGGCGCGCACCCACGGCGCCTCGAAGGCGCGGCGCACCGCGGCGGGATCGCCGATGCGGTCGACCGGGCCGGCCTGTTCCAGGGCGTTGTTCAGCGGGATGTTGATCCTGGCCGTCACCACCATGGCCGCGAGGTACGCGACGAGAGCGCCGATCAGCGGCCCCAGCGCGTCCCGACCGCCGCCGCCGACGGCGTGCAGCACCACCGCGGCCGCGCTGAACACGAGCGCGCCCACGTAGCCCAGCAGGAACCAGCCGTTGAGGATGGCCACGTTGATCCGCTGCATGGTCTCGATGGCGGTGCGGTCGCCGGCGACCCGCAGCCCCGGCATCACGGATACGGAGAAGCCGTAGAAGAGACCGCTCATCCAGCCGACGGTGATCGTCGCGGCGATCATCGTCGCCAACCGTGCCGCGTCCACGTGGAGCTCCCCCGGATCGAGAATCAGGTCGAGTGCTGGTCTTCGAACGGTCAAGTCCCGCCGATCATAGGGTGCGGGGGACCGGTGGGGACCCGCGTAGGCTGGCCGAACCTTCGCGTCACCCGCCCACCCCCGCCGGCGCCCGCCGGCCCCTCCCAGCACCTCCCAGCACTGCACCTCGCCTCGCCTCACCGCCGAACGGAGCCGCCCGCCATGCTGACCGCCCTCACCGGTGTCCACGGGGACCGCGCGGACGCCGTCACCGTCGCCGGCCGTACCGCCTCCTACGAGGAACTCCTGGGCGCCGCCCGCCAGGTGGCGGCCGATCTCGCCGCGTCGGGGGTCCCGGTGTTCGCGGTGACCGCGACGGCCTCCCTGGAGACGGTGGCCGCCGTGGTCGGTGCGCTGCTCGCGGGCGTCCCGTGCGTCCCCCTGCCGCCCGACGCGGGTCCGGCCGAGCGGGGCCACATCCTGCGCGACTCCGGGGCCCGCACCCTCGAGGTCGACTTCGCCCGCCGTTCGGACAGGGCCCCCGCCCCCGCCGCCGCCCGCACTCCCGACGATCCCGCGCTGATCCTCTACACCTCCGGCACCACCGGCGCCCCCAAGGGCGTGGTCCTCAGCAGCGCCGCGATCACCGCCGACCTGGACGCGCTCGCCGAGGCCTGGCAGTGGAGCGCCGAGGACACTCTGGTCCACGGACTCCCGCTGTTCCACGTCCACGGCCTCGTCCTCGGCGTCCTCGGCGCCCTGCGCACCGGCAGCCGCCTCGTGCACACCGGCCGGCCGACGCCCGAGGCGTACGCGGCCGCGGGCGGCAGCCTGTACTTCGGCGTGCCGACCGTGTGGTCCCGCATCGCCCGCGAGCCGCACGCCGCGGCCGCCCTGTCGGGGGCCCGGCTCCTGGTGTCGGGCAGCGCGGCGCTGCCCGCGCCGGTCTTCCGGGACATCGAGGGTGCGAGCGGACACCGCATCGTCGAGCGGTACGGGATGACGGAAACGCTGATCACCGTGAGCGGCCGGGCCGGCGGCGACCTCCCCCCGGGCACGGTCGGCACCCCGCTGCCGGGCATCACCACCCGCATCGCCGCCGAGGACGGCGCGGAGATCGGCGAACTCCAGCTGACCGGCCCCACCCTCTTCTCCGGCTACCTGGGCCGCCCCGAGGCCACCGCCGCCGCGTACACCGAGGACGGCTGGTTCCGTACGGGCGACATCGCGGCCGTCGGCGAGCAGGACGGCGTCCACCGGATCGTGGGCCGCGCCTCCACCGACATGATCAAGTCCGGCGGTTACCGGATCGGCGCGGGCGAGATCGAGAACGCACTCCTGGACCATCCCCGGGTCCGGGAGGCGGCCGTGGTCGGTGTCCCCGACGCGGACCTGGGCCAGCGGATCGTCGCGTTCGTCGTCGCCGAGGGCGTCACCGGAGCCGAGCTGACCGACTTCGTCGCCGCCCACCTCTCGGTCCACAAACGCCCCCGCGAGGTCCGCTTCGTCGAGGCGGTCCCGCGCAACGCCATGGGCAAGCCGCAAAAGCGCCTCCTCCTGGAGGAGCCGTCCGGGAAAGCCTGAGAACGCGGGGTCCGGCGCCGCGCCGACCACCGCTGCGGCGCTCCGCCTGCTCGCCGGACAGCGGGGCGGGGCCCGATGCGCGGCGACAGGGCCGCCGGCGGGACCCACTGGCGGATGGTGCGAGTTCCTCCACGGCCGTCCTGCCCCCCCGCGCGACCACAGCGTTGCGCCACGGACGGCCCGCGGCGGCGGGCCGGCGGTTCTGATCCCGGCGCCGTACGCGACCGGCCGGGTGACCCCGGCCGGTCCGACGGCCGCGCACGGCGCCGCCGGGCACGTTCCGGGGCAAGGATGAACGAGCTCGCGCCTCCGCGGCACCGAGCCGACGCCGATGCCGCCGGACGCCGGAAGCCGGCGCGGGGGAGAGGACGAAGACCCACGATGCCGCCGCAGGGATCCGCCGAGCAGCCCACGACCGAACTCGACGCCCGCTACAGCTCCGCGCTCAACCCGCGCCCGGGCGCCCGCGAAGTCACCGCCACCGACTGGTCCGAGGCCCAGCGGCAGCTGGGCGCCGCCGAGATCTTCTGGTTGTCGACGGTGCGGCCCGACGGCCGGCTCCACGTCACCCCCGTGATCGCGGCCTGGCACGACGGGGTCATGTACTTCTCCACCGGACCGGGCGAGCAGAAGGCGAAGAACCTGGCACACCACGACCACTGCGCGCTCACCACCGGCGGGAACGCGCTCACCGAAGGCCTCGACCTCGTGGTCGAGGGCCGGGCGCAGCAGGTATCCGATCCTGCCCGGCTGGAGGAGGTGATCACGGCGTACGAGACGAAGTACGGCCCGCACATCACCTCCCCCGAGGGCACCTTCCACGGGATCGACGACGCATTCCGGCAGGGGACCGCGGTGGTCTTCGCGGTGGCCCCGACCACCGCGTACGGATTCGGCCGCGACGGCGGCGTCTACAGCCACACCCGCTGGACCTTCTGAGCAACCCGCCCCTCAACCGGACGGACCGGCGCCGAGCAGGGCGTTGATCCGGGCCGCCTGACGCGTCAGGTGATCGCGCTCGGCGAGGTTCGCAGCCTTAAGGGCCGCCTCCGCGTACAGCCGCGCCGCCGTCGCCAGGTCGCCGTCGCGCTCGTGGAGGTACGCCGCCACCGCGGTGTGCCGGGGCAGCGCACCGTCCACCGCCGCCAGCGCCGCCAGACCCGCCCGCGGGCCGTCGGCCTCGCCCACTGCCACCGCACGGTTGAGCCGTACCACCGGGCTGTCGGTCAGGCACGCGAGTTCGTCGTACCACTCGACGATCTGCGGCCAGTCCGTCTCCCCGGCGGCGGGCGCGTCCGCATGGAGCGCCGCGATCGCGGCCTGGGCCTGGAACTCCCCCAACCGGTCGCGGGCCAGCGCCCCCTGCAGCACCGCGACACCCTCGGAGATCATCCGGGCGTCCCACCGGCCCCGGTCCTGCTCGGCGAGCGGCACCAGGCTGCCGTCGGGCGCGGTGCGAGCGGCCCGCCGGGCGTGGTGGAGCAGCATCAGCGCGAGCAGCCCCGCCACCTCGGGATGGTCCACGCGGGCCGCGAGCTGCCGGGTGAGCCGGATGGCCTCCGCGGCGAGGTCGACGTCGCCGGAGTAGCCCTCGTTGAACACCAGGTAGAGGACACGCAGCACGGTGGCGACGTCACCGGGCTGGTCGAAGCGCACCCCGGAGACGGTGCGCTTGGCCCGGCTGATCCGCTGCGCCATGGTCGCCTCGGGCACCAGGTAGGCCCGGGCGATCTGGCGGGTGGTGAGCCCGCCGACGGCCCGCAGGGTGAGGGCGACCGCCGACGAGGGCGTCAGCGACGGGTGCGCGCACAGGAAGTACAGCTGGAGCGTGTCGTCCACCGAGGCTGCGGGGCCGGGCGCCGGCTCCCGGTCGACGAGGTCCTCCCGCCGCCGGCGGGAGGCGTCGGCCCGGGTCGCGTCGAGGAAACGGCGCCATGCCACGGTGACCAGCCAGCCCTTGGCGTCCCGCGGCGGGTCGCCCGGCCAGACGCGCACCGCCTCGACCAGCGCGTCCTGTACGGCGTCCTCGGCCGCCGCGAAGTCGGCTCCGCGGCGGACGAGGACGGCGATCACGCCGGGCGTGAGGCTCCGCAGGAGGACCCCGTCCATCCCGCCGTCACTCCGTGATGGTGGGCGGCGCGGACAGGAACGGGCGCACCTCGAGCCACTCGTGGATCGGCTTCCCACCGGCGCCGGGAGCGGCGGACAGCTCCCCGGCCAGCTCGACGGCGCGCTCGTAGCTGTCGACGTCGATCACCATCCAGCCGGCGATCAGGTCCTTGGTCTCGGCGAACGGCCCGTCGGTGACCGGAGGCCGCCCCTCACCGTCGTACCGCACCCACGCACCCTCGGGTGCCAGCGCCTGCCCGTCGACGAACTCGCCGCTCTCCTCGAGCCGCGCCGCGAAGTCGTTCATGTACTGCACGTGGTCGGAGATCTCCTCCTGCGTCCACCGGTCCATGGGGACGTCGTTGATCGCGGCGGGGGCGCCGCGGTAGTGCTTGAGCAGCAGGTACTTCGCCATGGTGCATCTCCTCGGTGCTGGTGCGACCCATTCTGGTCGCCTGCACACCGGGGACGGAGCAGGAAACCGGTTCTCGACATCCCCGCCCGAAGGATTTTCGTCGATCCGGTGGATGGCGTCCCGCAGCGCGGCACCGCCGCCGCCGGCGCCGGGGGGAACGCGCCGGACCGGGCCCCGCAACCATCGAAATGATGATGCTCGGGCGCCAGTCGGGCTGAGCCCCGCACGCCGGGCGACCTCTCGGCGGGCAGTGGCCATAGCCTGCCGACAACCCGTCCACAAGCCGGACTGCGTCCCGCCACTCCGGCATTCCCCTGGAGGTCGCATTGTCCCGTCCACCGCAGCCGTTCGGCACGGTCGTCAGCACCGCCGGCGTCAACCTGCGCCGGTACCCCAGCACGGATTCCTCCGTCGTGGGCAAACTGAGCCACGGCGCCGAGATCGGTCTGCACAGCAAGGTGCACGCCCAGACCATCGACGGCAACAGCATCTGGTACCTGCTGCGTGACGAGGCCGTCTGGGTCGCCGCGCGCCACGTCGACAACACTGGAGAGGTCCCGCTGTCCAAGGACGTCCAACCGGCCTCCCCCCAGGGCTGAACCGCTCCACGGACCGTCCGGAAGGGGGCGCGGAGTATCGTCCTGCCCCCTTCCGGCGGCGCCGGCACCGGCTGCGGGCCGCCGGGCCGAACACGCCTCGTCGACGATCGGCGGAACGCCACATGGCCGGTGTCAGCGGCGCCGCGCGCGCGTCAGGGATGCCGGCGGCGCAGAAGCGCGAAGGTCACGACGAGCGCGACGGCGGCGAGCAGCAGCAGAATGCCGCTTTCGACCAGTTGCAGTGGCCAGAAGTGCGACTCGGGGTGGTGGCGGGCCCCGATGCGGTCGAGCGGGCCGGAGAAGTCCCAGACGTCCCCGCCGCGCGGGGGGCCGTCGAGGGCGGGCCACAGCCGGGGGCGGACCAGGGTCAGGGCCACCCCGACGGTCCCGACCGAGGCCACCGCCGCGGCCATCGCGGGCACCATGCGTCCGATCACCAGGCCGGCCAGCGCGCCGACGGCGATACCGAAGAGCGCGGAGGCCGCCGCCACCGGTCCGATGACCCCGTAGAAGGGGAAGACGTACCAGTGGACGGGGTACCAGGTGCCCAGGGTTGCCTGCCGGATCCAAGCCGCCAGTACCGCGCACGCGGGCAGCAGGAGCAGCACGGCGGCGACCGGAACCGCCAGCCTGGCGGCGAGCCAGCGCGCCGGGCTGACCGACTGGGTCCACTGGAGGCGGTACGTCCCGGAGCCCAGCTCGCGCCCGATCAGCGGGCCCGCGACGAACGCGGCGAGGAGCAGAGGCAGCGCCGTCACGGCGAGCGCGACGAAGTGGAACGTCTTCTGGAAGTACAGGCTGCGGGAGAGGAAGCCGCGGACCTGGACACCGCAGCCGGGGACCGTCCGCTCCACCTCGCAGCCGGTCGCGGCGAGGTCCTCCGCCAGGGACTGGACGTACCAGCGGCCGGCGGGCAGGAGGACTGCGGCGAGCAGTACGAGGGCCAGTGCCGCCCACAGGACGTGGCGGTGCAGCCGGACCGTGGCCAGGACCGGGCCGCGCAGATCGGAGAGCGTCATGCCGCTGCCTCCACAGCCGCGGTGAGCAGGGCCGGGACATCGGGGGCAGCCCCCAGGCGGGTGAGTGCCCGCTCCTCCGAGGTGTTGGCCCTGCCGGCGCTGTCGGGGCCGATCAGGGCGCTCAAGCGGGCGGCGCGGAGCCGTAAGCGGTGGAACCTCCGCCCGAGGCCGTGCGCATCCATGGTTTGGGTCATCCTTCGTCCCCCCGGTTCGGTTCACTGTCGGATCCGCTCAGCACGGAGGTGAACAGTGCGGTGATGTCGTCCTGCTCCAAGCCGGCCTGCCGCGCCCGCGCGAGCCACTGGGCGAGTTCGGTGCGCAGCGTGCCGTCCGCCGCCCTGCCCTCCCCCAGCGTCCGCCGGACGAAGGTGCCGAGCCCTCTGCGGCCCTCCACCAGTCCCTCACGTTCGAGCTCGCGGTAGGCCTTGAGCACGGTGTTGGGGTTGATGGCGAGAGCCTCGACCACCTCACGGGCGGTGGGCAGCCGATCCCCGGGCTCCAACAGGCCCAGGCGCAGGGCCTGTTTGGTCTGGTGGACGATCTGGAGATAGGTGGCCACACCGCTGCCCCGGTCGATGCGGTACTCGATCACGCCTGCTCATCCTCCTTTCACTAAGGAAGTAGCGAAATGGTGCTGTGCGGGGCCTCTGCTGTCAATGCCGCCTGAGATCGGGACGGATCGCAGCCGTGTTCGAGCGGGTGGCGGACCGGCAGGGGGTGAGCCGCATCTCGGCGGTACGGCGGACGGCCTCCGGTCGATCGCAAACCGCACGGCCGGTAAAGCGTGGGCCCCTATGGAGTGAATCGGGTCGGAACCCCGTGACCCTTGGCCGGAACCTTCCATACGGTGGCCCCTCTTCGCTCATCACCACACCTGGGGGGCCGGTGCGCAACCACCGACTCGTAATGACCGCTGCCTTCGTGGCGGCCGGTCTCGGCATCATTCCGGGCACCGCGCAGGCGGCTGATCCCGTACCCGTCGCGGCCGGCGTGGCCGAGGCGTTCGCCGAAGCATCCACGTCCGAGGGTTTCCACAGCCCCGCGGACCGCACGATCCGCACCACCCTGCCCGCTGCCGCCGACGGGAAGGCCGCGGCCGGCGCCAAGACCGCCGCACCGCAGACGGCCCCGGCATCGGCACCGGCGCCGCAGACCGCCCAAGCCGCGACGGCCGAGCAGGCCGCACTCGACGCGAGTGCCAACCCCGCCCTTGCGGTGGACGTCAGCGGCACCAGCTACACCGCGCACGGGATCCAGCTCACCGCCCTGATCACGAGCGCCGACTTCGCGCTCGAGGTCGTCATCGACTGGGGCGACGGGAAGACCGACACGGTCACCGCCCAGGGCAACGCCGAAGTGCACCACTCGCACACGTACGACAAATCCGGCGAGTACCAGGTGCAGGTGACGGTGAAGGACACCGCCAACGCAGTCCAGGCCACCAACGGCGGGGCCTTCCTCACCCCCGGTGCCGACTTCACCCCGCACACCCCGACCCGCCTCCTCGACACCCGCGACGGCACCGGCGCGACCGCGGACAAGGTCCCCGGGCAGGGCTCCGTGCGGGTGAAGGTGGCCGGCAACGCCTCCGTCCCGGCCGGTGTCACCGCGGTCGTCCTCAACGTCACCGTCACCGAGACCGTCGACAGCGGCCACATCACCGCGTGGCCCGGCGCGGGCTACGACCGCCCCGACACCTCGAACCTGAACTACACGGCCGGCCGCTCCGTCCCGAACCTGGTGATCGTGCCGGTGGGCGAGGACGGCCACGTGGAGCTCTTCAACGGCGGCTGGAGCTCGGTGGACCTCCTGGCCGACGTCACGGGCTACTTCACCCGGGCCTCGGGCAGCGGCTACACCTCGATGACGCCCGCCCGGTTCGTGGACACCCGCGAGGGCACCGGCACCGCCAAGGGCGTGCTCGCCTCCCGCAGCGCCTTCACGACCAGGATCGGCGGCCTGCAGGGCGTACCCGAGAACATCACGGCCGTGGCGCTGAACGTCACGGTGACCGAGCCGCAGGGGCCGGGTCACCTGACCGCCTTCTCCGGCAGCGGGCCCGTCCCGACGGCGTCGAACCTGAACTTCGTGCCCGGCCAGACGGTGGCGAACGCCGTGATCGTGCCGGTGGCCCCCGACGGAACGATCAAAGTCTTCAACGGGGCCTGGTGGCCGACCCACGTGGTGGTCGACGTCGTCGGCTACTACAGCAAGGAGAGCAAGGCCGCCTTCCTGCCGTTCACCCCCTTCCGGACCCTGGACACCAGGCAGGAGGCGTACGGCTGGACCGGCGGCAGGTTCAGGGCCCGGGAGTACATCACGCAGGGGTTCACCCCCGAGACCGAGACCCCGGCGGGTGTCGAGGCCTACGTGCTGAACGCCACCGTCACCGAGACCGGCGGCACCGGATTCCTCTCGGTCGCGCCGAGCCCCTCCGCGCTGCCGGCGCCGGGCGAACCCGCCGCTCCCGCCGCGACGCGCCCCGGCTCCTCCACCCTGAACTGGACGGCCGGCACGACCGTCCCGAACCTGGTGCAGGCGAGCGACGGCGACCACGGCGTCATCAACTTCTGGAACCAGGGCCACGACGACGCCGACCTGGTGCTCGACGTCTTCGGCGTCTACCAGACGAAGTGATCCCCCGGGGTGGCGCGTACGGCGCGTCACCCCTCCCATGCTGCACAGCACCCGTCAGGCCGTGACCGTCAGGCCGTGACCGTCAGGCCGTGACCGGGGTCCTATAGGCTCACGGGAATGGAAGCCCCGACCACTCCCGTCCTCCTGCTGTCCGCGCCCCGCACCTCGACCGCCGAGCTCATCGCGCGGGCGGCGGCCTGGCGCGGCTACGACGTGGCCGACCGGGCGGAGGGTGTCGAGGGCCGCAGGGTGCACTGGTACGGAGGCCCCCGTGCGGCCGCACGCCATGCCGGCCCACTGGGCCTCGGGCTGCTCGAACCGGCCGACGACTGGCTGACGCGCCTACCGCACCCCCTCCTGCGGCGGAGCGTACGGCTCACCACCCTCGGCGAGGCCCGGGAACTGAAAGAGCCGGCCTTCGTGAAACCACCCTCGGCCAAGATCGACCTGCTGCCCGCCGCCGTCCACGAGGACGGGACAAGCCTTCCCGGCGGGCTCGACGGCTCCACGCCGGTCCTGGTGAGCGGTGTGGTGGAGTTCGCCGCGGAGTACCGGCTGTTCGTCCTCGACGGCGAAGCCGTCACCGGCAGCCGATACGCCGTCAACGGCCGTCTCGATCCGGCGCCCTTGGACGCCGAAAGCCGGTCCTTCGCCCGTACGGTCCTCGACGCCACGGCCGCCGGCCTGCCCAGCGCGGTGTGCCTGGACATCGGCCGGCTCGCCGGCGGCGACTGGGCCGTGGTCGAGGCCAACATGGCGTGGTTCGCCCACTGCTACGCCGCCGAACCGGACCGGGTACTCGATACGGTGCTCCGTGCCGCCGGCCCGATCGCCGCGGTCGCGGACCGGGACCGGCCGTACCTGAGCGGGTCGGTGGCCCGCCCGGAACAGGCGCACGATCCTGTGGGCCGCGACGTGCGTACGCCCTGCCAGTGCTGTGGCCGGAAAGGTTTGCCGGGCGTCGCGACCCGGTGAACCTTGCCGGTCACAGCACTAGGTTCGCCGTCCTTTTCGCCGGTATGCCCGGCGGGGGAGTACGAACGGTGCCGCAACCGCGTACGAGGGGGGCACGGCCGGGAGTGCGGTGAGCGTCCTGGTGGCGGGAGCGGCCGCCCCCGGCCGTCGGATCGCCGGCCCGGCAGTCCCGCGGGGCCGCCCCGCGGCGAACTCCTTCGGCCCGCGCCGCGATCGGTGAGCCCAGGCCCCCGGCGGGGTGTCAGCGGCTGCGTCTAGCGTTGCCGCATGACCTGGACCGCCACCGAGGACATCCTCCCGCCCGTGCCTCCCGCGCGGCGGCTCGCCGCCGCACCCGGAGGGCTCGCCGAGGCCGTCGAGCTGACGGCGGCCCACCTCGACTCCCGCGCACACACCGTGGCGGACTTCGAGCGCTCCCTCGACGGGCTCGTACGGCACGCCCACCGCGACCGCCACCCGCTCGCGCGTGCCCTCTCCCGCGCCCTGGGGCACCGCTACAAGGAGCAGGAGATCGAGGCGCACCGCCTCGGCGGCGTGGACGCCGTGGTGGCCTCGCTCTTGTGGCTGGTCCCGGGATACAGCCTGAGGCCCGAGTACGTGCGCCGCCATCGGGGGCACGAAGAGTGTGCCCAGGAAGGCCTGGAGGTGGTGATCGCCGCACGGCTGCGCGAGATCGCGTACACGCTCCTGTCCAAGGACCCGCTGCCGTTCCTGCTGTCCACGCCCACCTGGGACACGGGCGCCCTGGAGGCGGCCGAGCTGGTCGAACGGCTCACCGCATACCGGCGGCTCGGCGTCCGGCCCGGCCCGGCCGACTTCGGGCAGGCACTGCTGCGCGTACGCCGCGACGACCCCGCGGCCGGGGCGGCCGCCGAGGCCGCGGCCCGCCTCGGCACCGCCGAGGGCGCCCGGCTCGCCGCCTGGATCGGGACGGACGGCGCACCGCCGCCGGCGCTCCGCCGCGTCGTCGAACCCGACCCGCACGTGCACAGGGCCTGGCAGCGAACCGGCGCCACTGCCCCGCAGGTGGCCTTCCTCACCGGTGAACGCCCGGTGTTCGCAAGGGAGTTCCCGAACTCCTTCCACTGGCTGGGCCGCCCCCACGAAGGATTCACCCAGTGTTACCACTGGCACCAGGGCCACCCCGTACGGGCGTCGGTGCTGCCCGAGGACCGGGACACCCAGGCCGCGTGGCTCCTGCCGCACATCACACTGGCCGCGACGGCCGACGATCACGGCGGAGCGTGGATGCTGCCGCACCTCGCCCGGCTGGGCGGGCCCGCGGGGCCGGCCCTGCACGCCGCCGTCGCGGCGGGACTGGGCGGCCGGTACGCGGACAGCCGCCGCCCGGCGGTGGAGGCGCTGCTGGTGCTCGCTGTCCGGGGCGAACTCGACGCCCCGCTGCTCGGCCGCGAACTCGCCGCCATGGCGGCCCTGGGCACGGTCAAGCCCAACCGGCTAGCGGACGCCGCCCGTTGCGCCGCGGCCGCGGGCGCGCACGCGACCCTGTGGACCGCCCTGGCCGAAGTGCTCCCGGCCCTGCTGCCCTCGGTGCGCGGCGCGGGCGAGGTGCTGGCCGTCGCCGCCTCCTGCGCGGAGCGCTCCGGAGCCGCGGGACCGGTCCCCGAAGCGGTCGCGGCGGCCGCGGCCCGCCGCGGCACCTCCGCCCTGGTTACCGAGGCCCGCCGGCTGCGGGCCGCCCTCACCGGCGGGTGAGCGGGCCGCCCCCGTCCCCGCGAGCCGATAAATCAAGATCATCGGCACCGCGGAACCCCTACGATCATGTGCATGATCGAAGGAGAACTGGTGAGGCTGCGCGCACTCCGCGCGCAGGATGCGGAACACCACCTCAAGTGGCGCAACGACCCGGAGGTAGCCCACTGGGCCACCGGGGGAGATCCGTGCTTCGGCCCGGTCACGGCCGAAGCCGTGGACCTCGGATTCGAGACGATGCTGAGGCTGAACCCCAGGGAGTCGGCCGTCTTCACGGTCGAGGACCTGGCCGACGGCACGGTGATCGGCATGGTGGACTACCGCGACCTGGATCCGGTCGCCGGGCTCGCCACGGTCGGCGTCACCATCGGTGAACGGGACCGCTGGGGCCGCGGCCACGGCTCCGACGCCCTGCGCCTGCTGGTGGGGCATCTGTTCGGCGCCCTCGGACTGCACCGGATCGAGCTCGACACCTGGAGCGGCAACGAGCGGGCCGTCCGCGCTTTCACCAGGGCGGGGTTCCGCGAGGAGGGGCGCCGCCGGTCCGCCGTCCTGGTCGCGGGCAAGCGCTACGACAGCGTGCTGTTCGGCATGCTGCGCACGGAATGGCCGGGCGCGTGGGCGCCGCCGCGGCGGTAGGGCGGTAGGGACGCCGTCCCGCGGGCCGCCCGCCGGGCCCGGCCGCATCGCCGTGCAGGTCGAAGGGCGGCCCCGGCAGGGGCACGCCCATGTACCCGCCCGAGCGCGGCACCCGCTGCGCCTCGATGTCCTCGTGACGCCCGTCCGAGTCACCGGCCTCCGGAGCGGTCCGCTCGAAGCGCACCGCGGCGACCTGCCCCTCCGGCGCGAGCGCCGACCGCGCCCGTGGCTTCGCACCGCCCTGCATGGTCTGCGCCCACACGGGCGGCGGCGCCCGGTCCTGGCTCGGCGTACGCCTCCACGGCCGGCCGGGGGCGGGGCCCGCCCCCGGGTCGCGGTCCTCGCCGCGGTGGCCCTCACCCGCCACCCCGCGGCAGTGGCAGCGGTGGCGGTCCCGTCAGGCGCGGCCGGCCCAGCGTACCGCCCGGCAGCGGGGGTGTACCTGGGTACACCCCGCTTCGGCAGCCACGTACAAGGACCGGACGGCACCCCGACCGGCAGAGTCGATCCGGGGCGTGACAGGCACGCCCGCAGCGTGGCACGGGGAGGCCGGACGGCATGCCGGAACAGACAAAGGCGCGGGTACGGGTACGGGCACGGGCAGGGGCGCACGAGCAGGGGAGGCGGCGCGCCCCGCGGACGCCGTGGGCGGCGGAAGCGGGGGTGTTCCTCGCGGTCGCCTTCGTCGCGGCCGGCATGTGCGGAGCCCTCCAGCCCGCGACCGGTATCCCGCCCGAGGTGGTGCAACTGACGCAGGTCGGGCCCGCCGTCGCCGTGGCCGCCGCGGCACTGCTGTGGCCGGGCCGGATCAGGGGCCGGCTCGCAGGCACCCTGCCCACCCGTGCACGTACGGCCGGCCCTGCCGGTGCTGCCGAGCCTGCCGGTCCTGCCGGTCCTGCCGGTCCTGCCGGGCGTAGGGCGGCTCTGCTGCTCACCCCCGTCCTGATCACCGCCCTGTGCGTGTGCGGCGGCCTGCTCACCTCCGGCTCGCTCCCGGTCACCAGCCCCCGGGCCTTCGCCCACCCCCTCGCCTTGGTCGTGGCCGCCCAGTTCCTCGGCGCCTGTGCCGAGGAGATCGGATGGCGCTGCCACCTCCAGCCGCTGCTGCGCACCCGCTTCGGCCCGGTCACCGCCTCCGCGCTGGTCGGCGTCCTGTGGGGCCTGTGGCACGTACCGGTCTTCGCGCAGGAGCCCGCCTACGCCGCCGGGTTCCTGCTGGCCACCACCGCGATGTCCGTCATCCTCGGCCTGGCCCTGGAAGGCGTACGGAGCAACCGGCTCCTGCTCGCGGGCGGCTTCCACACCCTGATCAACCTCGGCATGCTGTACGTGACCGACGAGACGACCGCGGCGACGGAGCCCATGCTGCTCCTCGGAGCGGCGAGCCTGGCCGCAGCGGTCCTGTGGATCGCCGCGGCCCGCCGGACGGGGCACGCGACGCCGGATGAGATCATCGTCGCAACGGCGCCCGGGACGCGCTGACATGACGGGACGACGGGCGGGGAGGGCGGCAAGGATGAGCAGGCGGCGGCCCGGCACCGGGAGCCTGGCGGCCGACCTCGGCCGCTGCCAGCTGCTGTCCCTCGCCGCGCTCGCCGTGTCCGGGGCCGGCGGCCTCGTGATCGGGGCCCTGCTGCTCCTGCCCGTCGGCGTCGGCTTCCTCCTGCTCCCGCCCGCCGCGACGGCCCTGCGCCGGATGTCCGACCGCTACCGCGGCTGGGCCGCCCACCGGACGGGGACGCTGATCAGCCCGCCGCGACCGCTCCCGCCCCGCCCTGCCGGCCCGGGCGGCCGCCGCCGACGGGCCCTCGCGATCCTCGGCGACGCCGGGTTCTGGCACGACCTGCGATGGGCCTGGGCGGAGCCCGTCACGGGCGCGCTCATCGCCGCCGCCCCGCCGGCCCTCGTCTGGTACGGGCTCTTCGGCGCGGCCGTCCAGCCCTTCGTCTGGCGGCTCCTGGGCGACGGCAACTGGTACGCCTTCGTCCTGGTCGACTCCTCGGCGGCGATGCTCGCCGCACTCGTCCTCGCACTCGGGTTCACGGCCGCCGGACTGCGTCTGGCCCCCCTCGTACTGCGGCTGCACGCACGCTGGAGCGGGCGGCTGCTGACCGCCCCGTACACCACCGAACTCGTCCGCCGCATCGAACACCTCGCCGGATCCCGGGCCGACGTCCTCGACATCCAGGCCGCCGAACTGCGGCGCATCGAACGCGACCTGCACGACGGGGCACAGGCCCGGCTGGTCGCCCTGGGCATGACCCTGGACGAGGCCAGCCGCCTCCTCGACCACGATCCGCCGGCCGCCCGCGCCCTGCTGCAAGAGGTACGGGCCACCTCCCAGCGGGCCCTCCAGGACCTGCGCGAACTCCTCCACGGCGTACTGCCGCCCGTCCTCGCCGACCGCGGCCTCGGCGACGCGGTGCGCTCGCTCGCCCTCGACAGCCACCTCGACGTCCACGTGGACGCGGCCCTGCCCGGCCGGCTCCCGGCCCCCGTGGAGTCGGCCGGCTACTTCGCCGTCGCGGAACTGCTCGCCAACGCCGCCAAGCACTCGGGCTCCCCCGAGGTCCGCATCAGCCTCAGCCACACCGCCGGCATGCTGCGCGTCACGGTCGCCGACGACGGCCGCGGTGGCGCGAACGCCGACGGAAGCGGCCTGCGGGGCCTGCGCCGCCGCATCGAACCCTTCGACGGAACCCTCGTCCTGCACAGCCCGCGGGGCGGCCCGACCACCGCGACCTTGGAGATACCGTGCGCGTCGTCCTCGCCGAAGACCTCTTCCTCCTCCGGGACGGGCTGACGCGCACCCTCCAGGACCACGGCTTCGACGTCATCGCCGCCGTCGACAACGGACCCGCCCTGCTCAGGGCCCTCCTCGAGGAGGAGCCGGACGTGGCCGTGGTCGACATCCGGCTACCACCCACCTTCACCGACGAAGGCCTCCAGGCGGCCCTGGAAGCCCGCCGGTCCCGGCCGGCGCTGCCGGTCCTCGTCCTGTCCCAGTACGTGGACCAGCTCTACGCACACGAACTCCTCGCCGGAGGTCGGGGAGCCATCGGCTACCTCCTCAAGGACCGGATCACGCACACCACCCAGTTCGTCGACGCGGTACGCACCGTGGCCGCGGGCGGGACGGTGATGGACCCGCAGGTCATCGCACGGCTGCTGGCCCGCAGCGACGCCCGCGGCACCACGGCGCACCTCACGCCGCGCGAGCTGGACGTCCTGCGCCTCATGGCCGAGGGCCGCTCCAACGCGGCCGTGGCGGCGACCCTGTTCATCAGCGAGAGCGCGGTCGCCAAGCACACCGCGGCCATCTTCACCAAGCTCCGGATCGAACCGTCCGCGGACGACAACCGGCGCGTGCTGGCCGTCCTGGCCTACCTGAAGCGGTGACGGAGCCACCCCGCGGGGTGTGCGGGGGCCGGCCGGCGTGGTGAGATGCGGGCATGGAGGCTGTGCCGGCCGGCTTGATCGCCGTCACCGGAACCCTGCTGGGCTCCGTCATCACCCTCACCGTCCAGCGCCGCGCCGGTGCCAGGGCGGAGGACTCCACCCGCGCCGGGCAGCTGCGCCAGGAGCGCCTGACGACGTACCGCGCGTACGCCGGATCGGTCACCGCGCTGAAGCGCGCCACTGTCACCCTGTGGCTGCGCCTGCGGGAGGATCCCGACGGCCCGGCGGCGTGCGAGGCCTTCGCCCAGATCCACTGAGGGGTCCGCCCGGCGGGCCCCGGGGCGGCCGTGGATCGCACGGTGCCGGGTCAGTGGGGCGCGGAAGCACGCTCCTGCTGGAGCGTGCGCAGGAGGTCGAAGGCGGGGCCGTCCACCGGGCGGCGGCTGGTGTTGCCGAGCGCGATGACGGCGAGCCGCTTCTCCGGGTCGAAGCCCACGAAGGAGGAGAAGCCGCCGGTTCCTCCGTTGTGCCAGATCTGGAGGTGCGCGCCCTGCCGGGGGTGCAGGCGGTGCGCCATCCAGCCGAGGTGCACCCAGGCGAAGGGACTCGTACGGCGCTCCACCGTCCGGCTCAGCCGGATCGCCTCGGCGAGTCCCTCGGGTCCGCCGTCCAACTGGGCCCGTACGAAGGCCACCAGGTCGCTCGCGGTCGACCGGAGGGCTCCGGCGCCCGCCAGGTCGGCGAGGTGCCACGGTGGGACGGGCCTGCCGCGGCGGGCATGGCCCTGAGCGCAGCGTCCGCTACGGGCGCCGTCCACCGTCACGACGGTGTCGGTCATGCCCAACGGGGCGCAGATCTCCCGGGTGATGAGGGACTCGTAGTCGGTGCCGGCCCGGTGCGCGAGGGCGAGGCCCAGCAGCCCGGCTCCGAGGTTGGAGTAGCGGAACCGCTTCCCCGGCACGGCCCCGAGGCGCGTCCTGGCCAGCCCCGACAGCAGGGAGTCGGCTGTGCAGTGGGCGTACGGATCCGCCTTCGTCCGGCCCAGGAGCGCCGGGCGCAGAGTGCCTCGCGGCAGCCGTGGCAGCCCGGAGGTGTGGGTGGCCAGGTGCTCCAGCGAGATCTGCCGGCCGTCGCGTGACGGTACGGCCGTTCCGGCGGGCAGCAGATCGGCGAGCGGCTCGTCCAGCCCTGCCGTGCCGGCGGACGCCAGGCGTGCCAGGGCCAGGGCGGTGAACGGCTTGGTCACCGAACCGATCTCGAACAGGGTGTCCGGTCCGGGGGTACGGCCCTCGCGGGTGCCGGTGCTCCCGGCGCCCCGGATCTCCACGGCGCCGTCCGCCACCGCGGCCACCACCACGCCGACGTGCTCCTCGGCCAGCCGGTCCGCGGTCTGCCGGGCGAGGGTTGCGAGTTCTTGTGCCATGACGGACATCATTGCGGCGCCGGTCCCGCGGCCGGTGCGACCGGATGATGATTTCCGGGGCCCGGCCGTCAGACCTGAGCACTATGGAACCAGCCCCGCCGTCCCATGGTGCGGCCGTTGTCGACGTCCGGCTGGTAGTGGCTGAAGTACAGGAGCTGCAGAAGCCTTCCCCGGCTGTTCGCCCCCGTCTTGTCGAACACCTTCTTGAGGTGGTCGCGGACGGTGTGCGGTGAGATCCCCAGCCGCCGGCTGATGTCGGTGTCGGACATTCCGTAGGTGACCAGCTGGGCGACCTGCTGTTCGCGCGGGGTGAGCCCGTACGCCTCCATCAGGAT
Organism: Streptomyces amritsarensis; assembly: GCF_001953875.1. Classification (GTDB taxonomy): domain Bacteria; phylum Actinomycetota; class Actinomycetes; order Streptomycetales; family Streptomycetaceae; genus Streptomyces; species Streptomyces amritsarensis. Next base: position 24,689 of record NZ_MQUR01000052.1, read on the forward strand.
ACCGATGACGTGCTGGGGACTGCTGGGCTGGACCATGACGGCGACGGCGCCCTCCGCGCCCATGCGCGTGGCGGTGACGGACACCCACGGGCCGTTGCGGCTGCGCATGCGCAGCGAGGCGTCACCCGTCGCGCGGGCCCTGCCGGCCGCGTGGAGCACGGGCTGCGGAAGCGGGGCCGACTGCGCCCCGGCCGCGTCCAGTTGCTCGAGCCACAGGTGCCCCGCCGGGGTGGCCCGGTCGAGCTCTCCGTTCGGGTGGAACAGCAACAGCCCCGGTGCGGTGGGTAGTTCGCAGTCGGCGGCGGCGACGTCGTGCCGTAGGTACGCGGCCCGCAGGGCCTGGGCGACGGCCGGCGCGAGCTTCGCCAGCGCGCTGATCTCGCCGCCGCCGAACGGCGCCCGGTCGCCGCCGCGGTGCAGCACCAGCGCACCCCACACGGTGTGGCCGGTGCGCAGGAGCACGCGCATCTCGTCGCCCATTCCGGCCGGCCGGTAGACGTCGCGGTAGCGGGAGCTGGAGTGGGGGCGGTGTCCGGTGGCCTGCCAGAGCCCTGCCGCGGTCCCACCGGTCCTCACCAGGCCGGGAAACTGGTTCACGTCCTCCTCGCCGTACTCGATCTGCAGCAGCCGCGGCAGGTGGGAGTGCGGCACGCCCCGGTGGTGGAAGCCGCCGGTGTGCAGGAGCGTGGCCGGGTCGAGCGTCAGCCCGCACACGCCGTCCGCCGGGACGACCTCGGGAACGATGTCGGCGACGCGGGCGAAGAGTGCCGTCGGGTCGGGTGACTCCCGGCTCAGCCGTGCGATTGCCGCCTGGGCGCGGCGCAGTCCGCGGTCGCTGGGTCGAGCCGGGTTCGCTGGCGTCACGCGGGTCTGTTACCGCAGCGGCGCGACGGGTGAAACCCCCACTTCCGGGGATCGCACGCTGCCGGTCGGCGGAGCTAGCGTCGTTGCGCCACCACGAACACATCCACGACCGATGGGGGACCGATGCGAGCGTCACGAGCCGTAGTCCGAACCGCTGCCACCCTCGCCATGGCGGGCGCGCTCACCCTGGGCACCGCGCTGTCGGCGCACGCGGCCAGGCACACCGTCAACCACGGGTCCGACTACGCGACGTACGACACCTCGAACGGCTGGTTCGAGGTCTGCGACATGGAGCAGGACGGCAACGGGGTCTACGTGTACTTCAGCAAGACCTACGGCAGCCGTGACACGGGGCAGTACGGCGACCCCAACGGAAGCCTGGGAGGCTGCGGCAACGGATACATCACCGGATACAAGTACATGAACATCTGTGAGGACGTCGTCGGCTGGGACTCGTGCGTCTCGGTGAACCTGTAGCCCTTGTGGCTCCCTTCACCTCATCCGGAGAACCGATGCGCTTCCCTACCGCCTCGACCGTTCGCAGCACCGTCGTGCTGCTGACGGCCCTGCTGCTCGCCCTCGCGGCGAACGCGGCCCTCCCGGCGCCGCGGGCGCACGCCTACGGCACGTACTGGATCACGACGTTCGCCCAGGCGGGCGGGTATCCGAACACCGTCTGCGGGACGGGCAACGGACATCCGTGCGGCCCCAACGGCTACCTCTACGCGGGCAGCAACTACGTCAACTGCAGGGCGTGGGGAGGCGAGGTCAACGACGGCCGCGGCAACTACAACCGGTGGTGGCTGCTGACCGACCTCGACACCCCCGCCGGCAGCCGCGGCTGGGTGTCCGCCTACTACCTGTCCGGCCAGGGCAACGACCAGGCCGACTACTGGAACGGCAGCCGCTGGGTCCCCATCCCGAACTGCTGAACCCGCCTCGTCCACGGGCCGGCCGCGGCTTCGGCCCGGCACCTGACGGACCGGAGGCCGGCGGCGTGACCCCGGCGGGATCGGCTCCCGCCGGGGTCAGCGCCGTGCCGGGGCGCCGTCGCCCATGGACATCAGGCCGCGCAGTCCGTCCCGGAGCATCCCCGGGTCGATCCCGCCGAACAGCGCCTGCTGGGTCAGGTACCCCTGGGTCGCCGCGATGAGGGTCCGTGCGATGTGTTCCGCGGGCACGTCGGAGGCGAGCATGCCCGCCTCGCGGTAGCCCTCCACGAGCCGCACCCATGCCCCGCTGATCTCCGCGTACCCGCGGCGGAGCAGGGCGGCGAGTTCCTCGTTGCGCAGGGTCTCGGTCCAGACCTGGAGCATCAGGCGGGGGAAGTCCCGGGGGTCGGCTCCGGGCTGCCCGGCCCGCACGTCCAGGATCGTGCCGAGGACCTCGGAGATCAGCAGGTCCGGACCGGGCGGCGGGGTCCGCTCGGCCGCCGCCTCGAACGCGCCGCGGATCTCTACGAACGTCTCCTCGGCGATCGCGGCGATCAGTTCCTCCTTGCTGCGGAAGTAGCGGTAGACGGCCCCGGCGGACAGGTCGGCCTCCTTCAGCACGTCCTGCATGGACGTGGCGTGGAAGCCGTTGCGCGTGAAGCAGCGGGTTGCGCCGTCGAGGATCTGCCGGCGGCGGGCGTCGAGGTGCGCCTGGGATACACGTGCCATGCCCCCACGCTAAAACGAACATTCATTCTTGACAAGGACCAGCGGTCGTCCCACAGTGGGCCCAGGGCGTAAAACGAACGATCCTTCTCTTTGAATCGAGGCCCGCCATGCCCGTGACACCCGCCCCCAGCCCCACGGTCCCGGCCTCGCGCCGCGTCCTGGCCGTGATGGTGATGGTCCCGCTCCTCGCCGCGCTGGCCCTCTGGGCCTTCGCCTGGCCCGCCACCCGGATGGCCCCGCGCGATCTGCCCCTCGGTGTCGCCGGACCCGCCGCCGCGGCCGCCCCGCTGGAGCAGCGGCTCACCTCCCGCGCGGGGGCCTTCGAGATCCACCGGTACGCCGACGAGGCCGCCGCCCGCACCGCCGTGCAGAACCGCGAGGTCTACGGCGCGGTCGTCGCCACCCCGCAGGGCCCCCGCCTGCTGACCGCGTCCGCCGCGAGCCCCGCCGTCGCGCAGCTGCTGGCCCAGGCCCTCACCCCCCGGACGCCGGCCGGGGCGCCGGCCGGGGCGCCGGCCGTGCCCGTCACGGACGTGGTGCCCGCGCCCGCAGCCGACGCCCGCGGCACCGGCTTCGGTGCCAGCGTCCTGCCCCTCGCGCTCGCCGGGGTCGCGGCCGGCGCCCTCGTCTCCCTCGGCGGACTGCGCGGCGGCCGCGCCGTCACCGCCGTACTCGGCGCGGCGACCCTCGTGGGCCTGACCGGAGCCGCCCTCGCGCACAGCTGGCTGGGGGTCCTCACCGGCAACTGGTGGGCCGAGGCGGGCGTCCTGGCGCTGACCGTCGCGGCCATCGCCGGCGGGGTCGCGGGGCTCCACGCCCTCCTCGGCAAGGCCGGCATCGGCCTCGGCGTCCTGCTGGTCGTCCTGCTCGGCAACCCGTTCTCCGGCGCCGCGGGCGCGCCGCAGCTGCTGCCCGAGCCCGCCGGTCTCATCGGGCAGTGGCTGCCGCCCGGCGCGGGCAGCTCCATGCTCCGCTCGGTCGCCTTCTTCGACGGCGCAGGCGCGGCCGGACCCGCGCTGGTCCTGTCCGTGTGGGCCGTGCTGGGCGTCACCGCCATCGCGGTCGGCGGCCGGCGCACCGCACCCCTCCCCGCCCCCTCGGCGCCGGCGCCGGCCGAGGCGGCCCCGGCCCCCGCTCCCCGGTCGTGACGAATGGGCCCGCGATCCCGGAACGGTATTCACAAAGGTATGCACCGGTGCATACTCGGCTCATGGCAGATACGACTGTGAAGATCGACTCGGCGACCCGGGACCGGTTCGCCGCGGTGGCCGCCGCCCGCGGCATGAGCGTCCGCGCCTACCTGGCGGAGCTGGCCATCGAGGAGGAGAACCAGCTCGCACTGGGCAGGGCGACCGCGGTGTTCCGCGAAGTCGTCGGCCGGCCGGGCATCGCGGAGGCGTTCGACCGCGAGTTCGGCGGGCTGCCGTCCTCCGCTCGCGCCGACCGGGCGGCCTGATCTTGGAGCTGCACATCGACATCCGGTGGCTCCTGGACCGGCAGGAGGAACTCCTCGGCCAGGACCTGGGGGTGCTCGACTACTCGGGTCTGGTCGCCGCCGTCGCCCGGCACCGCGTGAACACGCCGGCGCTGGCGACCGACCCGCCCGACGCGTACTGGCGGGCAGCGGCACTGCTGGAACAGATCGTGCTGCTGCGCCCGCTGCCCGCCAGGAACGAGTACTTCGGCTACGGCATCGCCGTCGCCTACATCAGGGCCTCCGGCCAGGACGTGGACACGGCCTTCGAACCGTGGCGCGACCTGATCACCGACATCCGCGGCCTGCGCCTGAACGTGTACGACGTGGCCGACCGGCTGCGCGCGATGCGCCCGGGCCCCTGACCCGTCAGCAACGCAGCAGCCCCGCCGCGCAGTCCTGACTCCCGGCCGGGCGGGGCCGGGTCAGGCCGTGCGCGGCACCACGCGCGCGTTGTCGACGTACAGGCACAGCGCCCCGTCCTCGGGGCACCGCAAGGCGACCGAGATGCCCCGCAGCACGCCGTCCGCGGCGAAGGCGAGGGCCACCGCCACGTGGAACACGTCGTGGCCCGCGGGGCAGCGGGGCACGTCCGACGGCTCGAAGCCGGGGCCCGACGACGCGGGCGGCAGCGGGGCCCCGGAGGGTTCCAGCCGCCACGGGTAGAACGCTGCGGGGTGCGCGTACCCGTCGACGATCCCGAGCGGAATGCAGCAACCCACGCAGAAGCACTCGCCCTTGGCGACCTCGAACTCCACCTCTTCGGGACCGCACATCCCGCACGCGGCAGCCAGGATCTCGACGCGCCCGTCCGCCTCCGCACGGGCGGTGTCCCGCAGCAGGCGCAGTACGCCCCCGGCGCCGGGGGACGGCTCACCCCCCACTTCGTGCGTCCATGCGATCGTGTGACCCATGGTGTGGATCCTCGCACGCCGCCCCGTGAAGTGATCATCTCGCGGAGCGAAAACCAGCGGTGGGGGAGCGGCCGGACTGCTTGGATGCAGCCATGACCACTGATCTTCCCGATGCATACGAGATATCCGACGACTCCGCCCGGATCGATGCGGAGCTCGTCCACCGATGGCTGTCGCAGGACGCCTACTGGGCCCGCGACCGGTCCCGGGAGAAGCAGGACCGGGCCATCGCCGGCTCCCTGAACTTCGGCGTCTACGACCGGGCTTCCGGCCGGCAGGTCGGCTACGCCCGCGTGGTGACCGACAAGGCCGACTTCGCGTGGCTGTGCGACGTGTACATCTCCCCGGAAGTGCGCGGCAAGGGGATCGGGACCGCGCTCGTCACCGCGGTGCGCGACCACCTCGCCCGCTACGACCTGCGCCGCGTCCTGCTGGCCACCGCGGACGCCCACGAGATATACGCCAAGATCGGCTTCGTCCCGCTGGAGGCGCCCGAGCGGTGGATGGCACTGGGCCGGCAGTGAGCCGCCCGGCCCCGGCTACCCGGTCGCCCTGTCCGCGCGGAACGTGCGCCGGTACGCGGCCGGCGTGGTGCGCAGGGCCTCGTGGAAGCGCCGGCGCAGGTTGACGGCGGAGGACAGGCCGACCCGCCGGGCGATGGTCTCCACGGGCAGGTCGGTCTCCTCCAGCAGCGCCCGGGTGGCGGCGATCCGCCGGTCCAGCAGCCACCGTCCGGGGCTGATGCCCAACTGCTCGGTGAAGCGCCGGGTCAGCGTGCGGGCCGAGACCTGTGAGCGGGCCGCCATCTCGGCGACGCTCACGGGTCGGTCCAGCCGCCCGTCCAACCACTCCAGCAGCGGCGCCAGCGAATCGGCGACCGGCCCGGAGGCGGGCAGTTCGGCGTACTGCAGCTGGCAGCCCTCACGGTGCGGCGGCATCACCATCTGCCGGGCGATCCGCATCGCGTACGCGGCTCCCTGGTCGACCCTCACCAGGTGCAGGCAGAGGTCCACACCGGCCGCGGACCCGGCGCTCGTGGCGACGTCGCCGTGGTCGACGTACAGCACGGCGGGGTCGACGTCGACCCGCGGGAACCGGGCGGACAGCTCGGCTGCCTGCGCCCAGTGGGTGGCGGACCGCCGGCCGTCCAGCAGCCCCGCGGCGGCGAGTACGAAGGCGCCGGAGCAGAGCCCGACGACCCGAGCGCCGCGCGCGTGCGCCCGGCGGACCGCCGCGACCACCGCCGGCGGCACCCCCGCACCGGCCGGCAGCCGCCAACCGGGGACCAGGACGGTGTCCGCGCGCTCCAACGCGTCCAAGCCCGTCGTCACCAGCATGTCGTAGCCGGCCTCGGTGGGCACCGCACCGGGGTGCTCGGTGCAGACCTCGAACGCGTAGCGGGCGGGGATCGCCGGACCGTGGTCGCCGAACACCTCGCTCGCGCAGGCCAGGGCGAACGTGGACTGCGGGGGCTGCAGCAGGGCCACGACCCGGTGCGGCGCGGGCGACTTCGGCATCGGACGCGACGTCATGGCGCGAAAGTACCCCATCGTGTCGTTCAGGACACTGGGGACGGTCAATTGGTCCAGTCCAATATCGGTGCTGTGACCACGACACGGACCCCCAGCGCACAGCCCGCCCCGACCGAACCGGATGAACACCCCTTGTGGGAGCGGCCGTTCACGCTCTACTTCACCGCCCGTGCGGTATCGCTCCTCGGCGACGCGATGACGCCGGTGGTCGTCGCCCTGGCGGTCGGTGCGCTCTACGGGGTCTCAGGAGTCGGCCTCGTCCTCGGTGTCTGGACGGGGACGTTCGTCCTGCTGGTCCTCTTCGGCGGGGTGTTCGCCGACCGGTTCGGTGCGCGCCGGATGATGGTCGCCGCGGACCTCGTCCGCGTGCTCACCCAAGGGGTGCTGGCCGCCGCCTTCTTCACCGGCAAGCCGCCCTTCTGGCTGCTGGTGGCCATGGCCGCCCTGGCCGGCGCGGCCGTCGCGATGTTCCTGCCGGGCGTGAACGGGATGGTCCCGCTCGTCGCCCGCGAACCGCAGCGGGCCAACGCCACCCTCAAGGTGGCCGACGCGCTCGCCCACCTGCTCGGGCCGGCCCTCGCGGGGCTGCTGATCACCCTGACCAGCGCCGGAACCGTCTACGCGATCGACGCCGGCACCTTCCTGCTCAGCGCCCTGTGCCTGGCGCTCATCCGCTTCGACCCCGCCGTCACACCCTCGCACCCCGCGGCCGCCACCGGCTCCCGCACCCGCACAGGGCGTTCGCTCCGCCGCGAACTGCACCAGGGCTGGCGGGAGTTCCGCGCCCGCACCTGGATGTGGGCGGTGATCCTGATCTGGATGGGCTACGGCGTCCTCGTCTTCGGCCCCCTCGTACCGCTCGGGTCGGCACTGGTCGGCGCCCGCCTCGGCCCGCACGCGTACGGCCTGGCGGTCTCCTTCCTCGGGGCCGGGACGGTCCTCGGCGGCCTGCTGGCGCTGCGGCTGCGCCCGGTCCGGCCACTGGCCGCCGGTACGGTGGCCATGGTGCTCTACACCGCCCTGCCGCTGTGCATCGCCCTGGGCGCGGGACTGCCGGTGCTGCTCGCGGGCCACGCCCTCGGCGGCGCGGCCATCGCGTTCTGGTCGGTGATGTGGGCGACCAGCGTCCAGACCCACACCCCGCCCGCGGTACTCAACCGGGTCACCGCGTACGAGCAGGCGGGCTCGGTGTCCGGGATCGCGCTCGGCCAGATGCTCGCGGGACCGGCCACCGCTCTCGCGTCCCCGGACCGGCTGCTGTGGGTGTCGGCGGGGGCCTGCCTGGCGGGCTGCGCGGCGCTCCTCGCGATCCCGGCGGTCCGTACACTGCACCGGACCGCTCCCCGGGCGGAGCCGTGACCGGCCCGCACCTCCCGGCGGGTTCGCCGCCCGGGCGGCGGGTGAGAGATCATGATGGTGCGGTGCGGTTCGGCTCGGGTGTGAAGGAAAGACAGCTGTGCGGGAGGCGGAGTTCGTAACGGTCGCGGGGCTGGTCGCGGCGGTGGCGCAGGGGGAGAGCGGCGCGCTGTGGCGCCTGGAGGCCGCCGACCGGCAGTTGGACGCCAACCTCGTGCGCCACCTGCCCGGGACCGGCGGGGCGGCGTACGTCGAGGACGAGGTCGACGTCATGCTGGTCGTCGTCGGCGGCGGCGGCACCCTCACCTCGGACGGCAGCACGTCGCGGCTGGCTCCCGGATTCATCGGTCTGCTGCCCCGCGGCACCCCCCGCGCGCTGCTGGCCGGCCCCGAGGGACTGCTCGTGCTGACCGTGCACCACAGACGCCGCGGGATGAGCATCGGGCGGACCGTACCCGCCGCCGCGCCCGAGCCGTGCCCGCTGCACCGGGTGTGCGGCCGGTGCCACCGGCACGCGATCGAGGCGGACGCCCGCTACTGCAGCGGCTGCGGCACGGCATTGACGGACCACCCCCGGGGCCGGTAGCCGCCGTTCGAAGGCCGGCTGCTCGCGCCGGCAGATCCGGCGCGCCGCCGATTCGACACCCGAAGCCGCGCCGTCACGGTGGGTGGCGTCGTCGCGGTCTATGGTGACCCAGGGTCAGATGTTGTCGGGTTCCGTGCCGGGGCACGGGACGCCCTTCCGGAAAGGCTTGCGCCCGTGTCTGCTGCACTGTCCGATGATCTGAAGCGCATCATCGACGATTCACCCATGTTCGCGACGGTGGCGACCATCCAGCCCGACGGCAGCCCGCAACTGTCCGTGACCTGGCTCATGCGCGATGGCGACGACCTGCTCATCTCCACGACCGAGGGCCGCAGGAAGGAACAGAACCTGCGCCGTGACCCGCGTATCACCGTGATGATCAACCCGCCCGACGCCCCGTACACCTACGCCGAGGTCCGCGGCACCGCCGAGCTCACCACGGAGGGCGGCCAGGAGCTGATCAACGAGCTCTCGCGCAAGTACACCGGCAAGGACTACCGGGACTTCAACCCCGCCTCCGTCGACGACGCCACACGCGTCGTGGTCCGGGTCTCTCCCCGCAAGGTCGTCGGCTCGATCTAGCCCGCCGGGACCGTTGATACCCCCGGGACCGTCGACGCCCCCGGGCCGGGCGGACCCGGCACCCCGGGGGCGGCCGCGGCGAGCCGCGCCTACGCGGCCAGTTCCTGCTGGGCGGCCGTGCCGGGCAGTTCCCTCTCGGACCTGCTCTTGACGAGTTCGACGTTCTCGACGAACAGCTGGAAGAGCAGCTGGCTCGCGCCGAGCTCACGGCCGTTCTTGCCGTTGGCGCCCTGGGCGATGCCCAGGCTGTACGGTTCGTTGTCCTCGGCCTTCACACCGATGTACCCGCCCAGCGTGCCCTCGTTGGCGTTCGCGTTCTGGTAGCCCCCGCCGTTCGCCTTGCGGATCAGGTCGTTCTTGTAGCCCGGCCCGAGCGCCATGTGGTCCTGGTTGAAGAGCAGTTCGTGGGCGCCGGGCTTCAGGGTGAACTTCAGCTGGACCGCGTAGGCATCACCCTGGAAGGCGTAGTACGCATCGGCCTGACCCTGGTCCCCGAGGTGGGCCCCGACCGTCATGCCGGAGTACCCCTTCTGCCTGAACTCCTTCGCCGTGCCCTCGCCGCCCGCTATGTAGGCTGCCATCTCCGTCCGTGCGGCCTCGTCGCCCCAGTAGGTGAGGGCGCTGTAGGCCTCCTCGAAACTCATGGAGCGGTACAGCTCCATCCGCCCGGAGGACTCGGGCATCTTCTCCAGTTCGGCCAGGAGCCGGGGGCCGACGGTCGTGATGATCTCATCGATCCTGCGCGGCGGCTTGCTCGCCTTGAAGCCCCTGGCGCTCTTCTTGGAAGCGGCGATCTGCGCCGACTTGGCCTTGGCGGCGGAGCTGCTCGATCCGCCCATTCCCGCCTGCTCCTCCCAGTACTCGACCGTCAGCCGGTCCTGCGGGCTCGCGACGCGCTGCACCGCGTGGTCGGAAGGGGCGGCGGCCGACGGTGCCGCCTGGCGCTGCACGTCCGCGGCGGCAGCCTGGTGCCCGGGTGCCATGACCCGGCTGGCGTTCGCCTCCGCCTCCCGCTCGAACCGGTCCGACGGGTCGGAGACCTTCAGCCCCGATCCGTTGTCGGTCCCCGCGACCGGCCCCTGGCGCTGCTGGATGACATGGGTGAGTTCGTGGGCGAGGGTGTGCTTGTCGCCGCCGCCGGCGCCGATGACGACATGGCTGCCGGAGGTGTAGGCGCGGGCTCCGACCTCTGCGGCGGAGGCCTTGGCGGCGCTGTTGTCATGGATGCGGACGTCGGAGAAGTCCGCACCGAGGCGGGCTTCCATGTCGCTGCGGGTGGCGTCGTCCAGAGGGCGTCCGGGGGCGCGCAGGACGTCGTGCACCGCGGACCGCTGCACCGCCGGCTGTTCGGACGCCTGATGCCCGCATCCCTCGGTGTGCCGGTGCTGCTCCTGCTCCCGGTCGGCACTCGCCCGCCGGAGCATCTGCACGACCGCGGCGTTGCCCGCACTCGCCTGTAGCCCCATCAGCCCCGCGGGCGCCGCGGCAGCCTGCTGCGGAGCCGCGGAACGGCGCGAGGACTGCAGCGAAGAGTCGTCGGTCTTCTGTGTCGGGCGGGGGTGCCTGGGAGTCACGCGATCGCCTTTCCGTACGTCGGGGAAGCCGCTTCGCGGCGGCTGCCGGGCCACACCCCCGACAGGGCGATCACCCTTCGTGACCAGGGGTTCTGAAGCATTATCAGCCGACTTTCCGACGCGAGGCCAACGATCGGCGCCCGGCGGCGACTCTCTGCCCGGACGTACATCCCGCCGTGCAACCGGAGTGCCCGTTAAGGCAGACCCACCAGACCCCAACCGCGCCGGGCTGCCTCCGTGGTGATGTCGCCCCACTCCCGCAGGAGCGCGATGAAGTGCTCGAAGGAGGCCGGGCGCCCGGCCCAGCCCTCGCACTCCGCGGCGAACGCCTCACGCAGCTCCTCCAGACGGCACTCCGCACGCGCCCAGGCCCGTACCTTGCCGGGCAGCGCCTCCGGCGGGCACACGAGGAGGACCGACGAGCGCCAACGATCGGCGGCCGGCGGGAAGAACCCTCCGCCGCCGCTCGGCGCGGGATCGTCGGCGGGGTCCTCGTCCCAGATCAGCCCGGTGAGGAAGGCGTCCACCGCCGCACGCAGGGACGCGTCGGCGAAGGGCCGCATGTCGTCCCATGCGTCGCCCGCGCGGGCGTGCGGAGCGAACGAGCCGCTCGTGCTGCGGAAGTCGTACTCGGCACACCACGCGGCCTCGCGGTCCGGGGGCCACAGCCAGCTGCCGGCCGTCCTGCCGCTCTGGTACCCCTCGTCGTCCGCCGCCCACAGCGTCGCGTCGCCGAGCGCCTGGATCCGCTGCTCGACGGGGACGCCGCCCAGATGCTTCCAGTCCGCCATGCACAGTGTGAGATCAAGACCCATGGCGGCAGCTTAGGCAGATTCGGCGACGGCGGACGACGGCGCTGTGGACGAGGTTCGCCACCGTCCGCAGCAGCTCGGCGGAGCTGCCGGTGCGGGCCGAGCCGACCGGCGGCCCGGCCGGATCCGCCCGCGCCGCCGGTTCAGATCAGCGGACCCGTCCGGAGAGCCACGGCGTGAGCGAGACGCCCGGCACGAGCTCCTTGAAGGTCTCGTCGCCGGGAAGGGGGACGCAGAGGCGGTAGCCGGGAGGGAAGCGCCGCGCCGTGACGAAGGCCAGTCCGCCGTAGACGGCCGTCAGGAACGGTGGGACGCAGTCGCGGGGGACGTCATGGAATACCACCCCGTCCACCGTGATCGCCGCGTCGTCCTCCGGGAAGAGCCGGATGCTGACGGCCGGGCTGCCGCCCAGGTCCACGAACGCCTCGTGGGGCAGCGACCCGTCGGGATCGGTGGCGCAGAACAGCGGCGCGGAGCTCCTGCGCGACGTCCGGTCCGCGCCGATGTCGTGGGTGACGGTCATGGCCCGGCGGTATGCGGCTGCGACGGCCCGTATCGCGGCGACGGCCGACTCGGTGGTCGGCAGGTGGGTGCGGTGCGTCATGCTCCCGATCATGCCGCATCCGGCCCGGCCGCCAACTGCCCCCTCGGTAGAGTGTGTTCGAGACGATCGCGGAACAAGGGGGAACCGATGGCGGCTGCCGACGCACCACCCATCGTCTTCGTGCACGGGACCCGGTTCAGCGCGGGGCAGTGGAGCCCACAGCTCGCCGCACTGCAGGCGGACTTCCCCGTGACCGCCGTGGACCTGCCGGGCCACGGAGCCCGCTCGGCGCAGCCGTGGAGCCTGGCCGCGGCCTCGGAGGTCATCGCGGCCGCGGTGGACTCCCTCGACCGCGGACCCGCTCTCGTCGTCGGGCACTCCCTCGGCGGCTACGCCGCGCTCGAGTTCGCGCGGCGCCGCCCGGAACTGCTGCGGGGGCTGGTCCTCGCCGGAGCCAGCGCCTCGACGAGCGGCGCGTGGGCGCTCCCGTACCGGTGGGTCGCCGGGCTCGTCCCGCGCATTCCGGCCGACCGTCTGACCCGGTGGAACGACCGGCTGCTGCGCCGGCTCTACCCGCCCGAGGTGGTGGCGGCGACCATCCGCGGCGGCTACGCATTCCACACCCTGCCGGCGGCCTGGGGCGAGGTACTGGGCCGCTTCGACGCGGGCGCGATGCGCCACGTGGACGCGCCGGTGCTGATCCTCAACGGCGAGAAGGACAGCGTCTTCCGTGCCGGCGAGAAGCAGTTCGCCCGCGCCCACCCGCACGCCCGCGTCGAACTGATCCCACGGGCGCGGCACCTCGCGAACTTCGACGATCCCGAGGCGTTCACCGGCGCCGTCCGCCGCTTCGCCCTGCACCTTCCGGAGCGCAGCCCGTAGCGGGGCGCGCCGCCCGCGGGCTACGCCGGGCCGGGAGCCACGCGTACGGTCTCCACCCACGGCGGGGGAGCGGGCGCGTCCTCGCCGATCAGCGCCGCGATCAGACGGCACGAAGGCGTCTCCTCCGGCCACGGCGTGTACCCGTCGGTCAGCACGACCACCATGTTCGGCCGGTCGGGCAGGGCCAGCGCGGCGCCGATGCCGACCCGCATGTCCGTGCCCCCGCCGCCGGCCAGGACCACCTCCCCGGCACTGCGCACCCGTGTCACGGCGTGCACGTCGGCGTCGCAGGCAAGGACGGCGACCCGGTTGCCGCCGACGCCGACCTCCCGCAGGACACCGGTGACCTCGGCGAGCGCGGCCGCGAGGTCGTCCGGGCCCATCGAACCCGAGGTGTCGACGACGACGGCGACCCGCGGCAGCGGCCTGCGCAGGCTGGGAAGGACCACCCGGCCGCCGAGCGCGGGCGTGCGGCGCGAGGGGCGTCGGTAGGTGTAGTCCACCGCGCCGGCCGCCCAGGCGGCGGCCTCGCGGACCGCTCCCGCCAAGACCTGGCGCCAGTCGACGGCGGGTTCGAGGAGCTCCTCGGCCCAGCGGGCCCAGCCCTGGGGGACCCGGCCCCGGGTGCGCCGGTGGGCCCGTACCGCCTCGGCGGTCTGCCGGCGCAGCGCCTCCGCCTCCACCGGGCCGACCCGGGCGGGGCCGCCGTCCTCGCCGAGCTCCCAGGGCATGGGGGTGCCGTGGGCGCCGGAACCGCAGTCCGGCCCGTGGGGCGTGGGGGGAATTCCCGGCAGGTACGCCTCGAACAGTCCGCCCGTGGGCAGCCCGAAGAGCCTGGGCTCCATCCGGCCCTCGGGCAGCGCCAGCCCGTCGGCGAGCAGGTCGTCGTTGATCTCGCAGTCCTGGGCGGTGTTGACCCGGACGTGGTCGCGCTGGTCGGCGGCGGGCAGCCGCTCGGCCCGGCCGTGGTGGTCGCGCAGCAGGTGCGCCACCTCGTGGACCCAGACCCCCGCCAGCTCCACGACCGGGGTCGCCTCGACGAAGGCGGGGCAGACGTAGCAGCGCCAGTGCCGGTCGACGCCCATGGTGCGCACCCCGGCCGAGGGGACCACGGTCAGGGCGTACAGCGCGGAGGCGAGGTACGGCCGGGCCTCGGCCGCCTGGTACCGGGCCGCCAGCAGCTTCGCACGGTCCAGCTTCGGGGCCGGGTCGGGGCGCACGGCGGACGGCCCGGGCTCAGCCGCCGCCCGGCAGCGCGCCGGACAGCTGGAGCAGTTCCACGAAGGCGTCGATGCCGGCGGGCACCGGCCAGTCGAGGTCGCGCATGGCGGCGAGGTCCGCGGCGGCGCGGGCGGCGACGTCCGGCACGCCCGCGTCCACGGCCTTGGCGAGGACCGCCCAGGCCGCCTCCCAACGGGGGCGCGTGAGCTCGCTCTGCACGGCCGCGACCACGGCGATGAGGAAGGCCAGCTGCCGGTCGCCGCGCTCGGGCAGGGCGAAGGCATCGGGATCGGCCAGTACCCGGTCGGGGTCCGGCAGGTCGAGGTGTTCGAGATAGGAGAGCAGCTCGATCCCGGCGGCCTCGCCGACGGCGCCGGTGAGCGCCGCGGCCAGCGCTTCCCGCCCCGTCGAGGCCGCGTACCCGGTGGCCAGCAGCCTCAGGGCCATCTCCCAGGTACGGGGCGACGGCCAGCCGCGGCCCCGCCCGGCTGCCTCGGCCGGCATGTGGTGGACCAGGCCCGGCCGGGCGGTGAGGAAGCCGGACACGGCGCCGCGGGCGCGGGCGACGGCCCCGGAAGCCCTGCCGGGATCGACGGTGGGGATCGCCACCTCGGGCCAGGTGCCGGCCATGCCGCGGGCCACGGTGCGGGGGTTGTGCGTCCAGTCGAGGTGGACGAAGCGGTTGGCGAGCGGTGGGCTGAGGTGCCAGCCGTCCGCGGCACTCGCGGGCGGGTTGGCCGCGGCGACGATCCGCACGGCCGCCGGGAGTCGCAGGCTGCCGACCCGGCGCTCCAGGACCACGCGCAGCAGGGCCGCCTGCACGGCCGGCGGGGCGGAGGACAGCTCGTCGAAGAACAGCAGCCCGTGGCCGGTGCGGGCGAGGCGCACCGCCCAGTCCGGCGGCGCCATGGGAACGCCGGTGGCGGCGGGGTCGTCGCCGACGATGGGCAGTCCGGAGAAGTCGGAGGGTTCGTGGACGCTGGCGATGACGGTCTCCAGCGGTACGCCGAGCGCGGTGGCGAGCTGCTCCATGCCGGCGGACTTGCCGATGCCGGGCTCACCCCACAGCAGGACGGGCTGATTGGCCGTCACGGCCAGAGCCAGCGCCTCCAGTTGGGCGTTGGTGGCGGGCTCGGTACGGGTGGCGCCCAGCCGGGCGCCCAGGGCGTCGGCGGCGGCCAGGGCCCCGGCGGGCTGCGCCCCGGCCGGCTGTGCCCCGGCGGGCTGTGACCCGTTCGCATGCGCACGCGCGCTCACGCGTCGTCCTTCTCGTCCTCTTCTTCCTCCCGGTACTCCATGTGCTCGTCGAACCAGTCGGCGCCGATGCCGGGGAACTCCTCGTCGACGCGGTCCCGGAGGAACGCGAGGTCGGTCCGCCGGTAGCGGCGGATCTCCTGGGACAGCGACAGTTCCATCTCGTCAAGGACGTCGATCCGCGCGCCCGCCGCCAGCAGGGCCCTCACCAGGTCCGCCGAACCGCCCCAGTGCACCGCCGACAGCAGCGGGGTGCGGTCCGTCTTGTCCCGCGACTCCAGGTCGAGTCCGGCATCCAGCAGCCGCGGCAGCAGCACCTCGTGGTCGAGGAGGTGGAGTCCGTGCAGCAGCCCGCGGTGGCGGCCGTCCCGGATCCGGGGGTCCACCCCGGCGTCCAGGAGCGCCAGCACACCGGGGGTGTCGCCGTGCTGGACGCGCAGGAACAGCTCCTGCCGCTGGGCCCGGAGGCCGCGCGGCAGCCGCCCCTCGCCCGTGGTCCAGATCTGCTGGACGGCGAAGCATCCCGAGACCGCCCCGCCGAACGCCCGCATCGCACGCTCCCGTTGCTGCTCCTGCGGGGTGTGCGGCACCTCCAGTACGCCGTCCCGCGAACGCACCTCGTGCCACCCGCCGCGACAGCGCACCCGTACGGGCCCGCCCGCGTCGGGGCCGGGTGGGCCGACGGCCGGGCCGGCCTCGGGGAACAGCGCGGCCGCCACCAGCGGATGCAGCTCGCGCGGGGAGATCCGGCCGGTCCGTACCAGTTC
Organism: Streptomyces amritsarensis; assembly: GCF_001953875.1. Classification (GTDB taxonomy): domain Bacteria; phylum Actinomycetota; class Actinomycetes; order Streptomycetales; family Streptomycetaceae; genus Streptomyces; species Streptomyces amritsarensis. The sequence goes on from NZ_MQUR01000052.1 coordinate 40,712, forward strand.
CGCATCGGGGAGGCGCTGCCAGGCGTACCGGGGCAGCAGCGGGACGGTGGCAGCCTCCACCGGTTCGATGACGCGGGCCAGGAGCGCACCGGTACCGCCGGGTTCCAGCAGGAGGGAGCAGCGCCAGTCCACCGGGATCCGGTACCGGTCGCCCGCCCCGGCCGCCACGAGCCGCACCGCCTCCGGCGCGAGCCGGGTGAGGTCGACGGGCAGCTGCGCCAGGAGGGCCTTCGGGTCCGCCGGACGCTGGTACTCCCGCGCGGTGGGCACGGTCAGGTCGCAGGTGATGCCCGCGGCCTCGAAGGCGCCGACGGTGTCACCCGCGGCCCGCAGCCGGGCGATCCGCTCGGCGAGGCCGTCCGGTTCGGCGAAACGCGCGCCCAGCTCGGGTGCGCGGCGCGCGTCCCAGAACGGCCGGATCGAGGTCCAGTCCTCGGGGACGAAACCACGTCCCGTGTACTTGTTGTACTCGGGGGTGACAGGCGCGCAGTGCAGGCGCAGCCGCTGCGGGCCCTCGCTCATGAGGGGTGTGGTGACCGACAGCGCCGGCCCACCGGGGCCGTCGTAGGTGGCGAGCACGATCCGCAGATCGGTGGCGATGGTGGTGCGGCCGCCCAGGAGGCGGGGCAGGTGCCAGCGCAGCAGGTCCGGGGCGAGGTGGCGCAGGTCCTCGGCCGCCGCCTCGGCCACGGCGGGGCCGTAGCGGGCCTCGATGTCGGGCAGCTCGAAGCCGACGTCCACGGCGGCGGCCGCGCAGGCCGCCCGCCAGTCGCCGGCCAGCCGGTGCGCGGTGGCCTGCTCGATCATCCAGCCGGGCACGGCGTGGCGGCGGATCCGCTGCCAGGCGGAGGCGTCCTGCGCCGTGAAGCCGCCGGCGAGTACCGCGTTCGCCAGGCTCACCGGTACACGCTGCCGATGGCTCGCACGTCGGGGTGCGCGGCCCGGGCGGGGCGCAGCCGTTCGGTGAAGGAGCGTTTGACGCGGCGGGGGAGTCCGGGGCCCAGTCCGACGTACTCCAGCCGGCTGTCGTCGCGCACCGCCGCCAGGAGGCTCTTCGCACCGCGCCCCGTCAGGCCGGTGTGGCGCAGTTCCAGCCGGCGCAGGGGGCTGCCGGGGAGGGCGGCTGCCAGGGCGTACGCGCCTTCGTCGCCGGGGTCGTTGCCGGGAGCCCCGAGGCTGCGCTCGGACAGGGTCCGGCCGAGGTCGAGGGTTTCGATGCCGCCGAGGGACGCGGCCAGCGCGTGCGCTCCGGCGGGGCCGATCCCGTTGCCGCCGAGGCCGAGGCGGACCGGGCGCGCGGAGTGGGCCGCGGCGGCGGCGAGGGCCGCGGCGCCCTCGTCGCCGAGGTGGTTGGCGGGCACGTACAGCTCCCGCACGCCGGCCACCCGGATCAGGTCGGCCAGCAGCGGTGCAGCGTCGGGCCCGAGGCCGTTGCCGCCGAGGAAGAGCCGTTCCAGGGGCTGCTCGCGCTCCAGCAGGGCGTCGAGCAGGAGGCGCACGCCGTCGGCTCCGATCCCGGTGTTGACCAGGTCGAGGGTGCGCAGCGCAGTGTTGCGGCGCAGCAGCGCGGCCAGAATGCGGGCGCCTTCCCCGTGGAGCGGGTTCCGCTTGAGCCACAGGGCGCGGACGGTCGTGTCGGCGGTGAGCGCGCCCGCGAGGGCGCCCAGGCCGTCGGGGCCGATCCGGTTGCAGCCGAGGTAGAGGGTGCGCAGCCCGTGGCCGTCGGCGGTGAGGGCCTCGGCCAGGGTGCGGGCGCCGGTGTCAGCGATGGCGTTGGTGCCCAGCAGCAGGTGGGTGGCGTGCGGGGAGGCGGCCGCGGCCGGGAGCAGCCGGGCCGCACCGGCCGGGCCGAGGCCCTGCTTGCAGAGGTCGACGCGGCCGTCGGCGCGCAGGGTGCCGAGCGGGAAGGCCTCGTCGGTCTCGACGGGCCGGTCCGCGGCGAGCCGGGCGAGCAGCGGGTCGAGGCCGGCCGGGTCGGCCGGCGGCAGGTCGGGGTGCTCGATCGCGGGGCACCGTACGGGTGTCGGCTGTGTCATCACCACTCCACCGGTTTCCTTCGCCGGTGCCCGGCGTCCATCACGACTTGAAAGAAGACGATTGCTGCGGATGTTGCTGAAGTAGACGCAAGACCGGTCGGATTCGAACCGACGTCCTCCAGCTCGATGCGTGGGCGCGACGACCTCTGCGCTACGGCCTTGCTGCCGGGGATCATACCCACACGGCGGCCGAAAATCGATCACCAGTTTGGCCTGGTGGCGGGCGCCTGCGTCGCGGGTGTGTGCGCAAGACGTACGGGGCGGCGATGGACGCCGAACCGGACGCGCGGGCAGTGGAGTTGAGCCAGTCCTGACGACTGCGGCCGGTGTGCCTGGTGACGGTGGAGGCGCCTATGTAATGTCACATCGCATGATGCTTTTACGTCGTGCGGCATCGGCCGCCGCCCTCCTCGCCACCGTCCTCCCCCTCACGGTCGCCCCACCCGCGCACGCCGCCGACGACGACGGCGCGGCCGCCTGCCGCCCGCCGGCCTCCGTACCGCTCGACGCCGAACAGTCACGGCTCGCGGACCCCCGTACCGGCGCCCTCGTCGAGCGCGCCGGCCTCGCCGACTTCGTACGACGATTCCCCGCCGCCCTGTGCACCACGCGCAGCCGCACCGAGGCCGAACGACTCCTGGACTCCTGGGGCCAGGCCCTCTGGCAGGCCTCCGTACGGCGGGCCCAGGGCCAGCGCGCCGGAGGAGACCTCGCCGCCGGGGACGACCGGCCGCTGTACTGGGCACGCCTCGGCATGACCGCCGCACTCGCCCGCTGGCAGCCGGAGTTCCCCGCCGACAAGGCGGCACTCCGCGCCCGCCTGGAGGACGCCTCCCGCGGCCTCACCGGCAACGCCTTCCGGCCGGCACCCGGCGTACGGAGGATCTTCATCAGCGGGTTCGACCCCTTCGGACTCGACGCGGAGATCCGCCGCGCCAACCCGTCCGGTTCGGCGGCCCTCCTGCTCAACGGACGCCGCATCACCCTCGCCGACGGCACCGTGGCCGAGATCCGCGCCGTCGTCCTGCCCGTGCGGTACGCCGACTTCGACGCCGGCATCGTGGAGCGGGCGTTCACCCCGCACCTGGCCGGCCCCGCCCCGGCCGACATCATCACCACCGTCAGCCAGGGCTACCCCGGCATCTTCACCCTGGAGGACTGGGCGGGCCGGGCCCGGTCCGCCGACCCCTACCCCGACAACGCGCGCGCCCTCTCCGGAGGTACCCGCGAACGTCCCGTGACGGCCCCCGGCCTCGGCCCGGGCCCCGAGTTCATCCGCACCACGCTTCCCGCCGGCGCGGTGACCGCGGCCGTCCAGACCCCGTATCCCGTCCTCCTCAACAGCGAGGTGACCGAGATCCCCGCGGGCGCCACGGCCCCGGTCGACCGGGCCGACGGCCCGACGCCCGGCTCCCGCGCCGTCGCGGGCGGCGGAGGAGGCTACCTGTCCAACGAGGTCGCCTACCGCTCCAACCGGCTGCGCGCCGAACTCGCCCCGCACCTGCCCGGCGGCCACCTCCACACCCCCGTGCTCACGGGCCTGCCCGCCGACCCCCAACTGCTGACCGGTCCCGAGTTCGAACACAACGAGAGCGCGATCGCCTCGGAAGTCCGCGCCGTACTGGAACACGCCGCCGTGCGGCGGTAGTCGACGCCGTGCCCGCCGCCCGCCCGCGGCCCCACGCGGGGCCCGGCGCACGGCCCAGCACGTGGCCCCGCCTGCGGCGGGCCACCCCGTCATGGGGCAGGATGGCAGCCCGTTCCGGATGCGTACACACGCCCGAACGCGGCCTACAGCACGACGAACTGACAGGTGACAAGGTGACGACACACCTCATACGACGGCCGGCGGCGTCCGCCGCCACACCCCCGGGCCGGCGCCGCGCGACGGAGGGGGTCCGTTGAACCGGGATCTCGTCCTCCACGACTGGCTCGTCGCGGGTATCGCCCTGGCGGCGGGCGCCGCGGCCGGACTGCTGCTGCGCACCCTCCTGCGGTGGCTGGGCCGACACGCCGAGCGGACCCGCTGGCGCGGCGACGACATCATCGTCGACGCGCTGCGCACCATCGCCCCGGGCGCCGCGCTCATCGCGGGCGCCGCGGTGGCCGCCACCACCCTGCCGCTCACCGCGCGCGTCTCGGGCTTCGTCAACCAGTCCCTGACCGCGCTGCTCATCCTCATCGCCACGCTCAGCACGGCACGCGTCGTCGCCGGCCTCGTGCAGTCGGTGGCGGGGACGCGGGCCGCAGTGGCCGCCTCGGCCTCCATCTTCGTCAACATCACGCGCATCGTGGTCCTCGTGATGGGCGTCCTCGTCGCCCTGGAGACCCTCGGCGTGTCCATCGCGCCCCTGGTCACCGCGCTCGGCGTGGGAGGCCTGGCGGTGGCGCTGGCCCTGCAGGACACCCTCGCCAACCTCTTCGCCGGTGTGCACATCCTCGCCTCGAAGACCGTGCAGCCCGGTGACTACATCCGGCTGACCAGCGGCGAGGAGGGCTACGTCGTCGACATCAACTGGCGCAACACCGTGGTGCGCAACCTGTCCAACAACCTGGTCATCATCCCCAACGGGCGTCTCGCACGGACGAACATGACCAACTTCACCCAGCCGGAACAGCAGTTCTCGATCATGGTCCAGGCGGGGGTGGGCTACGAGAGCGACCTGGAGCACGTCGAGCGGGTGACCCTCGAGGTCGTCGACGGCGTGATGGCCGACATCAACGGAGCGGTCCCCGACCACGAAGGAGCCGTCCGCTTCCACACGTTCGCGGACTCGCGCATCAACTTCACGGTGATCCTGGGCGTCGGCGAGTTCAGCGACCAGTACCGGATCAAGCACGAGTTCATCAAGCGCCTGCACCAGCGCTTCCGCTCGGAGGGGATCTCGATCCCGGCCCCGACCCACACGATCGCCCTCCAGCGCGACGAAGCCGTGACGCCGCTCCCGCACACCCCCGTCCCCCACCAGCGCACGGCTTCCCCGTCGACCCCCGTGGAACTGACGGACACCCGGAACTGACGAACGGCGCAACCCCCGCGGCAGCGGGCTCCGTCGGCCCCGCGACCGCCCGCCGGAGCCCGCCCGCCCGCCCGCCTCCCTTCCCGCCCGCCCGCTTCCTGCCCGGCCGTTCGCCGCCGGCGGCGGAGAAATGGATTGCGATGCGCGTGGAGCGTTCGGCAGGGTACGTCGCGTGGCATCCCAGTACCAGATCCGCGCCGACTACGATGCCCGCACGATCGTGGTCTACCAGGCGTACAGTCCCGCCATCGCGGACGCGGCGCTGCGAGCGGGCCGCTTCACCGCTCCGTTCTCCTTCCACCGGATGACGTGGATCAAGCCCTCGTTCCTGTGGCTCATGCACCGCAGCAACTGGGCCCGCAAACCGGGCCAGGAGCGCATCCTCGGGGTGCGGATCACCCGCCACGGCTGGGAGGAGGCCCTGTCCCGGGCCGTGCTCACGACCGCGGACCCGGCGGCCCTCGCGCACGCACCCGTACACGTCCAATGGGATCCGGAACGGTCGTCCCGCGGGGCGGCGCTGAACCACTACAGCATCCAGGTCGGCATCGGCCGGCACCTGATCCGTACGTTCACCGACGACTGGATCGTCAGCCTCACCGACCTCACGCCTCAAGTCCGCAAAGCCGCCACCCTGCTACAGACCGGGCATGCCGCCAAGGCTCAGCGGCTGCTCCCCGCAGAGCGCCCCTACCCCCTCACCCGGGCATGGGAAGACCTCTGCCCCGACAGGTGACGGCCGGCTGCGTCCTGTTCCGCTCCGCCCGGCGGGCCGCAGGAGCGGTGCCGGCGGTGCCGTAGCAGTGCAGTGGGGGGTGATCAGGCCATTCTTTCGTCACCTGATCGGCCCCCCAGGATCTAGAGTGTGCGCGTGACCGAGCAGAATCCCGAACTCATCGCCGGCCGCTACCAGCTGGTCGAACGCATTGGCCAAGGCGGTATGGGCCGGGTCTGGCGTGGGCGGGACCAGCAACTTTTCGGGCGCGAAGTTGCCGTCAAGGAAATCCTCTTCCCTCCGGGCATGGACGACGGCGACCGCGCGGCGCTGCTTCGGCGGTTCACCGGCGAGGCCCGCGCAGCGGTCACTATCAGCCACCCCGGGATCATCACCATCCATGACGTCGTCGAGCACGACGGCGCCCCCGTCATCGTGATGGAGCTCATCCGCGGGCAGTCCCTGGCCGCGGCCATCCGCAGCCGGGGCCGACTGCCCGTGCGGCGGGTGGCCGAGATCGGGGCCGCCATGCTCGACGCCCTGGCCGAAGCGCACCGGGCACGGATCGTCCACCGGGACATCAAACCGGACAACGTGCTCCTGACCAAGGACCGCGTGGTCCTCACCGACTTCGGCATCGCCCACCTCGCCGACGCCACGACCAGGCTGAGCCACACCGGGATCGTCATCGGCACGCCGCAGTACATGCCGCCGGAGCAGCTCGAGGGCAAGCGGCCGACCCCCGCGAACGACCTGTGGGCGCTCGGAGCCACCCTCTACCACGCGGTCGAGGGATGCCCGCCGTTCGACGTGGAAGGGCTCCACGCCCTTGCCGTGGCCGTGTTCACCCGCCCGCACCGGCCGCCGGTCCATGCCGGCCCGCTGGCGCCCGTACTGGACGCGCTCCTCGCCAAGGACCCGGCGCAGCGCGTCGGTGCGGCGGAAGCCGCCGAGATGCTCGCGTCCGTGCTGGCGTCCTGCGCCACCGGCGCCGACGCACCCCCCGGAGACGGGGCGGGCTACGACACCGACGCGGACGCCACCCCCGCACCCAGGCCCGCACCCACGCCCGCCCCCGATCCGAGGACGACACCGACACCCACACCGACACCCACACCGGCACCGGACGCGTCGCCGGAGCGGACCCGTACGGTCCTGGACGCGGGGTCCGGCTCCGACATGGCCGGTAGTCCCGTCCCGGACCGCCCGACGTATCCGCCCGCGCCCCCGGCCGAAGACCCGGTCACGCTCGAGCACGGGAAGGACCGGGAGCGGGCATCGGCCCCCAAGCGGTCCCTCACCCGGCGCTCCGTCATCCTGGGCACGGCACTGGCCACCCTCGCCACAGGCTCCGTCCTGACCTGGGCACTCACCCAGGACGACGACACATCCCGCGGCAGGGCGCCCGCCAGCGGCTCCAAGGCCTCCTCGGCCACCGTGGTCATCGGGGTGGACGCCCCCCTCAGCGGCGGGCTGTCCGCCATGGGCGCCGGTGTCAAGAACTCCGCCGACCTGGCGGTCGCGACCGCCAACGAGACCGGGCACGTCCCCGGCGTCACCTTCGAGATCAAGGCCCTGGACGACGGGGCGGACCCGGCCAAGGGCGCGCCCAACGCCGCCCGGTTCGTCTCCGACGACCGGGTGCTGGGAGTCGTCGGACCCCTCAACTCCGGTGTCGCCCGGACCATGGTGGCGCCGCTCGCGCAGGCGGGCGTCGTCAACGTCTCACCGGGCAACACCGACCCCGTTCTGACGCTCGGCCCCGACTGGGCGGCAGGCACCACGTCCCGTCCCCACTCCACCTACTTCCGTACCGTCGCCACGGACGTCGACCAGGGGCCGTTCGCCGCCCGGTACCTGCACGGCCGGCTGAAGAAGACCAAGCTCTACGTCGTCGACGACGCCGGCGCCCACGGCACCACGCTCACCTCAGGCTTCACGGCCGAGTTCACCCGGCTCGGCGGCACCGTCGTCGGCACCGAGCAGGTCGATCCCGCGGAACGCGCCTTCGCCGGCCTCGCCGAGAGGGTGCGGTCCTCGGGCGCCGACGCCGTCTACTTCGGCGGCTACCACGACACCGCGGCGCCGCTCTCCCAGCAGCTCAAGCAGGCGGGGGTGACCGCCCCCGTGATGGGCGGTGACGGCATCTTCGACCAGCAGTACCTCACGACCAACCCCAAGGCCGAGGGCGACCTCGCCACCAACATCGGGGTGCCCGCCGAGGAATCGGCGGCCGGGCAGGACTTCCTCTCCCGGTACCGGAAGGCCGGCTACCCGGAGGCGGCCGGCTGGTACGGCCCCTACGCGTACGACGCGACCTGGGCCGTCATCGAGGCGGTGAAGGCGATCGTGACGGCCAACGACGGCACCCTGCCGTCCGACGCCCGGGCGGCGATGCCGCAGGCCGTCGCGCGGCTCGCCTTCGACGGCGTCACGGGCCGCGTCGCCTTCGACGCGAACGGCGACACCGTCAACCGCACCCTGACGGTGTACGGAGTCAAGGGCGGCACCTGGGTGAGCGCGACGAGCGGCCCCGCCCCCGCCCCCGCCCCCTGACGCAAGCCCCCCCCGCGGGCGGTGAAGCGGTGACGGGTGGCGGGGCCGGACGCCGGGCCGGCCGCCCTCAGCGCCAGGAGGGGTGCCCCTCGGCCGCGCCGCCGGCGGTGAGCGCGCGCTCGCCTGTCTTGTCCGCGCGCACGGCCCAGACCACGGGCTTCTCGTACGTGCCGCGGACGAAGGCCACCCAGGTGCCGTCGGCGGACCAGGCGGGGTCCATCTCGTGGGCGCCGCCCGCGACCAGCTCACGATCGTCACTGCCGTCGGCGTCCACGAGGCGGATGTCGCCCTGAGTCCCCGTGCCGTAGGTCCCGGCCGTGTAGGCGAAGGTGGTGCCGTCGGGCGACCACACCGGGTCGAGTGCCGGATGGGGCAGCCGGGTCACCTGCTGCGGGGCGCGGTTCGGATCGTCCGGGTCGACCACGTGGATCTGCCAGTTCTCGGGCTCCGTCTGCAGGCAGACCGCGATGCTCCTGCCGTCCGGCGACCACGCGGGATCCTCGACCGGGCCCTGGCCCGACGTGAGCTGGCGGACGGTGCCGTCGGCGACGACGACCACGAACAACTGCTGCACCCCGTCCTTCGTGCGCAGCACGGCGAGCCGGCTGCCGTCCGGCGACCAGGAAACCCGGCCGCCGGCGACGGAGGTGATCCGCCGCGCGTTCGAACCGTCGGCGTTGGCCGTCCAGACGGCCGTGCCCTCGGAGGTACTGCGGGTGAACGCGAAGGACCTGCGGTCGGGGGACCACTGGGGCAGCATGTCGCACGCGCCCGCGCCCCCGGCGATGAGCTGCACGGGCTTCTCCGCGGCGGCGTCCCGGCGGGCGATGACGCTGTGGCAGGTCGCGGGCCAGCCCGGGGCCGTGTCCTGCCGGATCAGCAGGGGATCGGCCGGGAACGGGGCAGGGGTGGACGCGGACCCGGTGGGTGTGGCGGCGCCGGGCTTGGCATCGTCCTTCGCCGAGTCCCGCCACGGCTGCCACACGAACAGCCCGGCGGCCGCGAGCGACGCCACGAGCAGCGCGGCCAACGCCGCACGGCGGCGCCGCGGCTTCCCCGGGGCCGCCTGCGGCACCGGCGCGGGGACGGGGGAGAGCCGCACGGCGGGGCCGGTCACGGTCCCCGGCTGCTCCCCGGGGAGTTCCGCGCCGGGGGGCCCGTCGGCGTCGGCGCCGGCGTCCGGTACGGGGAGGTCCTGCGCGGTGTCCGGCCGGCCTTCCGGCGCGGTCGGCGCAACCGTCGGTTCCGGCGGTGGGAGCAGCGATGTCGCCGCCTCCGGCAGCCAGGAGCCGCCGTCCGGGTGACGGACGGTCAGGGAGGCGAGGAAGGCGGCCGGGGTGGGCCTCGCGGCCGGATCCTTGGCCAGGCAGGCGCCGATGGCTTCGCGGAGCTCGGCGGGCACCGCGGTCAGGTCCGGCTCCTCGTAGACCACCTTGTAGTGCCGGGCCGCGGACGGGCCGTCGCCGAAGGGGGCGCCGCCCGCCGCCTGGGTGAGCACCACCCCCAGGGCGAACATGTCGACCGCGGGGGTGAGCGCCCGACCGCCGGTGAGCTGCTCGGGGGCCAGGAATCCGGGGGTGCCGACCTGCAGGCCGGTCTGTGTCAGGGCCGTTCCGTCCAGGGCCCGCGCGATGCCGAAATCGATGACACGCGGCCCGTCCTCCGCGACGATGATGTTGGCGGGCTTGAGATCGCGGTGGATCACTCCCGCCCGGTGGATCGCCTCCAGCGCCTCGGCCAGGCCGGCCGCCAGGACGGTCAGGGTGTCCGGGGGCAGCGATCCGACGCGCGCGAGGACTGCTTGCAGGGTGGGACCGGGTACGAAAGCCGTGACCAGCCAGGCCGGCTCCCCGTCCGGGTCGGCGTCGACCACCGGCGCGGTGTGGAAGCCGCCGACCCGCCGCGCGGCCGCGACCTCGTCGGCGAACCTGCGCCGGAACCCCGGTTCGGTGCTCAGCTCGGGACGCACGACCTTGACGGCGACCGCACGGCCGGACTGCGAGCGCCCCAGGTAGACGACACCCATGCCCCCCTGGCCGAGCCGACCCACCAGCCGGTACCGGCCATCGCCGAGCGAGGTCGGATCACCCGTCTCGAGCGGCTTCATATGTCCCCCGTTTCACACCTTGCGCAATGAACAGCCTCTCCTTACCCGGCGCGTCGACCACCAGTCAAGCGAGGACCCTGCGCGGGCTCCCCCGGATGCCTTCCGTGATCCGCCCCACGGCCGCAGCCGGCCCCTATCTGATCGGCTGCGGGCCGGGACGGTCGTCCGTCCGCGCGCAAGGGGGACGTGTGGTGGCGCCGCCGCGGTTCCGGCGTGCGGCACGGGCACCCTTCGAGGGACGAAAGGGAGCAGCGATGCCACTGTATCTGTCGAGGTTCAGCTATACGCCGGAGACCTGGGCGAGACTGACCGGCCACCCCGAGGACCGTTCCGAGGCCGCCCGGACTTACATCGAGTCCGTCGGCGGACGCCTCCACGGCTTCTGGTACGCCTTCGGCACGCACGACGGCTACAACCTGTGGGAAGCCCCGGACAACGTGTCGATGGCCGCGGTGGCGCTGGCGATCAGCCGCGGTGGCGCGCTCCGCTCGTTCGAGACGACCGTCCTGCTGACGGTCGAGGAGACCCTGGAGGCTCTCCACCGGGTCGAGCAGGTCGGCTACCGGCCCCCCGGCGCACAGGGGCGGTAGCGCCGCCGCGCGGGCCGGCGCCCGTCCGGCCCGCACGGCACCGCCGGACCCCGCAGCCAGGAGCGGTCTAGCATGGAGGGAAAGGCTCCATTCCCCGGCCCGGGCCGCAGCGGCAGGGAGGCCCGTATGGCATTCGGCACGGCTGGATTCGAGGAGTCGGACGGCGGCCGTTACGTCCCGATCTCCGAGCACGGACTGATCGGCGATCTGCGCACAGCAGCCCTGGTCGGCACGAACGGCACCATCGACTGGTACTGCTGCCCGCGCTTCGACGCGCCCAGCGTCTTCGGGTCCATCCTCGACGCCGATCGGGGCGGGTCGTTCGAGTTGGCCGCCGAGGTCCCGACCCGCACCCGGCAGTTCTACTTCCCCGACACCAACGTGCTGATCACCCGGTTCTTCGCCGCGGACGGCGTGGCGGAGATCCAGGACTTCATGCCGGTGGTCGACGAGTCGCGCGAAGCCTCCCGGCACCGGCTGATCCGGCGGGTGCTGTGCGTCCGCGGGACCCTTCCCTTCCGGGCCCGGATCGCCCCCCGCTTCGGCTACGGCGCCGAGGCGCACACCACGCACCTCGAAGGCCGCACGGCGGTGTTCCGCTCCCCGTCGCTGACGCTCGCGCTGACCGCCACCGCACCCCTGGAGACCGACGGCCTGGACGTGTGGTCGCACTTCAAGCTCCTCGAAGGCGAGTCCAACGTGTTCGCCCTCGACCGGATCGGCGACGACGCCCCGCCCCGGTCGTGCCCGCGCGCCGAGGCCCAGGAGCAGGCCGAGGCGACCGTCCGGTTCTGGCGCAACTGGCTGGCGGGTTCGCGCTACCACGGCCGCTGGCGCGAGATGGTCAACCGATCCGCGCTGGTGCTGAAGCTGCTCACCTACGCGCCGACCGGTGCGATCGTCGCGGCACCGACGACCAGCCTGCCCGAGCAGGTCGGCGGCGAACGCAACTGGGACTACCGCTACGTCTGGGTCCGCGACGCCGCCTTCTGCGTCTACGCGATGCTGCGCCTGGGATTCACCACGGAGGCCGAGGCGTTCATGGGCTTCATCTCGGAGCGGGGCATCCTGCGGGGCACGGGGGCCACCGGTCCGCTACAGATCATGTACGGCATCGACGGGCGCACCGAACTGCCCGAGTACGAGCTCGCGCACCTGGAGGGATACCTGGGCTCGGGACCGGTCCGGGTGGGCAATGCCGCCACGGGCCAGCTGCAGTTGGACATCTACGGTGCGCTGATCGACTCCATCTACCTCTACGACAAGTGGGGGCAGCCGATCAGCAGCGACCGCTGGGACGAGGTCGGTGCCGTGGTGGACTGGCTGTGCGAGCACTGGGACCAGCCCGACGAGGGGGTGTGGGAGACCAGGGCGGGCCGGCGCAACTTCGTGTACTCGCGGCTGATGTGCTGGGTGGCGCTGGAGCGCGCGATGCGCCTGGCGAACCGGCGCGGCCTGCCGGCGGACCTGCCCCGCTGGCGCGAGTCCCGGGACGCGATCTACCGGCAGATCATGCGGCGCGGCTGGTCGGCCGAGCGGCGGGCGTTCGTCCAGGGACTCGACGACCACGTGCTGGACGCCTCGCTCCTGATGATGCCGATGGCCAAGTTCGTCTCGCCCACCGACCCCAAGTGGCTCTCCACCCTGGACGCGCTCGGCATGGACCTGGTCTCCGACTCGCTGGTGTACCGCTACGACCCGACCGCCAGCCCCGACGGCCTGCACGGCCCCGAGGGCACCTTCTCGATCTGCTCGTTCTGGTACGTGGAGGCGCTGGCCCGCGCAGGCCGGCTGGAAGAGGCCCGGCTCGCCTTCGAGAAGATGCTCACCTACGCCAACCACCTCGGGCTGTTCGCGGAGGAGATCGGCCCGACCGGCGAACAGCTGGGCAATTTCCCCCAGGCCTTCACCCACCTCTCCCTGATCAGCGCCGCCTTCAACCTCGACCGTGCCCTGGGGTGAGGGCGGCGGGCGGGCGATGGCCGCCCCTCCGGCCGACGTCCGACCTCAGCTCGACGGCGTGCCGGGCGCGGGCGCGCCGACGGCCGGCTCCCACGGGGGAGGCGCTCCGAGTTCGGTCCACGCGGCCAGGCCCTCGCCGTCCACGCGGACGATCCCGCAGGCGTCGGCGTACTCGGCGGCCGGCGCCGTGAAGGAACTGGTCGTCACGATGACGGCGACGTCTGCGTCGTGGACCGCGAAGCAGGTCCCGCCGAAGCGCTGGAGGTCCTGCGAGCCGACCCGGTTGTCCTCGGCGTAGTGCTTGCACTGGAGCACCACCCGCCGCCCGTCCGCCGTCGTCGCGAGGACGTCGGCGCCCAGGTCGCCCGCGCCGCCGACCACCTCCACCGAGATGCAGCCGTCCCGCGCGCACAAGGCGGCCACCGTGTGCTCGAATCCGTCCGCGTCGACCGCACCGTGGTCGAGGGCGCCACCCCCGACGTCGGGCAGCTCCGCGGGCGGTTCCGCGTACGCCGCGGGCCCCGGCGCGCGCACCCGCCGCCGGCTCGGAGCCAGGCTCCACCTCGCCAGGAGCGCGCCGAGCAGCAGCACGCCCAGGGCGACGACCGGAGCCACCGGGAGCCCGCCGTCCGTCTCGGCGGCGGCCTTCGAGAAGGCCGCGAGGCCCGCGATGCCGGTGCCGAGCAGCCCCAGCGCGAGCACCGCGTCGCGGCCCGGCGATCCGGCCCGCCGCGCGGTACCGGTGCCCCGTACGGGCGCGGGCGCG